>NZ_JBIUVH010000004.1:0-372282 GCF_044742845.1 Glutamicibacter sp. NPDC087831
GAGAGTAGGTCACCGCCGGACTTAACTTGAGTAGATGGTTTGAGGCCCTGGTACCGTTTGGTGCCGGGGCCTCACCTGTTTAACCCGTGCAGGGGCCAGGCATGAAAGCCTGGCCCCTGCACTTGTTTAAGCACTGTTCCTGTTGGCTTGCGGCCTGCCTATTATCGAAGCATCGCAATCGCTTTGAACCGCTTCAAGCAGTCCAAGGAGTGAGAAGACTAGTGGGCTGCTTCTTCGGCTTCAATTATTGACGCGAGTGCCAGGTCTTCGATGGTGAGCATCACGGTGCTATCCGACCGGTCAAATAGCTGCAGGGTGATGCTCCGGCCATTACAGCGCCACATGCCCACCGACTGATCTTCGTCGTCCCAAGGGCGCTCAGGAGTGCCATACAGTTGGGAAAGCTGCGCCTGCAGGGCTTCGTAGCCATACTGGGCCACCGGGTCCTGGGCGTTCAGCGATCCGTAGAGGTGGGTGCAGACGCTGAGGAATTGCCGACGGTAAGTATCCCAAAAACTCACCATTTTTCCTGGCAGGCCGAGGTCTAGGCTCATCAATTGATGTGGTGAATCGTGGTCTTCGGCATCAACGTTGTTTCCGGAAACGAATCCAAGGGCACCGAACAGGACTTCACGCTCGACTTCGGTCTTTGGCCAGGAGCCTTGGACCAGGCCCTGGACAATGGGCATGAGGTCGCGGGGACCAGGGGACAAACTTGGGGATGAGTCTGGTGGCGGCATACTGCGAGCCTACCTTTGACGCTTAGTCTCCCGGAAGATGAGTGTGAAATTGTGTTTCGCTTACAGGTTCTGCATCCAACGCAGATGCTGGGCGGACATCGCCGATGCGAACGGGCCTGTCTCTGCTTTCGCACCGGTTGCCTGATGATGCATCGTCGCTGCTTGACGTGGCTGGCCGGCAACCCTACAGTCAAGGCACCGGGGACCTGGTGGTGAGGCTATAGCTACAGGAGCTTGCGATGGGACAATTGACATTCAGCATCAACGTCACGCTGGATGGCTGTGTAGATCATCGCGAAGGCATCGCCGACGACGAATTGCACGACTACTTCACACGACTGATGAATGCGCACGGAGCGATGCTCTGGGGGCGTGCCACCTACGAGCTGATGGAAGATTACTGGCCGGCCGTCGCTCATGGAGATATCGCAGCGCCACCAGCGCTGCTTCGCTGGGCGCAGCAGCTGGAGGAGAAGCCCAAGTACGTTGTCTCAAGCACCCGCACCGCGTACTCGTGGAAGAATTCGCACTTGCTAAGCGGCGACCTACGCGCCTCGGTGCAGAAGCTGAAGGACCAGTACCCCAATGGAGTGCTGCTCGGTAGCGGCAAATTGGCAACGGTTCTGGACCGGATGGAACTTATCGACGAATACCACTTCCTAGTCCATCCAGTCATCGCCGGGCATGGACCAACCCTGCATGAGGCAGGATTGCAGGATTCCCGTCACCTCCAGTTGATATCAGCGCAGCCGCTGGCCAGCGGGGCAATCGCAGCCAGCTATCGGCGTGCAGGCTGATTCCCATGACGATGGCGATTTTGCCTTGGAATTCCGGGGCAGAATCAGGAAAGCGGACACCTTTTCTTGCCGGGTAACTTCGTGTTTTGCACGATGGCAGCAAGTGCTTGCATCCGCAGGCCGAAGCCACGAAAGCAGTCGAAGAAATAAGCGTCTTGGCAGAGGGCAATCTGCGTTGCCAAGGAGCGATGATCGCGTAGCGTAGGAATTATGGATACGCTTTTTTTCGCCCATCGCGGCAGCTCCCATAAATATTCGGAGAACACTCGTGCTGCCTATCTGCAGGCCATCGACGAAGGCGCCGATGGAATCGAATGCGACGTCCATCTGAGCAAAGACGGAATCGTCGTCTGCCACCACGATCCAACAGTCGACCGCACCTCTGATTCAGCCGGTCTGGTTGCCGGATTTACCTTGGCCCAGATGAAAGCCATGGACTTCACTGGAGTCGTTCCGAGCCTGGTCCCGGCCGAGTACGGGGCGGAGAATGAACAGCTCCTGAGCCTCGGCGAACTTTTCGAGCTCATTGAAGCACGCGGCAAGCCAATTGGCCTGGCTATCGAAATCAAGCATCCAAGCCCCTATGGCCACCTGCTCGAAAAGGGTGTGCTGCAGGTCCTGGCAGCCCATGGCTTCGACCTGCAGACGGGCACGGCCGGCTCGCAAGGGCAGATCGCGGTGACCCTGATGAGCTTTGAGCCGAATTCCCTGCGCTATCTGGCACGCACCGTCAGCACTTCACTATTGTGCCAGCTGATGACCGAGGTCAACCCGGACTATGTCCGGCAGCTCATTGATTCCGGCGACCTGGGGCGAGCAGGTGTCTACGATGTTCTTTACCGCTCCGTGCCTGAAGGAATCGAACTGATCAACGCAGGGGGAGCTGGCATCATTGGATCCGGGGTCGCCTGGACCCGAGCCAATGAGCATCTTGTGCGCCGATGGCTGGAACAAGGGCTGAAGGCGCGCATCTGGACGGTTGACCGTCCCGCGGATGCGCAATTCCTGGTGGACCTGGGTGTCGGGGAATTGACGAGCAACCGCCCGGCAGAACTGCGCAAAGAATTGGAGCTGAGCTAGGCCACATGAACACCGGAGAAATCGCACAGGTCAACCTGTACCTGCAGGACACGTACATTTTTGCTGCGGAGGCCCGAGTCATTGCAACGGGAAGCGGCGAAGACGGGCAGTGGATTGCCCTGAGCCCCAATATCTTCCATCCCCGTGGTGGAGGCCAGCCCGAAGACTCAGGCACCGTGGACGGGCTGCCTGTCTCAGTCCAGCGCGACGCGAATGCACTGGTGGTCTTGTACGGCGCCGGCGCCCGGCAGGTGGGTGATCAGGTCCTAGCTGAGATCGATGGCGAGCTGCGCCTTTCCCATGCCGCATTGCACACCGCAGGGCACGTCCTGGGATTCGCTGGCGAAGACCGCGGCTGGCAGCACCAGGGCCACTCGCACTTCCCTGGGCAGTCGCGCCTCGACTTCGATCCGGCCAGCCTCGACCTGCCATTGGGCGATGAGAACGAACGGGCCGCCGCCAAGGCCTGGCTCCAAGGACGCGTCGATGAACTCATCGCTGGCGGCGGAGAAATCACAACGGCCACCGATGCTCAGGGCATCCGTACCGTGAGCATCGCCGGGGTGAATGCCGAACCTTGCGGTGGCACCCACGTGAAGCACCTGAACCAGCTGCAGCACGTCGAGATCGGCGACGCAAAGGTCAAGCGCGGTGTCTACAAGGTCAGGTACGATGCACGCCACGTCCGCTAGCTGGTTCACTCCGGCGACCAGGATGGGCCTTTCCATCGCGATCGCCACCGGGCTCTACGGCATTTCCTTCGGGGCCCTGTCCATTGCTGCAGGACTGGATCTGTGGCAAACCGTTGCCTTGAGCGCCTTGATGTTCACCGGCGGATCGCAGTTCGCCTTTATCGGCGTGATCTCAGGCGGAGGTGCTGCCTCGGCAGCGTTCTCCGCCGCTTCGCTGCTGGGAATCCGCAATGCCGTGTACGGGATGCAGATCAAGCAGGCATTGCGGCCTTTGGGACGGCATGTGCCCTGGATGGCCCAGGTGACCATCGATGAATCCACCGCAGTCAGCTTGGGGCAATCGGACCTGGCCGAGAAGCGCCGTGGTTTCTTCACCGCCGGGGTGGGCGTCTACGTCCTGTGGAATCTGTTCACCCTCGTCGGAGCCTTGCTCGGAGAACGCATGGGGGACCCCGCGGCTTGGGGGCTCGATGGCGCCGCGGTCGCCGCCTTCATCGGTTTGCTCTGGCCGCGCTTGAAGTCAGTTGAACCGGTCATGATCGCGATTGCGGCCGCAATCCTCACCGCGCTGGCTGTGCCGGTCACCGCGCCGGGCTTGCCGATTCTGGTAACCGCGGCCTGCGCTGCGATCTACGCGGTGGCCACCGGCCGCCGGACCCCGGCTGCGACCGAGCACGGCGATCTGGAAAGCATTGAGGAGGACCAGCCTTGAGCGAATTGAGCTGGTGGATTCTGGGAGCCTGCCTGACGGCCTACGCAATCAAGCTCTGCGGCTACTTTGTGCCACGCAAGGTTCTGGACTCGCCGACCATGTCCCATGTCGCGGCCACGCTGACCATTGCGTTGCTCGCCTCGTTGGTGACGGTCAACGCCTTCACCTCCGGGCAGGAACTGGTGATTGACGCCCGTATCGGTGCGCTCGCGGCGGCGATTATCGCACTGGCTTTCAAGGCACCCTATCTTGTCGTCGTTGTCGTCGGTGCTCTGGCGGCCATCGTCTTGAGGGCGAGCGGACTAGCTGCCTAGATATTGCCTGCAAGGCGGATGACAAGCACAAGGCGTAGTGGGACAGTGGAAGCATGATTGTAGCTTTCTCCGTAGCCCCAAGTAACGACAACCCCAACGGTTCGGTCCACGATGCAGTGGCCGAAGCGGTGAAAATCGTCCGCGATTCTGGCCTCCCCAATCGCACCAGCTCCATGTTCACCGAGATCGAAGGTGAATGGGACGAAGTCATGGAGGTAGTCAAGCAAGCCACCATGGCCGTTGGCCGATTCGGTTCGCGCGTATCGCTGGTGTTGAAAGCCGATATCCGCCCCGGTTACGAAGGTGAGCTCGATGGCAAAATCCAACGCCTGGAGAAGGCTATTGAGGATAGTGAGGAGAACATGCCGTCATGATCCACCATTCTGCAGAGCACCATGCCGCAGCCGTCGATGAATATTTGGAACAGGCGCTGGGGCTGCGCGTTGATGCCTTGGAGGCAGGCCGGGAGCATTCCCATAGTGCCGGGCTTCCACGGATTGAAGTCAGTCCTGCCCAGGGAAAGTTCCTCCAGCTGCTCACCGAGATCACAGGTGCCCGCAGGGTCCTCGAGATCGGAACCCTCGGGGGCTACTCCACCAGCTGGCTCGCCCGGGGCGTCGGTGCAGCCGGTACCGTCATCAGCTGCGAATTTGAACCCCTGCATGCCTCGATTGCGCGTGAGAACTTGCAGCGGGCAGGGCTTTCAGAACGTGTTGAAATCAGGTTGGGTGCGGCGCAGGGTTCCATGGATTCGCTGATTTCCAAACGCGTTGCACCATTTGACCTGATCTTCATAGATGCCGATAAGCGCAACAACGTGCCCTACCTGGAACGCGCACTGGAGCTGGCGCATTCAGGCACCGTGCTGGTGCTCGACAACGTGGTGCGCAGCGGCGCGGTCTTGGATGACCCATCCCGGCATGGGACGCAAGAAGCCGATGTTCGCGGAATCCAGGACTCTTTGCGGTGGTTGCGCGATGACCCGCGCGTATCAGCCACGGCGCTGCAGACTATAGGCGTCAAGGGGTGGGACGGGTTCGCGCTAGCGCGAGTCCTCTAGCGCGTTGGATAGCGCTCGGGGCGCTCGAATTCGAGTTCCCCGGCTTCATCGTGCTTGAACGGCGGCGACTTCAGGATCAAGAAGTACACGCCCAATCCGCAGAGAAGACCCATCGGCGGGCCGACCCACAGGGCATAACCGGTATTGCGCACCAGCCCCGCAACTACCGGGCCAACCAGCATGGGAACGATGTAGTAGTAGTGGTCCGGTTCGGCCGGGCCCCAGAAGCGTTCGAACCTGGCCAGAATGCTGAAGCCGGCGGCTAGGAGAACGCAACCGAGCAAAATCACCCAGAAGGTCGAGGAAAGGCTGATGGTCAGGGTCAGGGAACCGACAAGGCCACCAGTCAAGGCAGCGTATTTTGTATTCCGGTTCAAGTCCGACCCCCCTTTGAGCCAAAAAGTTTACGACTACGTGAATATTTTTTCAAGCATTTGGACAGTCCGCAATACTACTTTAGTAGGAGGGGGCCTTGGTGCGTTGGAAGAAAATAGCGAAGTCACTGCCGTAGGCTAGAGAAGTGCCGCAAATGAACGACTACCGAATCCGACTGGCTACTGAACAAGACGTCCGCGCAGCGCTGCAAATGAAATTGCAAGCCTGGCGAGAAGCGTACGCCACACTTCGCGATGAGTCCTTTTTCGCCCACCATGAAGGCCAACTTGATGGCCAGACAGCCTGGTGGGAACGCGGGCTGGCATCCGGAGCGCAATTCTTCATCGCGGAAGACCGCGATGGCCGCATCATCGGGCTAGCCGGTGGAACTCCGGTCATCGAAGAAGACCAGGATGCCGGAGTGGACGTCGAATTGGGCATGCTCTATGTCCTGGAAGAGTACTACGGTACCGGACTGGGCCAGCACCTCTTCGATGTTGTCCTTGGACAGCACGACGCCCTGGTCTGGGTCCTGCAAGGCAACGAGAGGGCCCTGGCCTTCTTCGCGAAGCAGGGATTCACGCCTGATGGAACCAGTGAAGCCCTGACTGGCAGCTGGGATGGCTTAATCGAACAACGAATGGTGCGCGCGCGTGGCTAGGGATGCCAAGGAATCAATGCTCGGAGAGTATCCGATCGACACCGGAACGGCGATCATTGAAGCTGATCCCTACGGCGCCAGCCGCTATATCCTGAAGGTCAACGGCGTGCCCTCCTCCCATGTGGACCTGGAGGACCCGGCCTACCTCGATTTCGAGTACATGCGCTGGATGGAACCGGTCTTCGCCATCGGTTTCCCGGCCGGGCAATACGACGGGCGCGCCCGCAAGCTGCGCGTGCTCCACCTTGGCGGAGGTGGCTGCTCCATGGCCCGCTGGGTCGCGGCCAGCTATGAAAACGCCCGGCAGGTCGTGGTGGAGCTGGATGCCAAGCTGGCCGAGCTGGTGCGCGTCCACTTCGAGGTTCCGCGCGCTCCGCTGGTACGCCTGCGCGTGGGAGACGCAGCCCAGGTGCTGCCCACCTTGAGTGATGCGAGCCGCGATGTGATCATCCGCGATGTCTTCGCCGGGAGCACCACCCCGCGCGTGCTGACCACGGCGGACTACGCCCGCGAAGCCCAGCGCGTGCTGGATGCCGGGGGCGTCTACATCATGAATTGCGGCGATACCGCGGACCTGTCCGGCGCCAAGGCGGAAGCCGCGACGCTGCTGGAGGTCTTCGAGCATGTGGCCATGATCGCCGACCCGCCGATGCTCAAGGGCCGGCGCTACGGGAACATCGTGTTCCTGGCCAGCGACGAACCGCTCAAGCTCGGCCCTGCATTCGAACGCAGCCTGCGCACTGCGCCGTTGCCGGCGCACCTGGTTTCAGGGGCGGCAGTGCAGCGCTTCGCCACCGGGGCCGTGCCGATTACCGGCTAGCTCCCGGGGCCCATCCGGTATCCGCTCCCGTCTGCTGCGCGCTGCAGCAGGCGGTGGTCAACCATGTAGCGGCGCAGCAGCGCGACGTCCGGGTGGAATACCCGCAGCCGTTCATTGAGCTGCTCTTCGCGCAGTTCGTCCCCGGCTCCTATCACGGCATTGCGCAGGTAGACCAGCACTTCATGGCGGTCCGCTGGTTTCGCCGGGAGGCTATGCAGCCGGTGTCCGTCGAAGAAGCGGCGGATCCCGACGCGGTCGGCCTTCGCGGCCGAGGCCGAAGCCAAGGTCTTCTCCAGCAGTTCGTCGTTCAGCGCCCAGCCGGACCCCTCTTGGCGCAGAAGCCCGATGCTGGCCCAGCGCTCCAAGTCCTTGCGTTCGGACTTATTGGCCTGCTCGGGTACCCCGTGCCCGCTCAATACCGCCCCGAGAAGCCGGCGCATCGAGGGGTTCTTCAAGCCTGCGGCCACCTGGATCCACTGCCCAGCGGTGTTCTGCTGATCGCTCATAGTGCCCATCCTAGCCAGTTCCCGCCGGGCCGGAGGCAAAAAACGCCCCGCCATCGCCGGAGCAATGACGGGGCGCCTGGAGGGCTTCGGGGCTATTTGACCCCGGCCCACATCTCAATCAGTCCGATGCCGAAGAACAGCACGAAAGCCGCGGAAACAACCCACATCAGCGGGTGGATTTCCTTGGCGCGGCCCTGCGTGGCGCGGATGAAGACGTAGGAGATGAAGCCGGCACCGATGCCATTGGCGATCGAGTAGGTGAACGGCATCAGGGTGAAGGTCAGGAAGGCCGGCAGCGCGATGCCCCAGTCGTTCCAATCGATCTTGGAGACCTGGGTGATCATCATGAAACCGACCACGACCAGTGCCGGCGCCACGGCTTCGAAAGGCACCAGGTAGATCAGCGGGCTCAGGAACATCGCGACGATCATCAGCAGGCCGGTGACTACCGAGGCCAGGCCGGTACGGGCGCCCTCGCCGATGCCGGCGCCGGACTCCACGAAGATCTGCGCCGAGGAGCTGGAGGTGCCGCCGCCGACGATCGCGCCGGCCGCATCCACCAGCAGGACCTTGTCCACGTTGGGGATCTGCCCGTTCTCGTCCATGGAACCAGCTTCCGAAGCCAAGCCCACCATGGTGCCCATGGCATCGAAGAAGATCGAGAGCAGGATGACGAAGGCCAGCAGCGAAGCGGCGGTGGCGCCGATCTTGCTGAAGGCGCCGAATACGCTGACCTGGCCGATCAGCGACAGGTCCGGAAGGGTCCACTCGGGCAGCGACGGAACCACCAGCGACCAGGTGTTGGTCTCCATCGCGCCGATGTGGAAGACGGCTTCGAGGATGTTGGCAAGGATCGCCGAAACGACGATGCCGATCAGGATCGCGCCCTTGACCTTGCGCACCACCAGGGCCATGGTCAGCAGCAGGCCGACCACGAAGACCAGGATCGGCCAGCCCATCAGCTCTCCGTCGAAGCCCAGGCCCACCGGAACGGTGGTGTTCGCGGCATCCGGGAGGCGCTGGACGAAGCCGGCGTTGACCAGGCCGATCAGTGCGATGAACATGCCGATGCCCACCACGATGGCGGTTTTCAATCCGGCTGGAACCGCATTGAACACCGCGGTCCGGAACCCTGTGAGCACCAGGCCGAACATGACCACACCCGCAATGAGCACCAGGCCCATGACATCAGCCCAGGTCAGTTCCGGGTTGGTTGCCACGGTGATAGCGACGAAGGCGTTGACGCCCAAGCCGGTAGCCATGGCGAATGGGTGGCGGGCCCAGATGCCCATCAGGATGGTCAGGATGCCGGCGACAAATGCGGTCACCGCGGCAACGCGCTGGATGCCCAACTCGCCGCCCGAGGAATCGGCACCGGAAAGAACCAGCGGGTTGAGGACGACGATGTAGCTCATCGCGAAGAAGGTGGCGATGCCGCCGCGAACTTCGGTGGAGAACGTTGAACGCCGTTCCGAAATCTTGAAGTATCGGTCGATGCGCGCGGCCATAGCATTCCCGGACGCGGTTTGTGTGGAGGAGGACATGGAAAAATTCTATGACGTTTCGGGCGCTGATTCATATCGATCCGAGTGTCCAGTAGGCTGTACGCGAAAACTTTAGACCCAACTCACACCTAGAACTGCGGAAGCAAGTACATTGGTGGTAAGGGAAATCACATCCCGTTATATCTGAGGTAGTTGAGGAGCGAGTCTGATGAGTGACGAAGCACCAGTCGCAGCAGAGAAGATTGAAGGAATTGTCGTTGGCGTGGACGGATCCCAGCAGAGCAGATGCGCTTTGCGCTGGGCCGAACGCGAAGCGGTACGCCGCGGCAGCGTGTTGAATATCGTGTCCGCCTACACCATCCCGGTGTTCGCCGCGTCCTCCATGGACGCAGGCTACTCGACCCTGGATGACGACCTGATCCGCGGGGGAGCCGAGGACATTGTGCGCCAGGCCCGCGCAGAGCTTGAAGGCAGCACGGCGGCCATCCGCACCTATATCGAATCCGGCGACCCGTCCGGCGTGCTGCTGGACCTGAGCCAGGACGCCGAATTGGTAGTGGTCGGAACCCGTGGCCGCGGTGGCTTCGTTGGCCGCCTGCTCGGCTCGGTGTCCTCGGCACTGCCCGCGCACTCCAAGTGCCCGACCGTCGTGGTTCCGCTGGCCATGGCCAAGGAGCAGGAAGAGGCCGGTGCCGCCGCGGCGTCGAACCGCAACTGCATCGTGGTCGGCGTTGACGGTTCAGACCGCGCGCGTTCAGCGGTGCTGGCGGCCGCGGACGCGGCCATCGCCAGCGACCTGACGCTGCGCCTGATCTGCGCGGTGCCGCCGGTGGGGGCGGCGCTGGCATGGATGCCGGCGACCGTTGACCAGGAAGCCGTGCTGGAAGATGTGCGCTACCAGATGAGTGTGGGCTCCAAATGGCTGAAGTCGCACTATCCGTCGCTGAAGATGGAAACCGATGTGGTCTCCGGGCCTCCCGTCGAGGTGCTGATCCGCGAATCCGAGCATGCGGTACTGACCGTCACCGGCTCGCGGGGCCGCGGCGGCTTTACCGGGATGCTGCTTGGCTCAACCTCGCAGGGCGTCTTGCACCACTCCAAGGGCCCGGTGATGGTCGTGCCGGATTCGGATGACCCTCGCCTGGAGAACCGCAAGGACTTCGATACGCGGGCGCAGGAGCAGTGACCGCACGCCTGTAGCCAGAATGCAGGAAGGCCGCACACCCAAAAGGGTGTGCGGCCTTCGTGCTCGAGGGGTGGCGCTTAGTAGCGGGCTGCCTTCGGGTAGAGGTTGTTGACGTAGCTCAGTGGAGTCACCGAGATGCCGGCGTTCGGGTTGCGAGCGTGGACGACCTGGCCGTTGCCGATGTAGATAGCTACGTGGTAGAACGAGGAACCGCCGTTGGAAGACGAGAACACCAGGTCACCTGGGCGCAGGTTGCTCAGCGACACGTACTGCGGGGCGCTAGCGAACTGCTGGGACGAAGTACGTGGCAGGCTGATGCCGGATTTGCCGAAAGCTCGCTGCGAGAAGCTCGAGCAGTCGAAAGCATCGGGACCGTTGGCACCGTAAACGTAGTACTTGCTGGGATCATCCGCGGTCTTCAAGGCCCAGGAAAACGCTGCTGAGTAGTTGCTGCCGGACTGCGGCGCGACTTCAGGCTTCGGCTCCGGCTTAGGTTCCGGCTTTGGCTCAGGCTTAGGCGCTGGCTTCGGGGTGACCTTCGGCTTGGGCTCCGGCTTTGGCTCAGGCTTGGGTGCCGGCTTCGGGGTAGCCTTCGGCTTCGGCTCGGCCTTTTTGGTGGGTTCCGGCTTCGGTTCGGCCTTCTTGGTTGGCTTTGGCTCCGGCTTTGGCTCGGCCTTCTTGGTTGGCTCTGGCTTCGGCTCGGCCTTTTTGGTTGGCTCTGGCTTCGGCTCGGCCTTTTTGGTCGGTTCCGGCTTCGGCTCGGCCTTTTTAGTTGGTTCCGGCTTTGGCTCGGCCTTTTTAGTTGGCTCCGGCTTCGGCGCTACGGGAGGCTCGACAGCTTCCGGTTCCTCTTCAACCTTCTCAGGCTCCGACTCGACCGTTTCCTCTTCAGGTTCGGCCTGCTCCAGCTCACGTGGCTTTTCAACCGAGAGCGGCTGAACGGAGTCTTGCTTCGTTTCGGGAACCTTGGCGGTTTCCTCTTCGGCGATGGCGTCCGCGAGAGCTTTTTCCTGCTCCTGCGTTTCGCGCTCTTCAACCGCCTGGCGAACCTCGGCCTCTTCCTTCTGCTTCAAGGTAGCGAGGTGGCCGATCAAGTCATCGCGCAGCTGCTTCTCAGGTGCGATAGCTGCTTCGTAGGTGGACAGGGTGCTGTTCGCGGTCGCTGCGGCTGCGTCATAGTTGGCTGCAGCTTCTTCGGCGGCGTTCTGTGCCGCATCAGCATATTCCTGCCAAGCCGAAACGAGGCCTTCGGCCTCGGTGGCGGTGTTGACGGACTGG
This sequence comes from Glutamicibacter sp. NPDC087831, assembly GCF_044742845.1. Classification (NCBI taxonomy): domain Bacteria; kingdom Bacillati; phylum Actinomycetota; class Actinomycetes; order Micrococcales; family Micrococcaceae; genus Glutamicibacter; species Glutamicibacter sp. NPDC087831. The sequence goes on from NZ_JBIUVH010000004.1 coordinate 11,727, forward strand.
ACCTTCTGTTCGCTCAACGCGTCGATGGTAGCGGCCTTGTAGAACAGGTCGCCTTCCTGGTTGTCATCAAGGAGCAGGCTCAGGGTCGAGGTGCCTGCACCATTGCGGTAGATATCCGAAGCGATAGCACCCAGATCGTTGCGGCTCTGCTCCAGGTAAGTCTTTGCGTACTCGAGCTGTTCTACAGCCTTCTCGGCCGCAGCGGTGCGCAGATCGCGCTCTTCGCCGGCGGTGAGCAGGGATTCCTGAGCCTGAGCGGCCTCAGTTTCAACGCGCTTCAGTTCGGCGCGGCTGGAAGCCAGGGAAGCTTCGATGCGCGCGATCATCGCGTTCGTCGAAGCCTTATCCTTCTTTGCGTCCTGGACCTCTGCGTCCGAAGGTAGCGCGGAAGCGCTAGGTGCGGCAGCGATGGCCACAGACTGAGGAAGCAGAGCTGAAGTAGATGCGGAAGCGGGCAAAGCGCCTGCAATGCAGGACACCGCTAGGGCTAGGGTGCTTGCAGCAACACCGAGCGTGTGGCGAGTAGCCATATCGTTCCTCACTAAGTACTTGGATGACGCGGAGTGCGTGAGTCGTGACCTTCACCGATGAGTAGGTCACGATTCGGATAAGACTTCAAATAGCACATTAGGCCAATTAAGACACGCTTGGCAACACTGTTCACATCAGTCACATGAATCCCATTCGTGTAATTCGCCTGGGTATTCGGCGGTGATCTGCGAAGATAGTGGCATTTGGGATCTGTGTGGCTGATCAAGAGTGGCTGGGAAATTACTCAGACATATATCTCGCCTCGTTACCAAGGTATCGATTGTCGTGAAGCTTGGGTAACGTGCCGGAGGGGAATGTGCGGCTGCAAAAAAGGTTTGCCTTTAAAAGTGAAGGTACTCCGGGAGGGCGCAAAGCTCTGCTTCGCTGGGTCTGCCTCGGAGGCGCCGGCTCCAATGGCGAAATCCTCTTGAAGGGGTGCGGTGCCGTGCTCCCAATCGGGATCACCTCGCTGCCCTTGGTGGCGGAGGGGCCCAGAGCTGCTGGGTGGACAAGGGCAAGGGACATGCCAGGTTCCTCCGGCTGGCTGCACCTGATCACGCCCGGATAAAGCAGCCGCTAGCGGGGCAACGGGAAACCGACCGGCGCGCCAGTCGTTGCGAAACGGCTTTTGGGCGGCTTGCCCGCCGGTCGACTGGACCCGGATGGCGATTCCAAGCGCCACGCCTGTGCTTTGGGTCTCTTTCGACCTCGACGCGACCACTGTATTCGAGTATTTTTGTGAGGCAGATCTCAAAAGAAGATTCTGCGGATTTGGGGCTATGACCACCCTAAATCGTGCAATTTTGCGTCGTCGATTCCGAAGTGATGGGCCACTTCGTGCATCACTGTAATCCCAATTTCCCGCACTACATCTTCACGTGTTTCGCAGGCTCGAAGCGTCGGATTCTTGAAGATCGTTATGCGGTCGGGAAGTGCGCCCGTGCCCCAGTCCAGGTCCCGTTCCGTGAGTGCAATACCCTCGTATAACCCCAGAATTTCAGGGTTTTTGGGTTCTCCTGGAAGCGGCTCATACTCGTCTTCGATGAAGAAGATGACGTTGTCCATCATGGCGAATGCAGCCTCCGGAATGGCGTCGATGGCCTGCTCGACCAGGGTCTGGAATTCGTCGTCATCCATCTCAAAAAGCATGCTTCCAGACTAGGCCCGCGCACCCGATTTGGCATGGGTGAAACTCGTCCAGGTGCCGATTTTGCAAAAGCAAAAAACACTGCGTATAGTTATTGGAGTCCGCTACGGAGAAGCAAGAAACCGAAGCGAACAACTTAGGCCCCCATCGTCTAGCGGCCTAGGACACTGCCCTTTCACGGCAGCGGCACGGGTTCGAATCCCGTTGGGGGTACAAACAACCATTATGTGGTTGTCAGATGGAGAAATCCATTGGCTTGCGAAAGCAAGGCCCTGTAGCGCAGTTGGTTAGCGCGCCGCCCTGTCACGGCGGAGGTCGCGGGTTCAAGTCCCGTCAGGGTCGCTCAATTTACTATTTCAATAGTAGATTTGGTGTCCACTTAGTGGTACCAGGCTCTGTAGCTCAGTTGGTAGAGCGTTCGACTGAAAATCGAAAGGTCACCGGATCGACGCCGGTCGGAGCCACGCAGGCCCTCGGTTTATCCCGGGGGTTTTACTGTGTGACTTGAATTTATTCAAAGCACTAGGCCCTGTAGCGCAGTTGGTTAGCGCGCCGCCCTGTCACGGCGGAGGTCGCGGGTTCAAGTCCCGTCAGGGTCGCACACTAAACAGAAGCTCCGGATTCCGGGGCTTTTGCTGTATCCAGGGGCAGTTAGTTCGCGCGGCCAAGATGCCGCGGTCCAATCCAGCGATTGCTCAGCCGGCGATATGCGGCGGCGGCGCTAGTCATGTCCTCGTCTTCCAACGCCTGAATGCCGTGCATCAAGTCGTTCGCGGAATCATCGGGCCACACAATTTCTGCCAACAGGCCATAATCCAGTTCAATGACCGATCTGTTGTCGAAGGATTCCAGCCATCCGCCAAGGCTGCCCAGCTCCTCGAAGAGCTGCGACTGCGGCGCATGGGATGCCAGCGCTTGGACTGCCCAAGCCAGGCGGTCAATGGCTTGTTCGAAGGTGGCGTACATGCGAACCGTCTTCAGCTGCTCACCGCTGTGAACCAGCTCGTGCTCGTCGTCCTCGCGGAAGAGGGCAAACCAGCCCAGCGGGATGCCCCATGAAGAGGTCCTCGTGTGAAGATGGGTCAGGTCATTGGCCAGGCGGTCGGCATCAACGCGTTGTGCGTTAGCCTGCCGCGCTGCCGGCGGTACCAGCAGGTCGAAAACCTCGGCCCGCATGGCTTCTTCGGCTTGTTCGGCAGCGAGCAGGCTGCGTGCCTGCAATTGCCCCGGGCAATAGCGCGTGTGCTCGGCCCCTTGGTAGTCCAAGGACTTCACGCTGCGGAAGAATTCCGGCTCATTGTGCGGGAACGGGTCGGAGACATGGCGCAGGGTGCGGCTCCACAGCCGCTCGTTCTCGAAGTCATCCCACTGCTCCGCGGTGCGCCGCGGGGTACGCAGGATGATGGACTGGGCCCAATCCTCGAAAGCATCCAGCGGCTCGTAGACGCGCAGGTGCGCTGTAGCTGCGGTCAGCTCTGCGGCGGGCCCAATCATCTTTGCCGCCATGACTAGTCGGCCAGCTCCACGATGACCGGGGCGTGGTCGCTGGCGCCCTTGCCCTTGCGTTCTTCGCGGTCAATGCTTGCGCCGGTTACGCGTGCGGTGAGCGCAGGCGAGGTGAGCGAGAAATCGATGCGCATGCCTTCGCCCTTCGGGAAACGCAACTGCGTGTAATCCCAGTAGGTGTATTCGCCTTCGGTGTGCGGGCGCACGACATCGGTGAAGCCCAGCTCCTCGAAGGCAGCGAAGGAGGCGCGCTCTGGCGCCGAGACGTGGGTCAACTTGTTCTCGAGGAAGAAGTCGATATCCCACACGTCTTCGTCCTTTGGCGCGATGTTCCAATCGCCCATCAAGGCAATCTGCGCCTCGGGGTTTTCCGCCAGCCATCGGGCGGATTCCTGCTTGAGCACATCCAGCCAGTTCAGCTTGTAGCCCATGTGCTCATCATCCAACGCGCGTCCGTTGGGTACATACAGGCTCCAGACACGCACTCCGCCACAGGTTGCCGCGATGGCGCGAGGCTCCTGGATCGGATTCTTGCCGGCCTTGCCGAATTCCGGCTGCCCGGGGAAGGTGCGCTCAACATCCTCGAGGCCAACGCGAGAAGCGATGGCAACGCCATTCCACTGGTTGACTCCGAAGTGCGCTACCTCGTAATCGTTGTTCTCGAACAGTTCCCAGGGGAAATTGTCGTCTTTGCACTTAGTTTCCTGGATAGCCAGGACATCTACATCGGTACGTCGCAGCCAGTCCTCAACACGGTCGGCGCGGGCTCGCAGCGAGTTCACATTCCAGGTTGCAATCTTCACTAGTTCAACCTATCAAGTTTGCTGTCTTGTGCCACTTCAATTTAGTTGGAAGTCCGAGTATATTCGACACTAGTAGGTGACCTCAATCACTCAAAGGAGAGTCTGTTGCCTGAGATTCTGACCGAACGCCGGGGGCACCTGGGGCTCATTACGCTGAACCGGCCGAAGGCCCTGAACGCCCTCAACGCGGACATGTGCCGCGACTTCCTCGACGTGCTGCTGGAATGGCGCGATGACCCGGATATCGCTCAGGTAGCGGTTATGGGCGCAGGGGAGCGCGGCCTGTGCGCCGGCGGGGATATCGTGGCGATCTACCGGGATATCTTGGACCGCAGCGGTGCTTCGGCTGACTTCTGGCGCATTGAATACCAGCTCAACGTCCTGATCGACGAGTACCCCAAGCCGTACATTGCGCTCATGGACGGAATCGTCCTTGGCGGCGGCATCGGCATCTCGGCGCATGGCAGCCATCGCATAGTTACCGAAACCAGCCGTTGCGGCATGCCGGAAGTCGGTATCGGATTCTTCCCGGACGTAGGCGGAACGCATTTGCTGGCGCGTGCCCCGCATGCGGCCGGACGATTGGCGGCATTGACTGGAATGAAATTCGGCGCGGCCGACACCATCGCTTTGGGCCTGGCCGACTCGTATGTGCCCGAGGCCCGGATCCCCGACGTGCTCGCAGACCTCGAGGTCCAGCCGGCCGCGTCGGTGCTGGCCAGCTATGCCGAGACTCCGGAGCCTGGCTTCCTGCACGAAGAATGGGTGCAGGCCTTTGGCGAGGCAAGCACCCCAGCGGTCATGCGTGCACTGGAGCTGCACGAGTACCCGCAAGCCCAAGAGGCGTTGAAGGCATTGGGCGCCGCCTGCCCGAGCTCGGTGCGCTTGGCCGAAGAACTGATCCACCTGGCTGGAGCGGATTTGAGAAAAGACCTGCAGCGAGAGTATCGGGCTGCCGTTCACCGGCTTGATGACCCCGATTTCGCCGAGGGGATTCGCGCCGCAGTCATCGACAAGGACCGCACCCCGCAATGGACGGAAGCAGTCCCGGGGCTAAGCCCGGGCCAGCGCACGCAACGGCATTTGGAGCCCCTGTTCGGGGCAGAACTAACTTTCGCACTGCTCGGTGAAGATCTAGCGGAAAAGAGCCACTCATGAACGCAAAACCAGTTATCGGATTCCTGGGCATGGGCCATATGGGATTGCCCATGGCCATCAACCTGCACAAGGCAGGCTACCGGATCAAGGGCTTCGACGTGGTTCCTGATGCGGTGCAGGCCGCCCGAGAAGCAGGCATCGGCACCGTGGCTACCGGAGCCGAGGCGGCCGCCGGCGTGGACATCGTCATCACGATGTTCCCTTCGGGCAAGCACGTGCTCGATGCCTACCGCGAATACCTGCTCGATAGCGCCAAGCCCAATACGCTGTTCCTGGAGTGCTCCACCATCGACGTAGCGCAGGCCCGTGAAGCGGCGCAGCTTGCGGTCTCCGCGGGGCATCGAAGCGCCGACGCTCCGGTGTCCGGGGGCGTGGTCGGGGCAGAAGCGGGGACTTTGACGTTCATGCTCGGTGCGCAGGCCGAAGATCTCGGAGAGATCACCCCGCTGCTGGAGCACATGGGCAAGCGGATCGTGCACTGCGGCGGGTACGGCGCAGGCCAGGCCGCCAAGGTCTGCAACAACATGCTGCTGGGCATCTCGATGATTGGCGCTGCCGAGGCCTTCGTGCTCGGAGAACGGCTGGGCTTGGAGCACCAGGCGCTCTTCGATGTCATTTCCTCCGCGTCGGGGCAATGCTGGTCGGTCACCACCAATTGCCCGGTGCCCGGACCTGTGCCTGCTTCCCCTGCCAATCGCGATTACCAGCCAGGATTTGCCGCAGCGCTGATGGCCAAGGACCTCGGCCTGGCAGCTAGCGCGCTGGAGCATACGAGTACCGATGCCCAGCTCGGCTCCCTGGCCGCAGCGCTGTACCGCAAGTTCAGCGATGAGGGCGATGCGGGAACCGATTTTTCCGGGATCATCAACGCGATCCGCGACGGATCGCTATAGGAAGTCCCCGGAGGCCTTGCGGAATCGGGCCAGGATCTCGAAAATCTCGGTGGCGTCGGTGCCGGAGAGATCGCTCTGGGCAAAGAGCTTTTCGTTCAGATCGCCGCGGGCCGCTGGCAGCACTTGCTGGCCTGCGGCCGTGAGTTCCAAAAGGCGGGTGCGGCCGTCGGTCGGGTGCGGGATGCGCCGCACCAAACCGGTAGCTTCCAGGCGGTCTACCGAATTGGTCAGGCTGGTGGCGTGGACCTGCAGGAGCTGGCTGGCTTGGCTCATGGGCAGGGAGCCGCGCTTGGAGAAACCGAGCAAGGCGAGTACTTCGAATCGCGCAAAGGTCAGCCCGTGCGGCTTGAGGATGGCATCGGCTCGCTGCAGGTAAATCGATGCCGTGCGCATCACCGCGGTAATTGCGGCCATGGAGTCGGCCTCGGCTGACCATCCATGGGAAATCCATTGTTCCCTGGCTTGCGCGATTGGATCGCGTGAGAGCGGAGAAGTCATGTGCATACCCCCAAAAGAAGACTTAGTCCAACAATATACTTGGACATCCTATGGTTTGGAAGGAATCCCCGGATGGACCTCTTGAATGTGGCCGGAGAACTAAGTGGAACCGAACGGCAGCGACTGCTTGGAATCAGGCAGGTAGCGCAGCATCAGGTGCGCAAGCAGTCCGTTGGCTATTGGGACCGCGAAGAATTTCCGACCGAGCTGATTGGAAAACTGGCCGAACTCGGACTGGGCGGATTGCAGCTGGGGGACAGCTCGCATTTGCTGCGGGGGCTGATCCATGCAGAACTCGCCCGCGCCGATATTTCAATCTCATCCGTGGTCGGCATCCACAACGAACTGGTGCTCGGGATGATCCGCGATTTGGGGTCGGAGGAGCAGCGCGAGCAGTGGCTGGGCAAGCTCGCCGGCTTTGAAGCCTACGGCGCATTTGCGCTGACCGAACCGGAACATGGATCGGATATCGCCGGCGGCATACGGAGCACCGCGCAGCGCGACGGGGACCAGTACGTTCTGAACGGGGCCAAGCGGTGGATCGGCATGGGCACCTTCAGCGATTTCGCGCTGGTCTGGGCCAAGGACGAGGAAACTTCGCAGGTCGGGGCCTACCTCGTTGAAGCGGACCGCCCTGGATATAGCGCTTCCAAGATCGAACACAAGATCGGGCTGCGCAGCATGCAGAATGCGGATATTCGGCTGGAGAATGTGCGGATTCCCGTCGCGAATAAGCTTCCAGGGGTGACCAGCTTCGCTGCGGCAAACCAGCTATTGATGCAATCTCGCGCGTGGGTGGGGTGGCAGGCTGTCGGCGCGATGATGGCAACGCTCGACATCTGCAGCGAGTACGTCGCGCAGCGCCAGCAGTTCGGGCAGCCGCTGGCCGCTTTCCAGTTGATTCAGCAGCCCCTGGCCGAAATTGCAGGCAACCTGAGCGCCTGCCTTTCCATGATGGGCGATATTGCCCGCAAGCAAGAGCGCGCGGAATTGCACATGGTGGATGCGGCAATGGCGAAGTCCACTGCCACCCGCCTGGCGCGGGATTCGGCCGCCTTGGGCCGAGCGATGCTTGGCGGCAATGGCATTGTGAGCGATTTCGAAATGGCCAAGGTCTTCTGCGATGTCGAGATTCTCCATACCTATGAAGGCACCTATGAAATCAATTCGCTGATTGTGGGACGTGCCCTGACCGGAGTCAGTGCCTTCGTGTAGCCGGGGCATCCGTCCGTTGGAATCTTTCCAGCTAATTCATAACAAGTACTTTCCAAAGCGGAAAGTACTTGTTATGGTTGGGGAACTCGGAAGATCAAAGCCAAAGGAGCAGGACAATGAAGATTCCATTCAGCACCTGGTACACCATCATCACCGTTGCGGCAGGTCTGGCCTTCGCGGCAATGGCCATGACCGCCTATGCCACGGGCAACAACTCCCTGATCTTCATTGGCATGGGCTTCTTCATGGCAATTTGCATGACCATGACGTCCGTCTACGCACAGCGCCAGCAGAAGGCTCGCAAGGCGGCCAGCAAATGAGTTCCGGCAAGAAAATGAGCCCTGAAGAGCAACTGGCCGCCCTGGGGTTGGCGCAGCAGGGAATGCAGCGTGCCGCCGGGTACGGAGCCAAATTGCTGGGCACCTATTGCATCATCTTGGGAGTGCTCATGGGCGGCCTGGCTGCTCTGCTGCAGGTCTTTCGTCCCGATGCGGATTTTATCGGCTTCATCGTCATCATGGCGTTGTTCTGCGTATCCGTTGCAGCGATGTCCTTGGCTTACGGGAAGCTCTACCGCTCGCTGCCGCGCGGGCATTCCAAGATGTATCTTCGGGGGTTCATTGCGAGCATGGTGCTTTACGCGGTGGCAGTGGCCTTGCTCGGGGCGGGACCCATGGGCTGGGGCGCCATCGCGTTGATCTGGATTATCGTTGCCGCGCCGTTGTTCCTGACCGGAATTGCGATGGTGCGCAAGTGAATGCCCATGCTCGCGAACGGCTCAACGACGACTTCTCCAACCCGGTACGGCTTTCACTGATGGGCTCCTTGCAAGCCGTGGACGAAGCCGATTTCAAATCCTTGAAAGAAGCCATCGGCATTTCGGATTCGGTGCTTTCCCGGCATCTGAGCGCACTGGAAGCCGGCGGTTACGTGCAGATCAAGAAAGGGTATGTGGGCAAAAGGCCTCGTACCTGGGCGAAGCTGACTTCAGCTGGGCAGGAGGCCTTTGCGCAACATGTCCAGGCGCTGAAGGAAATCACCGGCTTGGGGTAATCCTCAAGCGCGCCACCATTTGTCCCAGTAGGTGGCCGGTACGGTGCGCTTGTGCCGGGATCCCACGAAGCGCCTTTCGATGACCTCGGCCGCCGCAGGGTCAATCTCGCGGCCTTCGAGGTAGTCATCAATCTGCGGATAGGTCAGGCCAAGTTCCTCTTCATCTGCGCGCAGCGGCTGGCCGTCCAGCAGGTCCGCGGTAGGCTCCTTGGCCCACAGCAGCTCAGGAGCCTGCAGCTCGCGCAGCAGTGCCTGGTTCTGGCGCTTATTCAGCCCGGCCAGGGGCAGGAGGTCCGCTCCGCCATCGCCGAACTTGGTGAAGAAGCCGGTAATCGATTCGGCCGCGTGATCGGTGCCCAGGACCAGCATCCCGCGGTCCCCGGCCATGGCGTACTGCATGATCATCCGGGTGCGGGCCTTGAGGTTTCCGCGGTTGAAATCGCTCAGCGCCAGGTGGCCCGCATCGGCCAGGGCTTCATCGAAAGCGGCGACAGGCTTTTGGATGTTCACCTCGAACTGTTCGTCGGCAGCCACGAAATCCATGGCCGCTTCCGCATCGGCCGCATCCTTCTGCACGCCATGCGGCAGGCGCACCGACACGAAGTGCGCCTCGCCGCCGGATTCGCGCACCTCTTCGACGGCCAACTGGGCTAAGCGCCCAGCCAGCGTTGAATCGATGCCGCCGGAGATGCCCAGCACGAAACCCCGGGCGCCGGTAGCGGCCAGATAGTCCTTGAGGAAGTCGATACGACGGCGAATTTCGTCGGCCGCGTCGATTTCCGGGCGCACGCCCAGCTCTTCAATGATCTTTGCTTGCAGTTCACGCATGCTTCTAATCCTAGGCATGAGCCCTCGCCGTGCGGTACCGCTGCACAGGCTGGGAACGAAAGTTAATCTGTTCTCAACAAATCCCGGAGGGGCTATTCGGAATCCTGGTCCGGGTTCCAGCCGAGATTGCGCGCAATCTTTTCCAAGGCTTCGACCACCGCGTCATATTCGGAACCGTCCAGATCCTGGCCGAACTGGGTGCGGATCTTTTCCACGAGCTCACTGAGCTTGAGCAACGAGGTGTGGCCCCGATCGGTGATGGAATACTCGCCGTTGATTGCCGTAACCCAGCCGGATTCGATCAACTCGGCAAGGTGCTCTCTCAATGATTGCGGTTCATCCGGCGAGGCGAAGAACGGGGAAAGCCCGGCGTCCAGTTGCGCCTCGGTGGCAGGTTGCTGCTCCAGCAGGTTGAGCACCTGCCATTGCCTGCGTGTCACACCGTGCTCTTCCAAAGTCGCTGCAAACTGCTCGTCAATCAGCGAATCCACCAATTTCAGCCAGTAACCCAAGGGGCGTTTTGCGTTCATGGAATCAGCCTAGCCATGATGCCGACTAGAATCGAGGGTATGAGCGAAACCAGCGCCCGTGAGCGACTAAAAGAACTGATCCAAGAACTAGCCATTGTGCGCGGCAAGGTCACCTTGTCCTCGGGCAAGGAAGCTGATTACTACATCGATCTGCGCCGTGTAACCCTGCACCAGGAAGCATCGGGCTTGGTTGGCGAAGTCATGCTTGGCTTGCTGGACGAGGCCAAGCTGGAATTCAGCAATGTGGGCGGCTTGACCATGGGCGCTGACCCGGTAGGCACCGCCATCATGCACACCGCCCGGGCCAAGGACCGCGCCATCGACGCTTTCGTGGTCCGCAAGGCGCAGAAGTCCTACGGCATGGGCCGCCAGGTCGAGGGCCCGAGCGTCGAAGGCCGCGATGTCATCGTGCTCGAGGATACTTCCACCACCGGCGGTTCGGCGCTGACCGCTGTCGAGGGCGTGCGCAAGGCCGGCGGCAACGTGATTGCCGTGGCCGTGATCGTTGACCGCGACACCGGAGCCAAGGAACGCATCGAAGAAGAAGCCGGCGTTCCGTACCTGTTCGCCTACGGCAAGAACGAGCTGGGCCTGTAGCCGGCAAGCGATTCCCTGCACAGCACCTCGTTGCCCACCGGAGAATTCCCGGTGCGCGGCGGGGTGCTCTGCTTTTCCCGGCTAGCTGCTGCGCGCGGGGCCCGTGGTCTCGCGCGGGACGAGCACGGCAGGCAGGTGGCCGGGGGAGCGGACGTCCTCGCCCGCAAGCAGGCCCAGCAGCATGCTCACCGCCTGGGCGCCCATCTCATGCAGCGGCTGGCGCACGGTGCTCAGCGGGGGAGAGGACTGTGCCGCGGCCGGGATGTCATCGAAGCCGATGATCGAAAGATCGCCGGGAACCTGCAGCCCGCGCTCGCCGGCCACCTGCAAGGCGGCCAGGGCCGAGAGGTCATTGGCCGCGAAGATCGCCGTGGGCGGCTGGGGCAGGTCCAGCAGGTCATGGGCGGCCTGCACCGCGGCATCATGCTGGTAATCGCCATCGTGCGACAGCTGCCCATCGAATTCCACGCCGGCCTCTTCCAGCGCTTGGCGGTAGCCCTGCTCGCGCAGGTGCGCGGAAGCCAGGTCCCCGCGCCCTCGGATGTGCCCGATGCGGCGATGGCCCAGATCCAGCAGGTGCCGGGTGGCCGTATAGGCCCCGGAACGGTTGTCCACGTCGATGGCGATCGGCATTTCCGGACCGGCATGCGGGTCAATGGCGACGACCGGCACCGAGCTGTGCGGGACTTCCACGGTGGGGGTGACGATGATGGCGCCGTCGATCAGCGTTCCGCCCAAGCGGGACAGGGAGCGGCGTTCCCAGCCGGCATGCCCTTCGGGGGAAAGGTTGCCCGCGTAGGCCATCAAATCGTATTGGGTTCCGCGCAGGGTCGCGGAGATGCCGTTGAGCAGGCCCAGCGAGAAGGGCTCGAACTCCGCCACCAGGATGCCGATGATGTTGGTGCGGGTGCTGCGCAGCGAGGAGGCGACCAGCGAGGTCTCGTAGCCCAGTTCGCTGATGACCTGGTGGACCTTGGCGATGGTGGCCGGGGCGACCCCGTAGCGGCCGTTGACGACCTTCGAGACGGTGGAGACGGAGACCTGCGCGGCGCGCGCGACGTCGTTGATGGTCACGCGTGCGCTGGAAGGCTCGTCGGGGATCTGCGGCTGCTGGGCATTGGCGATCCCGGGGATTCCGGTCTGAGGGGTCATCACGTCACTAACAGTAGCGCAAAATACTCCGGAATTCCGTGACTTCACGGGGGCATGACGACCGATTGCGGATCTTTCGACAACGTTTTCGCAATGGATTTCGAAAACGTTATCGAAAACGATTGACATGACCTGCGTCACGGTGCAATTCTTGGTGGAGCCAATCGCCTGCCGTCCGATGCCGGCAGGTCTTCATCACAGCTGAGGAGCACGAGCATGTTATCCAAGATCCGAGGTGCGCAGATTCTGGCGCTGGCCGCCACGACTGCCCTGCTGGCCACCGGCTGCGCCGCCGATGCAGGCCAGGAAGGGACGTCGGCAGACGGAACCACCACCATCACCTGGTGGCACAACTCCAATAACGGCGACGGCAAGGCCTACTACGAACAGGTTGCAGCCGACTTCGAAGCCGCCCATGAAGGGGTGGAGGTCGAAGTCAGCGCAATGCAGCACGAGGACATGCTCACCAAGCTCGATGCGGCCTTCCAGAGCGGCGACGCCCCGGATGTCTACATGGAACGTGGTGGCGGGGAGCTTGCAGCCCACGTGGCCGCCGGGCTGACCAAGGACCTGACCGAGGCGGCCTCCGAGGAAATCGCCTTCCTCGGCGAGAACGCCGGCGGCTGGCAGCTCGATGGCAAGACCTACGCCTTGCCGTTCTCGCTGGGCGGCGCGGGGTTCTGGTACAACAAGGCGCTGTTCAAGGAAGCGGGCATCGACTCGGCCCCGCAGACCTTCGATGAACTGATTGCGGCCACCGGGAAGCTGAAGCAGGCAGGCATCGACCCGATTTCCATCGGCGCCGGCGACAAATGGCCGGCAGCCCACTACTGGTACTACGCGGCAGTGCGCGAATGCTCCCAGCAGACCCTGGCCGATTCGGTCGCCAATCTCGATTTCAGCGACCAGTGCTTCACCAAGGCCGGGGAAGACGTGGACCAGCTGATCAAGTCCGAGCCATTCAACCCGGGCTTCCTCTCTACCCCGGCGCAGTCCGGCCCCACCTCCGCTTCGGGCCTGCTGGCCACCGGAAAGGTAGCCATGGAATTGGCTGGCCACTGGGAGCCAGGGGTCATGCAGGGCCTGACCGAAGACGGCACTGGCATGGGGGAAGACACCGGATGGTTCCCCTTCCCTGCCATTGAGGGCGGCCAGGGCGACCCGGCCGCGCAGCTTGGCGGAGGCGACGCCTGGGCAGTTTCCGAAGGCGCCCCCGACGCGGCGGTGGACTTCGTGAAGCACATGCTCTCCGACGAGGTCCAGCGCGGTTTCGCCGAGCTGGACATGGGCCTGCCGACCAACCCGGCGGCCAAGGACGCGATCTCGGATCCGGCATTGGCTTCGCTGATGGACGTGCGCGACAAGGCGCCATATTTCCAGCTGTACTTCGACACCTCGTTCGGCGCCTCCATTGGCGGGGCCATGAACGACGAGATCGCCCTGCTCTTCGCCGGCAAATCCGACGCGCAGAAGATCGTCGACGCCAGCCAAGATGCCGCTGACCTGGAGAAGTGATCCACGCCGTGGCCCCAGAAGTAACCTACGCAGCCAGTCCGCCAGCCAGCGGTGGCCCAGGGCTTTCCGAAAGGCGGCGTTCTGCGCCAAGCGGACTGCCGCCTGCCGGTGCCAAGCGCACGCGCAAGCCCGCGCAGCGGCGCAAGAACCTGGAGATCCTGTTCTTCGTCAGCCCGGCATTGCTGCTGATCGCGGTCTTCATGCTGGTCCCCATCATCCAGGCCGTGCGCTTCTCGATGTACAACTGGAAGGGCTTCGGCCCGCTGGTGGACTTCGTGGGCTTCAAGAATTACGTCCGGGTGCTGGGCAACGAGGTGTTCACCGATGCCCTGGTCCATAACCTGGTCATCATCGGCGGCTCCATCGCCCTGCAGCTGCCGATCGGCCTGGGCATCGCCCTGCTGCTGAACCGGAAGATGAAGATCCAGTCCCTGCTGCGCACCATCATCTTCGTGCCCTACGTGCTGTCCGAAGTCATCGCCGGGGTGGTCTGGTTCCAGCTGCTGCAGCCGCAGTACGGGGTGTTCGACACCATCTTGTCCAAGCTGGGAATCCAGGGGCCGGCCCAGGGCTGGCTGGGCACGCCGGAACTCGCTTTGTGGACCGTGCTGGCAGTGCTGACCTGGAAGTACCTTGGCCTGGCGGTGATCCTGTTCCTTGCCGGGCTGCAGGGGGTGCCGTCCGAGCTCTACGAAGCGGCGGAAATCGACGGCGCCTCCTGGTGGCAGATCCAGCGCAAGATCACCATCCCGCTGCTGGGCCCCACCCTGCGCACCTGGGGCTTCTTGTCCATGATCGGCTCGCTGCAGCTCTTCGACATGGTCTGGATCCTCACCGGCGGCGGACCGGCCAACGCCACCACCACGATGGCCAGCTTCCTGGTTTCGGAAGGAACCAAGCGCCAGAACTTCGGGATCGCCGCGGCCGCCTCGGTCATCTTGTTCATCGTCGCCCTGGTTCTGGCCATCTCCTACCAGCAGTTCATCCTCAAGCGGGATTCGCAGCCCGATGATGAGCGCACGAAGCGGAAGAAGGCCAAAGCATGAGCGCCACCCTGGCTACCAGGCCCCAGCACACCCCCGCCCAGGCAAAACGCGCCAAGAAGCGCAACGGCCGGCAAGGCGGAAACGTCCTGGTCTACGCCATCGCCTTGGCGGTTGTCGCGATCACCCTGGGCCCGGTCCTCTACGGGGTGCTCGGCGGGTTCCGCACCAACGCGCAGCTGGCCGAGAACCCGGCAGGCCTTCCCGAGCCGTGGGTGCTGGAGAACTACGCCGGCGTGCTGAAGAACCCGGATTTCTGGCAGTACGCGCTGAACTCCACGATGATCGCGGTGATCACCACCATCGTCGTGGTGGTCTTCGGCATCATGGCTGCCTACCCGCTGGCCCGCTACACGTTCCGCCTGCGCGAGCCGATCTTCATGGTCTTCGTGCTTGGCTTGCTGTTCCCGGCCACCGTGGCGATTGTTCCGCTGTTCATCCTGATTACCCGGGACCTGGACATGGGCAACACCTGGTGGGGCGTCGCCCTGCCGCAGGCGGCCTTCGCGCTGCCCATGACCGTGGTCATCCTGCGCCCCTTCCTGATGGCGCTGCCCCAGGAGCTGGAAGAAGCCGCCCAGCTCGATGGCGCCAGCCGCATCGGCTTCTTCTGGAGGATCCTGCTGCCATTGTCCGGGCCGGGCATGGTCACCGTCGGCGTACTGGCCTTCGTCGGCTCGTGGAACGCCTACCTGCTGCCGTTGCTGCTGCTGCAAGGGGATATGCGCACCTTGCCGCTGGGCGTCGCCGACTACTCCAGCGAGCACTCGGCCGACACCGCCGGCGTCTTCGCGTTCACCGCGCTGGCGATGATCCCGGCACTGATCTTCTTCCTGGCCATGCAGAAGCGCATCGTCAATGGACTGCAGGGCGCAGTCAAGGGCTGATCCGCCCCCGCAAGCAATCGAAATCTTTGAAGACAAGGAACTGCCATGAAAACCGTCGAGCAAACCTGGCACGACATCTCACTTCCTGCCGAACAGCGCGTCGCCGCGCTCATGGATGAAATGACCCTGGAAGAGAAAGCCGGGCAGCTGGGCTCGTTCTGGATCCGCCCGGAGGAAGAAAACCAGGACGGGGAAGGCAACGTCGCGCCGATGGCCGATACCTTCACCGCAGGCCCCAGCTTCGAAACCGCCATCAAGGACGGCTTGGGGCATATCACCCGCGCCTTCGGCACCATCCCGCTGGCCCCCGCCGAAGGCCGCGAACGCCTGGTCGAGCTGCAAGAACAGGTCATTGCCGCGAACCGCTTGGGCATCCCGGCCATCGCCCACGAGGAATGCCTGACTGGCTTCACCACCCTTGGCGCGACCTGCTACCCGGCGTCCATTGCCTGGGGCGCCACCTTCAACCCGGAACTCATTGGCGGCATGGCCCGGCGCATCGGCGCCGACATGCTGAAGATGGGAGTGCACCAGGGCCTGTCCCCGGTCTTGGACGTCACCCGCGACTACCGCTGGGGCCGGGTGGAAGAGACCATGGGCGAAGACCCCCACCTGGTTGGGGAGCTGGGCGTAGCCTACGTGCGCGGCCTGCAGGACTCGGGGGTGCACGCCACCTTGAAGCACTTCGCCGGCTACGCGGCCTCGCAAGCCGGGCGCAACCACGCGCCGGTCTCCATGGGCCCCCGGGCGCTGGAAGACACGGTGTTCCCGCCGTTCGAACGCGCGGTTCGCGAGGGTGGAGTGAAGTCCGTGATGAACTCCTATGCGGACGTGGATGGCGAAGCGCCCGCTGGCAGCCACCGGCTGCTCACCGAAGTGCTGCGGGGCCGCTGGGGCTTCGCGGGAACCGTCGTGGCGGACTACTGGTCCGTCAGCTTCCTGCACAGCATGCACGAAGTCGCAGAAGACGAGGACGCCGCGGGCCGGCTGTCCCTGGAAGCCGGCATGGACGTTGAGCTCCCGGAGACCACCGCCTTCGCCAACCTGGCCCAGGCGGTCCGCGCCGGAGCGCTGGAGCAGGAAGTCCTGGACACCGCGGTGCGCCGCGTGCTGGCCCAGAAACTGCAGATGGGCCTGCTGGATCCGGGCTGGAACCCGCGCCAGGCCTGGCTGGGCGATGACGTGGAACTGGATTCGGCCGATAACCGTGCCCATGCCCGGAAAATGGCCGAGGAATCGATCATCCTGCTGCGCAACGAGCAGATCCTGCCCTTGGCCAGCCCGGCACGCTTGGCGGTCATCGGGCCCAGCGCCTCCCAGCCTCGCACCCACCTGGGCTGCTACTCCTTCACCAACCATGTCTACTCGCGCTTCGCCGAGCAGCAGGACTACGGCGTGCCGATGGCCTCGATCCTCGAAGCCTTGCAGCTGGCTCCCGCGCTCGCCGGATCGCAGATCGAGTATGCCCGTGGCGTGGACTTCACCGATCTGGATGATTCGGGCATCGCCCAGGCGGTCCAGGCCGCCCGCAACGCCGAAGTCGCGGTGGTTGCCGTTGGCGACCTCGCCGGGCTCTTCGGCCGTGGCACCTCGGGGGAGGGCTGCGACGTCGTCGACCTGCGCCTGCCCGGGCGGCAGGGGGATCTGGTGGAAGCCGTGCTGGCCACGGGGACCCCGACGGTGCTGGTGCTGGTCACTGGGCGCCCGTATTCGCTGGGGCAATTCGCTGATCGCACCGCGGCCATCATCCAGTGCTTCATGCCCGGGGTGGAAGGCGGGCCGGCACTGGCTGGCGTGCTGACCGGCGAGGTCAACCCCTCGGGCAAGCTGCCGGTGCAGATCCCCGACCATATCGGCGGGCAGCCGGGCACCTACCTGGCTTCCAAGCTGGCGTGGCATTCAGAAGGCGTAACCAACCTCGATCCGCGTCCGCTCTACCCCTTCGGCTACGGCAGCTCCTACACCAGCTTCGAGATCTCCGGGCTGGAACTGCCGGAAACTGAAATCGCTGCCGACGGCACCATTCGGGTCAGTGCCACCGTGGCCAATACCGGAGCGCGCTCCGGTGCCGAAGTGGTGCAGCTGTACCTGGCTGACGCGGTGTCGCAGGTGGTGCGCCCGCGCCGCTGGCTGGCCGGCTTCGCCAAGGTGCAGCTTGAGGCAGGGGAGTCGAAGCGCGTGGCTTTCACCGTGCATGCTGACCGAACCTCGTTCACCGGGCTGTCCGGGAAGCGCATTGTGGAACCGGGCAAGTTCACCGCGCTGGTGGGAACCAGCAGCGAGGACCTGCCACTGCAGGCCGAGTTCCGGATCACCGGGAAGGTGCGCGAAGTGGCCGAGGGCCGCGTGCTGGACACCCCGGTGGACATCGCGTAGCCGCTAGGCGGTGCGCCGCCGCAGGGTCAGGGAACCGACGATCAGCGCGGCGGCGATCCAGGCGGCGATGACCAGCATGCTTCTTGCCGTCGCCGAATCCACTGTTCCCGCCGCGGCATCCGAGAGGGCGTCGATGGCGTGGGACAGCGGAAGCCAGGCGCCGATGGCCTCCAGCGCGCCGGGCAGCTGCTCGCGGGGCAGGATGATTCCGGACAGCAGGAACTGCGGGATGACCAGCGCCGGCATGAACTGAACCACCTGGAATTCGGTGCGTGCGAAGGCGCTGGCCATCAGGCCGAGGCTGATGCCCAGCAGCGCGTCGAGGGCGGCCACCGCAAACAGCAGCCAGAAACTGCCTTCGATCTCCAAGCCGCAAACCCAGATGGCGAAACTGACCGCGATCATGGTCTGGAGGATCGCAACCAGGGTGAACGCCAGCGCGTAGCCGAAGATGAATTCGCCCTTGGCCAGCGGCATGCTCAGCAGGCGCTCAAGGGTTCCGCTGCGCCGCTCGCGCAGTGTTGCGATGCTGGTGACCAGGAACATGACCACGAATGGGAACAAGGCGATCATTGCCGGGCCAATGCGGCTGAAGGCCGGGGTGTCGGTGAAGATCCATGCGATCAGGCCGATCAGCAGGCTGGGCACGATGAGCATCAAGGCAATGGTCCGCGGGTCATGGCGCACCTGGGCCAGGACCCGACCGGTGGTGGCGAGCGTCCGTTTCATGGCTGGTTCCCTTTTGCCGCGATCAGGGCAACGAAGGCATTTTCGGGATTGTCTGCACCGGTTGACTCCATCAATGCAGCCGGGCTCATCTGGCCGAGCAGCTTCCCCTCGCGCAGCAGCAGGATTTCATCGCAACGCATGGCTTCGTCCATGACATGGCTGGAGACGACAAGGCACAGGCCGGTGGCCGCCAACTGCGAGAACATCGCCCACAGATCCGCACGCAGCACCGGGTCCAAACCCACCGTGGGTTCATCCAGGATGACGATTTCTGGCGAGCCGAGCAGCGCGATGGCCAAGGACACCCGATTGCGCTGTCCGCCGGACAGGCCCATGGCCAGCCGGCCAGCCTGGTCCGCCAGGTCCGTGGCTTCGAGGACTCGATCCACTTCTGCTGGGGGCTGGCCGAGGATCTTGGCGAAGTAGGCGATGTTCTGCCGGACGCTCAAATCGTCATAGACGCTGGCTGCCTGGGTCATGTAGCCGACCCGGTTGCGCAGGGACTTGTGCCCGGCGGGCTTTCCGAGAACGGAGACTGTTCCGCTGCTGATGACCTGGTTGCCCACGATGCTTCGCAGCAAGGTGCTCTTGCCGCTGCCGCTGGGGCCGAGCAAGCCGATGATCCGTCCCGGCGCGAGCTGGAATTCCACGTGGTCCAGGACCAATGCCCTTCCGCGTCTGACGTCGAGCCGCTGCACATCGACACAAGCCGTTTTATTCATCACATAATGAATTAGGGACCTCTGCCAGCGGCATGTCAATGGTTCAACGCAGGCAATTGGCCGGTGAGGTAGCGCTGGATGGTGGGGGCCACCAGCTCGATAACCTGCTCATCATCCATGGAGGCCAAAGGCTCCAAGCCAATGATGTAGCGCGCGACAATCAGGCCGACAACCTGGCTGGCCACCAGGGCTACCCTCGGCTCGGCGCTTTCTTCCGGCAAACGCGCACCCAAGCGCGAGAAGATCTGCTCTTGCAGGAATGGACGGAGGACTTTCGCCGCGCTGCTGCTGGAGACCAAGCCCCGGATCATTGCCGTTGCTGCCGTGCAGAAAGCCGGCTTGCGCCAGGTAGCGAGCAATGCGCGAGTCAGCGCCTCGCCCATCTCCTCCAACGGCGCTGTTGCCGCCTCGGCGATGATTTCCCCTGGGTTGACGGGGATGCGCATGGTCTGGACAAACAAGTCGCTCTTGTCCTTGAAATAGTGGTGAACCAGTGCTGGATCCACCCCGGCTCGGCGCGCTACCGACCGGAGGCTGGCTGCCTCGTATCCGGCACGGGAGAACTCCTTGGACGCGGCTTTGAGGATCGCCGCTCTAGTTGTCCCCGTGGTGCTGCCTTTGGGCCGTCCACGCTTCCGCGCGCTCGGGACCTCGTTCGGTACTTGCTCGGTCACGGTTTCAGCATACTTCCGGAATCTTGCGTCAACGCAGCAAGGCCGGGCAAAAGCCCGGCCTTGCTGAATCCGCTAGCTGCTACTTCTTGGCTGCAGGCGCTTCCGCTGCAGCGGCACCCTTGGCGAGTTCCGCGTGCAGATTCGCCACGGATGGGAACTGCAGGTCCGGGCGGAACGGGAAGGTGTCCATGTCTTCGCGGGCGGTGATGCCGGTGTAGACCAATGCGGTCAGCAGTCCGGCTTCCATGCCCGCAACGATATCGGTGTCCATGCGGTCGCCGATCATTGCGGTGGTTTCCGAGTGCGCATCGATTCGGTTCAGGGCAGAACGGAACATCATTGGGTTCGGCTTGCCCACCACGTATGGCTCGCGGTTGGTTGCACGCGAGATCAAGGCCGCGATCGCACCGGTGGCTGGCATAATGCCTTCGGTGGACGGTCCGGTAGCGTCCGGGTTGGTGGCGATGAACTTCGCCCCGCCTTCGATCAGGCGGATGGCCTTGGTGATGGCTTCGAAAGAGTAGGTGCGGGTTTCGCCCAGCACGACGTAGTCAGGGTTCTGGTCGGTCATGATGAACCCCGCATCATGCAGGGCAGTGGTCAAACCGGCTTCGCCAATGACGAAGGTGCGGCCGCCGGGGCGCTGGCGAGCCAGGAACTCTGCAGTGGCCATCGCGGAGGTCCAGATGTTTTCCTCCGGGACGTCCAGGCCCGAGGCCAATAGGCGAGCACGCAGATCGCGCGGGGTGTAGATGGAGTTATTGGTCAGGACCAGGAAGCGCAGGTTGTTGTCGCGCCAGTAGCTCAGCATCTCGGCGGCGCCCTTGATGGCCTGGTTCTCGTGAACCAATACGCCGTCCATGTCCGTGAGCCAGCATTTGATGTCGTGGACAGTTCGCGTACCGCGGATTGAAGTTGTCACGAGGCGTGGATCCTCCCTAGGGAAATATGTGGTGGGAGCTATCGGCACTGAAAGTATCCCGTTCTATTAAGAGATTACACAGGCGCACGCAAATGCACCGTGAACAAGGGCACGAACATAACGAACTAGGCTTAATACTGTGAACGAAGAAACGCATGAACCAGTTAATGACCCGAGCGCGCAGCATGTGATCGGAGTAGGCCCCTGGGAGGGGGAACTGCCAACCGACGGAAAGTACGATCCCCAGCTGCTTGCCGAGGGCGACCGGCGCAACGTCGCGGACAAGTACCGCTACTGGACGATGGACGCCATCATTGCTGATCTTGACGAACGCCGCCACGATTTCCATATCGCCATTGAAAACTGGCAGCACGATATGAACATCGGCACCGTGGTACGCAGCGCAAACGCCTTCCTGGCCAAAGAAGTCCATATCATCGGCCGTCGCCGCTGGAATCGACGAGGCGCCATGGTTACTGATCGTTACCAGCACGTACGCCACCATGCAACAGTGGAGGAGTTCGTTGCCTGGGCTGAAGGCGAGGGGTTGACGATTCTGGGAATCGATATCTTCCCGGACTCCGTTCCACTGGAAACCTACGACCTGCCGAAGGACTGCGTGCTGGTCTTCGGGCAGGAAGGTCCGGGACTCAGCCCGGAAGTCCACGCTGCGGCCAAGGACACCTTGTCCATCGAGCAGTTCGGCTCGACTCGTTCAATCAACGCGGCATCCGCAGCCGGGATTGCCATGCATGCGTGGGTACGCAGGCACGTGTTTGGGCAAAAAGTAGGTTAACAAGAAATTTAATACTGACGAGTTTAGTCGAGCATCTGGATTAGTTATCATTTTCCGCCTACTCTGGGTTTTAGTTATGAAAACGTGATCTGGGAGAGGGCGGTCGTGAAACGACGTCATCAAGTGAACCGTGACTTGCTGTTGCCCGGGCTGCCTCGGCGCAGAAGGCCATTGGTTATATGGTCGACTTCTATCGTCGCCGCGCTAGGACTGACGGGAGCCTTGGCGATCCCGATCATGGCGCAGGCCGGTGACTCCAGGCAGGGCGATATCCCTGTAGGTATCGATGCTGTGGCAGATCCATCAATGTTCAATGGACCGGTCTATGTCAGTGCAGATGCGCCACTGAACTCATTTGGCGGTTCCGGCAAGGAGCTGGCTATTGACGGCCGTCCCGTTGGAATGCTTGATGGCGCTGACGCCCGCTCAGAAGCGTCCGGCAATGACAACGAATCCTCAGCTCTGCTCGCGGGCATGGTCGGCGAGCTCGGTAAATTGCCTGGCGACCTGCAACTGATGCACCCGGTCAAGACCCGCAGTATTTCCAGCCCTTACGGCTGGCGTGCCAACCCTACCGGTCCTGGCAACCAGATCCACATTGGCCAGGACTACCCTATTTCCTGCGGCTCGCCGGTCTACGCTTCTGAAGCTGGAACGGTGACCGTATCGGCATGGGCCGGGCACTCCGGCATGCGCGTGACTATTGATCACGGCAGCAATGTCCAGACTGGCTACAGCCACAATTCGAAGTTGATTGCCAAAGTGGGGCAACGCGTTGAGCAGGGTGAGCTGATCGCCTTGGCTGGCACTACCGGCAACTCGACCGGTTGCCATGTGCACTTCGAGGTCATCATCGACGGACGTTGGCACGATCCGCGTAACTACCTGCCAATCATTCCGGGGCAGCGCCAGGCAATGATTAATTCGCAGCGGCTGACGGTCAATGCGGGCAGTGCTCCGAAGGGCAACGGCTCGCGGGTTCCTGATCGGGCTCCAAGCGGTCCGGATCCAGACGTCATTGTCCCTGAGGATGACACTCCAATCATTCCACGGCCGAAGCCGACGCCATCGGAGTCGCAGCGCCCGTCGCCGAGCGAGAGTGAGACTCCAAGCGGTTCGCATTCTCCGGATGGTTCACAGAGCCCGGACGGTTCGAAGAGCCCTGATAGCTCGAAGAGCCCGGATAGTTCGAAGAGCCCAGACGATTCGAAGAGTCCAGGCGAGAGCGAATCCACGGCACCTGAACCCACGGAAGAACCTGAGGAGGAGGTACCTTCAGTTCCGGAAACGCCAACGGAGCCTGAAAAAGAAGTCGTTCCGGATCCTCCAACCGGCTCAGCTTCTGCGCCAAAGACGGATTCGTCGAAGTCGACCTCGACCGGAACTGAAACTCCGAAGGCTTCCACGAGCTCTGCATCAGTGCCCAGCACCACGACCAAGACACAGCTAGCTCCGTCGGGAAGCACCTCTGTAAGCGCAACAACCAAATAGAGAAGGTAAAAAGCCAGCGGCCAACCGTAATGAGACGAGCTCTCATCTGGGTTGGCCGTTTGCTTTGCGGTCAACCGCGGAATTCCCCGTGTCACGATACGAGATTTAGGGCTTAGTTAGTGACATAGCCGATAGGATGGATGGCGAACCGCCGTCAATGGAGACGCGTAACCTCGCTAATCACCAGGAGTGAAGCATGCCTATCGCAACCCCCGATAAGTACAATGCAATGATCGATGCTGCCAAGGCAGGCGGCTACGCCTTCCCAGCAGCGAACGTGACCAGCTCGCAGACTCTGAACGCCGCAATTCGCGGCTTCGCAGAGGCTGAATCCGACGGCATCATCCAGGTCTCCACCGGCGGCGCCGCATACTGGTCTGGTGCATCCATCAAGGATATGGTTACCGGCTCGCTGGGCTTCGCGGCCTTCGCCCGCCAGGTTGCCAAGAACTACGGCGTGAACATCGCCTTGCACACCGACCACTGCCCAGCGGACAAGCTGGACGGTTTCGTGTTGCCACTGCTTGCCGCTTCGGAAGCTGAAGTCGCTGCAGGCCGCGATCCATTCTTCAACTCCCACATGTGGGATGGTTCTGCTGAAACCCTTGAAGAGAACCTGCGTATCGCCGCAGAATTGCTGCCGCGCACCGCAGCCGCCAAGCAGATCCTCGAAGTTGAAATCGGTGCCGTTGGCGGCGAGGAAGACGGCGTGGAAAACGCAATCAACGACAAGCTGTACAGCACCGTCGAAGATGCCCTGGCTACCATCGAGGCTTTGGGCGCTGGCGAAAAGGGCCGCTACATCACCGCGCTGACCTTCGGCAACGTCCACGGCGTTTACAAGCCAGGCAACGTAAAGCTGCGCCCAGAGATCCTGAAGGATATCCAGGCCCAGGTTGGCGCCAAGATTGGCAAGGCGAACCCATTCGACCTGGTATTCCACGGCGGATCGGGCTCTTCTGAGCAGGAAATTGCTGACGCAGTTGCCTATGGCGTGATCAAGATGAACATCGACACCGACACCCAGTACGCCTTCACCCGCCCGGTAGCTGGCCACATGCTTGCCAACTATGACGGTGTGCTGAAGGTTGACGGCGAAGTTGGCAACAAGAAGACCTACGACCCACGCGTGTGGGGCGCCAAGGCCGAAGAGTCCATGGCTGCCCGCATCGTTGAAGCTGCCCAGCAGCTCGGCTCGGCCGGAAAGTCGCTGAAGTAACCATGGTCGGAGAAAACCTGCTGGGCATCCCGGAAACCCTGCTTCCGGAAGAAACCGAAGTGCTCGCACGCTATGAAGCCGGTGATGAAGCCACGGACTTGGCGGCAAGATTCCCTGCCTCGTCACTGGTTTGGGCGCTGCTTGCCAACGAAGCGCACAGTGAGGGCCGCATCGTGGAGTCCTACGCGTTCGCACGCGTTGGCTACCACCGCGGCTTGGACTCGCTGCGCAAAGCCGGCTGGCGCGGACAGGGTCCAGTGCCTTGGCGCCACGAACCGAACCGCGGTTTCCTGCGTTCGCTTTACGCGCTGGGCCGTGCAGCTGCTGCCATCGGCGAGACTGAAGAAGTCGACCGCATTGGCAAGTTCCTGAACGACTCGGATGCTACGGCCAAGGCTGAAATCGAAGCTGGCAAGTAAGCAATTCTTAAACAGCTATCGGCGGCTCCTCTCGCAAAGAGAGGAGCCGCCGATAGCTGTTTAACGCATCGAGGATGCGCTCATGAACTAGGAAAAATCGGGTGCGCAGAAGCTGAGAAAAACCTGCCAGACGGCGACCTCTCCGTCATGAGAAGGTAAACATGCAGGTCATGACTCATTCAGTAATATGAGGGCGTTCTCATGTTGTTCTACTTTTGGACTCATTTAGTTCACCTAAAGTTCATTTAGAAGGGATCATCACTTCACACCTTTGAAAGGTAGAGCAATGTTGTCATTCTGGATGGGACTAGCGTCCAACGTCATCGGTATTACGGTTCTCGTGTACTTCGTATACTTCCGCCGCCACTTCCGCCGCGACCTCGTATTGGCCTATATTGCTTTGAGCATGGGCATCTTCGCTGTCACCTTATTGCTCTCGGGTAGCGGCGCGGGCATGGGGCTTGGCCTCGGCCTATTCGGTATTCTCTCGATTATTCGCCTTCGTTCGGACACCCTGACCCAGGAAGAAGTGGCCTACTACTTCATTTCACTGGCCATCGGATTGGTCAATGGCTTGCACCCGGATCCGGCATGGTTGGCTCCAGCAGCCACCGCGGCATTGGTCCTGGTGATGTTCTTGGCCGACCACCCGAGCTTCGCCCCACGCACCGATCGCCAGACCGTGACCCTGGAACGTGCCTACCCGAAGAAGGCGGACCTGCAGGCTGCATTGGAAGAACTGCTGGATGCCAAGGTACTGCGAACCGTAGTTGTCGAGCTGGACATGGTTCGCGACCTGACCATCGTTGATGTCCGCTTCCGTACCAACGCTGCCGGCAGCAAGTCCAATGCCAAGTCCAGCGCATCCGAGAGCTTCTCCGGCACTTATGAATTGGCGAACAGCCAGTCCGCACCGGCAGCGCAGAACGGAGCCAAGCAGGAGACGTGGTCCTGATGACGGCGCTTGCTACCAAGCGCGCGGACCTCGCTGCCTCCCAGGCGCGAGCGGCTTTGGAAGAAGCCGTCATCGGCCGGGAACCGATCAGTCTCGAAGAGGTCATCTCCGAAGCCGCGCTGCAGACCCGCGTCGACAAGAAGTTCTTGCTGACCCCAGAGGAATTCACGGAATTATCCGAGCGCTTGGGCGATAAATTCAAGATCATGCAGATCGACGGCTTGCGCACCTTCCGCTACGAATCGGTGTATTTCGATACCGAGGACTACGACCAGTACCGCGCCCACCGCCAGGGACGGCGCCGGAGATACAAGGTGCGTTCGCGCACTTATGCGGACACAGGGCTGTCGATGTTCGAGATCAAGACCAAGGGGCTTCGAGGGTCGACGGTGAAGCACCGCGTAGAGCAGGATCTGGACAGCGCGGGCGAGCTGACCGAAGAGAACCTGGGGTTCCTGGAATCGGTTCTGCGCCGCGAGTACGGGCAGGACGTCCCCCAGCTGCAGCCAGTGCTGGACAGCGCCTACCGGCGTGCGACTTTCGTGAATCCCATCGACGGCGAACGGCTGACCTGTGACGTCGAACTGGAATACGCCAACGGCGAATCGAGGGTTGACGGACCAGACTTGATTGTCGTGGAGACCAAGTCCGCTGATGGCCGGGGCGCTTCGGACCAGGCCTTGGCCGAGCTGGGCATCCGAGAGGTATCGATGTCCAAGTATTGCATCGGCATTGCACTGCTGAATCCGCAGCTGCCAGCCAATCGCTGGAGCCGTTTGCTCCAGCAGAGCTTCGTTCCGGATCCGACGTTGCGCTAGACCCCGTGCAGGATTCGGCTACCGCTCCGAGGCGAGTCGGTAGCCGAATCCGCGTACCGTCTCAAAGCGTTCCGAGCCGAGCTTGTTGCGCAGGTAGCGGACATACACATCCACCACGTTGGATCCGGGGTCGAAATCATAACCCCAGACCCTGGAAAGCAATTGCTCGCGGCTCAGCACTTGGCCGGGGTTGCGCAAGAAGGCTTCGGCCAGCGCGAATTCACGCGCGGAAAGATCGACTTCGCGCTCATTGACCGTCACCCGGCGGCGCAGCAGGTCCATGTTCAGGTCTTCGTGGGTCAGCGAGGAAACTTCAGGTGCATTGTCCTCGGCGCGCAGGCGCAAGCGCACCCGTGCCAGCAACTCATCGAAGTGGAATGGCTTGGCCATGTAGTCATCGGCGCCGTTCTGCAGGCCGGCTACCGTGTCTTCCACGCTGCCGCGTGCGGTCAGGATGATCACCGGAGTATCGATCTGCGCGGCGCGCAGACGCCGCAATACCGAGAAGCCGTCTTCATCCGGCAGGCCGAGGTCGAGGATGATCAGCTCATGATCACCCTCGATGGCCTGGGTGAAGCCATCATGCCCGGTTTCTGCGATGGATGAGGTCAGTCCCGCAGCACGCAGCCCCTTGGCTACGAACGAACTGATTCGCGGTTCATCTTCAATGATCAGTATCTGGCTCATGCTTCCTTGCTTCCAGTCGTCAACGGCATATCAATGTAGAACGTGGAACCCTTGCCATGTTCCGAATTCACCCACACGCGTCCGCCGTGGGTCTCCGCTATGGCCTGCACGATGTTCAGCCCCAGACCGGACCCCGAAGAACGAACCGAGTTCTGGCCACGTCCGAAGCGCTCGAATATACGTTCAAGATCTTCAGCCTGTATGCCCACGCCGGCATCGGATACCCACCAGCGCAAGGTGGTGTTGCCTTGGCCATCGCGGACGATCTCGTTGCCCAAGCCGATGCGGGTATCCTCAGCAGAGAACTTCACCGCGTTGGCGCAGAGCTGCAGCATGGCTTGGGTAGTCCGGATCGGGTCGAGAGTCACGGTGGCCTCGGTGCGGTAGTCAACGCGCCACTGACGCGGCCCCAGACCGCGGGCCTTGTCGAGGATGTCGTCAAGCAGCTTGCCGACTTCTGCAGGCTCCACCTGGAGGAAATCGGTGCGGTTGGACTTTGCCAGGGTGACCAGGTCATTGATCAGCAAGGACATGCGCCCGAGCTCATCCATCGCGATATCCCGGCTCTGGATAACATCATCGGGATCGTTGGGATCCATCAGTTCCAGATGCCCGTTGATGATAGTCACCGGAGTGCGCAATTCGTGCCCGACATCATCGAGCAGCTGGCGTTGGGAACCGAGTGCTCCTTCGAGGCGATCCAGCATTTCGTTGACCGTGACCGTCAGTTCGGCGAACTCGTCATTTCCCGAAACTTCAATGCGCTGGGATACATCGGTCTCGGAAATCTGTTGCGCGGTAGTTTGCAGGCGGCGGATCGGGTCGAGCATCCGTCCTACCACAAGCCAGGCGGCCAGTGCGGCGACGAGCATGACCGAGGCGCCGACGGCGCCGAAGATCATGAAATTGCGGTCATTAGCGATGGCCTCTGCCGAGTAGTCATAGGCCAGCACGAAGGCGCCGTGCTCGTGGTCTGCAGGAAGGCTGACCGGAACAACAACGGCGCGGTAGGTCGTGATTTCCGTATCGACAGTTCCCAAGCGGATATGGTTGGCGTCCTGGACGCTTCTGGCCCATTCCAGGAATTCCGGATCATCTTCCAGGCGGGTGTTGACGATATCCGGTGCGGTCCAACGCACCTCGTCACTTACCAGGGAGAGCATGCCCTGCTTCGGAGAAGGCAGGGTGCGTTGCATTGCAATGTACAGCAGGTCTTCGGCGTGCTTGAAGCGTTCCATGGTGCGCGGATCAACACCGGTTTCGGTGAGGACTTCGAATTCCTTGACGGTGCGAGTCAATGACTCATCCAAGCGCTCATTGAGTTCGTGGCGTTGTACGCCGAAGCTTGCCGTACCCGCTGCCAGCAAGGCCAAGCCAACCAGGAGCATCATCCCGGTCAGAACTCGGGCCCGGATGGACCACCGGCGTTCCGGCGCTCTAGTCGTCATCGTCGTCGTCATAGTCTTCGTAGTCGTCATCGTCATCGTCGTCATCGTCGTCATACTGGGTGCCCGAAGGAGGCAGCGGGACAACGGTCTTCTTTGGCGGTGCTGGTGCTGGAGGTTTCGGCTTGGGCTTCGGTGTCGGGGTAGCGCTGGGCTTGGGCTTTTCCGAGGTTGTCGGCTTGGCAGAGGTGCTCGGGCTGGAGGACGGCTTTTGGGATTCAGCCGCCGAGGAAGAAGGTGAAGAGGAAGGAGTGCCAGGTGTGCCGATTGTCGGGGAAGGAGTCACTTCTTCGAAGATGAACCCTTCACCGAGGTCCCGGTCCGCCGGGCCTTCCAAGGCTTGGCTGATTCCGAACGCGCCAAGAAAAACGACTGCGATGACAGCGATCGTCGCAAAGACGCGGCGCAAAGCTTCCTTTCCCATGTTTTTCATTGTGGCTGAAATAAATGAGATATAGATGAGAGACGCCGTTAGATGACAAAAAGCCTGTCTCGGCTAAGCCAGGTGCTCGAAGATAATTACCGTCTGGGTGGATGAGAACGCGCGGTTGGAGCCCAAGTGCGCGGCCACGAATGCCCGTAGGTCTTCGATGCTTTGGGTAGCCACCCGAACCAGCAAATCCGGCGAGCCGCCAAGAACGAAGACTTCCCTGACCTCGGCAAGCTCTTTGAGCTGATGCGCCGAGGAGAGCAAGCGGTCTCGGGCTGTGGACGAGACCACAATAGAGATCATGGCGTTGACGGCAACACCAAGAAGACGCTCATTGATCGCGGCATGGTAACCGGTGATCACCCCCGCCTTGGAGAGTGCTTTCACCCGGCCCAAGCAGGTCGATGGCGCCAAGCCGACTGTGGCAGCCAAGACGTTGTTGGCAATTCGAGCATCCTTGCTCAGCTCGGTGAGAATGGACAGATCCGTTTCGTCGACGCGAACAGGATTCGGCATGGCATCGCCTTGAACCGTCCATAATGAACCTGCCACGGCTAATCAACTCAATTCTTTGGAAAAGTTTGGATCTGGTCGCACTATATCGAACTAGATTCTACGATGGATGCACCAGGGAGAACGGAAGTCCTCCCGCTTTGATCTTGGCCGAACAGGAGATCCAATGACCACGGAACTGACCCGAGAGTCCCTTGCCCAATTGGACGCGGCAGACCCGCTGGTGGCCTTTGGCAACCGCTTCAACCTCCCGGAAGGCGTCATCTACCTCGATGGCAACTCATTGGGCGCGTTGCCGAAGGGTGCAGCCGAACGCGCCGCCCAGGTGGTGACCGAAGAATGGGGCCAGGGCCTGATCCGTTCCTGGAACACCGCCGGCTGGTTCGAGATGCCGCTGAAGCTCGGCGACAAGCTGGGGCGGTTGCTGGGCGCGAACCCCAGCGAGACTGCGATCACCGATACCACCACGCTGAATCTGTTCAAGGCCTTGGCCTCGGCACTGCGCACGCAGAAGGCCGATGCCCCGCAGCGCCGGGTGATTCTCACCGAACGAGACAATTTCCCCACGGACATCTATATCGCCGAGGGGTTGGCCGACCTGGTCAACTCGCTCTCGCAGGAAACCGGTGTGGCCTATGAGGTGAAGCTCATCGATGGAGAGTCCTCGCTGCGCGCTGGACTGGACGAAACTGTCGCCGTGGTGGCTCTGTCGCATGTGAACTACCGCACCGGTTCCATGTGGGACATGGGCGAGACCACTGCAGCCATCCACGGCTCCGGAGCCCTGGTGGTCTGGGATCTGGCCCATGCCGCAGGTGCAGTACCGATTGACCTGAATGCCGCAGATGCCGACTACGCTGTGGGCTGCACCTACAAGTACCTCAACGGCGGCCCGGGCTCTCCGGCTTTCATCTGGGTCAATGCCCGCCACCATGAACGTTTCTGGCAGCCGCTGTCCGGCTGGTGGTCGCACAAGTCGCCCTTCGAGATGGCTGACAGCTACACGCCAGCAAATGACATTCGCCGCTTCATGTGCGGTACCCAGCCGGTTACTTCACTGGCCATGATCGAGGTCGGCCTGGATATCGCGCTGGAAGCGGACATGGACAAGGTGCGCGCCAACTCGCTGGAGCTAGTGGACCTGTTCATCGAGCTGGTTGAAACCCGCTGCGCCGGCTACGGCCTGGAACTGGTGACTCCACGCGAACATGCTGCTCGCGGCAGCCACGTCAGCTTCCGCCATGAGCATGGGTACGAAATCATCGCTGCGCTCATTGACCAGGGCGTCATCGGGGACTACCGCGAACCGGAAGTCCTGCGCTTTGGCATCACCCCGCTGTACCTGACGCGTACCGATATCTGGGATGCCGTGGAGAAACTGCGTGAAATTCTGCACACCAATGCCTGGCAGCGCGAAGAGTACGCCGTGCGTAATGCCGTGACATAACGCAAATTCCGCCGCTTTCGGGTCTTGGTGCGCCGAAGCCGGCGAATCTGCGCGAGAGTAGCCTTAACAGCAGCACGGCATTTTCGATGCCGTGCTGTTCGCATAGGTCTAAAGGGAGCATCGTTGGGCAAGCAGCCGGTACGCGCCATTGAAGTCGGTTCGGGTTTGAAGAAGTCGCTGACTCCTGGGCAGATGTCCATGATCGCGCTGGGCAGTGCCATCGGCACCGGTCTTTTCGCGGGCAGCAAGCTCGCCATCGCCATGGCCGGTCCCTCGGTGATCATCAGCTACCTCATTGGCGGGGTCGTCGCCTTGCTGGTCATGGGCGCATTGGCGGAAATGACCGTCAAGCAGCCGGTAGCCGGTTCCTTCGGGGTCTACGCCGAACGCTATCTTGGACGTTTCGCCGGGTACCTGACCAAGTACCTGTACTGGTCGGCGCTGATCTTCGCCGTGGGCACCGAAGTCAGCGCGGTAGGCGAGTACATGCAGTACTGGTTCCCCGAGATTCCAGGGCTGGTTTGGGTCCTTGTCTTCTCGGCCGCGCTTTTGGGCGTGAACTTCTCCAGCGTGAAGATCTTCGGAACCACCGAATACTGGTTCTCCGCGATCAAGGTCTTCGCGGTGGTCGCGTTCATCATCATTGCCCTCTGGCTGGTGTTCCACGACCCCAGCGACCAATACGGGTTCCATAACTACTCGGCCGAAGGCGGCTTCTTCTCCAATGGCCTGTTCGGCATGTGGACCGCTGTCATCGTGGCGATCTTCTCCTACATGGGCATCGAGGCGATCTCCATTGCCGCCGCAGAAGCAAAGAACCCCAAGATTGCCGTACGCAAGGCCTTCAAGGTCTCCTTCCTGCGCTTGCTGCTCTTCTACGTGTTCACCATGGCCCTGATCCTCGCGGTGGCGCCCACCAGCGAACTGCTGGCCGGCGGATCGCCATTTGTCACTGTGATGTCCCAGATGGGTATCCCGTTCGCCGATTCGGTACTGAACTTCGTGCTCATCATTGCCGCGCTCTCGGCCATGAATGCCCAGCTCTATGCGGCAACCCGCATGCTGCATTCGCTGGCTGATTCCGGGCACGCGCCGCGCCTGGCACACCGGACCAACAGCGCGGGCGCTCCTATCCACGCGGTGTGGATGTCTGCCGGAGGCATCGCCGTGGCAGCACTGGTCTACGCGCTGGTTCCGGAGGGAGGCTTCGGCATCATGATGTCGCTGGCTACCTTCGGTGCCCTGGCGACGTGGTTCATGATCCTGGTGACCCACGTGTCCTTCCGCCGCCAGGTGCGCCTGGACCGGGCCGTCCTGGAGTACAAGCTGCCAGGCTACCCGGCCGCGTCGATTCTCGGCTCGGTACTGCTCGGCGGCCTGCTGGTGACCTCGTTCTTCGTGCCGGAATTCAAGTACACCCTGATCTTCGGTGTTCCCTTCGTCATCGTAATGTCGGTGCTCTACAGGCTGGTTTTCGCCGGCAAGAAACAGCCTGCGGCGAAGTAGCAGGGCAGTCGTCCGCGGTGCTGGTTCGCTTGAGATCTGCGGAGCGGGCACTAAGATCTTAAGGGGCCTGCCGGTTGGCAGGCGCCGCAACTTTCGAGGAGCAATGGTGGCCAAGCTGTATTTCCGCTACGGAGCGATGAACTCGGGCAAATCCACGAGCTTGCTGCAGGCTGCCTTCAACTACGAAGAACGCGGCCAGCGTATCCTGCTGGCCAAGCCGGGGGTTGACACCAAGGGCGAGAAATCAATCGTTTCCCGCCTGGGAATCGAACGCGAAGTCGACTTCAGCGTGGGGCCGGAAGAGAACCTCCGCGAGAAGTTCGCGGCCCATTGCCTCGGCGATGACCCTGATGCCTTGCTGCCGCATGTGGATGCGCCGCCGGTAGCCTGCCTGCTGGTCGACGAAGTTCAATTCCTCTCCCGCACCCAGGTCGATGATCTTCTGCGCATTGCCGTGCTCGATGATGTCCCAGTGCTTGCCTACGGTATCCGTACCGACTTCCGCACCCGTGCCTTCCCGGGCTCGGCACGCTTGATGGAACTGGCGCACTCGCTTGAAGAGCTGAAGACCATCTGCCGCTGCGGGCGCAAGGCCATGTTCAATACCCGCCGATCGGGTGACCACATTGTTTTTGATGGAGACCAGGTCGCTATCGACGGTGAAGAGGTCTGGTACGAGTCGCTGTGCGCTGCCTGCTATCTGGAAGCCTCCGGCGGCAAGCTGGGCTAGCTCGGTAGCCTTTCGGACCGGAAGCCTCGCGCCGGCCGATAGCCGCCGGCGGCCGGTCCACCCAGTGGCGGCCAGCCGGGTAAGGCGCTGGCCGCGGCCCATTCGGCGTTTTCGTTGCGGGTCAGAGTATCGCTGTAGCTTCGATCTCCACGAGAACTGCTGGCTCGTACAGTTGGGCCACGGCGATCAGCGATGCAGGCGGCATTGGAAGCTGCAACCCGATTTCCTCCGCGACGGATTCGACTCCTTGCATGAACTCCGATATTTTGCTGGTTTCCCAGTCGGTTACGTATACGGTCAGCCTGACGACGTCTTGGAACCCCGCCCCTGCCGAGTTCAAGCCTGCGGAAACGTTGCGTAGCGCCTGCGCCACCTGGCCAGCCAAATCGTCGGGGATCCTGGAGCCGTCGGGCATGTGGGCTACCTGTCCGGCGATGTGGATATGCCGCGTGCCGGATCCCACCGCTACGTGGTGGTAGGGAGTTCCGGGGAGCATCCCGGCGGGGCTTGAATAATTCACTGGCATGGAATTCTCCTTCAGTAGTTCGCTGCTGGATGCAGGTATAAAACTTATACTTGGTCTACAAAAGCAACTGCAACGAAACTAGGTGCAATGGAAGAAACCTCCGAATCGCCGCTGGGCATATCGGCTTCCCACCGCGAACTGCTCGACCAGGTCTTGGACAAGTGGTCTTTGCATGTCTTGAGCCAGCTTTGCGAATCACCCAAGCGATTCAACGAGCTGCGGCGAGCCGTTCCGGGAGTGAGCCAGAAGTCCTTGACCAATACGCTGCGCCGGCTGGAGCGAAATGGCGTCATCGACCGCAGGGTATTGCGCTCCCGTCCGGTAGCAGTCGAGTACCGTGTTGCGCCGATAGGCAAGACCATGCGCGCACCGATCGATGCGCTCCTCGACTGGACAGTGAGCCATATGCCCGATATCGAACAAGCGCGGGAACGATACGACCAGCTCGAAGAACAGAACGGCGATGGCTCATTCCAGGAAGAACCTCCAGAATGAAGGTTCATCCCGCTGGCCCTGCTTCCGGCGCATCGGGATCTCTCGAAGGTGCGGTACCGAAGGCCACGGAATCGAATATTCATCGGCACCGATTCATGCCGGACAGCTAGAGGGCCCAAACCCATTGCGGAAGCAACCGCCCGCTTGCGGCCGCAGGCAAATACCAGGGATTCCTGGAGGGAGTCGTGAACAAGGAATTGATGCATGATGCGATCGAGCAAGGGCGTACTGCCGAGGCTGTTGCCATGGCAGTGCTCCACGACCCTGGCATGCTGGTCGAAGAGCTCGACCACCACCGGATCACGCAGGACGCCCAACCGTACTGGGACTTCGCGCAGGAATGGATCGCTGCCGCTCGGGTGCTCGACAAGTCCAGCTGCTTGTCGACTCGGTGCGGGAAGCGAAGAACTACCTGGCAAGTTTGATTGAGGACGTCTCGGTCCTGAGCGATAACCCGGAAGCTGCCTTGGCCAAAAAGGAAGTTCGAGAAATGACCGCTAGCGCGCGGGAGCTGGCAGAGCTGGGAATTCCCGGCGCGAGGCGTTAGCCGATGAGGCCGGCAACGGCCCGCCGCAGCCCCCAGTCGAAGCCATCAGCCAGGGGCGCGTCGACATCGAGCTGCACGAGGTTCTGGCGGTAGGCGACCGAGCCGAGCACGTGGTTCAGCAAAAGCTGCTGTCCATGGCGGGCATTTTCGGCAGGCAGCCCTGCTGCTTCCAGCAGGGTGCGAAGCTGCAGCACCGGCTGGAGCTCGGTGGCCTGCATTGCGGTGGCGACTTCGATGACCTCGGGGCTGTCCTGGATCGGCAGCAACGCGAGGTAGAGCTTGCGCGCCAGCTGCAGGATTGCCTCGGATGGGGAATTGTAGTCCTCGGCATCCACCGACAGCGCAGGGGTATTCAGCAGCTGGGCGGCAACCTGCGCCAGCAGCTCCTGCTTGTTCTTCACATGCCAGTAGAGCGCACCGACCTGGACATCGAGTTCCTTGGCCAATCGGCGCATCGACAAATCAGCCAACCCGAACTGTTGCAGGATGCCGACCGCGGTGTCCACGACCGTTAACTGAGTCAATGCCATGGTGACAAGTCTAGTCGCAACGCCTGTGCGCGCTCAGGCTCCAAACACCGTGCGGTCCAGGAAGTCGTTGCGGAACTTGCCGGACGGATCCAGGCGCTGCGCCAATGCAATGAAGTCGTTGAACTTCGGATACAGCCCGGCCAGCTGCGTAGAGGTGGCTGCGAAGAGCTTGCCCCAGTGCGGGCGTGCCGCAAAAGGAGCCAGTGCTTCCTCGATCCGCGGTAGGAGCGCCTCGACAGCCTCCTGCTGGGGTTTCCAGGTGAAGTGCAGGGCGATGCCGTCACGGCCGTAGTTTCCACTTAGCCACAGTTCATCGGCGGCAATGGTGCGCACTTCCGAGACCAGCAGCAGGGGAGTGATGGCGGGGGAAAGCCCGCGGACGGCCTGGATCGCTTCTGCCGCGTGCTCGCGCGGGACCAGGTATTCGGTCTGCAGTTCATCGCCGGCGCTGGGGGTGAAGTCCATGCGGAAATGCGCCAAGCGATCCGACCATGGACCGGTTGCTCCGAGCTGTTGGCTGCAGATGGACCCATCGGCACCGGGCAGCGGGTGCATCGCAGCAGTTGCCGGGAACCCGCCGAACCGGCCCTGGTCAAAATGCTCTACCAGCGCATCGCCGACGCGGCGCTTGAGCCAGGTCTGGCCTACCTGCTCGCCGCTCCAGTCAGTGAACAGGCTGACGCTGTAGGCCGAAGCCTGGATGGTGTCGAAGCCGTCGAGCACCTTGTCCCAGGACAGATCCTGGTAGACGGTCTGCTGCATCTCGAAGCTCGGCAGGATATCCAAGGTGAGGTGGGTCAGCACGCCCAGCGCGCCCAGGCCGACCACGATGCCATTGAAATCCTCGTCGCCGCGCTGCACGCTCAGTTGCGAGCCGTCGGCCAGCACCAGTTCCACTGCGCGCACGGCGGTGGCGAGGTTGCCATGGGTTTCGCCCGAACCGTGGGTTCCGGTGGATACTGCGCCGGCTACCGAGATATGCGGCAGGGAGGCGAGATTGTGCAGGGCATAGCCGGCGCGTTGAAGTGCATCAGCCAGGGCGCCGTAGGTGGTGCCGGCGCTGACGCGCACGGCCATGGCCAGCGCATCAATCTCGATGGCTTCCGGCATCTTGGCCAGCGTGATCATGGTTTCGCGGGTATCGGCGATGTCATTGAAGGAATGGCGGGAGCCCAGGACCTTCACGGCCTTGGCTGCGCGAACAATATCCTGCAGCTGCTCGAGGCTGGCGGGAAACAGCAGTTGCGCGGCCCGGTATTCAAGATTTCCGGCCCAGTTCAGTTCCTTGTTGCGCAGTTCCACGGCTAATCCTTACTTGTCGAGCCACTGGCTGGAAACCAGTGCGCGATAGCGTTCCAGTATCTGCGGGGCCAGTTCCATCGCTGGGACTTGGGCAGTGCCCTGGGCCCAATTGGGGAATTCCCCGGCCAGTACGCCGGCCGCCTGGCGGGCTGCGCCATCGGCGACGTATTCGCCCGGGGCCGGGATCAAAATTGGCAATCCCAGGATCTGGGCGGCGATCTGCTGGACCGCGCGGGACTGCGCTCCACCGCCGACAAGGATGATGCGCTGCGCTTCAACCCCTTGGGCTTCCAGTGCGCGCAGGCCGTCGGCTAGCGAGCAAACCACCGCTTCCACGGCGCTGCGGGCCAGATTCGCGGCGGTGTAGTTGGCTCGGGTGATGCCATGCAGCGAGCCGGTGGCCTCTGGCAGGTTCGGGGTGCGCTCGCCGTCGAAGTAGGGCAGCAAGGCCAGCCCGTCGCTACCCGGGACGGCGGATAGTGCCAGGTCATTGAATTCTTCGAGGCTGACCTGCAGCAGGGTGGCGGTGGCATCGAAGATGCGGGTGGCATTCAGGGTGCATACCAATGGCAGGTAGTTGCCGGTGGCGTCGGCGAAGCCTGCCACCAGGCCGGAGGCATCTGCCGATGGGGAATCGGCAACCGCGAAGACGGTGCCGGAGGTGCCCAGGGACATGACGACGTCGCCCACCGTGGCGCCTACGCCCAAGCCGGCCGCGGCGTTATCGCCCGCGCCGGCACCGATCAGTGCTCCGGAAGTGGTGCGGCCAATGGATTCCAGCGGGCCAGCGACCGTAGGCAGAATCGGGGCGTGGCCCAGATGCTGCTCCAGCGCCTCGTAGTCATAGGCGTTTTCGGCGGCACGGTAGTAGCCGGTGCCCGAGGCATCCGAACGATCGGTGCGCAGGGCGGCCAGCCCTGCTGCCCCGGAGCCCGGGCCGTAGCCGGCCAGGCGCCAGGACAGCCAGTCGTGCGGCAGGCAGACGGCAGCGACCTTGGCCGCGTTCTGGGGCTCATTGTCCCTCAGCCAGCGCAGCTTGGTCAGCGTGATCGAGGAGACCGGGACGGTGCCGGTGCGCTGTGCCCAGTACTGGGCGCCCGCCGCGGCATCGCCCTGGCCTGCCTCGGTGATGATCTGGCTGGCCGCCTGCGCGCTGCGGGTGTCGTTCCACAGCAGTGCCGGGCGGATCACCGCACCGCTGGCGTCGAGCACCACCATGCCATGCTGCTGCCCGCCCACCGAGATGGCGTCCACGTCGTCCAGGCCCCCGGCCTGGGCGATCGCTTCCTGCAATGCGCTGAACCAGGATTCCGGATCCACTTCGGTGCCATCGGGGTGCGAGGCACGGCCGGAGCGGACCAGGGCGCCTGTTGCGGCGTCGCGGATGACCACCTTGCATGACTGGGTGGATGAATCTATGCCGGCAACGAGCGTCATTGTTCTTCGGCTGCTTTCTGCGGTGGGCGGGGGTGAGCGGTCTAGCGGGCGTTGAGCAGGTGCTCGATGGCCAGCTGGTTCAGGCGGATGAACGCGAAGTTGCGCTGCGCTGCGGCGTTGGCGTCGAAGTCGGCGAAGCTTGCCGCATCGTCCATCAGCTGCTGCGCGGTTTCGCCGGCGTCCAGGGTGCTCTCGCCCAGCTCGAACACGCCCGAGAGCTTCATCGCCTCCTGGACCTCGGGGTCTGCGCGGAATGCCTGTGCGCGTTCCTTGAGCATCAGGTACATGGACATGTTTGCCTTGGCCGAGTCCCACACGCCGTCGTAGCCGTCGGTGCGCGATGGCTTGTAGTCGAAGTGGCGGGGGCCATCGTACTTGGGTCCGCCGGTCGGGAAGCCGTTCTCCAGCAGGTCGACGGTGAAGAAGGCGCTGGTCAGATCGCCGTGGCCGAAGACCAGGTCCTGGTCGTACTTGATGCCGCGCTGGCCGTTGAGGTCGATGTGGAACAGCTTGCCTGCCCACAGCGCCTGGGCGATGCCGTGGGTGAAGTTCAGGCCAGCCATCTGCTCGTGGCCGGTCTCCGGGTTCAATCCGACAATGTCCCCGTGTTCCAGCTTCTCGATGAAGGCCAGGCCGTGGCCTACGGTTGGCAGGAAGATGTCGCCGCGTGGCTCATTCGGCTTCGGCTCCAGCGCGATGCGCAGGTTGTAGCCTTTTTCCTTGATGTAGCCGGCTGCGGTGTCCACGCCTTCGCCCATGCGGTCAAGTGCCGCGGCCAGGTCCTTCGAGCCGTCGTACTCGGCGCCTTCGCGGCCGCCCCACATGACGAAGGTTTCGGCGCCCATTTCGGCTGCCAAGTCGATGTTGTGCAGGACCTTGGCCAGCGCGAAGCGGCGGATCGAGCGGTCGTTGGAGGTGAAGCCGCCATCCTTGAATACCGGGTGGCTGAACAGGTTGGTGGTCACCATCGGGACCTTCAGGCCGGTTTCCTTGAGTGCTGCACGGAAGTCCGAAAGGATCTGCTCGCGCTGGGAAGCGGTGGCGTCAAAAGGAATCAGGTCGTTGTCGTGGAAGGTGATGCCGTAGGCGCCGAGCTCGGCCAGCTTGCGGACAGCTTCCACCGGATCCAGGTTCTTGCGGGTGGCGACACCGAAGGGATCGGCACCGGTCCATCCCACGGTCCACAGTCCAAAAGTGAAGCGGTCGGCGGCGGTTGGCTGAAGAGTCATGGGATGCATCCTTGGATCGGGGGTTGGCTGATGCCATTTAGTTTATGTCCTGAACTATATGGGTGGTGATGCGCTAGAGTCAATAGCGAGCAGTGAACGATTCGTCCCAAAAAATTCTCAAGGAGAAGGCATGCGCCAACCAGCGTCTAGCGCCCGTGCCGCAAGCTCTTCGGCCCCGGGTAACGTCGGAGACGTGCGCAAAGCCAACCTGGCCAGGGTCCTATCGGTGATCGCAGGCGCAGGGGAAGACCAGCGGTTATCACGCGCCGATATCGCCCAACTCAGCCAGCTCACCAAGGCCTCGGTCTCCAGCCTGGTCGCCGATTTGCTGGCGGCCGGACTAGTTATCGAAATTGGCGTGCACCGCGACGGGGAACGCGGGCGGCCCTCGGTGGGGCTCATCCTGAACCCCGCACGCTGTGTCATGGGCATGGAAATCAACGTTGACTACATAGCCGCCGGGCTGGTGGACCTCAGCGGCAAACTGCTGGCACACGAAATCCTGCCCAGTGCCAACCACAGCTCAACAGCCAGCGAAGTGCTCGCTGCGCTGGGAGAGCTGAGTCAAAGGCTCCAAGCTGCCGCCCGGGCCCAAGGGCTAATGATTCTCGGCGGCGGGTTGGCTGTTCCTGGTTTGGTCAACGAGGAGCGGTACACCGTCCTGCAGGCCCCTAACCTCGGCTGGGAGCGGCAAGACCTGGATGTCGCAGCATTGCTGCCCGACGCCAAAACCCGCTTCAGGCTCTTTAACGAAGCCAACGCCTCAGCGCTGGCCCAGCAGCAGTTGATGGA
This sequence comes from Glutamicibacter sp. NPDC087831, assembly GCF_044742845.1. Taxonomy (NCBI): domain Bacteria; kingdom Bacillati; phylum Actinomycetota; class Actinomycetes; order Micrococcales; family Micrococcaceae; genus Glutamicibacter; species Glutamicibacter sp. NPDC087831. The sequence goes on from NZ_JBIUVH010000004.1 coordinate 51,820, forward strand.
CGTCCAAGAACGCGACTTCCTGTTTGTCTCCGGGGAAGTGGGCATCGGTGGCGGATTGATAATCGACGCTGAACTTTTTGCCGGTCCCCAGGGACACGCCGGTGAACTCGGGCATGTGGTGATTGCCCCCGAGGGCAGGGCCTGCAGCTGCGGCGGTCGTGGATGCTTGGAAACCATTGCCGGGCAGGAAGCGATCCTGGCTGCCGCTGATCTAGGGGCGATGGTCGATAGCGCCTCGCGCCAACGGCGGATCCACCAGCTATTCCAAGCGCTGGAAACCGGAACCGAACCCGCGCTGAGCGCGGTAGCCGAGGCCGGAAAATCCTTGGGAATTGCGGTGGCCTCGGCCATGCGCCTGTATGACGTTTCCACGGTAGTCTTTGGCGGGCACTTTGCCGCCCTGGAACAGTGGCTACGTCCTGCCATGGAAGCCAGCCTCCAGATGCACGCGCCGAGCATCGCCGGCCAGGCTCGACTGCTGTGCTCGCCGCTGGGCCAAACAGGTGCGCTGGTCGGTGCCGCGCGCAGCGTGGCGGGGGACCTGTTGGAGGCCCCGCATCAGCTGGTGGGTTGAGAAACGCCTACCGGCTGCTGCAGTTCGGTCACCCAATCACCTTGGTCTTCGGAGATGGCACGCACGTAGACTTCGCGGCACGGACCGGTCGGAACCAAACCGCGGGCTAGGACTTCTTCGTGCACGGCCTGCCAGCTTTCATGGATGGTGTCCATGGAGCCGAGGTGCACTCCGCAGATGGCTTCGGGCACCGCGGGGAGCTCGATGATTTCGACATCGGCGAGGTTGGGAGCGTTAGTGGCGTATCCGGCAATGACCTCTACTCCATCCTCAGTTCCGTTGTATTGCGCAATGGGCGTGGCAAGGCTTTGGCCCTGAATGGACTGCGCGATTCTGTCGAAGAGCGGGCCGATGCGACCAGCGATTTCAGGTTGCTCGGACACCGTGAAGCGGCCTGCGGCCAAGCGCACTGCGGGCAGTGGCTTGTGGATGATTTCAATGCGTGACATGAGATTCTCCTTTGAGATCAAGCGCAGGCGCCGTTGCACATCCTGCAGCCGCTGCGTGGCCAGCCGGTGTTCGGCCTCGACCTGCGCGGCACGATTCTGCAAGTGCTCAGCAATCTTTTCCGCGGTGGCTCCCTGATCCAGGATCAGGGAAACCTCTTCCAGGCCGAAACCCAGCTCGCGCAAGGCCACGATCTGATGCAAGCGCTGGAGCTGGGAAGGGTCGTAGGTACGGTAGCCGCTGCACGGGTCTACGTGGGCGGGCTTGAGCACCCCGGCGGTATCCCAGTGCCGCAGCATGCGGTGGGTAACCTGGCCGATCTGCGCAAACGCCCCGATGGATAGCATGCTTCAGTTCTCCGCCCTCACACTGTGTCAGGGTCAAGCCCTTGGCTGGTTTTGGAATAATTGTTGCATCGCGAGAGTTCTCCCGGGCGGTTTTGACGGCCGGCAAAGTTCCGGAATCTCCGAGCAGCTACGCATGAATCCTTGGATGAGGCAGCAGCTGGCTATAGTCTTCCAGGGTGAAGACCCGTCAAACCGCCTTGCGCTTCCTCAACCTGGCTCGGATACTGTGGGCGCTGGCCACCCTGGGCGCTATCGTGGCGACCTACGCCGACACTGCCTCACGGGGCCCGGTGCAGCCACTGAATTTCTTTGGCTACTTCACCATCCAGTCGAATCTGGTGGTGGTTCTGGTCGGGCTGATCTACCTCACGCTGCTGGCACCCTTAGGGGCCGCAGGCGGGGTTCCGCTTCCTTGGGCGAATTGGGTAATGCATATTCTCGGTCCCCTGCTGGTTCTGGCCGATTGGCTCTTGGCCAGGGACCGTACTTCCCTGTCCTACCGGGCGGTGCCGCTATTGCTGATTTACCCGTTGCTCTGGACCGGGGTAGTGCTGATTCGCGGAGCGTCCGATGGATGGGTTCCTTACCCGTTCCTCGACCCGGATCAGGGATACCCCGTCATTGCCCTGTACGTTGTTTCCATTGCCGTGCTCTTCGCGGGAATAGCTTTTCTGGTTGTCGCTTATGGCCTGCGTGGGCGACATCGTGACGTGCAACTCGAGATTCGCTAATCGTTTCGGTAAACTTTGGTCGTAAGAGCCCCTAACTCTTGCAACGGACCTTCAGGTTTCAGTGAGCAGGACAGGGGCATATTTTTTGTCCGGCACCGTGCCGGGACGGCGCTAAGCACGCCGCAACCGCTGCTTTAAGCAAGGGGGAGGATCCCATGCCAGCAATCGTGATCGTCGGAGCCCAATGGGGCGATGAAGGCAAAGGAAAGGCTACCGACCTGCTCGGTGGCAAGGTCGACTATGTAGTGAAGCCAAACGGCGGCAACAACGCCGGGCACACCGTGGTCGTAGGCGGCGAGAAGTACGAGCTCAAGCTCCTTCCTGCCGGCATCCTTTCCCCGAACGCCACTCCGATTATCGGCAATGGCTGCGTGGTGAACCTTGAAGCCCTCTTCGAAGAAATCGACGGCCTGGAATCGCGCGGCGCCGACACCTCGAAGCTGCGCGTTTCGGCCAACGCCCACCTGGTGGCCCCGTACCACCAGACCATGGACAAGGTCACCGAACGCTTCCTGGGCAAGCGGGCCATCGGCACCACCGGCCGCGGCATCGGCCCCGCCTACATGGACAAGGTCGGACGCCTGGGCATCCGCGTGCAGGACGTCTTCGACGAATCGATCCTGCGCCAGAAGGTCGAAGGCGCACTGCGCCAGAAGAACGAGCTGCTGGTCAAGATCTACAACCGCCGCAGCGTCGAGGTCGAGGAAATCGTCTCGTACTTCCTGTCCTACGCCGAGCGCCTGCGCCCGCTGGTCATCGACTCCACCTACGAGTTGAACAAGGCGCTGGACGAGGACAAGGTCGTGCTGATGGAAGGCGGCCAGGCCACCTTCCTGGACGTGGACCACGGCACCTACCCGTTCGTGACCTCCTCGAACCCGACTGCTGGTGGCGCGTCCGTGGGTTCGGGCATCGGCCCGACCCGCATCACCCGCTCCATCGGCATCATCAAGGCCTACACCACCCGCGTGGGTGCTGGTCCGTTCCCTACCGAGCTGTTCGACGACATGGGCCTCTACCTGCAGAAGACCGGTGGCGAATTCGGCGTAAACACCGGACGCCCGCGTCGTTGCGGTTGGTACGACGCCGTGCTGGCTCGCCACGCTTCGCGCGTGAACGGCTTCACCGACTACTTCGTCACCAAGCTGGATGTGCTCACCAACATTGAGCAGATCCCGGTATGCGTGGCCTACGACGTTGACGGCGTGCGCCACGACGAAATGCCGATGACGCAGACCGAGTTCCACCACGCGAAGCCGATCTTCGAGTACTTCCCGGGCTGGACCGAGGACATCTCGGGTGCGCAGAGCATGGAAGAGCTTCCGGAGAACGCAAGGAACTACATCCTGGCCCTGGAGAAGATCTCCGGCACCCGGATCTCCGCCATCGGCGTGGGACCGGACCGCGATCAGACCATCGTGCGCCACGATCTGATCCAGGACTAGTTCCTGTAGCCAAGGAGCCGCCGCAGTTCATCAGCTGATGAACTGCGGCGGCTCTTTTTCGTGCACTAGAACCTAAGACATGCTGGTAGTGCGGTTCAGGCACCCCAAGATGAAATTCTCGGACTGGATGGCGGGCATGGCGGTTTCTTCGGACATGCACAACCAGCACGTGGATGGATCACGAAGAAACTCGAATGCCGGAACAGATTACTTGTCAGCGGGCATTGCCGTGCATGAGGCCGGGCAGGTTCTGACAGGCCGCAAATGAGGCACGGCATCTTTCATGTTTCCGGGTGGCAAGCCGGAGCCGGACGGACCTCCTATCGATGCGGCCGTGCGAGAAGTGAGTGAGGAGCTACGGACAACCCCGTGTCTTGTTATGTACCTGGCGGGGTGAGCCGGTCGATCCGTTTTCTGGTGTCAGCGGCAACGTCGAGGATCATGGGGGTGAACCAGCCTTCTGCGCGCGATTGCTCGATGAGCGCCGGGAGCGCATCCAGCATCGCTTCCAGAGTGGCGCGGATCTGCCTGGCGGCAATTTTCGCTGGGATACCCCACGAGGACACTTCGTCCATCAGGTGCCTGCCGTTGACTTCGTCGATGTGCACGCCGGCGCCTACGTGCAGGGACAGCTCGCGGTCGGCGTGCTCCCATGCTGCGGTGGGGACCACATCGTAGGCCGGCGCCAGTCGCACGGTTCCGCGGTCGATGGTCAGCCCGATGTTCCGGGCGTGCATGTCGCAGTTCCCCAAGGCCAAGTTCACGGTCAGGTATTTGAGCAGGAGTTCGCGCTCTCGCGGAGGATTTGAAGCGTTGTCGGTGAGGACCTGGGCGATTAGCTTCAGCGTGGGGGATTTCTCTGCGGGTTTCTGGTACTTCTGCTTCATGCCGAGCGCTTGGCAGAAGTCCTCCTGGTGGATGCGCCGCACAGGTTCGGATTGGGCGTCGCGGTCGTAGCGTTCAACCAGGATTGCTTTGCGGCCTTGGACGGTGATGACTTCGGCGGCGGCGGCGATTTGGCGTTTGGAGCGGCTCAGGCGCACGGAGGCTTCGACCAGCCTCAGGCCGAACAGTTCCAGCTCGGCGATGGACGGCCATTGTTCGGTGCCGTCTTCGTTCAGCCGCGCGGGTTTGAGGATGTGGGTGGTGGGGCTGCCGTCCAGGGGCATGCCGATGCGGGGTCCGTCGCGGACTACGAGCAGCTTGCCTTGGAGTCCTCCCAGGCTCACCCGGATGGAGCTGTCGATGCCGATGCCCAGGGGTGCTGTGGGCAGGTTGGTGATGGCTTTGGCCAGTTCCTCGGCGGTGGTCCAGCGGATATTGTGCGGTTCGTTGTTGGGTTCTTCGCCCAGGGGGAGCACTTGGACGGCGCCGGCGCAGTCCTTACCGTAGGCGCCGAGCATCATGAAGGTGTCCACGTGAGCGATTCTCGCCTTGTCGGCGAGCATTTTGCGGATGTCGTCTTCTGGCAGCAGGCCGTCCAGGAAGTGGACGCATTCGACCCAGGGGTAGGGTTCTTCCCGGATGGGCAGCTTGGTGGACAGCAGTGCGCTGCTGTTTTGAGCTTCGGGGGTGTACTGCAGGGAAATGGTGCCGAAGCCGTGATCGGTGATGGTGGCCGTGTGCACTCCATCGAACCATAGTGCCAGCTGTGGGTCCGCCACGTCAGCTCCTCTTGACTCGGTGGTGGATGCTGCGGGCGTTGTGGGCCATGCTGTTGCGGATGGCGTTGGTCTCGCCGGAGTGGCGCGGGGCGATGAGCAGATCCAGGCCGAGGATGGACATGATTTCGAGCAGGATGTTGGCGTTGCCGAGCTTGCCGTTTTCGATCGCGCTGATGGTGTTGCGGGAGATGCCGAGCTGGTCGGCGACGTCCTCTTGGCTCAGTCCGAGGTCGATGCGCTGTTTGCGCAAGGTGCTTCCTATGGCTTTGGGGTCGTTTCGCATGCGCCCGCCTTTCTCTTAAAGCCCATTTTATCGTGAATTAACCCCGATGACATCATAATGTACTGATTTTTGCGCTTTAGTAGGTCGGTGGCTTTAATGAGCAGAATCTTGTGCATTAGCGCATGGTGAGCATTAATGCCCAGAAATTTGATCTTTAATCACTGTGTGCCACTAAAGACCAAAAAACTGCGCATTACCGCTAAGGTGCTAAAAGGCCAGCACCACCAGCAAGCTGGTCGTGCTGGTGGTGCTGGCAATCATCATGATCGGCCTGGGTCAGCTGCCACACCATCTATTTCGGGTGATGAAAATATGAGCATCAACGACAGATCAGAAATAAAGGGTTTCAAGTCGGCGGGAGCGATAAAGAAGCCGAGATGCCAACGCTGCAATACTGCCGTTTCTAAGTTCCCGTGCGGCAAAGACGCGTCCTGCTGAATTGTGAACTCATAATTTCATGTTCCGCTTGGATTCCTGCGCAGCCTATTCTGGGGCGCTGGATGTCGAACAGAAAACGAGTACTGTGCCCAGCGGTTTTCACCGCTGGGCACAGGGCTCGAATCTTATATGCTCCACTCGGTATTCTTGGCGGACTAGAGCGTAGGCTCTTGTGCCGTGGCATTGACCGGAGCGTCCTGGATCTTGCCCGCAACGCGCAGGTTCCAGTGCTCAATCACCTGTCGGTCCGTCGACTTGGTCAACAGCGAAACAGCAATGAACGCTGCTGCCGAAGCGATCAGACCGTAGTAGATCGGGTCATTGGCGTAGACGCCGTCGAACTTGTTCTCAGCCTGGATCTCCAAGATGATCATCGTGCCCAAAGTAGCTATTGATCCTGCCGCCATGGAGGCTGTGGCCCCAGCACCATTGCCGCGCTTCCACAGCAGGCCGCCGATGATTGCCACCAGCAATCCGCCCACCAGGATGTCGTAGGCAATGGTCAGTGCTGCGACCACGTCGTCCACCAGGATCGCCAAGGTGACCGTGACGACGCCCAGCGCCATCACCCAGATGCGGTTCGCGCGCACGTCATGCTCGGGGTTCTCATCGGTATTCACTTCCACGCGCTTGCCGAACCAGCTGGCGACAAATGGGGTGACATCGGTGCGGGCCACGGTTGCGGCGGCGATCAGCGCTCCGGAGGCGGTGGACATCATCGCGGCCACGGCTGCGGCCATGACCAATCCGCCCACCGCAACTGGCAGCAACTGAGTGGCGACCTCGGCATAAACCACGTCCTTGTTATCCGCCGCGCCGGCGATGTTCGGCAGCGCCACCTTCGCGGCCATGCCAATCAGTGCGCCGGCAGCACCGTAGAAGATGCAGTAGATGCCGGCGGTCATCCCGCCCCAGCGGGCGACCTTCGGGGTTTTGGCGGTGAAAACGCGCTGCCAGATATCCTGGCCGATCAGCAAGCCCAAGGTGTAGACCACGAAGTAGGTGATGATCGACTGCAGCCCCATGCCGGTGAAGCTGAAGAATTCGGCGCCCACGCGCTCGCGGATGCCATCCATGCCGCCTGCGGCATTCATGGAGAATGGCAGCATCAGGGCGAAGATGCCGACGGTCTTGATGACGAACTGCACCTGGTCGGCCAGGGTGATGGACCACATGCCGCCGATAGTGGAGTAGATGACTACGATGGCGCCGCCGATGGCGATGGCCAGCCATTTCTCCCAGCCGAAGAGCACCACGAAAATGGTGGCGTAGGCGCTGGTTGAGGTGGCGCAGAGCATCAGCGTGTAGGCCAGCATGACGATGCCGGAGGTATTGGTTGCCGCCGCGCTGCCGTAGCGCAGGGTCAGCATCTGCGAAACGGTGAAGACCTTGAGCTTCTGCAGCGTCGGGGCGAAAGCCAGCGACAGCAGGATCACGCCTGCGCCAATAGCCACCACGAGCCACATGCCGGAGATCCCGTGCTTGTAGCCCAGGCCAACGCCGCCCACGGTCGAGGCTCCGCCGAGCACCACCGCCGCCATGGTTCCGGTGTAGAGGAAGGGGCCCAGGCGCCGGCCGGCCACCAGATAGTCGCTGCTGTTCTTGGTGCGGGATTTGCCCCACCAGCCAAAGGCCAGCATTGCGGCCAGGTAGGCGGCGACAATCGCGCCGTTGATGAATTCCATGGAGAACCTCGATGTCCGGATAAAAGCAGCGCTTACCTTAAGTAAACTTTTGTTGCATCACAGGCTACTAGCGCTGGCGCTGCCGATCAATGGAAATCGCGAACATTGCCCACCGCACTGCTCTGGCCAGCCGCAATGTGACGAAGCAAACCGTTCCATTTAGTGAAACTTTCTAGACATTTTGCACTCAAATATGATTCACATACGGCATCGTGTCACATATGCGTAGCATTCGATCGGCAATGTGTGCAATCGCAGCTTGTTTAGTACTGTTTCACGTTGACGCAGCGTTGCATCATTGGCCAGCAGGGCCGTTTTCTCCGCCGTTGCGTCAGACGATTTCTCGAAACCAGAAAGACGCCTAGAAGATGAGTGAAAATGGTCAGGGCCTGACAAAGAAGTCGGCCGGACACGTCATTGTCGACACGCTTGCCGCGCACGGCGTGGAACGCGCCTACGTGGTGCCGGGTGAAAGCTACCTGGATGTCCTTGATGGGCTGCACAACTCGCCAATCGAAACCGTGGTCTGCCGCCACGAAGGCGGAGCCACCTACATGGCCGAAGCCGAAGGCAAGATGCACCAGCGCCCCGGCATTGCCATGGTGACCCGTGGCCCGGGAGCTGCCAACGCCCACGTCGGCCTGCATACCGCATGGCAGGATTCGACCCCGCTGGTGCTATTCGTGGGGCTGATCCCGTTCGAGCACCGTGAAAAGGAAGCCTTCCAGGAATTCGATCCCAAGGCATGGTTCGGCACCGGCGCCAAGCGCGTGATGATCCTGGACCACGCCGATCGCGCCAGCGAAGTCGTCGCCGAGGCCATGTTCGCTGCCATGTCCGGACGCCCGGGCCCGGTGGTCGTCGGCCTGCCAGAAGACATCATCCGCAACGAAGTTTCCGCCGAAGTCCATCCGGAAATCCCGGTGGCTACCGGCGGCATGACCGTGACCGACTGGAAGGCGCTGAATACTGCCTTGCAGGAAGCGGATAAGCCGCTGTTCATTTTCGGCGGCAACGACTGGTCCCACGAAGGCGCAGCGGACTTCACTCGTTGGCTCGAGGAACACGACCTGCCAGCCGCTGCCGAATGGCGTTGCGAGGGTACCGTGCCTTTCAACTCGCCATCCTATGTTGGCCCGATCGGCTACGGCCGCCCCAAGCCGACCTATGACCTGCTGGAAGAGACTGATCTGCTGATCTTCGTCGGCACGGTTCCAGGCGACGTCATCACCGACGGCTTCAATGTCCGCCAGAACTGGGACAAGAAGAACTTCCTGGTCACCATCGACCCGTCGCTGCGCGGACGTTCCGGCCCGGTATCGCACCAGATTGTCGCCAAGCCCGATGTCTTCGTTCGCGACCTGCTGCTGATGGATTTGCCGGTCAAGGAATCCTGGAAGGAGTGGACTTCCCGGATGCGCGGCGAGCAGGAGAAGTTCGCCGAACTTCCACCAGCGCAGCCTTCCGCGGGCCAGGCGAGGATGGCGACCATGATGGCTAATCTGGTTGGATCCCTGCCCGAAGACGCCCTGGTGACCTTCGGCGCTGGCGAGCACACCAACTGGGCCCACCGCTACTTCCCAACCAACGGCTACGCTTCGATGCTCTCGGCACGCAACGGTTCCATGGGCTACTCGATTCCTTCCGCCGTCGCCGCTTCGCTGAACTACCCGGGGCGCCGCGTGGTGACCATCGCAGGTGACGGCGAGTTCTTGATGAATGGCCAGGAGCTGGCTACCGCTGCCCAGTACGGCGCCACCCCGCTGGTGATCGTCATGGACAACCAGCAGTACGGCACCATCCGCACCCACCAGGAACGCCAGTACCCGGAACGGGTTTCCGGAACCCAGTTGGCCAACCCCGACTTCGCGCTGATGGCGCAGTCCTTCGGCGGGTTCGGCGTCCGCGTCGAGAATGATTCAGATGTCCCGGCTGCCCTGGAAAATGCGCTGAAGGCCATTGACGAAAACAAGAAATTCGCGTTGATCCATTTGGTGGTAGAGCAGGGAGTCAAGGCCTACTAGGCACTGGGTGCGCTTAGCGAACAGTCGGGTCTGCGACGTATAATTCCAGCGGGTGTCGTTTCTAGCGATACCCGCTGGATGCTTTAACCAGCAGAGGCAACAGACCGAGACCTTCAACCGTGGAGCGGCCCTAGAATGAACGATGCCCTTATTGCTAGCCTTCTCCGGGCCGTAGAAGCAGCGCCGGACGACCATGCCCTGCGATTGCACCTGGCTGAACAGCTCGATGGTGCCGGTCGATCCGCCGAAGCGCTGTCCCATGTCAGCATCGTGCTGCAGCAGGATCCGGGGAACGCGTCCGCGCTGGGAAGGCTTGGAACGATCAGCGCGTCGATGGCCGCAGCGATGGCCCCGCAGGCGCCCGTCGAACCCGCAGCGGATGCCGCGCCGGCTGGAAACCAGCAGAACGATACGCCACCAGGCTACGACTGGGAAGCGGGTTCCAAGGAACTCGGCAGTTCGCTGCCGGCGCCCTTTATTGAAGGACGGGTCCCACTGCGCTCAGATGCGGGGTCCGATGCCCCGGAAGCTCCCATCGAGAACCCGGCCGGAAAGGGTGTCACCCTGGATGATGTGGGTGGCTTGCAGGCGGTCAAGGACCGCCTGCACGAATCCTTCCTGGCACCGATGCGCAACGCCGCAATTGCCAAGGCCTTTGGCAAATCATTGCGCGGCGGGCTGCTGCTGTATGGGCCACCGGGATGCGGCAAGACTTTCCTGGCTCGCGCGGTGGCCGGTGAGCTGAAAGCCAATTTCATGTCTGTCACCATTACCGATGTGGTTGATTCCTACATCGGTGAAACGGAAAAGCGGCTCAAGGCGATTTTCGACCAGGCCCGCAAGAATGCTCCAACGGTTCTCTTCATCGATGAGATTGATGCCATCGGCATCCGCCGCGGTTCGCTGACTGGATCGGGCGCGTGGATGCGCCAGATGGTCAATCAGCTGCTGATCGAGATGGATTCGCTTGCGGGAAACAACGATGGCCTTTACGTTCTGGGGGCTACCAACCACCCATGGGATCTGGACGAAGCACTGCTGCGTCCAGGCCGGTTGGACCGGACCCTGCTGGTGACTCCGCCGGACGCGCCGGCACGTGAGTCCATCTTGCGGTACCACCTGAAGAACCGCCCGATTGCCGGAATCGACCTGGAATGGATTGCGGCACAGACCGACGGATTCTCGGGCGCGGACCTGGAGCACGTGTGCACCACTGCCGCCGAGAAGGCAATGATGCAATCCATCGAGCGCAACGAGGTTCTCCCCTTGGACATGGGCCATATCAGAACTGCCCTGGCGGAAATCAAGGCGTCGACTTTGCCGTGGCTGGAATCCGCGCGAAATGTGGTGCGCTTCAGCAACCAGCATGGCCGCTACGATGATTTATCCGAGTATCTGGTTTCGCAGAACATGCTCTAGAAAGCACCGGGGGAGTACACCGCATGGAATTCGAGCGACTGCATCACCGGATCACCCACCACCTGGCGATCGGACGGGAAACCGAAGCGATTGCCTTGCTGAAGGATAACCTCAACGAGCACCATCAGGTCCCTGCCTTCTGGATCCTCTATTCGTCATGCCATTTGAGCCTCAAGCAGTGGGCCGAAGCGGAGTCCGCTGCCAGAGCCGGGCTGAATCTGGATCCTGCCAACCCGGTGGCCGGGGAGTGCCTGGCCATCGCCCTGATGCGCCAGCATCGACGGGAGGAGGCGCTGCTGGCGATCCGGCAGGTAATCGAAACGGAACCGGAATACGGCAACGGGCACTACTGGCTGAGCATGATCACGCTCAGCGATATTCGGAGCAACGATGACAGGGTGCTGGCCCGCCAAGCCATCGAGCACGCGATTCGGCTGGAGCCGGGGAACCCCGATTACTACCAGGGCGCGGCAATTGCTGCCGAAGCCCAGGATGACAACCTGGCGGCTCTCGGATTCCTCCAATCCGGGCTGCAGATCGACCCCAATCACCAGGGGCTGTTGCGGGCGGCCGGAAGTATCGGCAATGGCGAAAAAATCGTCGGGGAACAAGGCGATGTGCTGCGTGGATTGATATCCATGGATCCGATGAACGAAGGCTTGCATCAGGACTACGCGGAAACCTTCGTTGCGAAGCAAACTGCCTACGCTAATCGGTTCTGGCTTTTCACTCCGGTGCTGGCAGTTGCCGCCGCCCTGGGGCAGCGGGCTGGTGGAACCGGGGCACTGCTGGCGATTGCCGCCATTGCCATCGTGGCCGGGCTCTTTGGATGGTGGAACAAGAAGGCGTACAGCAAGGCGGCCAGGTCGTTGCCCGCCGGCTACGCCAAGGACATTGATGCGCGCTTCCCCAAACTGCCCCGAGCTATTCGCTCCTACCGGATTGGTTGGCTCCTGAGCACGAGCGGAGCGGTCCTGGGCTGTTTCCTGCCGGTGGCTGGCATCATCGTGATGCTGCTCGGTGTGCTGGCAAGCCAGCTAGGAGCACTGTGGATCCTGCAAGAAAATGCTGGCCCGCCAAGAAAGGGCTCCGACCGCCACGAGCAACGCCGGTACCTCATCCGGTGCAGCGGCTTGCACGCGGCTGGCTTCTGGAAGCGGGCGTGCCTGGCGCTCATCCAGCTAGTGCTCTTAGGGATTTGCTTGGCCAATGAAAGCAGGATCGCTGCCGTGCCAGCCGGATCGGTGGCCGCCGGACTGCTGGTACCCGGAGTCTCCTTGCTGGCAGCCCAAGTCCGCCTGGGGTTCAAGGAAAATGCCTTCGCCTACGGGCTGGCTGTCAGCTCCTCGGCCAAAAACCGGAACTGGGCCATGCTGCGCGGCAATATCGGCGGCCTGTATTTCATCGGAGTGCATCTGTTCGCCGGACTGCTTGCCGCAGCTGCTTCGCTGGGGCTGCTCATATCGGGAGTGGAGGGTTCGCTGGATTCGCCACCGGAGCCCCGTCATCCAAGCCAGGATAGCGTCCTCGACGAAGACTTGCTGAATCAGCTCAAGGATGTGGAAACTCCGGATTCCCAGCCCCGTGAATACTCGATCCCTTCGCTGCCGGACATGCCCGATATTCCGTCCCTCGGCGTCCCGAACCAGTGAGCAGGAACCTACGCGGAAAAGATCACAACGCCGTGGGCCTTTCTGTCTTGGCACGCGCCCGCTGAAGAAATAAGATGAATTGCTACCGATTCCCGTGAGCACTAGAACCCCAACCACGAGGTGGATAATCTGATGGCACAGATGAGCGAAGAGCTCATTGAGCAGTGGGCTGACGCAACTGCTGAAATCTACAATGAGTCCCTGACTGGCATTAATCTGAGCCGTCTGCCCGAGGCAGTGGCTCAGTACGTCGACCTCTTCGCGCAGAGCGAGAACTTGACGTTCAATGGGGAGGCCACCCCCACCGATTACTTCGATAATCACCCATTCCTCGCGGTGACCGCAGTGCTCAACAGCCCAGAGGCGCTGGAAGCCCTGGATTCCGACGCGCAGGACGCGTTGGATGCGATGGTTGACTTCACCGAGGCCTGGTACAACTTCGACCTCGAGAATGAGCCGGAACTCGGTATCTCCGAGGCGGATGGCGACGACGAAGAAGACTGGTAAGCCTTCTGCCGCCCAGGGGCCGGCACCCAGCAGCGTACGCGCGCTGGGTGCCGGCCTTTGCTGCGGGCGGCCGGAAACCGGATTGCATGCCAACAGCCATGAAGCTATTCCATTTGGCCGCCCAGGGTGGCACTATGCGGATATGAGCCAGTTCAGCGTTTTCGAGAGCACCGTGGTCATTCACCTGCCGGTGCACCGTGTCTGGGAGCTGCTTACCGATTGGGCAGCAACACCCTTGTGGATCCATGGGATCGGCTCCATGCATTCAGACGACCCTGAACTCAAGGTCGGTACCAATCTGGTTTACCGCGTTGCAGGGCATGAACGCGTGTATCGCGTCCATGACCTGATCGAGAACCGCTTGCTGATCCTGCACACCTCGGAGAATCCCGATGGGCTCTCCTACCGCTACGACCTGAAGGACGACGCGGGGCATACCGAGGTAGTGCTGCAGGTGGCAATCATCAACCCGGATCTGACGGTGGAGCAGTGCGAGGAGCTGGCGGCAAATATCCGCGAAAGCGAAGGTGACAAGCTGGACCAGCTGCGGCTGTACGCAGAGCAGGCCCCCTGAGCACCTGCGCGGCGCAAGACTATTTCGTCGCGCCGGGAGCAGGAGCCGAAGCATAGGCCGTCGAATTCTCCAGCTGGCCATTGAATAGCTGGTCCACGGTGACCGGGGTGTAGCCCTCGGCCTTCAGCTTCTCCACGAGATCCGGCAGTGCCTTGACTGAGCTCTCATGGATGTCATGCATCAAGATGATGGAGCCCGGATGGACTTCGTCCATGGCGATGCGCACCGTTTTCTCCGGATCGTGGTGCTTCCAATCCAGGGTGTCAACATCCCACAGCACCAACGGGTAGGGCACCAGCCGGTCATAGACGGCACCGTGATTCCCATAGGGCGGGCGGAAGACGGTGGGCTCGTGGCCGGAGGCCTTTTCTACCGCTTCGCTGGTCCATCCCAGCTCATGCTGGATCTGTTCTCTGGTCAGCGTCGTGAGATCCGCATGGTCCCAGGTATGGCTGCCCAGCTGGTGGCCTTCGGCGGCCATGCGCTTGACCGCGTCGGGGTATTTGGCAATGTTCTTCCCGACCATGAAGAAGGTGGCTGGCGCATCCGCGGCCTTCAGTTCGTCGAGCAGCCGCCCGGTGTACTGGCCAGGTCCGTCATCGAAGGTCAGCGCCACGCATCGAGCCACGGCGCAATCCACCTGCTCGCTTGCCGCGGAGCCCGTGGGTTGCGCATCGGGAGCAGGCGCTGGTGCAGGGGAACAGGAAACCAGGAATGCCGGGCCCAGCGCCAACAGCGCCAACAGGGCCAGGTGCGCCATGTCGGGCAATCGAGAAGTCATCCTTCCACCTTCCCGTCATGCCCGGTCCGTGCCCGGGAACTACACGCGAAAATCTGCTGGGAGTTTGATCAGTGCCGGCCCAGCGCCAGCTGGTCGCAACCGGTCAACTGCGCTCGCCGTCCAGCTCCGCCGGAACGGGGTCCGAGAGCGGATGCGCTATTTCGTCGCGGGCAAATTTCCCGGCCCACCATGCGATGATTCCGAACAGCGGCGAGGCGAGGCCGGCAATGACGAATATCGCCTGCAAGCTGAGCACCTGGGTCAAAGGTCCCGCCGCCGCCATGGACAGCGGCATCAGCGCCAGCGAAACGAAGAAATCCAGGCTGGAGATCCGCCCGAGCAGGTGTCCGGGAACCCGGCGCTGGAGCAAGGTGCCCCAGATGACCATGCCCACGGCGTCGGTGATGCCGAAGGCCAGCAGGATCGCGAAGAGCATCCACGCGGCATCGACGTAGCCCACCAGGGCCAGGGGCAAGGTGCCCAGGCACCAGCAGGCGGTCATCAAGCTCAAGTAGCGCCGCGGGAATTTCGCGGACGCGACCAGCAGCGAGCCGATCGCCGAACCGAGGCCGAAGAAGGCCAGTGCGAAGCTGAACAGTTTCGCGTCCCCGTGCAGGTTGCCGCTGACGATGAAGGGCAGCAGCACCTCGAAGGGCCCGATGAAGGTGAACACCGAAATGACCGAGAACAGCAGCGTCCACAGCAGCCAGCGGGTGCGCACCGTATAGCCGATGCCTTCGCGCAGCTGCCGGAACATCCCGGGCTGTCCCTGGCCGTCAACGGGGCCTGGCGCGTTGTACGCCTGGCGGTTGGGGATCCGGCGCAGCATCAGCAGCGCCGCGAGGTGGATTACGCAGATGCCGACGATGGCGTGCGCCGGCGAGAGTCCCGCCACCACGAATCCGGCGGCCATCGGGCCCAGGGCGGTGTGCACCACCGGCCGGGCTGTCCCTTCCAATCCGTTGGCGGCCAGCAGCTGCTCGGCGGGCAGCATCTTGGGCAGCAGTGCGGAGTAGGCGGGGTAGAAGAAGGCCGACCCGGCCCCGCCGCAGAAGCCGGCGAGCATCAGGTGCCACAGCTCCAGGGCACCGGCCATGGCCAGCACCGCGGTGATGCCCATGACTGCCAGCGACAGCGCCTCGACCAGCATCACGATCCGCCGGCAGGAATGGCGGTCCGCCATGATCCCGCCGAGCAGCACGAAGCAGAGCAGCCCGGCGGCACTGGCGGTGGCCACGGCAGAAAGCTGGATGGGCCCGCCGCCCAGCTGGCGCACCTGGTAGACCATTGCCACGGCCCACATGCCGGTGGCGAAGGTGGAGAGGACAAGTGCGCTGGCCAGCAGGGCGTAGTCGCGGTAGGCGAACGGCTTGATGAGGCGCAGTGCAGAGGTTTTGAGCGCGCTCATGGAAGCTCCTGCGGTAGTGCGTAGGAACTATCATCCATCCACTGATTGGGCTTTGTCAATCAGTGGATGGGAATTAAAGAACTCCGGGGACCACGCGATGGCGCGTGGTCCCCGGAGCTCGGCTTCGTGCTACTCGGCGTCGTGGTCGGTTTCCAGGATGGCCGCCAACTGCTCCAGGGCAGCTTCGGCTCCTTCGCCTTCGGCGCGCAGCACTACGGTGGTTCCGTATTCCGCGCCCAGGCCCATCAGCGAGAGGATGCTGGACGCGTCCAGCGCCTCGTCCACGGGCTCGCCCTGAAGGGCGATGGTGACCTCGACCGGCGCCTCGGCCGCGGCCTCGGCGAAGATGGCTGCCGGGCGGGCGTGCAGGCCGACGCGGCTGCCGATGATTGCTGTACGTTCTGCCATGATGGCTCCTTCGGGATCTATTGAACGGTTGATTGCGGTAAATTCGGGGGGCCTAGAGGCCGAATCGGTCCAGCTCGCCCAGCTGCGCGCGCACGGCAGTGCGTGCCGCCTCGGCCGACTCGGCGTCCAAGGCCAGCTGGGACAGGCGCTGCGCAGTGGGCAGGTCTACGGTGCGCAGCACCGCGGCAACCGGTGCCAACGCCCGCTTGTTCATGGACAGGGTGTCCACGCCCAGGCCCACCAGCACCACGGCCAGCGCCGGGTCGGCAGCCGCTTCGCCGCACACCCCGACGGGTTTGCCGCCGGCCGCCTGCGCACCGGCGGCGGTGGCGGCCACCAGGTGCAGCACTGCCGGCTGCCAGGGGTCGTTGAGCTCGGCCAGGGCACCGAGCTGGCGGTCCGCGGCCATGGTGTACTGGGTCAAGTCGTTGGTGCCGATGGAGACGAAATCGCAGCGCTGCAGGATCTGGCCTGCCAGCACCGCCGCCGAAGGGACCTCGATCATGGTCCCGGCGGTGGCCAGGCCAGCGGCCTTGGCCAGCTGCGCGAATTCCTGCGCTTCGGACGCAGTGGAAATCATCGGCGCCATCACCCAGATTTCGGCCTGGTGCTCGCCGGCGGCTTGCGCGATGGCCTGCAGCTGGCGTTCGAGCACGCCCGGGCTGGACAGGTCGGTGCGGTAGCCGCGCACGCCGAGGGCCGGATTCGGCTCGCTGGCATCGGTCAGGAAGGGCAGCGGCTTGTCCGCTCCCGCATCCAAGGTGCGCACCACGACCTTGCGGCCGGGGAAGGCGGCGAAGACCGCACCGTAGGCTGCCACCTGCTCGTCATGGGAGGGCTCCTTGTCCTTGCCCAGGAAGCAGAACTCGGTACGCAGCAGGCCCACGCCCTCGGCGCCCGCCGCGGCGGCCAGCTGCGCGTCGTCGCCGCTGCCGACATTGGACAATAGCGGCACGCGGTGCCCGTCGCGCAGCTGCCCGGTGCCGGAGAACTCCGGCAGCGCCTCGCGGTTGGCGTAGGTGGCGGCCAGGTGCTCTTCGGCCTCGCCGGGACCGGTGATGACCAGCCCGTCGATGCCGTCCACGAAGACATGGTCCCCGTCGGCCAGCGCTGTGGTGCCGGCAGCGGCCACGATGGCCGGAAGGCCCAGCGAGCGCGCGATGATGGCGGTATGCGATTGCGGCCCGCCATCGGAGGTGACCAGCGCCAGGACCTTGGCCGGATCCAGCGTCGCGGTATCGGCCGGAGCCAGGTCCACCGCGGCGAGGATGAAGGGCTGGTCCGAGTCCGGGATGCCCGGGGCGGGTACGCCGCGCAGCTCGGCGACGATGCGCGAGCGCACATCGAGCACATCCCCGGCGCGTTCGGCCATGTAGCCGCCGAGCGCCGACAGCTGCGTGGCGACCGCGTCGGCGGCCTCCCAGATGGCCGATTCGGCGCAGGTGCCCGATGCCACCAGCCTGGTGGCCGACTTGAGCAGCGTGCGGTCGCTGGCCATCAGCGCGGTGGCCTTGAGCACGGCTTGGGCATCGCCGGTGGCCTGCGCCGCGCGTTCCTTGAGCTGCGCGGCGACCGCCTGCGTGGCCTCGGCCAGGCGCAGGGATTCGGCTTCCGCGCTGGAACCTGCTGGCAGGGGCGCGCCGTCGGCGGGCGGGAGGATGGGGTCGGGCATGCGGCGCACGGATCCGATGACCCGTCCGGCGCTGACGCCTACTCCGGTGAATTTCTGGCTCATGCTGCGGCCTTTGCCTCTTCAGCGGCCCGTGCGGGGGCCTTGCGGACATATTTCTTCAGGATGATCACCAGCGCCGCGGAAACCAGCGTGCCGATCACGGTGGCCACCAGGAACATCGGCCAGGTGCTGTCCATCGCGAAGAAGACGAAGATGCCGCCGTGCGGTGCCTGGGAGAGCACATCGAAGCTCATGATCAGCGAGCCGGTGACCCCGGCACCCACCATGGAGGCCGGGATGACGCGCAGCGGGTCGGCCGCGGCGAAGGGGATGGCGCCTTCGGAGATGAACGCGGCACCCAGCAGCCAGGCCGCCTTGCCGTTTTCGCGTTCCGCCCCGGTGAACAGCTTCGGGGACACCGCGGTGGCCAGGGCCATCGCCAGCGGCGGAACCATGCCGGCAGCCATCACGGCTGCCATGATCATCAGCGGGGCCGGGTTCTCGGCCACCGAACCGGCGCCCAAGCCGGCTACCGCGAAGGAATAAGCGACCTTGTTGATCGGCCCGCCCAAATCGATGGCCATCATCAGGCCCAGGACCAGGCCGAGGATCGCCGCCGCGGTGCCGGACATGCCCGCCAGCCAGCCGTTGAGGGCTTCGGTGAGCTGGGCAATCGGCCCGCCAAGGAACAGGAACATCAGGCCCGAAGCGATGATGGAACCGAGCAACGGCACGATGACCACTGGCATCAGCCCGCGCAGCCAGCGTGGCACGGTCCAGGAATTGATCCAGCGGCAGGCCAGGCCAGCGATGAGTCCGCCAATGATGCCGCCAATGAATCCGGCACCCATGAAGCCTGCCACGGCACCCGCGGTGAAGCCCGGGGCGATGCCCGGACGGTCGGCGTAGGCATAGGCGATGTAGCCTGCCAGCGCCGGAATCAGGAAGGACATGGACAGGGAACCGATCTTGAACGCGACGGCGCCCAGATAGGCGCCCAGCGGACCGAACGGGGTATCGAGCTGCGCCATGATCTCGGCACCTGGCAAGTTGAACAGGGTGCTGGAACCCAGCACGCCATCGGCCACGTTGCTGATCGAGTACCCGCCGAGCAGGAAGCCCAGCGCGATGAGCAAGCCGCCGCCGGCGACGAACGGGATCATGTAGGAGACGCCGGTGAGCAGCGCGCGCTTCAGGCCTGCGCCGAAGGATTCGCTGCCGCCGGATTCCTCGCCGGATGCGGCGGCACCGGCGGGAACGCGGCGCGCCTTGGGATCTTCGGAGGCGGCGATGGCGTCATTGATCAGCTTCTTCGGCTCGTCGATGCCGCGCTTGACCGGAACCTGGATCACCGGCTTGCCGGCGAAGCGGCCGCGGTCGCGCACATCGACGTCTACCGCGAAAATCACGGCGTCGGCGGCTTCGATGACCGCCGGGTCCAGCGGGGTGGAACCCGAGGAACCCTGGGTTTCCACCGCGAAGCCGACACCCATTTCCTCGGCGGTCTGGGCCAGCGAATCGGCGGCCATGTAGGTGTGGGCGATGCCGGTGGGGCAGGCGGTGACCGCGACGATCGACTTCTTCTTGGGGGCGGCCGGAGCAAGGGAGGCAGGAGCCGCGGCCGGAGCATCGGAAACCACCGCGCGCACCAGTTCCACGATCTCGGCTTCACTGGCTGCTGCCCGCAGGGAGGCGGTGAAGGACTTCTTCACCAGGGCGCGGGCGAGCTTGGAGAGCAGCTTGAGGTGGGCCTGGTCGGCGCCATCGGGGGCGGCAATGAAGAACACCAGGTCGGCTTCGCCGTCCTTGGCGCCGAAGTCCACCGTCGGTTCCAGGCGGGCCATGGCCAGGGTCGGCTCGGTCACCGCAGCCGAACGGCAGTGCGGGATGGCGATGCCTCCGGGCACCCCGGTAGCGGTCTTGGCTTCGCGGGCCTTGGCATCGGCGGCCAGGGCGGCGGCGTCGGTGGCGCGCCCCTGGTTGGCCACCAGCAGGGCCAGCTTCTCGATGACCTCGCTCGTGCTGTTGCCCAGGTCGGCATCGAGCAGCACGAGCTCTGCAGTGATTAGTTCACTCATGACTCGGTTCCTTGCGTTGAAGTAAGTTCGTGGACGGTGACGGCGCCAACGGTGAGATCGGATTGGGTCGGGATGGTGGAGCCGGGCAGCTGCGTGGCGGCGGCCCCGTAGGCGACGGCATTGCGCAGCCGTTCAGGGGCGCTGGCCCCTGCAGCATCGGCCAGCAGGTAGCCGGCCAGCGAGGAATCGCCAGCCCCCACGGTGCTGCGCGGGGTGATCGGGGTGTGCGATCCGTGCCAGACACCGGCCTTGGTGACCAGCAGTGCGCCCTGCGCCCCGAGGGTGGCCAGTACCGCGCCGACGCCTCGGTCCAGCAGCTGCTGCGCGCAGCCGGTGGCCAGCTCGCGGGAGCCTTCCAGTGCCGCCTCGCCGTAGCCGCCCGCCAGCTGCGCCAACTCCTCGGCATTGGGCTTGACCAGATCCGGGATGTGCTGCTGGCTGTGGGCGAAGAGCTCCAGAAGCGGTGCGCCGGAGGTGTCCACGGCGATCTTCGGGCACTTCCCGCCCAGGGCCGCCCTCAGCTTTGCGGTCAGCTGCGCATAGAAGCTGGCAGGAACTCCCGGCGGCAGCGAACCGGCCATCACCATCCAGCTGGCGCCGGCGGCGGCCTCGGCGACCAGGTCGCCGAGATCGGCCAGCTGCTGCGCGTCCAGGGTAGGGCCTGGCTCATTGATCTTGGTGGTGGTGCCATCGGGATCGGTCAGGGTGGTGTTGGTGCGCAGCGCTTCGGTGATCGGCAGGTTCCGGTGCGCCAGCTGGTCGCGGGACAGCGCGGTAATCAGCGGGTCGGTGCCGGCTCCGGGCAGCACTGCCAGGGTGGGAACACCGGCCGCGGCAATGGCGCGCGAGACGTTCACTCCCTTGCCTGCCGCCTGGACGTGGCTGGAAGCCGCGCGCTGCACGGCGCCGGGGGCCAGTGGCGCGCCTAGCTCGATGGTCTTGTCCAGCGCCGGGTTGACGGTCAGCGTGATAATCATGCGATCACCACCTCGACATCCGCCGCTTCCAGCGCAGCGGCAAGTTCAGTGCCGGGTTGCTGGTCGGTGACCAGGGTGTCGATGTCTTCGAGCCGGGCGAAGCAGACCAGGGTTTCCTGGTCGAATTTGGATCCGTCGGCCAGCAGCACCACGCGGCGGGCACTGGCGACCAGGGCGCGCTTGACGGCAGCTTCCAGCGGGTCCGGGGTGCTCAGGCCGAATCCTGCATGCAGCCCGTTGGTGCCGATGAAGGCGATGTCGGCCCGGTACTGGGAATACTCCTGCACGGTGCGGGCTCCGCTGGAGGCGCCGGTGATGCCGCGGACCCGCCCGCCGATCAGCTCCAAGGCGACATCCGGGCTGTGGACCAGCACCGAGGCAATGGGCAGGGCGTGGGTGATAACCACCAGTCCGGTGCCCGCGGTGCTCTTGAGCATGCGTTCGGCCAGGATTTCCGTGGTGGTTCCCGCGTCGATGATGACCGAGGCATCGGAGACCGGCAGCAGGCTCAGGGCGCGCTGGGCGATGCGGGCCTTGGACTCGGAATGGATGGCGGTGCGCACCACGTAGCTTTCCTCGCGGGTGCTGGCTTCGGTGATGGTGACCGCTCCGCCGTGGACGCGGCGCAGGTAGTTCTCGGATTCCAGCTGGGCCAGATCCCGCCGCACGGTTTCCCGGGTGATATCGAAGCGCTGCGCGAGCTGGGCGACGGTTACTTTCCCGTCAGCTTCCAGCTGCTCAACGATCAGCCGGTGTCGTTCTTCGGCGAACATTCTTGCCTCCGCAATTCCTCATGACCTGCAACACATTGATCTGTGTTTCCATGACTTTATGCCCGATTGTGTGGCATCGTCAAGTGAAAATCCGGGGAATATTTGGCTTTAGTTGGTTTTGAGTGGGTTTGCCAGGGGTTATGCAGAATCAACGGTGGGGGATACGCGCAACCCAAGCAGCGTGCGACTTGATTCTGTCCTCCTGAAATCGCCATCTGTGCGGCCTCAGTTGACTGGAAACCCAGCTAATGAGCAAGACGTCTGTACGGCCAGGAACCAGGGCGGGCAGTTCATGAATTCGACAGGAATCATAGGTTGCTGGGCGAATGAGTTGCGTCAGGACGACGTGCCTGGATCAAGCCATGCCACTCTCCGCGCTTGAATGCGTTCGGTCGAGTTGGCTGAAATGCAACAGCCCTTTGTGCATTCCTTTTCTCCTCGGATGTTACTCTGCCAAGGTATAACTTCGACCGGAACAGCATGGGGGCGATCTGAGGTCAGCTCTGATATTTGCACTAGTGGGCGTCTGTTAAAGTCTTTCCGTTGGATTGGCATTTGGCGATGGATTCGTTATTGCGTTCTTGCAGGCTTCCTAGTTGCATTGGGGTCGAATTTACCATGACGGTGAAAAACCATGGGGCCCACCGGCAATCTCGGATCGGCGTCACTGCCGTCGAAGCCAGAGGCCCGCAGCTCGAGGTTGTATTCGCGAACTTCGTCGGAGAGTTCGATTGTTATCTAGTTCGAGCGTTCCTCCCAAACCAAGTACATGATCACCGGAGTAGCATCGGGGAAGTATCGCGTCGAGGGCTGTATCGAATTCGGGCCGGCCTACCAGAGCACCGAATAGCTCGTGATGAATCCAGTGGTCATCGCAGCGGAATCGAATGACGAGGAAGCCCTGGACTTGGCGATCGGCGGCCTTAGCCTTGATTGATCCGCGAGGGGATCCGAAGAGACTGGTTATGGAGTCCTTGAAAAGCCTCTCGCGACTAATAGGGCCCGCATGATCCAACGATATTAGTGCGACACATAGTTGGGAGATTCTAGGACTAGTGAGTTCTCAAGGATTCTCGGCTGGGGAGCGGTGCCCGGCGAGACTTCTCGCAACCATGGAGTTGCAATATGTCTCTGGATGGGTGTCGAATTCTTTTGTCATTGACGAACTTGATTGGTGATTACTGAGCACTCTCAGTCAGAATTAGCGCAGCTCGATAGCCATCTGACTCGAGACAAGACATTGCTTCTAGTTGCTGGAAAGCTATCGGTAGGCAGGTAGCATCCACCCAGCTCTCCCCGCTACTAACATCGACCCAAGAGTCCTCGATGAGAATGACGGGACGTTCCGTGGAACCAGCCGTTCCATGGCAGAGTAGCCAGTGCGGAACATCGTAGCCGAGCATCTGCTGCAATGACACCAGCAACAAGACGCGGGCACCCTGACTTAATACTTTGTGAATCTGTGAGATTTCCATACGCATAGAGGTCACCGGCAACCCGGTAGCTTCTGCACGGCGGCGCGAGTCAGCCTGCAAGATGCCCCGCCAACCACGTTCAACCTCGGGATAATAGTCGACGATTACTGGCTTATCGGTATCCAAAGACACCTGAACTGAGCTTGCTGGCCAGCGCTCAGCGATGGCCAGCCCGAGCCCCACGGGTTCGCAAGCCATGAAATTAGTCGCTTGACGCCACAGTAACAACTCGGCGGTACGTAGGCGATCCATCGTTGCAATGCTCATCGTTTCCCCGTGCGCGGCCAGCGCGGAAACCGCCGCGCAGGTGAAGTTCTCGCTTTGCTGGTAGTGCGAGGTACGCAGATATCGGGCTGGATGTGACCAGTGCACATAGCCGAATTTTGGAATCGATACCGAAGCATCTGTGGTGAAGCGTGGAGCAGGCAACGACTGGAAACCCATTTGTTCAGCCAGGTCTGCTAGCCACGGTTCTCCCGACCAGCTTTCCCATTTCACGCAGGCCAGATCTTTTTCCCTGGCATAGTCCAGCACCGCACGGACGAGCTCTTCATATGCAGCTGTGTCGCGGGCAAGAACCCCAGAGATCTTCACGTATGCAGTCGCCGAACGGGCGGTAAGCAATGCGGCACCGAGTATGGTGGCATCTGATGACTGTATCGTGAGCAGCCGAGCGTTGACCGTTGCCATGAGACTTTCCCACGGACCTGATATGGAACCCAGATGCCGTAGTTGCGCCGGGTGCTGCTCGGGGTCAAAGGCCTGGATTCTCGTTTGCCGGGCAGAGCGTTTCGCCATGATTCCTTACTATTAGGTGGGGTGGAGGCGGAGTCGGTTAGGATCCTCGCTTAACACCTAGCCGCGTGATCGGTACAAAAGCCAAATGAAGTACGGGGAGCCGAGCAACGACACGATCAGACCGGCGGGAATCTGTGCCGGCGCGATTGCGGTACGGCCCAAGGTATCGGCCAGGCAAACTAGCAAGGCTCCGAAAACCATGGACACCGGGATCGCCCGGTGATGGCGGGAACCCACCAACGACCGCGCCAGATGCGGGGCGATGAGTCCGACGAAGCCAACCACACCTACGGCCACGACGCTGAGTGCCGCAAGCAGCGCGGCAATGGACAATGAGACTAATCGGATGCGAATGGTCTTGACGCCCAGCACCCGGGGCAGGTCTTCGTCGATGGCTAGCAGGTCCAGTTTGCGTCCCATGAGCAGTACGACCGGAAGAGCTAATGCCAACACCGTCAGAACAGGTAACACGTCTGCGAACTGACGTCCATAAGTTGAGCCAGACAGCCAGGTGTAGATGCGCGGAGTTTCCCACGAATTAATGCTCAGCAGCAGGTAGGTGGTGACCGCAGAGAGCGTGTAGCCTGCACCGATGCCGATTAGCACAAAACGTTCAGGGGAGAATCCTCGACGCCAGGCTAGGGCGGTGATGGCAGCGAAGGTCGCGAGCCCGGCAATCACCGCAAAAATCACCAGTAGCGAGCGGGAACCGCCAAAGGCGGTGACCACTACACCCGCGCCCAGCCCTGCCCCCGCGGTAATACCCAGGATTCCGGGCTCGGCCAATGGGTTGCGCACGGCGCCCTGCACCAAACAACCAGCCAGTCCCAAGGCGGCTCCGGCACCCAGCGCCGCGCTGGTCCGTGGTGCACGTTCGGAGAAGGCGCGGGCAATGAGCTTGGGCGCATCATCCTGGAACCACAAGGCGAGATCTCCCAGCTTGAGTAACATGCTCCCGGCCAAAAGGCCTAGAATCACCGCTCCCAACAGCAAACTGAATCCCAGCGTCATGGTGAGAATGAATCGGCGGTTGCTACGCAATTTGCTTGCTACCTGTAACGGGTTGCGAGAGCTGGAAGCTTCGGGCAGTCGCATTGCCAAGATGATGATCAGCACGCCGCCCAGGATCGCGGTGGGAACTCCAGTAGGAATGGAAGCCGCACCTTGCGCACCGAGCGAGGCACGAAGCGAAACATCGGCCAGCAGGATCAGTAGCGCACCAATCAGGCCGGTGGCGGGGAGCAAGAACAGTTGACGGCGCAACACTACCAGGCGGCGCGACAGCAGTCGGGCGAGCACGGGGGCGCCAAGCCCTACAAAAGCAATCGGGCCGGACAGCGAAACGGAAACGCCGGTGAGCAGAACAGCACACAGGACGGCCAGAGCGCGGGTTGAGCGCACCGGGATGCCGAGCACCGCAGCGTTTTCATCACCCAAGGACAGGACATCCAGTCGGCGAGAGAGCAAGAGGCAGATGGCCAGCACCACCAAGATCACTGGCAGACTGCGCAAGAATGCATCGAGATTTAGTTGGGCCAGCGACCCTGAACCCCAGGCATACAGTCCAGTCGTATTTTCCTTGAACAGCAGCAAGATGATTCCGCTGCCTGCTTCCAACGCCATGGCGATGGCTGAGCCAGCGAGGATCAACCGGGTGGTGGCGGTTCCCGCGCTGCGCCCAGAGATAGCCAATACGATCCCGGCGGCGAGCAGCCCGCCAGCGAATGCGAGAGTGCTGGAAGCCAGCGTGGACATGCTTATTCCCAAGGCAGCAGCCACGCTCAACGCGAAGAATGCACCTGAGGTGACAGCCAATGTGTCCGGCGAGGCCAGCGGGTTGCGGGTGACGGATTGGAGCAGTGAACCTGCTACCCCCAAAGCCAGACCAACGGCGGCACCCGCACAGAGGCGCGGTAGCCGGGAGCCGGTGAAGATCTCGGCGGCTCCCACCCCTCCGATACGGGTGTCATCTCCGGTGAGTGCGCGTAGCAGTTCACCCAAACCAATACCAGAGGTCCCCTGGGTGAGGTGCCAAGCACCCACCAGCAGTACCGCTGCCGCTAAGGCGGCTAGCAGACCTAGGCCAGTGGCGAGACGGGTACCGGTGACCGGCGCGGGGGAATAACCAAGGCCGGTCATTTGGATGCCGACCCCGCTGTCCACGATGTGTCGCTCTGCTGATTTTTCAGCGGTTTTCATTTCAGTTGTACGCTACTTGGCTTCCGAGGCGGAGGTCAGTGCATCGGTGAAGGCATCTACCGCTTGACTGGTGGATTTCGGCCCGCCGGCACCCCAGATGTTTGGGAACTGGAAGGTCCGGCCTTCCTTGACTGCGGTCAAGTTGTTCCAGATCTCGCTGGATTCCAGCTCGGTGGTCCACCCGGTGCCTGCGTCGTTGGAGTAGAACAGGTTGACGTCGCCAACGCCCGCTAGGCCTTCTATGTCCGTCTGGGCCAGCCCGTATTCTTTGTTCACGCCGCCGGATCCGAAGGACTTGTTGATGTCATCGTTCCAAGCTGGGCTCAGGCCCAGTTCCTTGCCAAGCTCTGTGAACAGAGCCCCATCAGTGTATGGGCGAATCGTCAGGTTGGAGCCGTCAACCCAACCGTCGAAGAAGAGGAAGTCGGTGGTTTCCAACTTCACCTCGGAGACTTCCTGTTTTTTCTGCGCCAAGTGGGCGTCGAATTCGTTGAGCACTAAGGCAGCACGCTCGGTGCGGCCGGTGGCTTCGGCGACCTGTGAGAAGACATTTTTCATGTTGCCGATGGGATCCGCAGAATCGTTGCCCTTGACCGCCAATACGGGAACGTCGCCCTTATCAAGCTGCGACAGCACGGGGTCTTCTTCACTAAAAGCGTCCACGATGATTAAGTCGGGGTCCAGCGCGTAGATCGAATCCAGATCTGGCTCGCCACGTTCACCCACCGAAGCGACACCCTCAGGCAGCTCCTCTGCAGTGACGTAGGTGCTATATCCATCTGGGGAAGCGACGCCCACCGGAGTGACGCACAAGGTCAGTACATCTTCAATTTCCTGCCATTCGAGCACCACCACGCGCTCGGCTGGTTTATCCAATTCAAGTGTGCGACCCAGATCATCGGTCATAGATACCGGATCTGTGCTAGTGGCGGTGGTGTCATTCGCGCAACTTGCGGATGCGGCAGCGGGGCTCCGTTCGGCACCAGCGCTGCTAATGTCCGTGGTACCGCAAGCGGTGGCTGAGAACAACAGTGCTAGAGCGGCCGCTGAAGTGACTGCATTTCGAGCGAGTGTAGGCATAGGTTTTCCCTTGTAATTATATGTTTCGGTGGTAGAAAGAAAGTGGTCAGCTCATCCGGTGGCGGCTAACCGGTTCGATGCGCAACAATCCATTCTGCTTATCAGAGAGGACCTGCACAGGGATCTCATAGACCTCCGAGAGGTTATCTGCTGTGAGGACCTCAGCGGGGGTTCCTGAGACGTATACCCGGCCGTGTTTCATCAGCACCAGCCGATCAGCCAACGCGGCGGCTTGATTCAGGTCATGCAGGACGATGCCGATGGCTAGCCGATCTTGACGGGCCAGATCATGGACCAGATCTAGGGTCTCGACCTGATATCTCAAGTCGAGGTGATTGGTCGGCTCGTCGAGAAGCACCACATTGGTTTGCTGTGCCAAGCACACGGCCAACCAGACACGTTGAAGTTCTCCACCGGATAGTTCCCCAGCTGCCTTCCGGGACATCGAGGTAGTGCCAGTCAGTTCCATGGCCGAGGCAATCGCCGCATGATCCGCATCGGATAGCCCCGAGAAACCGCGCCGATATGGATGGCGACCGAAGGCGACGATATCTGCCACGGCTAACCCTTCCGGGGTGGCGTGGGACTGCGCGAAGAGCGTAACTTCGTGGGCGAATGTTCGTCCATTCAGCGTGCTAATTTCGCGGGCCTCCCCGTGAGAATTGGAGAGCGTGATCACCCCCGCGGCGCGCTCATGCAACCTTGCCATGGAACGGAGAAGTGTGGATTTCCCGCTGCCATTGGGTCCAATGAGTGCGGTGACTTCACCCGGGGATAAACGGATGGAAGCACCGTCCACTACAGTGCTTTTGCCGTAGCGCAGTACTACCTCGTGGGCGAGCATCGTTCCGGCTGCGGCGGATGCTGCTCCGGACGCCACGTCTAGCATGCGTAAGGAACGGATTGAATACGTCCGATTTGAATAGGTATTTTCACTTAGGTAAGTCTAAGTTAACTAATCGATGTCAGCAATCGATGATTTCTGACAGTGCATCCGGCTTTTCGGTCACCTATTCACATTTGCTAAGGCGAATGTGCCAGGTGTGGAGCCCAAGGTGCGTCGAAAAGCGTCGATAAAAGTACTCGGCTGCGCGTAGCCCAGCATTTCAGAGATGTCTTGGACGCCTTCACCGTTGGTGAGCAGCTCCAGGGCGCGATGAATTTTCACCGCTTGACGCCACTGGGCAAAGGATAAGCCGGTTGCTTCGCGGAAGACTCGCGTGATGGTTCGTGAGCTGATTCCAGCATCTACCGCCCATCGCTCGAGAGATCGGTTATCCGCAGGGTTGGCTAGTAAACGGTTGGCAATGCCATGGATACGAGGGTCATCGGGCAAGCGCAGCGCTAGCTGATGAGCTGATGGTTTGAGTACGTCGAAAACTACAGCCTCCGCACGCGCTCTGGCTTCTTGGCTCAGTTCCCGACTGGATAAATGGACCAGCAACGACTTAAGCAACGGTTTCATGTCGATCACTGTAGGGGTACTGAATGGGGTGGTGGTTCGTTCAGGGGAAAAGAACGCGCTGAAAAGTTCTACATTTGCGGTCAGGCGTCCACCGTGCAGCGCTCCGGACGGAATCCACAGACCATGACCCTCGGAGACCGTAAAAATCTGTCCTTCGATTCGAGCGGTGAGTGTCCCATCTTGGGTCCATAAGAGCTCATGGGCCAGGTGCGAATGAGGCTCCCACTCCGTAGAGACATCAATGGTGTGCGTTTCGCTCAGAATCACAAATGATGAGGTCGCATCGCTAGGCAAGGCAGTTGCTTGCACTAGAGCAGTACCTGGTTCACGGGACCAAGTACCAAGCCCGATGGTCGAGGTAGGAGGGGAAGTCATATTTGCAGTATAGAAAGTATTCGGCATGACATAGCAGGTTTCATGTTAGTTCTACCGAACCCCTTGAAGAACGGTTCAATAATCGCGTGCCAAAATTCTACGGATCGGCTACTAAACCAAATACATTTCACCCCCAACTGGTTCAATCAGGAATCTAGGCTGCGTTCGGTTACCCACAGAAGGCTATTCCAGTGTGTAGTACTCAAGCATGTCATCACGTTTTTCCAGTCTGAATCCTCGACTGGTGAGCAGTCGGGTTGAAGCAGTGTTAGCCGGAGCTACGCGGGCACTGAATTTCGTAATTCCGTATATCTTGGGAATTGAAATCAGGGTGCTATCGAGCACGGCTCCACCAACTCCTCGCCCCCATTGATCTGGAGATACCCAGTAACCGACCTCCACGCAACTTTCCTGCCGGGTGCAAAACACGAGGCCCACTGCTGCATTTGCTTCAGTAGCTAGGAACCATCGAGAGCCCCCCACAGTGTCGAGTGGTTCATGTTGGAGGGATTGCTTAACGCAGGCGTTGATGGTTTGCCGGTCCCATGGCTCCCCATACCCAATAAAACGAGCTACACGTTCATCCGAGGCCATGCTGGCAAAGAATTCGGTGTCTGCGCTGCGAAATGGACGCAGGGTAATTGATTGTGAGCGCGACATCCAAAGCCTTTCGATGTCGTAAATTTAAAAAACTCTTAAATGCATTAAACAGTACTAGACGTACCTATGGCGCTCTTATTTCAAATAGAGGTCAATGAGCGCTCAGAATCCCGCGCCGACCGCGCCGAGCGTCCCATAGCGGAAACCGAAGAACACGGCCCAGTGAAACGGTCCACAACGAGAACCTGCGCAAAGAACTGTTGAAGGTGAAACGGGAGAACGGCTTCATAAAAGTTGTCGGTGCCTATCGCGCCTCGAACAGTAAGGAGTAAGCGCGGTCTTAGACTTCATCGAAGCCCACATAGGCGAGTATCCAGTGAACTGGATGGGCAGGAAACCCAGAATTCCAGGGGCAGTCACTACCGATGTCTGAACGCCTGCCAAGAGCTGAGCGAAGCCTAAGTCCTGCGAGCACACCGCACGAAACTGCTCCAGGACGAGTGTGAGGCGTCCAACCAGGTCGCCGGTGGCGGACAATTAGTGGATTTGATCCGCAAAAACCATGAGGAAGACATCTCGACATCCACGGTGATGTCGCTCATGAAAGAGCTGAGAATCCGGGCCAGGCGGATGAGCGCCTTCAAAACCACGACCGTGCGTGAGCGCCAATCCCGGACGGTGCGTATAGAAAACCATAGGGTCGACAATCTCGGCATGCCTGACTTCCGCTCCTCGCGGCTTGCGGCGAAACTGTTAGGCGATATTGCCTGCCTGCGCGCCGGTGAAGGCTGGTTGTATTTGGCGACGGTGATCGATTTGAATTCGCGACAGATCGTGGGCTGGTCAATGGGTAAGAACATGTAAACGTAGTTGGCCATTGACTCGAGGGGGCTTGCTGCGTCGCAGGCGTTCATCCAGTTTGGTAGTGTGTTCCATTCAGACCGAGGCCCCAATGTACCTCGGCGCGTTCCAGAGGTGGTGTGCTGCGCACAGGGTGCGGTAGTCGACGGGACGCGCCGGGGTGTCCCTGGGATAATTCCGTCGCCGAGTCAGCCTTCTGGACGACCAAGAAGGAAATGTTCCACCACAGGTTCTTCAGCAGCAGGGTGGCTGCGTGTGCCGCAGTGAAGGAGTGCATCGCGGTTTGGTACAACCGGAAGCGCCCGTATACGGCAAATGGCGGAGTTAGCCCCAGGCGGTTCTGGACTCATATCAGGAAAGGGATCCTCTAGCTTTGACGGCTTGAGGAAATGTACAAAAAGATCAAAGTTCGTGTCCCAAAAACTTGACCAGCTCAGGCGCAATGCTATTGCGAGATGCTGGAATGTTCTCGGGCCAGGGGAATTGAGTTTTCATATAGCAGTGCGGGCGGGATTTTTCTTCTTTCGTTCGCGCTCGTAGCGAATCGAAATCGATTCTCTCTGCCTGTTTTAGGGTTTGGGTCGTTTGGCCTTGCGTTGCAGTGCTGTGGTTTGCAGATTTTTCGATCTGTGATTGAACGCGTCGAGCACTTCGGGGCCACACCCACGGCATGCCGTGGGCCAATTGCGTCGACCATGGTTCGTTAGAGGTCTTGTTCTTCCTTCGGAATGCTCCGTGCAAAAGTTCAGCGTCGTTGACCAAACCGGCCGATTCCGGGGAATTGCCGCAGAAAAATGGGTGCATGCAACGCAATGTTGCATGCACCCATTTCCTGGAATCTTGGACTCCCTAGGCAAGTACCTGGCGCTTGGAAGAAATCACGCCGGTGTTGAATCCAGCCAGGCGCAGGCCGCCGTGGAAGCGCGCGTGCTCGATCTTCACGCAGCGGTCCATGACCACATTCATGCCCGCGGCCTCGGCGCGCTGGGCCACTTCCTCGTGCCAGGATCCCAGCTGCAGCCACAGTGTTTTCGCGCCTACGGCCAGAGCCTCGTCCAACACGGTAGGCAGGTCATCGTGCTTGCGGAAGACCTCCACCAGATCCGGGGTTTCCGGCAGATCGGCCAGCGACTTGTACACCGGCTGGCCCAGGATCTCATCGAGTACCGGGTTGATGAAGTACACCTTGTACTTGGAGGAGGAGAGCAGGTAGGTAGCCACGAAATAGCTGGCGCGCGATGGCTTGTTCGAGGCGCCGACAATGGCGATGGACTTGGTGTCGCGCAGGATCTCCAGGCGCTGTGCGGCTCCCGGGCCTTCCCAAGTGGTTTCAACGGCAGCCATTAGATTGCTCCCTTCGAAGCGGTTGGCAATGCGCAGGCGGAACCGTCATAGGCCGGTGCCTCGAACCCTGCGGCGGAACCGGCAATCACTTCCTGCGAAGCGGCCAGCGCCTGGTCCAGATCCCAGAGAATATCCTCGACATCTTCCAGCCCTACCGACAGTCGGATCAAATCTTCTGGCACGCCCGCGGAGACCAGCTGCTCGGCGCTCAGCTGCTGGTGGGTGGTGGAGGCCGGGTGCAGCACCAGGGTGCGGGCATCGCCGATGTTGGCCAGGTGGCTGGCCAGCTGCAGGGCCTCGATGAACTTCGAGCCGGCTTCGCGCCCGCCCTTGACCCCGAAGCTGAAGACCGAGCCGACGCCCATGGGCAGCAGCTCCTTGGCCTGCGCGTGCTGCGGGTGGGACTCCAGGCCCGCGTAGTTCACGTAGGTCACGCGCTCATCGGCCTGCAACCAGGCCGCGACCTGCTTCGCATTGGACAGGTGGTTGTCCATGCGCTGCGGCAAGGTCTCCAGGCCCTGGAGCAGCTGGAATGCGGACTGGGCCGGCAGGGCCGGTCCGAAGTCGCGCAGCTGCTCGCTGCGCAGCTTGGTCAGGAAGCCGTACTCGCCGAAGTTGTCCCACCAGGAGACGTTGCCGTAGCTGGCTACCGGTTCGGTCATGGTGGGGAACTTGCCGTTGCCCCAGTTGAACTTGCCCGACTCGATGACCACGCCGCCCAGGGTGGTGCCGTGCCCGCCGATGAACTTGGTAGCCGAGTGGATCACGATGTCCGCGCCGTGCTCGATAGGGCGCAGGATGTACGGGGGAGTGAGCGTCGAATCGACCACCAGCGGGAGATTGTGGCGGTGCGCCACCTCGGCCAGGCCCTTCAGGTCAGCGATGTCGCCGGACGGGTTGGCCACAACTTCGGTGTAGACGGCCTTGGTGTTCTCCTGGATCGCCGCTTCGAAGTCGGCGGGATCATTGGAGTCGATGAAAGTGGTGTTGATGCCGAAGCGGCGCAGCGAGACATCCAGCTGGGTGATGGTGCCGCCATAGAGCTTGGAGGATGCCACGATGTGGTCGCCTGCCTGGGCCAAGGCCGCGAAGGTGACGAATTCCGCGGCCATGCCCGAGCCGGTGGCTACCGCTCCGATGCCGCCTTCCAGCGAAGCCATGCGCTCTTCGAAAGCCGCCACGGTCGGGTTGCCGATACGCGAGTAGATGTTGCCGTACTTCTGCAGGGCAAAGAGGTTGGCCGCATCGTCAGCGTCCTTGAAGACGAACGAAGTGGTCTGGTAGATCGGCACTGCGCGTGAGCCATGCTCGGCATCGGGGGTGCCTCCGGCATGCAATGCGCGGGTGCGGAATCCAAACTTGTGATCTGCCATGGTGGCTTACGACTCCTTGTCGATTGGGGTTTCGCGGGCACCGCAGGGCGGGTCGCGATCGAGGCAGGAATCCCGGAATCAATGTCGCTTCCTGCTGTGGTCCAACGGGTAGGCGGCTGCATCGTTTCTGGCGGTAGCACCGTAACCACCGGATGTGGCAGGTTGCTGCGGCGTCATCGAACCAGATCTCTCAGCCGCTCGGGATGGTGTAATAATCTTCGCAACATGACCGTTCGTGACCCAACTATGAGTCGTAACGTTGCGTATTGGACGTAATGCCGGAGATTCTTCGATACCTGTTACCCCGGTTAGGCTGGAGCCATGGATACTTCGCTGGCACTGGTGCGACACGGGCAGACCGATTGGAACCTTGCAGGGCGCCTGCAGGGGCGTACCGATATCCCGTTGAACGACACCGGGCGCGAGCAAGCTCGCGAGGTCGGGCGCCAGCTGATCGGCCAGAACTGGTCGCTGGTACTTGCTTCGCCCTTGGAACGTGCCCGGGAAACTGCCGCGCTGATTGCCCAGCAGATCGGGGCCGAGACGGGGAACGCCGTTCCGGAACTCATTGAACGCGGCTTCGGCCCGCTGGAAGGCCGGATCATGGCCGAGGTCAGCGAAGCGGAATCGGCTGCTGCCAAGGACCTGCGTGAGCCGCGTGCCCAGATCTTGAGCCGTGCGGTGCCAGCGCTGCTGGACTTGGCCAGCAGGCATGCCGGGCGCAAGGTCATGATTGTCAGCCATGGGGCCACCATGCGCACCATCCGCGACGCATTGGCCGGAACCACGGATCCCCAAGGCGTGGAAAATGGCGAAATGCTCCACCTGGACTTGATCCGCCTTGAGCAGATCGCCAGCGAATTGGATCTGGTGGCATTCTAGGAATCCATGGGTATCTGCGTGAAGGAATTTTTTTCGTTCACGCCTCACAAAATGGTCTCCTCGTACGTTTACATGGTGAGAAGCCATGAAGGCGCAAAATTCCAGGAGAGCCATGCAAGCACCGTTCGAGCGGATAGTCCAGGACTATGGACTCAACATCCTGCGCGTTTGCCGTGCCCTGCTTGATGAGCATCGCGCGCAAGACGCCTGGTCCGAAACATTCCTCGCCGCGCTCAAGGCGTACCCGCAACTGCCTGAGGACGCCAATGTCCTGGCATGGCTAGTGCGTATTGCCCGGAATAAAGCCATTGACGAGTTGCGCAGGAATAAGCCGGAAATCCTCATCGGCCAAGACGTGGACAGCCTGGCCCCATCGGCCCAACGGCCGGATCTGCAGTTGGAAAACCTGCAGCTGTGGTATGAGGTGAACCAGCTTCCTGGCAAGCAGCGGCAGGTGGTGGCCTACCGCTACCTGGGCGGAATGAGCTACGCGCAAATTGCCGGAATCCTTTCCGGCACCGAAGCTGCCGCCCGGCGTTCGGGCGCCGATGGGATCAAGAATCTGCGGGCCCGGATGGATGACCAAGAACTATGGCGGGAGCAGCCATGAACGGAAAAAATTATCGGCAGCAGGCTACGGCCGCTGAAGCGCAAATCCTCGACTCGCTGCAGGGCCGGCTCGTTGAACGGGCCCGTGCACGGGAACTTGTTGATGTTGCCTATCGCGTGGTCGATAGCCCCGTGGGGGCCTTGCTGCTGGCCAGTACCGATGCCGGGCTGGTGCGGGTCGCTTTTGAATCCGAAGGCCACGACCGGATTCTGGAGGTGCTCTCGGAAAAGCTCAGCCCGCGGATCCTGCGCGACAAGTCGAGCTTGGATGGTGCCGTCCGGCAACTGGATGAGTATTTCGCGGGCCAACGGCATGGCTTCGATCTTCCGGTGGACTTGCAGCTCTCCACCGAGTTCCGCCGCCAGGTGCAGTTGGAACTGGGTCTTATCGATTACGGGCGTACCCTGAGCTACGCCCAGCTGGCGCAGCAGATCGGCAAGCCGAAGGCGGTGCGGGCCGTCGGTTCAGCCTGCGCCACCAACCCGATTCCCATCGTGCTGCCCTGCCATCGGGTGCTGCGCACCGATGGTTCATTGGGCGGCTACCTGGGAGGCTTGGAAGCCAAGTCCGAGCTGCTGAAGCTGGAGAACCCGGACTTCGCCAGCGGCGCCGCGACGCTGTTCTGACGGGCAGTTCCCGCATGAAACAAGTGCTGGGCTGCTGCCTCCCTTGCGGGAAGCAGCAGCCCAGCACTAATTGCTACGGGCTTGCAGCCCAGCAGCTGCTACTTGCTGCGCAGTTCGAAGCGATCTGCGTCCATGAGCTTGGCCCAAGCGGAGGCGAAGTCATTGACGAACTTCTCCTTGGCATCATCCGAAGCGTAAACCTCGGCCAGTGCACGCAGCTCGGAGTTGGCACCGAAGACCAGATCCACGCGGCTGCCGGTCCAGCGGCCATCGGTGGTGGTGTAGGTCTGCTCGTCAGCGGACGGGGTCCATTCCAACCCCAGCTCCAGCAGGTTCGCGAAGAAGTCGTTGGTCAACGCGCCTGGGGTGTCGGTGAAGACGCCCAAGTTGGAGCCGTCCCAGTTATTGCCGATGACGCGCAGTCCACCGAGCAGTACGGTAGCTTCCGGTGCCGAGAGGCCCAGCAGATTCGCGCGGTCGATCAGCAAGTACTCGCTTGGCAGCTTGACGAAGCCCGAGTCGTAGTTGCGGAATCCGTCGGAAACTGGTTCCAGCCATGCGAACTGGTCAACGTCGGTTTGCTCCTGGGTTGCGTCTACACGGCCCGGGGTGAATGGAACCTCGACCTGCTGGCCAGCTGCCAGGGCTGCCTGCTCGACTCCGACGTTGCCGGCTAGGACAACGACGTCCGCGAAGGAAGCCTTGATCCCGGAAGTGGCGTTGAAGTTGTCAACAATCTCTTCCAGCTTGGCAATTACCGGCTTGAGCTGTTCAGGCTGGTTCACGCTCCAGGAGACCTGTGGTTCCAGGCGGATGCGGCCGCCGTTGACGCCGCCGCGCTTATCCGAGGTGCGGAAGGTCGAAGCGGCCTTCCAAGCCGTGGATACCAGCTGCTGGACGGTCAGTCCCGAATCGTTGATCAGGGCTTTAAGTGCGGCAACTTCAGTTGCACCCAAGGTGGTCTGCGGAGCTGCTGGCAGTGGATCCTGCCAGAGCAGGTCCTCAGCAGGAACCTCTGGGCCGAAGTAGCGGGACTTCGGGCCCATGTCACGGTGGGTCAGCTTGAACCATGCGCGGGCGAAGGCGTCTGCGAACTGGTCAGGGTTCTCCTTGAAGTTCTTGGAGATCGGGCCGTAGACCGGGTCGAAGCGCAGGGCCAGGTCGCTGGTAAGCATGCGTGGCTCGCGGTGTTCCAAGGTCTCGAATGCAGGCTGGACCAAGCCGGCTCCGCCATTGTTGACCGGGCGCCACTGCTTGGCGCCTGCTGGGGATTCGAACAGTTCCCATTCGTAGGCGAAGAGGATGTGGAAGAACTCGTTGTCCCAGCGGGTTGGGTGGTAGGTCCAGGTGACTTCAAGACCCGAGGAGACGGTGTCCGCGCCCTTGCCGGTGCCGTGGCCGTTCTTCCAGCCCAGTCCCTGCATTTCGAGCGGAGCTGCTTCTGGATCCGGGCCGATCTTGTCATCGGCATGCGCGCCGTGGGTCTTGCCGAAGGTGTGGCCACCGGCGATCAGCGCGACGGTCTCCTCGTCGTTCATGCCCATGCGGCGGAAGGTTTCGCGGATGTCTACGGCCGAGGCCAGCGGATCCGGATTTCCGTCAGGACCCTCAGGATTCACGTAGATCAGGCCCATCTGCACTGCTGCCAGAGGAGCATCCAGGTCTCGCTTGCCGGTGTAGCGTTCGCTGTCCAGCCAGACCTTTTCAGGGCCCCAGTAGACATCGTCATCTGCTTCCCAAACGTCCTTGCGGCCGCCGGCGAAACCGAAGGTCTCGAATCCCATGTCTTCCAGAGCCACATTGCCAGCCAGCAGGATAAGGTCGGCCCAGGAAATCGACTGGCCGTACTTCTTCTTCACTGGCCACAGCAGGCGGCGAGCCTTGTCCAGCGAAACGTTGTCAGGCCACGAGTTCAGCGGAGCGAAGCGCTGCTGGCCTGCGCCGCCGCCGCCACGGCCGTCGTGCGAGCGGTAGGTGCCTGCGGAGTGCCAAGCCATGCGGATGAAGAACGGGCCGTAGTGGCCGAAGTCTGCTGGCCACCAGTCGTGCGACTGGGTCATGATTTCGGTCAGGTCGGCTTTTACTGCCGACAAGTCGAGGGCATTGAAGGCTTCAATGTAGTCGAAGTTCTCGTCCAGCGGGTTGGAAACCTGCTGGTTCTTGGCCAGAATCCTCAGATTCAGCTTATTCGGCCACCATTCGGTGTTGGCATTGCCCTGGGTAGGGTGAATTCGACCCGCGCCGCCAACTACTGGGCACTGACCTGCAGTCATCTCAGACATGTGCTCTTTCCTTCCGGATTGTTTAGGGTTTATCTGGTTTTATCCATCGCGCAGCAGCTGCGCTGATGACGATGGCAAATCTAGGGGTTTACTTAGACAGCAACTATGCGTTCGCAGCCTGGCAATCCGGGCAGGTGCCCCAATAGATCACTTCGGCTTCATCAATGCTGAACCCGTGGTCATTGGAAGCATGCAGGCACGGGGCGCCGCCGACAGCGCAGTCGACGTCCGCCAGCTTTCCGCACTGGCGGCACACCACATGGTGGTGATTGTCGCCAACGCGGGCTTCATAGCGGGCGGTATGGCCCTGTGGCTGTATCTGCCGAATGACACCCAGCTTCGTGAAGAGCCTGAGTGAATCGTAGACAGCTTGGTGCGACACATTGGGGTGATCTTCACGGACAGCCGAAATGATGGTTTCGGTATCCGCGTGCGGGTGCGCCGCGACGGCGGAAAGTACCGCAACGCGCGGTTGCGTGACCCGCATCGATGCCGCCTTCAGCACCTGCTCGATCCCTGCCTGTGATGTCATGTACCCAGCATGCCTGCTTATTTTGAATCAGTCAAGATAAGTTCCAGTGTATTTCACGTTAAAAGTTGGTGGACCCCGGTTCGCTGGTTGAATCAATGGCTCATTAGTAGATATTCCTTAACCGGCATGTTCAAGCGTGACGTGCTTCCGGGGAGAAAAATTGCGGAATCATAGAGATTTCACCAGAAATAGGAAAGGCAATAATGGGCGATTTTGACTCCAAGAATATTTCCGGTCATTTCATGATTTCGCGGGGGCAAGGAGTGGAAATCTCCATGGGGCGAGGAAGCTCACATGGATGGTGATGCCAGCGTAAACAACGTGATCCTGGGGCGGTGGAGGTCCGAAAATAGCGAGAAATCAAGGAACAGATTTGACCCTTGATGAGATGTCGACCATGCTTGAAAAGGCCCATTTTGGGATTTATCGTGTCAAATTCGTGCTAAATCGGGTCAACTCGCAGAAATAATTCGCGGGATATCAGCGGAGAATAGCTGTTTCTTTCAGGCTGCTCCAACGCTAGATTTAGACACAACGGACCGACACCCGAAAAGCAATTCGCAATCAATCACACTGCATGGCGATCGTTTACTCGAGAGGCGATGGCTCGGCAGATTCCGCCCGGATCTTCTCCGCGGGATCTCACCAGTGAAGGAAGAACGCAATGAAGCAGACGGATCAATCAATCGTAGACCTCGTCGAGGAACTGCATTCAGTTCGTCACAGACGACCTAAGAAGTACTCACTTTCCGGTACGGATTACTGGGTATTCGGAATTGCCGGCGTTCTAGCGCTGGCATTTATCATTTGGGGTTTCGCTACCCCGGAAGGGCTGGGCAAGGCCTCCAGTGCGGCCCTTGATTGGGTTATCACCAACACTGGCTGGCTTTTTGTCATCGCTGCCGCGGTTTTCGCGGTCTTCGCCATCGTCGTAGCGGCCAAGAACTTCGGACGCATCCCGCTGGGCAAGGACGGCGAGACGCCAAAGTTCTCCACGGTCTCGTGGATCTCGATGATGTTCGCAACAGGCATGGGCATCGGCTTGGTCTTCTACGGCGTAGGCGAGCCGCTGTACTTCTACATGTCGCCTCCTCCGGGCACGGTGGAAGGTTCCACCAGTGATGCCCTGAGCACCGCCATGGGCACCACGCTCTTCCACTGGACCCTATTCCCATGGGCCATGTACGCCATCGTTGGCTTGGGCATGGCTTACGGCAGCTTCCGGCTGGGACGCCCCCAGCTTTTCTCAGCCATGTTCAGCTCGATCTTCGGCGACCGCGCCATCCATGGTTGGGGCGGGCGCACCATCAATATCCTGGCCATCATCGCCACCCTCTTCGGCTCGGCTTGTTCGCTGGGTCTGGGCGCATTGCAGATTGGCGGCGGCATCCAGGCCACCGGGATGATGGAGAAGGTCGGCTCCGGCGTTCTGGTTATCATCATTGGCATTCTGACCGCATTGTTTGTCGCTTCTGCCGTTTCCGGCATCGAGCGCGGTATCCAGTGGTTGTCCAACACCAACATGGTATTGGCATTGATCATCGCATTGATCGTTTTCATTGGCGGCCCAACTCTGTTCATCCTGAACGTCATTCCCAATGCCATTGGCGCTTTCATCGGCGACTTGCCGGAGATGGCTTCGCGTACGGCTGCCGGCGATGGCGCAATGTCTGATTGGCTGTCCTCGTGGACTGTCTTCTACTGGGCATGGTGGATCTCTTGGAGCCCATTCGTAGGCTTGTTCATCGCCCGCATTTCCCGTGGCCGCACTATTCGCCAGTTCGTCACCGGCGTGCTGCTCGTTCCATCCAGTGTCACCCTGATTTGGTTTGCAATCTTCGGCGGTGGCGCAATCGGTATTCAGGAACGCGCTGAACGCTCCGGGGAAACCGGGGAAAAGCTGGCCAGCATTGTTGACGGCGTACCAGACATCGACTTCGATTTGAT
Source organism: Glutamicibacter sp. NPDC087831 (assembly GCF_044742845.1). Classification (NCBI taxonomy): domain Bacteria; kingdom Bacillati; phylum Actinomycetota; class Actinomycetes; order Micrococcales; family Micrococcaceae; genus Glutamicibacter; species Glutamicibacter sp. NPDC087831. Next base: position 92,156 of record NZ_JBIUVH010000004.1, read on the forward strand.
CCTCTTCGACATGCTTGGGCGCCTCCCGCTGTCGGGCTGGATGGCTACCGTGCTGATGGTCGTCACCGTGCTGCTGATTGCAATCTTCTTCGTGACCGGCGCAGACTCGGCCTCGATCGTGATGGGTGCGCTCAGCGAACGCGGCGCTGAAGAGCCATCCAAGAAGGCCGTGATCTTCTGGGGCGTGGCCACCGGCGCTGTGGCCGCGGTGATGCTGCTGGCTGGCGGCGATCATCCGGCGGAGGCATTGACCGGGCTGAAGAACATCACCATTGTTTCGGCGCTGCCATTCGTGATTGTGATGCTCCTGCTCTGCGTGGCGTTGTGGAAGGACCTGAGCAAGGATCCGCTGGTGCTTCGCGGCAAGGTGGCTCGAAAGGTCCTGGAGCAGTCCGTGGGCCAAGCGGTTGACCGCCATGAGGGCAGCCAGTTCAGCTTGATGACCACCGAAATTCCTTTGGTCAGTGCCGAGGGCAAGGCCTCCGAAGTGAAGCTCTTCGCCACCGAAGCCGCCGCTGACCCGGTGAAGGACGGCAAGGACACTGCGGCCGATGGCCAGAGCCAGAAGCCAACGACCGGGGATTCCTAACCGGCAAATCAAATGAAGCTTCTTCCCCCGCCGGGGAAGAAGCTTCATTTGTTTAACCCCAAGGGGCCTGGGAGCAGCGATTAGCCGCGCGCGCGGCAGATCGCGTTGATCTCCGGAATGCACGGCTCATTCTGCAGGCTCGTTGTGTCGCCGAGCGTGGTGCCCTCGAACAGCTGGGTGAGCAGGCGGCGCATGATCTTGCCCGAACGGGTCTTGGGCACATCTGGAACCAAGACGATTTCCCGCGGCTTGGCAATCGGGCCGATCTGCACCGCGACGGTATTGCGGAGTTCAGCAATGAATTCGGCCTGCCGTGCAACGAGCTGCTCGTCAGGCGACTCGGCAACCAGCGTCTTGTCCAGCGGTACCACGAAGGCGGTTGCAGCGTGCCCGGTCTTGGAATCCGGGGTGGGGCAGACGCCGGCTTCCACCACGCCGGGGTTGGTGACCAATGCCGATTCGATTTCAATGGTGGAAAGCCGGTGGCCGGAAATATTGATCACGTCATCGGTGCGGCCCAGGATGTAGATATCGCCGTCCTCATCGAAGCGGGCACCGTCGCCAGCCAAGAACCAGCCCTGCTCTACGTATTGTTCCCAGTAGCTGGTGTAGTAGCGCGTCGGGTTGCCCCATACGGTACGGGCCATCGACGGGCCAGTGCGCGTGATGACAATATTGCCCTGCTGGTTGGCCGGCACGCTCAGGCCGCCGTCGTCGACAATGTCCACCGAGATGCCCGGCAGCGCGCGTGCGGCGCAGCCTGGCTTGAAATGTCCATCGGTCGGCAGGGGGGAAAGCACGGTCGCGCCGGATTCGGACTGCCACCAGGTGTCAACCATCGGTAGTCCTGCTTCGCTGTCCCGGCCGATCTGCTGGCGGAACCATTTCCATGCCTCGGGATTGACGGCTTCACCCACAGTGCCGCCGATCTTCACCGAGGACAGATCGTATTGAGCGGGGATGCCGTCTGGGAACCAGCCCATCAACGAGCGGACCAAGGTGGGAGCGGTGTAGTAGCTGGTGACCTTGTAGCGTTCAATGACCTCGAAGTGGCGGCCCGGGTGCGGGGCGTTGGGGACGCCCTCGTAGATTACCTGGGTGACGCCATTGGCCAACGGGCCGTAGATCTCGTAGGTATGCGCGGTGACCCAGGCGAGGTCGGCGGTGCACCAGTGCACGTCCTTGGCGCGCTGGGATTCGTCCGGGTTGGCGAACAGCAGGTTGTAGCTGGTGGCCGCCTGCGTCAGGTACCCGCCGGTGGTGTGAACCAAGCCCTTCGGCTGGCCGGTGGTTCCCGAGGTGTACATGATGAACAGCGGTGTTTCCGCATCGAATGCCTGCGCATGGTGCTCGGTGGACTGGGTATCAACCACCTCATGCCACCAGATGTCGCGGCCTTCGGTCCACGGGATTTCGTCGCCGGTGCGGCGGATAACCAGGACCTTTTCGATTTCGTTCTCTCCGGCAACGGCCGCATCGGCGTTGCCTTTGACCGGAACCGAAGTGCCGCGGCGGAACTGGCCGTCGGTGGTGACCAGGACCTTTGCCTTGGTGTCCTCCACGCGGAACCTCAGCGCCTCGGCGGAGAACCCGCCGAAGACCAGCGAGTGGATGGCGCCGATGCGGGCGCAAGCCAAGGTGATGACAATTGTTTCAATGAGCACCGGCAGGTAAATGACCACGCGGTCGCCCTTCACCACACCCAGGGATTCCAAGGCGTTGGCTGCCTGGGAGACCCGCTCCTGCAAATTCTTGTAGGTGACGGCTACCCGGTCACCGGGCTCGCCTTCGAAATACAGTGCGACCTTCTGGCCGCGTCCCGCAGCTACATGGCGGTCGGCGCAGTTCACTGCGGCGTTCAGCTTGCCGCCGAGGTACCAAGAAATTTCCGGTCCGCGCTTGGCATCCGGATCGGCCGGAATGATGCGGCTGGTGGTGTGCCACGGGGTGTCCCAATCCAAGAGGTTCGCCGCTTCGTCCCAGAATTCCTGGCGTGCTGCCTCTGAAACTTGAGTTGAGGTTGTTGCCAATTCGGTGGTCATCGCAAACTTTCTTTGGTGAGGGGTAGTTTTGTCAGCGGGTACTAGCTGGTCCGGTTTCAGGTCCAGCGCTTGATAGCCCAGCGTTCTGCTATCGACAGCAGGGCATCGGTGATCTTTCCAAAGACGGCCAGCAGCACGATGGTCATGATTAGGCGGTCCAATCGGCCGTTGTTCTGCGAGTCGGTAAGCAAGAAGCCAAGGCCCATTGACGCGCCGAGGAGTTCGGCTGCGACCAGGAAGAGCCAAGCTTGGGCTAGTGCCAAACGCAGTCCGGAGAAGATCGAAGGGACCACTGCGGGCAGCTGGACGGTGCGCAGCAGCTTCAATCCCTTCAACCCGAAGGCGCGGGCTGCTTCGACCAGGTGGGCATCGACATGGCGCAACGCCAAGGCGACGGTGGTAAAGACCGGGAAGAAGGCACCAATGATCACGAGTGTGACCTTGGAATCTTCACCCATTTTCATCCAGAGCACCAGCAGCGGAACCCAAGCCAAGGAAGGGACTGCACGCAGGGCGCTGATGCTCAGTCCCAGAAATGCATCTGCCAATTTGGACAGCCCGACAAGCGCACCCAGCGCCAAGCCCAGCAATGATCCGAAGGCGAAACCGAGAAGAACACGCTGAGTGGAGATGCCGATGTGCTTTCCGAGTTCGCCATCCTGGAAGAGCTCAATGGCAGCAGAAACCACTGAACCCGGAGTTGGCAGTGTCCACGGAGCAACGATTCCGGTAACGGTGACAAATTGCCACACAGCCAGGGTGGTCAACGGCAAGACCAGCGCAAGCAGCCATTTCGGGGCACGCAGGATCGTTGCGGCCATGCTGGCCTTCTGCTTGGCAGGTGTTTGGCTTCCGCGGGTTCCAGCCACGTTAGTGGGGCTCATGGCTGGTTACTCTCCGGAGATCTTTGTTGCGTCTGCCTTGACGGCAAACTGGTCATCGATGAGGGTTTCCAGAGCTTCATCAACGGATTCCTGCTCCGAGACACCGCCGCTAGCGACCAGCGTGGGAGCAATCTTGCTCAGGACTCCAGTGAATTTGGCGTCGGGAACTGCCGGAACGTCCAGATTGGAGCGTTCCTCAATCACGGTGGCAGCAACTCCTGGTTCGAGCCCTGCTACGTCGGCCAGGATTTCTGCGGTTTCCTCGGGATGGTCAGCTGCCCAGCCACGAGCCTTTTCGTAGGCATCGACAATGAGCTGGGCGAGTTCGGGGCTCTGCTCAATGAAGTCTTCGCGAGCGTTCAGCGCACCGTAGGTGTTGAAATCCAAGTTCCGGTAAACCAGTTGCGCGCCGTCTTTTTCGGCAGCGGCCATGATCGGATCCAAACCGCTCCAGGCATCAACCGAGCCGTTGGCCAGGGCGGTACGTCCATCGGCATGCTGGAGGTTCTGCAGCTTGATGTCAGCTTCACTCAAGCCCGCGGATTCCAGCGCCTGCAGCAGGAAGAAGTATGGGTCGGTGCCCTTCGTAGCGGCCACGGTCTTGCCAGCGAGATCTTCAACGGACTCGATTTTCGAGTCCTTATCCACTACCAGGGCCGCCCATTCCGGCTGCGAATACAGTGCGATGGTCTTGATGGGTGCACCGTTCGAACGGTTCAGGAGCGCAGCGGAACCGGCTGTGGAACCAACATCGATTGCGTCGGCGCGAAGAGCTTCATTGGCCTTGTTGGAACCAGCGGACTGGATCCATTCGACATTTACGCCCTGTTCTTTGGCGGCTGCTTCCAGCCATCCCTTTTCCTTGAGCACCAGGCTCAGCGGGTTGTAAGTGGCAAAGTCGATGGACAGGGTCTGACCATCCGAGGAGGCTGTAGCGTTTTCGCCAGCACAGCCGGTCAGGGCAATTGCGCCAACGATCAAGGCGGCGGCGGACAATGCAGTGCGGCGGGTGAGACGGTTCAAAAGCATGGAGAATCCTAGAATTGTGCGTGCAAGCGGTGTAGGTGAAAGGCAAAGAGGCCGCCGAATGGTTCGGGACCCACGGCGTGGCCGGGACTAGTGGTTGGTTGGGTCGACGCCGAGCAGGCGCAATAGGTGCAGGCGATCTGCAACGAACTTTTCATCGGTATGCCGGCGTGGATGCCCAGCTGAGATGGACAGATCTTCGATGACGCCCGCTGCACTATGCCCAGCGCCTCGCCCCAGAACAATCACGCGGTCAGCCAGAGTCAACGCCTCGTCCACATCATGGGTCACCATGAGAACGGTGGTGGGGAACGATGCGTGAATCGAGAGCAGCAGATCCTGCATCTTCAAGCGTGTCAGCGCATCGAGGGCGCCGAAGGGTTCATCAAGAAGCAATACACCCGGGCGCCGAGCCAGCGCGCGAGCCAGCGAAACCCGCTGCGCCATGCCTCCGGAGATCTCGCGTGGGCGCAAGCTGGCTGCATGGCTCAGACCGGTCAGCTCGATCAACTCCTCGATCAGCGTGTTGCCGGAGCGCTTATCGGTTTCCGGTGCCAGGCCCAGTGCAATGTTCTGGCGAACCGAGCGCCATGGCAGCAGCCGGGGCTCCTGGAAGGCAACGGCGCATAACTCGTTGATGCCGGTGACCTCGCGGGTGCCGGTGCGGATGGTGCCGGTGGTGGGGTGGTCCAAGCCCGATACTGAACGCAGCAGCGTGGATTTTCCGCAACCGCTGGCTCCAAGAATGGCCACGACTTGACCTGCTGGAATTTGCAGGTTGATATCGGCCAGGACGGTGCGGCTTTCCATCTTGGTGGTGAAGGTCCGCGACACGTTGCTGAACTGCACGTCCAGGGCGCTTGAAGCTGAGGCAACGGAAGCTGCCTCGGGCGCTGCAAAGGAAAGAGTCATGTTCATCTCCATCGGTCCTGGCGGTAGCACCGGCCTGCAGAGCAAAACTCCAAAGGTGGTTGCTGCGGCGTCAACGAGCCAGATCTCTCGGCCGCTCGGGATGGTTACGTGTCCATTACAACGAGTCGAACGATTTGAACGCAAATCTTGCGTAATATGAAAAAATCTTCGACAACTACGTCACATTGCCCAGAAATTTCGTTATTTATTTTATTGCAGGCCGGTTTGCTCGACATTAAGCAAAACTTTGCAACTCATCTTCGGCAGGACACGGATTAGGCTGTGAAATTTGAAGATGGGCACTTCCGGCACTGGGACGAAATGTGACTTCGCGGGTTGGAATCACCGGTTTATTACCGTTACAAATGAATTACGACCCATCCAGAGCGGCTGAGAGATCTGGCTCCACGACGCCGCAGCAACCACCCCAATAGCGGGACGGTGCTACCGCCAGGACCGATGGAAAGAATTGAGAACCCTGATGCCTATTGGTGAATCGCACAATGCCCTCGGACTGGACTTCAACCAGCTCAGTGACCCTTCGCAGGCCACCGCAATGGACCTGGACAAGTTTGAAGAACAGCTGCCGACTAGGCAATTGCTGAAAATCACCCCCGGACCAAGTGCGGATGAGCAATACGACCGGCTGGCCGAAATCTTCCGTCCCGTTTTTGCGCAGATCGCCGCAACCGCCAAGGACCGCGACTTGAACCGCGTGCTTCCTTTCGAGCAGGTAGGCCTGCTGAATCGCGAGCGGTTCGGTGCGTTGCGCCTTTCCGTTGCCGACGGGGGCTACGGCGCACGGCTGGTGGATGTCTTCCGCTTGCTCATCGAGCTGTCCGAGGCGGACTCCCACGTAGGCCAGCTGTGGCGTGCACATGTCGCATTCGTCGAGAACGTCTTGGCGCTGGAGGACGAAGAGCTGCGCAAGAAGTGGGTCGCTCGCATCGCTGCCGGGCAGATTATCGGCAACGCCTACACCGAACGCGGTGGCAACGCCCTGGGCACCTTGAACACCAAGGCCAGCACCGTGGACGGGCGCTGGGTGATCGACGGTGAAAAGTACTACTGCACCGGCACCATTTTTGCCGACTGGACCACCGTTGCCGTGGCCCACCCGGAGCTCGCCGGCCGCCAGATCGCCGTGGTCTCCACCCAGCGCAGCGGCGTCAAGATCCTCGACGACTGGGATGGGTTCGGCCAGGGCCTCACCGGAACCGGCACCACCGAATTCCACCAGGTCCCGGTGGATTGCTTCATGCCGCAGCAGACCAATGACTCCGAAGCGGCGATCTTCCAGCTGGTGCTCATGGCCGTGCAGGCCGGCATCGCCCGCGCCGCGCTGAACGACCTGCGTAGCGCGGTGCAGGCGCGCACCCGCATCTTCACCACCGGAACCGGGGTGCCGGTATACCAGGAACCCCAGGTCCTCCAGCTGGTGGGCGAAGTTTCCGCGGAGTCCTTCGCTGCCGACTCCGTGGTGATCGGCGCGGTACTCGAAGTTGAAGCCGCCTTGGGCGACCCGGGACTGAACGACGAAGAACGCTACGCAGTATGCGAGCTGGCCGCCAACCGCGCGCAAACCGTGGTGCAGCCACTGGCCATCGGCGTGACCAGCAAGCTCTTCGACGGACTGGGAGCCTCGTCCACCAGAAGCGGCTGCAACCTGGACCGGCACTGGCGCAATGCGCGCACCATCGCCACGCATAACCCGGCGATCTACAAGGCGCGCATCGTCGGGGACTACGAGATCAACGGGGTCCAGCCGCAGCGGCTGTCCGTCACCGGCGAAGATTCAACCCAGCGGGCTTGAGGGCCTGCGACGCAAACCAGCAACTTTCCACGATTACCGACCTATGGGGGCAAAGCCATGAGCGAGAACAAGCGCGAGATCCTATTCAACGCATTCGACATGAACTGCGTGGTGCACCAGTCGCCGGGCCTGTGGCGCCATCCGCAGGACAAGGCCTCGACCTACAACACCCTGGGCTACTGGACGCACCTGGCCAAAGTGCTGGAAAAGGGAAAGTTCGACGGACTGTTCCTCGCCGACGTGCTGGGCACCTACGACGTGTACAAGGGCACCAACGTCACCCCGCTGGGCTCCGGCGCCCAGGCACCGGTCAACGACCCGATGATGCTGGTTTCCGCCATGGCCGCCGTGACCGAGAACCTCGGCTTCGGCGTCACCGCGGGCACCGCCTATGAGCACCCTTACGCTTTCGCCCGCCGCTTGGCCACCCTGGACCACCTGACCAACGGCCGCGTGGGTTGGAATGTCGTCACCGGCTACCTTCCCTCGGCCGCCCGCAATATGGGCCAGGAAGACCAGATGGAGCACGACGAGCGCTACAACCACGCCGATGAGTACCTCGAGGTGGTCTACAAGCTGCTCGAAGGCTCGTGGGAAGACGACGCGGTGCAGAATGACAAGGCCACCGGCGTCTACACCGACCCGGCCAAGGTGCACCCGATCGAGCACGAAGGCAAGTACTTCAAGGTTCCGGGCATCGCCATCACCGAGCCGTCCACCCAGCGCACCCCGGTGATCTACCAGGCCGGCGCCTCCAAGCGCGGCACCGAGTTCGCCGCGTCGAACGCCGAAGCGATCTTCGTCAATTGCCCCACCCGCGACCTGCTGAAGGAAGCGGTCAGCAAGATCCGTGACGCTGCCGAGGCCGCCGGGCGTGGCCGCTACGACATCAAGGTCTTCGCCATGCAGACCATCATTACCGCCGAAACCACCGAACTGGCCCAGGCGAAGTTCCAGGACTACAGCTCCTACGTGGATATCGAGGGGTCGCTGGCACTGCTGTCCGGCTGGACCGGCATCGACATGTCCGTCTACGGCCCCGACGATGTCATCGGCGACGACGTGAAGTCCAACGCCATCCAGTCCTCGGTGGAAACCTTCAAGAAGGCCAGCGGCGATACCGGCAAGCCGTGGACCATCCGCCAGCTGGCCGAATGGATCGGCGTGGGCGGATTCGGCCCGGTCTCCGTCGGTTCGGGTGCCGAGGTAGCCGAGAAGCTCATCGACTGGGTGGACTACACCGATGTTGATGGCTTCAACCTCGCCTATGCTGTCACTCCGGGCACCTTCGAGGACGTTGTCGAGTACGTGGTTCCCGAGCTGCAGGCCCGCGGGGTCTACAAGACCGAGTACACCGAGGGCACGCTGCGCAACAAGCTGTTCGGCGCCGGCGACCGGGTGAAGGACACCCATCGCGCAGCCCAGTACAAGATCGCCAACCGGATGGCCACCCAAGCCTGAGCATCCGGCCCGCTGGCGCAATAGGCGGCGGCCTGCGGCAACTTCGAAAGAATGTTGCCGCAGGCCGCCGTTTTCGCTGCGCGCCTACTTGCTTGGCTTCAGCACCATGGCTGAACCGCCGCCGCGCCTGCTCGGCTCGGCTGCCGCGGTGAGCGTGCCGTCGGCAGCGATTTCCACCGCTTCAACGGCGCCGATTTCCGCTTGCGGGGTGAAGGAATCGCCAGCTGGCGTGAGTTTGTGGCCGAAGGCCTCAAGCGCCGGGCCGTAGGCATCGATGAACTCAGGTTCCGCCGTGACCGTGGCCGTATTGCGCTGCGAAGCCCGTGGTGCGGCAATGGCCTCGCTGATGCTCATGCCCAAATCGATGCGGTTCACCAGGGTCTGCAGCACCGTGGTGATGATGGTGGAACCGCCGGGGGAGCCGATGGCCAGCACCGGTTCGCCGTCCTGCAGGACAATGGTTGGCGCCATCGAGGAGCGCGGGCGCTTGCCAGGTCCGATGCGGTTGGGATCCTGCGGATCGTAGACCGTGGAGAAATCAGTCAGTTCGTTATTCAGCAAGAAGCCGCGGCCGGGAACCACCATGCCCGAGCCGCCGGTCTGCTCGATGGTCAACGTGTAGGAAACGACGTTGCCCCAGCGGTCCACCACCGACAGATGGGTGGTGGAGATGTTCTCCGTGTCCTGCTCTTCAACCGGTTCGCTGGTGGCAGCAGGGCAGCGGCCATCATAGTTTTCGATATCACCTGGAGCGACCGGCTTGGCCGCGGCTTGATCCGGGTCGATGGCGCACGCGCGATCTGCGCCGAACAGCTTGTCTGTCAGGGTCCGGGTCGGAACGTCGGCGAACGCCGGGTCTCCGACGAACTTGCCGCGATCAGCATAGGCGAGCGCCGTTGCCTCGAAATAATGGTGCAGGGCATCGGCCTCATCCATGGCCGCCACATCGAACTGCCCCAGGATGTTCAGCGATTCGCCGATGGTCGTCCCGCCGCTGGAAGAAGGTGCCATGCCGAAGACATCGTAGCCCCGGTAATCCACCTGGGTCGGTTCCTGTTCCACCACGTCGTAGCCGGCCAGGTCCGCGGTGGACAGCTGGCCTGCGGGAACCGGGAGGTCGGTGCCAGTGCTCTTGGGCGGTGCCTGCACCGTGTGGGCGATCTCGGCAGCCAGCTCTCCCTCATAGAATCCATCAAGGCCTTGCTTGGCCAGCATCCGGTAGGTGTGCGCGAGATCCGGATTCCGGAAGATGGTCCCGACCTCAGGAGCATCTCCGCCGGGCAAGAACAATTCGCTGGTGGCCGGGAACGCGGCGAATCGTTCCTTGTTATCCAAGGTCTGCTCGCGGAACGTTTCATCAATGACAAAACCGCGCGAAGCGATCTTGGTTGCCGGCTGCAGGACCTTTTTCAGGTTCTGCGAACCCCAGTTATCCAGGGCACGCTGCCACGTTGCCAGGGTTCCAGGCACGCCTACTGCCACTCCGCTGGTGACCAGCTCCGGGGTGAAGTTGTACTGCTCGCCGGTTTCCGGATCGATGAATGCGTCATGGGCCATGGCCGCCGGGGCGGTTTCGCGCCCGTCGATGGTGCTGACCTTGCCCGACGTCGCATCGTAGTAGAGGAAGTATCCGCCACCGCCAATGCCCGCGCTGTAGGGTTCGGTGACGCCCAGTGCCGCCGCGGTGGCCACGGCCGCATCCACGGCGTTGCCACCCTTGCGCAGGATTTCAATGCCGGCGGCGGTGGCCTCCGGGTCGACCGAAGACACTGCGCCTCCGGTGCCGATGGCAGTCGGAACCTTTTCGGTATGGCGCGGATCCGCGCTCGCCGGGAGGGCCGAGAAGGCTCCTAAGCCCAAGGCGATGGCTGCCGCGCAGGCAACTGATCTCAATCGTGCTCGTGGCATACTTTGATCTCCTCTTCAGGTGGGGATGAAGTATGCGCAAATTTACGGGAGCGGGCACTGCCTGCATGGTTGTGACACGCGGCACAATCCGTTTGGGCGCTAATTTATCCCTTGTCGCGCGAATATTCGCGGACATGACGTTTAAGAGCGGCAGGGCCGGCATCGCGGCAATGACCGCCGCGGATACCGGCCCGCTGGGCCCTCGATGCGAAGGGGCTACTTGGCCAGATTGTCCTTGATGACCTTGCCCAAGGATGCTGGAGCGCGGCCGATCAGCGTGGCCAGATCGCCTGTATTGACCTCCAGTGCTCCTTCGCGAATGCGTACGTCGGTATCGACGAGGAGGTGCGCGAAAGGTCCTGGCACGCCAGCATCAGCGTAGATCCTTTCCAGCTGCTCGGGATCCATATCCTGGTAGGCGACGTCCTGGCCAGCGGCGGCGCCGACAGCGCCAGCGAGCTGGGCGAGGGTGAATGGCTTGTCGCTGCCCAACTCGTAGATCTTGCCGTTCTGCTCTTCATCGGCGAGCAGCACCGCCGCGGCGGCCTCAGCAAAATCGGCACGGGCCGCGGCGCTGATTTTGCCCTCGCCCGCCGCTCCGAGGATCACGCCGCTGTTGAGGTAGCCCATCAGCTGGTCGGTGTAGTTCTCGATGTACCAGCCGTTGCGCAGCAGCACGTAGCCGATGCCGGATCCGGCCAGCAACCGCTCGGTGGCGATGTGCTCTTCGGCGAGCTCCATGCCGCCGGTCATCGCGTTGGCGATGGACGTGTAGGCGATTAGCGAGACGTCCACCTGCTTGGCGGCGTTGATGACGTTCTCATGCTGGGCCACGCGCTGGCCTACTTCGCTGGACGAGATCAGCAGCAGCTTGTCCACGCCTTCGAGTGCGGAAACCAGCTCTGGCTGGACGTTGTAATCGGCAACCCGGGTTTCCAAGCCCTTGCCATCCAACGGGGCCAGCTTCTCCTCCGAACGGCCGATGGCCACCAGCTGCGCGGGATCGGCCCCGCGCTCCAGCAACGCGTCGATGACAAGGTTCCCGAGCTGTCCGGTGGCACCGGTAATTGCTATTTTCATGAAATTCCTTCGTTGGCGTCTACCGTTGCCAACGACGCTCCAGCCCAATGCATTCCCGTGCTCGGCAAACTAGGCCGGGCAGTAGCGTATTACGCTGCGTCGGGGTCAGTTACGAAGCTGCCGGTACCTTGCGGGACGTCGCGCGCAGGAGATCCTCGAAGATCGCCTTGTTCCACTGGAACCCGCGCTTCGCTTCATCCAGCACCGCTTCGGCATGCGACGGGTTGGCCCCGAAAGTATCAAGTTTTTCGCGGTAGGCATCCTTGTAGAGCTTCGGCTTCTCGATGGCGTCGAATTTCCACATGTTCAATGCTTCGTCAGGGATGGAGTAGTGGCGCGAGACCAGCTTGCCAATCGCCAGGCCGCCGGAGAGGTCACCCAAATAGCGCAGGTAGTGGTGGGCGACGAGCCGCGCGGGGTCCGCTGCCGCTGCCCGCAGAGCGGCAACGTAGTCCTCCGTAGCAGGCAGTGCGGCGGGACTCTCCTCCAAGTCGTGCATCGGCAACAGGACCTCCAGGTCCTTAATGATCTGCGCGCCGCGCTCAAGGTGCAGATCGAAGATATCGGTGAGCGCCGGATGCGAGGCAAGCGCCCGGACTTCCTCTTCCAGCGCTTCGTAGATGTAGTGGTACTGGGAAATCAGCAGGGTGTAGTCGCGTGCCGAGCGCTCCCCGCCCATGAGCGTCGTAATGAAGTCACTGGATTCGGCTGCGTGGTGGTCTTCTTGGGTCACGCTGCGAAGCTGGGCTGAAAACTGCGAGGTGTCGGTGATGGTCATGTTCCCCATGGTCCTTGGTGGATAGTAGTTGCGAGATTTTCTTAAGGCTAACCTAATTAATTGATGCCCTGACGAGTGTCCTCGAAGAAGAAGCTGAAAAAATTCTTGTGAAGCTGTGAGTTGAGAAATGTTTCGAGAGTCACGCTTTCAGATTAAAAGTGAAATTAATTATTGATTGACAAGGGTTGATATAAATTGCCGATAAGTGGAATTGAAACTTCCGGTAGTGAATAAAGTTATGAAGCAGTGCCCTAAAAAGATTTCTGAATTGAGTTCGCGATCGAGAAAATTTGCCAACAGATGGATTCGTTAAGCTAGGATCCAGTAGTTAGGTAACCTTTACCTAAAGCGCAACTCACACTCGCATCTAGGATTCCCGTGCTTCGCAATCTATTCACTCGTGCGCCGATCCGCTTAGGGGCACTGCTCCTTGCCGTCGCCATGGCCCTGTCTTCCTGCAGTTCGGCTGCTGCCGGAGGTGAAGCCAGCGGCGATGGCAAAGCGCTGTCCGAGGTCCAGGTCATGGAAAACCCCAAGTCCCATGAGGGGCCGTCGACCGCGGTTCTGGCCGAAGCCGGGGTCAATCCCGTAGCGAAGAACCCGCAAGCGGCGCTGCCGGCAACCGTCACCGACGCGCAGGGCAACGAAGTCACGGTCACCGACATTTCGCGGATCCTGCCGCTGGATCTCTACGGAACGACCTCGCGAATCGTCTTCGACCTGGGCTTGGGAGAGAACGTGGTGGGACGTGACACCTCGACAACTTTCGAGGAAGCCGCCGGCCTTCCGCTGGTGACGCAGAACGGGCACGAACTGAACGCCGAGGCGATCTTGCAACTCGCCCCCACGGTCATCATCACTGACTCATCACTGGGCCCTTGGGACGTGATCGAGCAGGTTCGCCAGGCCGGAATCCCCGTCGTGACACTCGATTCCACGCGTAGTCTCGAAACTACCGCCGAGATGATCAACACCGTTGCGCAAGCGCTCGGCGTACCTGCACAGGGCGAGGAACTCGCCGAAAGAACCTCGGCGGAAATGGCGAAGATCACCGAGCAGATCGCCGGGATCGCACCCCCGGGGGACCGGCGCCTGCGCATGCTGCTGCTCTACGCCCGCGGGCAATCGGGGATCTACTACATTTTCGGCAAGGAATCCGGTGCAGATTCGCTGATCACCTCTCTGGGCGGCATCGATGTGGCCACCGAGATCGGGTGGAAAGGCATGCGCCCGATGACCGACGAAGCCATGGTGGAAGCGGCTCCGGATCTGGTCATCATGATGACCGGCGGGCTTGAATCCCTCGGCGGGATTGACGGCATCGCAGACACCGTTCCGGCGCTGGCCCATACTCCTGCGGGACAGAACCGGCGAATCGTGGACATGGCCGACGCGGAACTGCTCAGTTTCGGCCCCAATTCCGCGGCCGTGCTGGAAGCCTTGTCGGTAGCTATCTACGCGCCGCAAATGGCGGTCGCCCCATGAGCTTGGAGCAGATAACCCGGCCGCTGCGACTAGAGGAGAACGCGCCTTCGGCCGCCAAGTCTCCGGACACCCAGCTGCCGGCCGCGAGGCAGAGCCCAGGCCGCTCAGTGCGCAATGCCATTGTGCTCGTAGCCCTGGCCGCCGCGGTGGCCATTGCCACGCTGGCCAGCGCCGGCGTAGGGCAGATGCAGATCTCTGTGCCTGAAATCCTGGCCAGCATCTTCCATCGCCTCGGGCTCGACTGGGGCGAGCTGCCGGCCCACCAGCATGCGGAGTCCGCGTTGTGGGCGATCCGCTTCCCGCGGGTGCTGATGGCCATCGTGGTCGGCGCCGCGTTGGCGTCGGCAGGCGTGATCATGCAGGGAGTCTTCGGCAACCCGCTGGCTGAACCCAGCGTCGTCGGAGTCTCAGCCGGAGCCGCGGCGTTCGCCTGCACCTCCATTGCGTTGGGGCTGACATTCTTCGGACAGTGGACCACGGTGGTGGCGGCATTCCTCGGCGGGCTGATCGCGACCTGCTTGGTCTACCTGACCGCGCGGCACGCAGGACGCACCGAGGTGGTCACGCTGGTGCTGACAGGAGTGGCGATCAACGCCATCGCCGGAGCGGTTATCGCGCTGATGACCTTTGTTGGCGATTCATCTGCCCGCGAGGAAATCGTCTTCTGGCAGCTCGGCTCGCTGAACGGGACATTGTGGATCAACGTCGCGATTGCAGGGCCGATTGCGCTGGCCGGCATCCTGTTGGCATATACCATGGCCCGCAAGCTCGACCTGCTGGCGCTGGGTGAACGGCCAGCCCGACACCTAGGCGTGAACGTGGAATCCTTGCGCCGCCGGATCATCGTGATCGTCGCGTTCCTGACCTCTGCTGCCGTGGCCTTCGCCGGCATTATCGGTTTCGTGGGGCTTGTGGTCCCGCACATCCTGCGCATGGCGCTGGGCCCGGGACACCGCCTGCTGCTTCCGGCCTCGGCCCTCGGCGGCGCCCTGCTGATGCTTGCTGCAGACACCGCCGCCCGAACGCTGGTCGCCAACGCTGACCTGCCCATCGGCATGCTGACCGCGCTGGTTGGCGGGCCGTTCTTCTTCTGGCTGATTCGCCGCACCCGCCGCGGGGCAGGGGGCTGGTCATGAGCGCGACCCCTGTGATCCAGGTGCGCGGAGCCCAGGTGCAGCTGGGTGGAGCACCGATTCTCAAGGAGATCGACCTCGAGCTGTTCACCGGGGAAGTTGTGGCGTTGGTCGGCCCCAACGGCGCAGGAAAGTCCACCCTGCTCGCGGCCCTGAGCGGTGATGAACCCCTGGAATCCGGCCAGATTATGGTGGCCGGAAAGCCGCTGGAATCGTGGTCAGTGCGCCAATTATCCCGCGTGCGCGCTGTACAGACTCAAGAGTCCCGGGTGTCCTTCGCCTTCACCGGAGAAGAAGTGGTCCGGATGGGCCGCGCTCCCTGGGTGGGGACGGAGCAGGAACACCGCGACGACCAGGTGCTGGCCGCCGCGCTGCGCTGCACCGAGTCGCAGGCCCTGGCCAGCCGCACCGTGCAGACGCTGTCCGGCGGGGAGAAGGCACGCATCGCCTTCGCTCGTGTCATGGCCCAGGAAACCCGGATCATCATGCTCGACGAGCCGACCGCGCCAATGGACATCCGGTACCAGGAACAGCTGATGACCATGGTCCGCCAGCGCGCCCGGGACGGTGCCACCGCCGTGGTGGTGCTGCACGACCTGTCCCTTGCCGCGGCTTACGCGGACCGCATCGTATTGCTGCAGGACGGCCGCGTCGCGGCGGCCGGCGCACCCGACGAGGTGCTGACCGCCGAGAACCTGCAACGGGTCTACCGCTATCCGCTGAGCGTGATGCGGCACCCGGAGAACGGAGCCCTGATCATCACCCCGCTGCGCCCGCACCTGCAGCCAATCTCCATTCGTGAAAAGGAACTGATATGACGAGCATGCAGGCACCGCGCACCCGCGGGCTGTTCATTGCCCTGCTGGCCACCGTTCTGGTGCTGACGCAGGGCTTTGGGGGCACCGTGGCCACGCCTGCGGACTCTGCAGCGCGGCTGAGCGTCACCTCCTCCGCGGGGACCAATAAGGCTTCGGCCAGCGGTCCCACCACGCTCAGCGTCAGCGGGTCGGGGTTCCAGTCCATCGACAAGGGATTCGGCGGCATCTACGTGGTCTTCGGCTATGTGGCCAGCTCTGCCTGGCAGCCGAGCAAGGGAGGCAAGGCAGACAAGGATTTCTTCTACGTGGCCGACTCCCAGTCCAAGAACAACAAGGGCTACCAGCGCTTCGTCGCCTTCCCCGGATCCAGCACCGCAGACAGCGCCAACGGCGGGGTGCTCTCCGCCAATGGCACCTTCAAGTTGTCCATGGTGATCCCCGGACCGACCTTCACCGCCGCCAGCGCATCCGGCGGCAGCACAACTGTCGACTGCCGAGAGGTGCAGTGCGGCATCATCACCTTCGGCGCCCACGGGGTGTCCAATGGCCGCAATGAATCATTCCAGCCGATTTCCTTCGCGGCTTCCGCCTTTGCCGCGCAGAACAGTGGTACGCAGAACGGTGCCGCGCGGGAGAATTCCACGCAGAATTCTGTGCCAACCACCAGGACCCCGGAAGGAACCGCCACGCAGAACCCCGGCGCTGAAGGCCAGGGCAGCGGCGCAGCAGGATCCCAAGCCCCAGGGACGTCCAAGGAAGCGCAGGAAACTGGTGCCGGAGAGCCGCTGACGGCCGTCGCCGCCGGCGAACCGGCCTTGGGCCTGGAACAGCAGACCGTCATCGCCGGCCGATCGTTGGGATTCACCGGCCGGGGATTCGCCGCCGGCGAGCAGGTCGTGGCCACCCTGTCCTCCGGGCTGACGGCCGCCGGGCCGATCACGGCGGGCCAGTTCGGCGAAATCGCAGGTGCCGTGCAGGTTCCTTCCGACATGACCGCAGGCACGCACAAGCTCAAGCTCACCGGCGCCGGTTCAGGCAACAGCGTCGAGGCTGAATTCAGCGTGATGGCTGATTCCGCGTTGCTGCCCGTGGCCGATAAAGGAAACCAGGAAGGGATGCGCTGGGCCATGATCGCAGTCATCGCCACCGCCGCGGTGCTGCTCCTGCTGGTGCTCAGTTCGCTGATCACGACCTTGACCCGCAAGGGGCAACGGAAGAAGGCCACGTCGGCAACTGCCGCGCCAGCCCAGCGCCCGGCAACCCGCAAGCGGCGCGTTAAGCCTTCGCGGGCAATCAAGGCTCCCGCCGCGGCGCAGCACGCAGATCCCGAGACCACAGCACTGGACCGGCTGGAAGAATCCCCTCACAAGGAACACGTATGAGCGTGCGACGCCGGCTGGCCGCCGTCATGGCAACACCCTTGCTGCTGGGCTCGCTGTTCGCACCGGTGGCGGCCCACGCTGGCCACGGCAGCGGCGAAGAACAGATCGATGTCCAGGTAGTCATCCCGGACGCTGGCACCTTCGAGGTGACCGATGCCCAGTTCCGCTGGGGAGTCAACACCGAGATGACCTCCGGTTCGTTCTTCGGCGGCTGCAATTTCCTGTCTGCCGGGATCGCCGGGGATGCCGGGACGAGCCGGACCTGGGCTGAATCCGACGGGTTCTACAAGTCCAAGGACGGCAACTCGCGCATCGAAGCGCCCGATGCCGGAGGCGAATGGGCGCTCGATTCCTGGGACACCAAATGCCAGGATGCCTCGGGGCGCGAGGTCGGCACCGGCTACGACGAGTCCGGCACCGGCGCCCAAGTGGTCATCGAGAAGGGCAAGGGAAGCGTCGACACCGCCAAAGGCACCGCACGGATCTCCTGGAAGGGCTCCTTCACGCTGGCGATGTACGGCGGCATGACCTACTGGTCGCTTTCGGACCCGGTGCTCAGCGTGTCCAACGGCCAGGGCAAATTGACCGCCACGGCCAGCGGCTTCGGGTCGGACATGAACGACACCTCCAAATGGACCAAGCTCGCCGACACCAGCATCACCATGGCAGACCTTCCCCAGGTGGTCCTGGACAAGAAGGGGATCATCACCACGCCAGCGTACAAGTCGGTGGCCACGAATGGCACGGCCGATGCCGCGCAGTCGCGCACCGGCGACTGGTGGGGTTCCTTCCCTGAAAGCTGGATCGATTTCAACGCCAAGACCGGTCAGGCCGGATATTGGTTCTCCACCGGCGGCAAGCGCGATGCGGCGAAAGTCGCCAGCGACGTGTACATCAGCTACACGCCGCAGAACCTGGTGCTGGAGAAACCGGAAGCCGGCACGGAAAGCACTCCCGAGGCGCAAGACGAAACCGCCGGGAGCACAGAGGATTCCAACGACACCACGTTGGGCGGGGGAAGTTCGCTGTCGGACACCACGACGACGAACATCCTGCAACAAGCAGCGGCGGCACTCCAAGCCCCGCTGGCAGAACTACCCGGGCTGGGCACCACGGTGCTTCAAGCGTCGAACCACACGGCCAGTGCCATCAACTGGCTGGGGAAGTCGCTGATCCCGGAGGCCATCGAGCGGGCCAAGGACTACCGGCAGCCTCTGCTGTGGTCCCTGGCAGGCTTGCTGGCGCTGTCTTCCGCGGCATGGATTGGATTCCGCCGCGGATGGCTGGTCTGGCCCTTCTCGTCGAAAAAGTAGGGGCCGGAAACAACACATGCTCGTGGGATTGAACCCACGGAGCTTCATCGATACCCACGCACCAGGCCCGCCAGGGTCCGGGCACCATTCTACAAATCACTCGGAGGGGAAATGTCCTCACAGAACGGCATGTCCAAGATTCGCAAGCCGCTAGCACTAGCCGCTGCAGCGTCGGCAGCTATCACCATGGCGGCAGTGGCCGCACCCGCCCAAGCCGCAGAGCAAGCAGTCAATGGCGTCACCTTGACTTGGGGCTTGAACTTGGAATCGGGAGCCGGTGCATTCCAGCCCGGCGCCTGCAACTTCCTGTCGGCGGGCAAGGCCGGCAACTCCGGTTCGTCCCGCGCCTGGACCCAGGAGGACGGTTTCTACAAGGCTGTTGAAGGAAACGTCAGCATCCTCAAAGACGGGCCGAATTCAACCAGCATTGCCCCGACCTGGGACACCAAGTGCCAGACCGGTTCGGGTAGCGCAGTTTCGCCCATCGGTACCACCAACGTCAGCAACAACAAGGTAGTACTGAGCCAAGGTTCCGGCAATGTCGACCCGGTGACTGGCGAAGCCACGATTTCGTGGGAAGGGTCGTTCACCTCCGTGTTCTACAGCGGACTGACCTACTGGACCGCCACGGATCCAGTGCTGAACGTCAAAGCCGACGGATCTGCCACCCTGAAGGCCACCGGATCGGGCTACCAGGCAGACATGAACGATGCCAGTACCTGGGTTCCCATCGCACCGCAGACCATTACCCTGGCGAACCTGAAGGGCGTCACCGTTGATGCCGACGGATTCAGCGTCAGCCCGGAATACAAGGAAGTAGAGGCGCCAGCCGGCCTGAGCCAGGTCAAGGAAGGCGCCAATTGGGGTTCCTTCCCCGCGGATTTCGTTGAATTCCAAGGCAAAACCGGCACTCAGTCCTACTGGTACTCATCGGGTGGCAGCGCCGACGCACGCAAAGTCGCCACCCCGCTGAGTGTCGATTGGGACATCGTCGACGCAGAACTGCCAAGCGAGCCGGAAGCACCCGAGGACTCCGATTCCAAGGACGTCGAGGTGGACGTCACCGTTCCGGAGAAGGAGACCGAACCAAGCGAACCGGGCGTCTTCAAATGGAGCATCGCCGACTCGACTGCCAACCTCGGGGCTGCCACCCAGAATGCCGCAGGTTTTACTGCCAACGGCACCCTGCCGACCATCACCGTAAATGACGGCCGCGAAGTTTCCGGAGGCTGGAGCCTGGATGGCAAGGCCACAGACTTCACCGACGGATCCAACGCCTTCGGCGCCAAGGCTCTGGGCTGGACTCCGGCCGGCGCGGGAACCACGGGCGTTGTCAGCCTGGGTGCGGCCGTGGCGCCGGCGACCGGCAATGGCCTGTCAGCTACCGCTCCGCTGGCCTCGGCAACGGGCGCATCCGAAGCCGTTTTGAACACCGGCATCCAGCTGCTGGCACCGGCTGAAGCCGCTGCCGGCAACTACAGCTCGACTCTGACGATCACCGCCATCCAGAAGTAGAGTTCCAGCTTCACCGGCGGCACGCACAGCGTTCCCCGTGGTGCGTGCCGCCACCATTTCTGCCGACCACATTCCCGAGGAAAAGATGTTCCAGCAATACGCCACCCGCAAGAACTTGCGACACCGTGCAACGATCAGTGTGCTCGCGGTAGCCATCGCCACTGCCCTTACGGCGCCGGCTGCTCATGGCGATGACTTGTCGTGGGGCACCAACCCGGGCGGCACAGAAACCCGGTCGAGTTTCGCCTACGATCTCGAGCCCGGGGAACAGGCCCGGGATTCCTTCGAGATCACCAACTACGGGACCGAAGAAATTTCACTGGCCGTCTATCCCGCAGACGGTGCGACCACCAGCAACGGGTCGCTGGAACTCTCCGAGCGAACCGACCTGGCTACTACCGTGGGCGCGTGGATCGAGGTAGACCAAGCTGAAGTAGCCTTGGGACCGGGGGAGAAAACCTCGGTCGAATTCACTGTCGAAATTCCAACGGACGCCGCGCCGGGGGACTATCTGGGTGGCATGGTTTCGTCCTATATCGATACCTCGGCTGGAACCGTGGTGGTCGACCGCCGACTGGCCACGCAGCTGGCTGTCCGAGTCGGTGGCGAGGGAGCAGTCAAGCTGAACGTGTCGGCAGCCAGCGCCCAGGCGCCCATCGCGTGGAACCCGTTCGAACCGGTTGATGCCATCGTGGGCGCAACCGTGGCCAACGAAGGGAATCTGCGGGCCCGGGGCAGCTACACGATCACTGCATCTGGCCCCTTCGGCTGGGGATCCACATCGTCCGAATACCAGCTCGATGAACTGCTACCCGGGTCCATTGTGGCAATCGAACAGCAGCTGCCGGGACTCTGGCCGCTGCTATGGCAGCAGGTCGAAGTTAGAGTGAACGCCGAAGACATCGACTCATTGCCGGCCGGGTTCAGCACAGCTTCGACAACTTTCTGGTCCATCCCAGCCGGATGGATCCTGCTTCTGGTCGCAGTTATTGCGGCATCAATTCTCTTGGGAGTCCGGCGGTCCCGGCGTTGGGAAGCCGACGACGAGCTGGAAGAACCTGTTGCGGTGGAAAGCAACTAGTCCGACTAATGCTGAACGGGTTCGTCGTCGCTCCCAAATCATATGTGCGCAGTCCGTGGCCATTGGCCGCGGACTTAGCAATTTAAAGCTCGGCAATCGATCGCAAGGACGGCATCCAAGTCAATGTTTTGCCGTAATTGCAGTCGTAAATAGTCACAAGATGCTATATGACGTGGAAAATGACGCGAATCAAGGACACGGAAACACGTCACGGGGTTTCATGACGTTTTGCTGACTTCACGCTTGGTCACAAATTATTCCGTGCTCGACACTGAAGTTGTTCAAGATATTGAACGCCACCCATCCAGAGCGACCGAGAGACCTGGCTCGTTGACGTCGCAGCAACCACCCGAATCGCGGGACGGTGCTACCGCCAGGACCGATGGAGCAGTGGCTGCCACCGGGCCACGCCAAGCCGCGAGCCGGCGCAACTTCGGCCCCGGGCAGTGCCTCACGGTGCAACAGCCAAGGAGAATTATGGAGCGCATCGCCCAGGAGCATGCAGCATGATCGAGATCAAGGACCTGCATAAGCACTACGACACCGCGCA
Organism: Glutamicibacter sp. NPDC087831; assembly: GCF_044742845.1. Taxonomy (NCBI): domain Bacteria; kingdom Bacillati; phylum Actinomycetota; class Actinomycetes; order Micrococcales; family Micrococcaceae; genus Glutamicibacter; species Glutamicibacter sp. NPDC087831. Next base: position 113,926 of record NZ_JBIUVH010000004.1, read on the forward strand.
GGGGCGCATCGAGGTGCTCAAGGGGATCGACCTGTCGGTGCCCGAAGGCTCGATCACGGCCGTGGTCGGCCCTTCCGGGGCCGGGAAATCGACCTTGTCCCACTGCATCTCGCTGCTGGAGAAGCCCAGCAGCGGGCAGATCCTCGTCGACGGCAAGGACCTCGGCGCGCTGTCGGGCAAGGCCCTGCGCTCCGAACGCCGCGCCATCGGCACGATCTTCCAGAACTCGGCCCTGCTGAGCCGGCTGAGCGTCGCCGAGAACGTGGCCCTTCCGCTGCGGAACCTCGGGGTGGTTCACCATGAAATGCAGCAACGGGTGGCCCAGCTGCTGGACCGGGTAGGGCTGCTGGAAAAAGCGAACGCCTATCCCGGGCAACTTTCCGGCGGGCAACGGCAGCGCGTCGGCATCGCCCGGGCCCTGGCCCTGCGCCCGCGGCTGCTGCTCTCCGACGAAGCCACCTCGGGCCTGGACCCCGAATCCACCCACCAGGTGCTGGGGCTGCTGGATTCGTTGCGCAGCGACCTGGGACTGTCCATCATCCTGATCACCCATGAGATGGATGTGGTGCGGCATGTGGCTGACGAGGTCGCCCAGCTCGCCGGTGGACGCATTGCCGAGCACGGAGCCCTGCATGAGCTGGTGGCATCCCCGGGTTCGGAGACCGGGGCGAAGCTGCTGCCGCTGCGGGCCGAGGACCTGCCGGCAGGCTTCGACTACGCAGTGACGGTGGCCTACCGCAAAGACCGGGTCGATCCCGGCTGGATCTCGCGTCTGGGCATCGAACACGGGATCGCGGTGGCCCTGTTGGGCGGCGCCGTCGAGGCGCACCATGAGGGGACCTTGGGCCGCGTGCGCTTGGGCGTGCGGGGCGCAGCCCCTGAGTACCTGATCCGGTTGCTGGACGGGTGGGGCCTGCAAACCGACCCAAGCAGCCTTGCCCGCAACAACCACGAACTGGTGGAGGCCAACGCATGAGAATCCCCTTTGAAAGCGCAGCGGTGGGCACCGACACTCCGTGGCAGCAATTGCCCGAGTTGATGCTGCCGGCCTACGGCCAGACGTGGGCCATGGTCGGAATCGTCATGGCCCTGGTCATCAGCCTCGGAGGACTGATGGGCATCGCGCTGTACAACACCGATCGGCAGGGGCTCTTCCCTCGGGCGCGCCTGCATGCGGTGCTCAGCTGGATCGCCAACATGGGACGCTCCTTGCCGTTCTTGGTGCTGATGGCAGCGATCATCCCCTTCACCAAATGGGTCACCGGCACCACCATCGGCATTGCGGCGGCCGCCGTGCCCATGACCATTGCCGGCATCCCGTTCTTCGCCCGGCTGGTGCAGAACGCGCTGAACGACCTGCCCAGGCACAACCTGGCCGTAGGGCTGGTGACCGGCGGTTCGACCGCGCAAATCATCGGCACCACCCAGATCCGCGAGGCGCTGCCGGCCCTGGCCTCGGCTATCACGCTGAACACCATCTCGATGATCGAGTACTCGGCCATCGCCGGAACCATCGGGGCCGGCGGCATCGGCTATCTCGCTGTGACCTACGGCTACCAGCGCTTCGACATGAACGTCATGCTGGCGACCATCGTGGTGCTGATCCTGACCGTGCAAATTGTCCAATTCCTCGGCGACCGCATCGCCCGCGCCCTGGCGCGTCCCTGAATACCATCGACGAACGAACGAGCGAGACCATGACTACACCGCACGCCGGGCACGACCACGGCTTCACGCTGCGCAAGAACCGCAATGCCCTTCCCTGGACCATCGCCGCCCTCGCGGCCGTGGCCGCCCTCATCCTCGGTGTGCTGCTGGGCCAGCAGCGCTCCGCCCCTGCCGCTGCTTCGGCCGCCGGAAGCCAGACGAAGTTCACCGTGCACTTCGAACCGGCCATGGCCGGCGAGGAGAAGATCCTGGATTTCGTGGCGCAGGAGATCGCCCCGGACTACGGCATCGAAATCGAGAAGGTCGGGCTTCAGGATCCGATCCAGGCCAACCAGGCGGTGGCCAGCGGCCAATTCGATGCCACGATTTTCGAGCACCAGTGGTACATGGAGCAGTCCGCGGAGGCCGCCGGGGTTGAGCTGGAACCCACGGTGGAGCTCTTCCAGTGGGGTTTCGGGCTCTATTCGAACCATTACGACTCGGTCGAGGACATCCCGCGTGGCGCCTCGCTGCTGCTGCCCAATGATGTGGCCAACCAGGGCCAGGCGCTGTGGCTGCTGCAACGCGAGGGCCTGCTCGGCCTGGACCCTGACATCGAACCGCGCACCGCGAAGATCTCCGATGTCATCGATAACCCCCGGGGCTTCGAGCTGAAGGAAGCCGACCTGCTGGCGATGCCGCGCATGCTCGACGATGTTGGCGCGGCCATCGGCTACGTCTCCCAATTCGACGCCGGCAAGGTCGACCGCGAACAGGGGATCTTGTTCCCCGAGCCGCCCAAGACCTTCGCCTCCCGCCTGATCATGGGCGCGGAGTACGCCAAGAGCGCCGATGCGCAGAAGCTTGTGGAAGCCTTCTCCGATCCGCGGCTGCAGGAGTACCTGGCCACGACCGAGGATCCGCTGGTCCAGGGAGTGCTCACCCCGGTCTCCGGTTCCTGACGGAACTGCCATTGCGCTGCACTGATCGGCGTGCGCGAAGCGGCCCGGCACCGACAGGTGCCGGGCCTCTTCGCGCTCCAGATGGCACATTATCTCCGCCGAGGCTGGCAGCGTCAAGGATTTCCCGTCAAGATGATTAACCCTTGGACTTGTGACGGAGCATTACGCCCAATATGACGAACATCGGGCATTTCAGGATGCGTTGTGTGACTTCATGACCGCTGTCTTACGTAACGCTTGTCTGCTGAATTCACGGGTTGCAGACTTGAATTGTTCGGCCGGTACAGCCGGACACCCCATCCAGAGCGACCGAGAGACCTGGCTCGTTGAAGTCGCAGCAACCACCCGTGAACGGGAGCGGTGCTAAGGCCAGGACCGATGGAGATTGCTAATTTTCATGACGGTCTGCCGGGAGAAACTCGCCAAGAGTATTCCCACAAATCATGGCAGAACGTGCAGCGAATCTAGGCGTAATCCTCGGGTCACCAACCGAGAGGACATTTGAAATCATGCGTACAGCACATTTTGGACTGAAGACCACTGCGATTCTTGCCGTTCTGGGCTTGTCGCTCACCGCTTGCGGAGGCAACGCCACTAAGACGGGCGCAGCGCAAGCAGCAGCCGATCCAGGGACTCCGGTTGAAGGTGGCACCTTCACCTTCGCTGAAGTTACCCCTATCAACAATTGGCAGACTCAGGCAGCACGCTTCTATGAGAAAGCGAATGTTCTGAACTCAGTGCTTGATCGCCTGACCTACTACGATGTGGAAGCCGGCAAACTGGTTGGCTGGATCGCCAGCGAATTCGAAGCCAATGAAGACCAGACGGAGTTTACCTTCACCATTCGCGACGGTGTCACTTTCTCAGACGGCTCCACGCTGGATGCTGAGGCTGTGAAGCTGAACCTGGATGCCCTTGGAAAGGGAATCAAGTCTGCCCAGATTGCGCCAAACGTTGACTTTGCTGCCTATAAGTCGGCAGAGGTCGTAGGGGACAACAAGGTCAAGGTCACGCTCAAGCGGCCAGATGCCAATTTCCTTAGGTCGACTTCCTCCGTAACTGCTGGTTTGGTGTCCCCGAAGACCCTTGAACTGGACAATGCCGCGCAGTCTTCCATCTCCAAAATTGTTGGTTCCGGCCCATTCGTCTTCGAATCGGAAAAGCCTGATGAAGAAGTCGTGTTCAGCAGCCGAGATGACTACGCCTGGGCGCCAGAAACTGCCCCAAACCAGGGTGATGCCTACCTGGATACCTTGGTTATCAAGTACCTTCCAGAGGTCGCTAGCCGTGCCGGCGCCGCCCAGTCCGGGCAGGTGGATCTCGTCCGAGGATTGCAGCCGGTAGACGAACAGGTGCTGGCCTCCAGCGGAGGCAAGGTTTACGCGGCCGAAGGGGTGGACCTGACCACCAACCACGCAGCTGTGCGCATTGGCTCGGGAAAGCTGGAAGACGTCAAAGTCCGCCAGGCACTGCAGGTTGCAATCGACCGCCAGGCCATCAAAGACACCGTTCTCTCGGATAGCTATGTCATCTCGGGATCGATCCTCAACCACAAGGCACCAGGGTTTGTAGACCTGTCTGCCGAATTGGCCTATAGCCCGGACAAGGCCAAGCAGTTATTGGACGACGCCGGATGGAAGCCGGGCGTAGATGGCATTCGGGAGAAGGACGGGAAGAAACTGGAAGTCACGATTTCCACCTCGAATAACTCCGTGGTCATCAAGCCCGCTTTCGAACTGATTGAACAGCAATGGCGCGAGATCGGCGTCCAGCTGATCAACCGTGCGGCAGACAATACTTTCCTGACCAACGCACTTGTTGACGACAAGGTGGAGTTCTTCGGAACTCGCCAGTTTGCGTACGGCGGACTGGGCCCGGTGTATGCACCCGCGAACAACAACCAGACCCTTCGCGCTGATCCTGAACTGAACAAGCTTTTCACCAAAGAGCAGTCGGCGACTACCGATGAGGAACACCTGAAGCTGGTCGAAGAGGAACAGCGTGCCCTGGTGCTGGACAAGGCGCTGACGCTGGTTCTTTGGGACGAAGTCCAGGTCTATGGCGCCCATAGCTCGGCGAACGTCGAGTTCACTTCCGGTACCGCGCCAATCTTCCAAGGTGCTTGGAAGAGCGAAGGCTAGGAGCCAAATCCATGGGCACTTACATCGTAAAACGACTGGGGCAGGCGCTTCTGGTCATCTGGCTTGCCTACACAGCGGTTTTCATTGCCGTGCAATCCTTGCCGAATGACCCGGTCACGATCTTCCTGAGCACTGACTCGGCGGCGGATCCAGCCACCATTGCCCAGATGAAGGCGTACTACGGATACGACCAGCCGCTCTTCGTGCAGTACTTCTCGCAGTTGCTCGGGCTGCTTCGCGGGGATCTTGGATATTCGCTATCCAATGGTTCGGAAGTGGCAACGCGCATCGGGGAAGTCGCTGGATCCACCTTGATTCTGGCTGGTAGTGCATTCGTTCTTTCGGTGGTATTCGCCCTGGCCATCGCGTCGGCTGCGAGCCTGGCCAGAAGCGGGACGTTGCGCAAGGCGCTGCTGAACCTGCCACCTTTGATGGTTTCGATACCTGTTTTCTGGTTGGGGCTGCTGCTCTTGCAGCTGTTGGCCGTGCAGCTCGGCGTGATGTCGCTGTTCCCGGATGGATCGTTCATGTCGTTGGCGGTACCAATCTTCGTGCTGGCCGTGCATCTGAGTGCTCCGATTGCCCAGGTCCTGATCAAGAGCGTGCAGGAAGTGAATAGGCAACCGTTTATTGAAGTTCTGCGCGCCAAAGGCGCAAGCGAAGCATGGATCTTCTACCGGCACACCTTGAAGAACGCGGCCCCGGCCGGGCTATCCATTGCCGGTATCACCATTGGCGCCTTGCTCGCTGGTTCCGTCATCACCGAGACCGTGTTTTCCCGCGCGGGATTAGGCCAGCTGATCTTGCAGTCAGTCACGGCGCAGGACATTCCACTGGTCCAGGGACTGGTGCTGCTGACCGCCATCGTCTTCACCGCAGTCAACTTGCTCGTTGATCTCATCCACCCGCAACTCGATCCACGCATCGTCACATCAACAAGCGGGGCAACCCGCTCGCTTGTTGCGTAAGGAAAGTAGGACCAATGAGTCTCATAACCGAACATGTTGGATCGGTGGCCAGTGATGACCAGCCGCTAGCTTCAACCAAGCCTGCAACCAATAAAGGAAATCCAGCCGTACGCTGGCTGGCTGCCTGGTGGGTTCTCGTTCCGCTGTCCGTGTTTGTGGCGTGGGCTTTTCTTCCATCGCTTTTCACGGGCCAGAACCCGATTACTGGTGTGCCGGCTGACAAGCTGCTAGCGCCATCTGCGGAACACCTGTTCGGAACCGACCATCTGGGGCGTGACATCTACAGCCGAGTTGTCTACGGTACGCGCCAGACGCTGCTGACCGCGGGCCTGGCGTGCTTGGTTGGAAGCGTTGTGGGCTCGATCCTCGGTCTGCTGGCGGGCACTGCTGGACGGTTCGCAGATACCGTGGCAATGCGCTTTGTCGATATTGTCCTAGCAGTTCCGGCCTTCCTCATTGCGCTGATTCTGGTCACCGCAACTGAACCTGGACCGCTGTCCTTGGGCCTGGGTGTAGGCATCGCCTCGATCGCGGCCTTCGCGCGCCTCGTACGCACAGAGGTGCTGAGGGTCCGCTCTCGCGATTTCGTGCAAGCAGCGTTAATGAGTGGCGGGAAGTACTTCACGGTGCTGCGTAGGCACATCATCCCGCACATCGTCGGTCCGGTGCTGTCCTTGCTAGCTGTGGATCTGGGTGCCGCAATTCTTGCGATCTCCGGTTTAGGGTTCCTCGGCTTCGGGTCGCCACCGCCAACCCCTGAATGGGGACTGCTGATTTCCGAAGGCCGCCAGTACCTTTCGGTGGCTTGGTGGCTGACGACATTGCCGGGATTGGTTATCGTGTCGGCGGTCATGCTGACAGCCGTACTGGGACGTGCCATCAACAAGGCATTCCGCTTCTAGCTCTACTCTTCGATGAACGGACAAGACCATGAACGCAACCAACAACGCTTCTCCTGCGGTGATCCGCATCGAGGACTTAACAGTCCAGTATGCCCAAGGCACCGTGGCTGCCGACAACATCAACTTGGAAATCCCAGCAGGGCAAATCGTCGCCGTTGTCGGTGAATCCGGCTCCGGCAAATCAACGCTGACCAAAACCCTGATTGGCCTATTGCCGCAGGGGACGGAGATCCATGGAAGCGTGCGTTTCGGCGGTACCGAAGTCACCAATCTTTCCTTGTCCGACTGGCGTGCCATTCGTGGCGCCGGAATCGGCTTAGTCCCGCAGGATCCGGGCGCCTCGCTGAATCCAGTGAAGACCATTGGCTCCCAGATCATCGAAGTTTTCCGTTTGCATCCGTCACGCTCGGTTCCAAAGGCCAAGTGGCGTTCCAAGGCAATCGAACTGATGCAGAGCGTTGGCATCGACCGGGCGGAAAGCCGACTGGATCAATTTCCGCACGAGCTTTCTGGCGGGCTGAAACAACGTGTATTGATTGCCATTGCCTTCGCATTGAATCCTCAACTGCTCATTGCGGATGAACCTACCAGCGCCTTGGACGTCACCGTCCAGCGCACGGTTTTGGAAGTTTTCGTTTCGCTGGCTCGGAAGAAGGGAACCACTGTACTCTTCGTAACTCACGATCTGGCTGTTGCGACTGACATCGCAGACCGGGTGCTGGTCATGAATTCGGGGCGGGTCCTCGAAGATCGCAGCGTTCCGGCGCTGGTTGCACAGAGCACTGAACCGTACACCAAGGCACTGCTCGATCAGGCCTATGCGCATCAGGACCGGCAACAACCTTCAACCTCAGACGACATCGCGATCACAGTGGAAGGACTCGGCAAGGTCTTCGGCAAAGGCCGCAACGAGCACCAGGTTCTTTCCGGCGTCAGTTTCGAAGTGCAGCGAGGGACCACGTTCTCGCTGGTCGGTGAATCCGGCTCCGGAAAATCCACAACAGCGAAAATCATCATGGGAATGCATCCAGCCACCGAAGGATCCGTGCGGGTCAACGGGAGAGAAGTCGCCAACATCAGCGGCAAGCAGCGCTATGACCTGTGGAGGGACGCGCAACTGGTCTATCAGAACCCCGACTCCGCTCTGGACCCGCGACAGTCGATCGGCTCGATCATCGCTGAACCAATGGTCAACTACCGTCTGGGTGATTCCGCTTGGCGTGCCAAGCGAGTAGCGCAGTTGATGGAACAGGTGAACCTACCTGAAGAGCTAGCAGGAAGACGCCCAGGAGAACTTTCCGGGGGACAACGCCAGCGAGTCGCCATTGCCAGGGCTTTGGCAAGCGGTGCCAAAATTCTCGTCCTTGATGAAGCATTGAGCGCACTTGATGTACTCACCCAGGAACAAATACTTGAGTTGCTCGACCAGTTGCAGCGCGAAGAACAACTGACCTACCTGTTCATTTCCCATGATCTGCATGTGGTGGAACGGATCAGCCACCGCGTTGGCGTGATGTGTCGTGGGCAAATTGTCGAGTCGGGAACCGTCGATGAAATCTATTCCAATCCCCAGCATGAGTACACCAGAACCCTGCTTGCGGCGAATCCCGGCAAGGTACTTCGCAAATTGGCCGATACGCGTACCGCCTAGCCATTTCACACCAATTCCAAAATCTACAAGGAGCATCCATGAGCACTGAAGCCGTGGCAACTTTCCGTCATTCCGCCCAGCAACATACCGAAGCCGCTTACCAAGAACTTCTGGCACACTTCAGCCCGGTATTCGCCCGTATCGCGCAGGGCGCTACCGAACGCGAGCAGCAGCGTATCCTGCCTTTCGAGCAGGTGCAGTGGCTCAAGGATGCAGGTTTCACCACCTTGCGCGTGCCAGCCAGCCACGGAGGTTCGCCGATTAGCCATGAGCACCTGTTCCGCTTGCTCATCGAATTGGCGGCGGCCGACTCCAACGTGGGCCACTTGCTGCGCAGCCACTTCTCGTTCGTGGAAACCATTGCACTGCAGCCGCAGGAGTTCCAGGACCGCTGGTTCCCGCGGGTGCTTACCGGGGAAATTTTCGGCAATGCCGCCACCGAGCGCGGCGGCAACGCTCTGGGCAGCACCAACACCAAGCTCGTCAAGACGGACGCCGGGTGGGTACTGCGCGGCGAGAAGTACTACACCACCGGATCGATCTTCGCGGACTGGGTTGTCGTCATGGCCACCACCGACGGCGTTGAGGGGCGCCAGTATGCGGTAGTCGAACGCCATGCCGAAGGCGTCGAAATCCTGGATGACTGGGACGGATTCGGCCAGCCTCTGACCGGCACCGGCACCGCGATCTTCACCGACGTCGCGGTGGACGAGCAGAACATCATCCAGCGCAAGGTGGCATCCACTCTGGAACCGGCGTTCTTCCAGCTCTGCCTGCTCTCGGTGCTGGTTGGCATCGGCAAAGCAGCCCGCAACGAAGCCGCCCGCATCGTGGCGACCCGCACCCGCACCTTCAACACCGGCTCCGGCGCGCTGTTCAAGGACGACCCGCAGATCCAAGAGCTCGTAGGACGCCTTGCCTCCAACGTATTCGCTGCAGAATCAATTGTGGTGTCGGCGGCCCGTGACCTCGACGCAGCACTGGACCCGAGCCTCGGCCTGAATGCCGAGGAGGCCTTCCTGCGCGCCGAGCTCGCCGTGCAACAGGCGCACGTGGCCGCACCAAAGCTGGTCTTGGACGCCACCAGCGAACTCTTCGACGTCACCGGCGCCTCGGCGGTATCCACTTCCAAGTCGCTGGACCGTTTCTGGCGCAACGCGCGCACCGTCGCCACCCACAACCCAGTGGCCTTCAAGGCCCGTTCGGTGGGCGATTACTTCATCAACGGAACCATCCCGACGGGTTTGCACTCGATCGGTGAAGCCAAGGGAGCCAAGTAGCCATGGGAACCTTCGAATCGCGGCCGCGCTTCCTGCTGTCGGCCTTCCTCATGAACACCTCAAGCCACATCCTCGGCGGAATGTGGCGCCACCCTGAGGCGCAGCAGCACAAGTTCAACGAGCTGGAGCTATGGGTGGACCTGGCCAAGAAGCTGGAAGACGCCAAGTTCGACAACCTGTTCTTCGCCGACGTGGTGGGCCTCTACGGCGACCACGAAGGCGGCTGGGCCTCCCACGTGCGCAAGGGCATGCAGGTGCCCAGCCACGACCCGATGGTGCTGCTCTCCGCGCTGGCCGCCACCACCAAAGACATCGGTCTGGCGATGACCAGCTCAGTCATCCAATCGCACCCGTTCCAGTTCGCCCGGCAGATTTCCACGCTGGACCATCTATCGCAAGGCCGCGTGGCGTGGAACATCGTCACCAGCGTGCTGGAGAACTCGCACCGCAACTTCGGCGGGGCGAGCCTGGTCGCGCACGATGACCGCTACGCCTGGGCAGAGGAATATGTTGAAGCGGCCTACAAGCTGTGGGAAGGGTCCTGGGAGGACGACGCGCTGCTGGCCGACAAGGAGTCGGGCATCTACGCCGACCCGGCACGGGTCAACAATGTCAATCACCGCGGCGACTACTATTCGATCGACGGTCCGCATCTGGCTCTGCCCAGCGCCCAGCGCACTCCGTTCCTTTTCCAAGCCGGCTCGTCGCCACGCGGCTCGCAGTTCGCGGCAACCCACGCCGAGGCGACGTTCCTCTTTGCCCCGCACGCCGAGTACGTGGCGAAGAAGAACGCCCAGCTGATCGAGCACCTGGCGGCTGCCGGACGCAAGCGCGAGGACATCAAGGTCTTTGCCGGATTGTCTTTCGTCGTCGGTTCCACCGAAGCTGAAGCCAAGGCCTTGGAAGCTGAATACGACGAGTATCTGGATCTGGACGCCATCATTGCGCACATCGGCGGCGGCATCGGTGTGGATTTGGGCGGGCTGGACCTGGATACCCCGCTCGGCGAGATCCAGACCGAAGGCGCGCAGGGCGTATTGGAGGCCGCGCTGGCCTCCACCCCGGGACGCAATCCCACGCTGCGCGACCTGGCGCACTACCGTGCCAAGGCGCAGCAGATCGTGGGTACTCCGGAACAGATCGTTGATGAGCTGGAACGCTGGCAGGACGCGGGGATTGATGGGTTGAACATCATGAACCACGTACTGCCCGGATCCTATGACAACTTCATCGAAGGCGTCCTTCCGGAGCTGCGTCGCCGCGGCCTGGCGCAAACCCGGTACACGCCGGGGAGCCTGCGGCAGAAGGTGTTCGGCCGCGGGGACAAGCTCCCGGAGAATCATCCGGCGGCCCAATACCGCGGAGCCTTCACGCAGAACAGCGCAGCATCCACCCAGAAAGCAGCGCAGCTGCAGCACTGAATTCCCCAAGCTTGAAAGACCAGTGGCATGGATGGGTCCGGGCCACTGGTCTTTCTTTGATGCCCGGAAGCTGAATCGCCGGCAACGCGGTAGGGTGTCGTGCATGGACACCCATCACGTAAATGATCCAGAGACGATCCGCAGGCTGTTGAGCACACCGGGGCGCTGGGCCGTTGTCGGCCTGACCAATAATCCCGCTCGCGTGGCTCCTTCCATCGCACGGTTCCTGCGCGACGAGCTGTCGATGAAGATTTTTCCTGTGTCATTGAGCGGGGAAACCGAGATGGGCGAACCGGGATTCACGAAGCTTGCTGATATCCCGGAACCCATTGATGTGGTGGATTGCTTCGTGAACTCCTCCAAGGTGGGGGATATCGTTGACCAGGCGATCTCCGTAGGCGCCAAAGCGGTGTGGTTGCAGCTCGGTGTGATTGACGAAGCCGCTGCCCAGCGAGCCAAGGACGCGGGATTGGACGTGGTGATGGATACCTGCCCTAAGATTGAGTACCCATTCCGATAGCGAGGCTTTGATGGCGATATCAGCTGGTCAAGATGAACTGGAAAATGCCTGGGCGCAGCTGTGCCTGAGCATGCCCTGCGCTTATGCAGATTATCCTTTTGGACCTGAGAGCACCGTATTCAAGGTGGCGGGCAGGGATCCGGGCAAAGGCAAGATGTTCGGGCTGATCATGCACCTGAACGGCGAATTGGTGCTGAACCTGAAATGCGAGCCTGCCCTGGCTGACCAGCAACGCAACGAGCATCCGCAGATCACCCCGGGCTATCACATGAACAAGAAGCACTGGAATTCCGTGCGTGCTGGACTCGACCTGAACCTGATGCGTGAACTTATCGAGGATTCCTATGATCTGGCCGTCGACGGCATGCCCCGAAGGGACAAAGAATACATCCGCCTGCAAGGCACAATTAATACGGAGAGCCTAGACTAGAGGCATGTACTTCATCGTTGTTAAATACCAGGTAAAGCCAGAATCAACCCCGACCTTCATGGATCACGTCGCTGAATTCACCGCGGCCACCCGCGCCGAAGAAGGAAACATCTTCTTCGACTGGTCCGTGAGCGTTGAAGACACCAACGAATTCGTTCTGGTTGAGGCCTTCCGTGATGACGAGGCCGCTGCGGCCCATGTGAACTCGGCGCACTTCGCTGCCGGTCTTGAATCCATGCGGCCACACCTGGTCTCCACCCCGAAGATCGTCTCCCGCAAGGTGGACGGCGAGGGCTGGGATTCCATGGGCGAATTGGTCATCGATTAATTAACTGGGACAAAGGCATAGGGAAGAACCTCAACGGTTCTTCCCTATGCCTTTGCCTATGAACTTTAGCGGCCGGCCTTGTTGCCGAAGCGGCGTACCAGAATCAAGGCGATGCCGGCCAAGACAACTACACCGGCGATGATGCCGATCCAGCTGGCGTTGAACCCGGTGTCGGCCAGGTCATCGGTGTTCTGATCCGGGGAGTCGTTCTTTGGCTCGTCAGAGGCATCGGGGGATTCGCTTGCATCCCCAGTTGGCTCGGGCGAACTGGTTGGCTCTCCGGTGGGCTCGTCGGTCGCATCTTCAGATGGTTCCGGCGAAGCAGTTGGCTCGGTTGGATCCTCGGAGGGGTCATCCGAAGGAACCGGCGACTGCGTTGGCTCTTCCTCTTCGAGCAGGACCGAACGTCCCAGAGGAGCCGGCTCGACGACGTCGTGTGCCCTGAAGTAGTTTACGGTAGCGTCCAAATCGATCTGGCCGGAGTCGGCGTGATCGGTGCCGTCCGCGAAGGCATTGAAGTTATCGCCACCGGTCGCCAGGAAGGCGTTGGCCGCGACCCGGAAGGTTGCTTCCTCGTCCAGCGGCTCGCCCTTGAAGGTGATGTCCTTGATGTGCTTGCCCTGGGCGGCTTCCTCAACGTAGGTGTAGGACAATCCCTCGGAAATGCCCAGATGCAGCTTGGAGCGCTCCGAACCGGCCGGCTGCCACTGCTGCTCCAGCGCCTCGCGGATCTGTGCCCCGGTGAGGTTGAAGGTGATCAGGGTGTTGGCGAATGGCTGGACCTCTGCTGCGTCCTTGTAGGACACGGTGCCGTCTTCGCCGTAGAGCAGGTCGGCACGCAGGCCGCCCGGGTTCATGAATGCGATCTCGGCAGGTTCGCCGGCAAAGTCTTCGTTCGAGGTGGCCCACAGGTGGATGTCGGCTACGGTGTTGCCCAGAGTGGATTCAACTCCACGGTCTGAGCCTGGTTCTTCGCCTCCGCGCAGGATGTCATCGGAAATAGCGCCAATCTTCACGCTCCCGACCACTTCGGCTTCGGCTTCAGCGTCGCTGACGATTTCTGCAACCTGGGCGTTGGCCTCGAAGTTGCCGGCCCATTCGCCGTCGGCGCCCTCAGCGGCCAAGTCGATTCGTTCAGTGGAGGCTTCGGTGACCTCGCCGGTTTCGGGATTCACCTGCAGGGAAACCTTGCCCAAGGTGGTGCCGTACTGGTGGGACTGGATGACTGGGCGGTCCGCGATGTCGCAGTCGTAGGATTGGTGGGTGTGGCCCGAGAAGATCGCGTCAATCTCATCGCTGGCTTCGCGTATGAGCGTGCCATAGGTGCTGTCTTCGGTGGCAATATCTGCGCACTGGTCGCCAGCGGAACCATTGTGGGTAAGCAGCACCACGACATCAGCTTCGCCGTTTGTTTCATTTCCATCGGAGAGCTGGGCTGCTACCCGGTTCGCTGCTTCCAGCTCGCTGCCGAAATCCAGGTCGGCAATGCCAGCTGGGGAAACCAGCGAGGGCATGTCCTCGGTAACGGTGCCGATGAAGCCCACGGAAACGCCGGAGACTTCACGGATCGCATATTCCTGCAGGGCAGGAGTCTTGGTGCCCTTTTCATAGACATTGGCGCCCAATGCGAAATCTGCACCGTTTTCACCGGTGGAATCAGCGTAGCTGTCGATGACGCGTCCAGCCAGATCAGCAAAGCCCTTGTCGAACTCGTGGTTGCCTACTGCCGAGACATCCAGGCCGCCGGCTCCGAGCGCCGCGATGGTTGGTTCATCATCCTGGGACGCGGAAGCGAAGGTCGAAGCGCCAATGTTATCGCCGGCAGAGACGAACAGGGTGTTCTCGTTTTCTGCGCGCAGTTCATCAACGGCGCCGGCGAGCACCGCGGCACCTGCGGAGCTCCTGTCTGCGGAAATGCGACCGTGGAAGTCATTGATGCCGACTAGGTCCACGGTGACTGCTGCGGCATTCGCGGCTGCGGAAGAAGATGGGCTCTGCGTGGACGTAGCCTGGGCTGCTGCGGCACCGCCGGCCGCCAGCGAAATCGTCGCCAGCGAGGCGAGACCGAGTTTGCTTATCTGCCTGAATGCAGACATGGGTACTCCTAAAAGTGACGAGTGTGACAAGACATATGTCTATCGCATCTGAATGAACCTGTCGATGTTTTAGCGTTAAATTTAGGTGCAGAAGTACAAGTTCTGGCGGTTATTCAACAGAAGCAACCTCCCAGCCGTAGGCCGAGAGGTTGCTTCTGAAAATGGAATTTTGCAGCTATTGCCGACGCTTTCGCGGAGGGTCTCCCGCGGTAACGGTGGAGGAGCCGACAATCGCTTTCAGCAGCAGCATCGCTGCTCCAATGAACATGAGGGTGGAGACTACCCAGCAGGCAGTGGCCGTATCGCGCTGCGCGGTGTTCAGGGCAAAAGAGAAGATGAATCCGCTGGAAACCAGCAGGAGGACCCCGGGAATTCGTGTCTTCATCATGCGCCTTTGCAGTGGAGGATTAGGCCAAACGATCGCAGAACATAATCGCTATCGTGTTGAGTAACATCCATCTTGCCACAAATCCATCGACTTTACGATAGGCCTTAAGGTGGATATTACCTTGGGATATCCTGTGTCCGGCTATAGATGCAGGCAAAGCTGCTTGGCTGCTAGATGCAAGACTTAAGCAGTTTTCCGATCGCGGCGTGCTCTGCCTTGGTCATCCAAACGCCGTATTTGGCTTTTACCTGGGTCTGCCGCGAGACATAGTCGCAGCGGAAACTCTTGTTCGGCGGCAGCCACGATGCGGCGTCCTTATCGCCCTTAGCAGCATTAGTCGGCCCATCGGAAGCCAGCAGGTTCAACGGGTCGTTGGCAAATTCCAGTCGGGTGTCGGCATCCCAGCCCTGCGATCCCTTTTGCCAGGAATCGGACAGCGCGACAACATGGTCGATCTGCACCGCGGTGCTGGTGCCTTGGCCTCGCTTGAATTCAATGGTCTTGCCCGTGTAGGGATCATCGAACCGTCCGCTCAGGACAACGCAGGGTCGAGCGGCCGACTTATAGGTCACGTCCACCAAATCTCGCGACAGGATGTCGTTGCGCGCGTCGCATCCATTGCGGTCCGGATCTTTCCACCCCTTGCCGAACTTTGCTCTGTCGTAGCCGGTTTTCGGCGCGCGGCCCTTCACAGCAATTTCGTCGAGCAGTTCGAGGGATTCCGCATAGATCTCACGTTGCTCTTCGGTGCTTGGGGCAGGTGCGCCTTGCGCATCAGGCAGGGGAGGGAACTCTACGCCGTCCAGCGAAGAGCACGAACTGAGTACAAGAGTGGATACGAGGGTGAAAAACGCTAAGGTGCGACGCAGCAAACGCATGCGGTGGTACTACTCCTAAATTGGCCGGTGCTTGAGCAGGAAAATGCCTCTGACATGAACTATAAGCAGTGGGGCTGACTATTTAGCCGTGCCTGCTTCGTGTGGTGGCGTGACTTTGAATGCACAGGCATAAGAGACTGCTGCTATTCAAGCTCGGAAGAACTCAGACCTGGGAAATCGTGCTCGAAATAGTCCAGGATCTCCTGGGCCGCGTAGTAATCCAGCAGGTGCGGGGTGCTGAGCGGGAAGACGGAGCCGCTTTGCACCGAAGGCAGCTGGGCTAATGATTCATCCGCGGTAAACTCCTTGGCGGTTTTCTTGTTCGCCGCCAGCAGGAAGGTGGCATCGCCAGTGAGCGCCGCTGGCAGGTCTTGGTAGCTGACGAAACTGAAATCCTCCCTTGGCTGCGTGGACGTGTCGAACTGCTTTGGCGTTGAAACCATCGTGAAGCCGAGTCCGCTCAGCAGCTGCGCGTACGGCCCGGCGGCCTTGGCGATCGGAGAGGTGCCACGGGCAGCATAGGAAATGAGCGAGGCGGTGGTTCCGGAAGGGATTGACAGCTTCGCTCTCAGTGTTGAGATCCGTTCGGCAACGGCTGCGGTGTTCTGCTGTGCCTTGTCTTCGGTGCCGGTGGCTTCCCCCAGCAGTTTTGAAAGTTCGTTCCAATCCTTATCCGCATAGTCCAAGACAATGGTTGGTGCAATCTTTCGCAGCTCACCAATCTTGCCTAATTCGGAGTCTGCGCCTGTCGCCGCCACAACGATGAGGTCAGGCTTCTGCTCAGTGATTTCTTCCAGATCGAACTTTCCAACTTCATAGAGCGGATCGACTTTGCGAGCCGAGGCAACATCAGCCCAGTGCTTGAAGAAGCCGTCGCGATCAGCGTCTGGTCCTTCCGGTGCCGTCGCGCTGGCAATGACCGGCGCGTCCAGGGCCAGCAGAGAGCCCGTAAGCCCTACCGAGGTCGAGACGATGCGTTCAGGTTTTGCCGGAATCCTTACGGTGTTCTGCAATGAATCCGTGAACGTGCGAGGCCAGTGCCCGACGTCAAATGCCGCTGTGCCCGTATCCCGCGCTGGCTCGGCAGGTGTCGTCGCGCACGAGCCAAGGGAGAGGGCTAATGCGCTGATGAACAAGGCAACTGCGATTCGTGACAAGCTGGGGCGCACTAAAGTTCTCCTGGGCCGATGGCCAAAAACTGGCCAGGCGGCATATGACGGCAATGTATTACTCGAAATCTCTTTCCGAACCCATTTTATGTTCCCCAGCCGCAGGCACGCCCCTTGGGGCAAGAACAAGCGGATCACGTTGACTGCGTAAACCGCTGCTTCTTGCGCAGGGGAGCTGCGGAAGAGCCATTGCCGATGCCGACGCTCATGCAGCCTGGTCTTTAGCGGCGCAACCTCTCTTCACGGAGGGTCCAATATGAGGAGATATGGGTGGAACGCTTGTCGAGGTGCCAGTGCCGGGCAACGTGGCTGATCTCCTTGACCGCGGAACGCTCTGCATGAGCGATTAACCCAATCCGAAGATGAAGCAGCGGCAGGGAACTGAGCTCCTCGGCCAGCAATGTGCTGCGTCCCGCCGAAATGCCATCGCGCGGCAACCAGCGTAAATCAACTCCAGGAGGATGTTTCACGTCAAACATTGCGTTCTGATCCGCAACCTCGAGCAGCGCTATGCCGTGCGCATCGGCGGGCAATGCTTCCAGAGCCTTGCAGATCGCCGGGATGCCCGCTTCATCCGCTGCCAGCAAATAATAGTCGGCGTTCAGCGACAGCGAGGACTTGCTGCGCGATGGCGAAATGACCAGCGGAGCCCCGGGCTGCACCGTTCCGGCCCAATGGCCAACGGTGCCCGGCTCGCCATGAACAACGAAGTCGATAGCGATTTCCGGGACCAGCGCGTCGATCCATCGGATCGTGTACGACTTGGAACGTGGGACATGTTCGCGGGGCAGGCGTTGTCGCAAGGCCCGCAAATCATAGGGAGGCTCGAGTCCAAGGGCAGGATCAGCGACAAAGACTTTGACATATTCGTCGATTGCTCCATTGGAACGGTAGCCATCCAGATCTGGGGCACCGGCGATGATGCGCACCATCTGGTCATTCAGCCGCTCTACCCGGGTGATCGTCAGAACGTGCTGATCAACCTTTTTCCTTGGCGGTTCTTGATATCCCAGGGCAGGGGTGTGCCTGGCGAGGGGCTCCTCATAGGTTTCTGCGTAGCTGCGCGTTTCCGAAGGGACTGCGGGTGGCGGAGCAAGAGGGGCGGGCGAGGCCTGCGCCGGCGGGTGGTGATAGTGCTTGAAAGAGGTGCGCAGCGTCTTATCCAGGACTTTGCGTGCAGCGGCGAGCGCTGCGGCGGCACCGGCACGTTCGGCAGCTGCCAGCAGTTCGTCGGTTTGCTGCTCGTTGAACACCGAGTTGTCGCCAATATTCCGGTATAACTGCTCCTTGGCCACCGCGTATCCGGCCTTCGCTCCAGCCTTTTCTGCCTGGGCCAGGACTTCCAGGGTGAACCCTTCCCTAGGTGTCACCGTGTATTGCGGACCGTAGCTCTTGTACTTGTGATGCTTAGACATGGTGTGCCCCTAACCCGGCCGGTGTGAGCACCCGCCTGTATGCCTGAGTATGGGGGATATCGGGCATAGAAAACAAGTCATTTTAATCTGCAGAACGCCAAGCTCTATGCGCCTGGCGCCTTGGCCATTTCTACCGCGGATTTCCGCGGATTATTCGATATTCGATTCATTCGACAATGAGCAGATCCGGTCACTAAAATTAGCCCCATGTCTGATACCTTGCCACCGTGCCCTGAATGCTCCAGCGAATACACCTACGCAATGGATGCCCTGCTGGTCTGCCCAGAGTGCGCGCATGAATGGAATGCCGAGGCCGAACACACCGAAACCGCCGAAGCGGTGATCAAGGATGCTGTCGGCAATGTGCTGCAGGACGGCGATACCGTCAGCATCACCAAGACCATGAAGGTCAAGGGTGCGCAAAGCGCGCTGAAAGCCGGAACCAAGGTCCGCGGCATCCGATTGGTCCAGGGTTCAGGCGACCATGACATCGCCGCCAAGGTCGATGGCTTTGGGCAGATGGAATTGAAGTCTTCCATCGTCAAGAAGATCTAGTTTTCCAATCCGGAGTCCCATAAGGTCCCAGAATCCTCCGATGGAAAGCATCCCGAACTCAGACGCTCATGGCAGTTCCCACAAGTGGCATGCCCAGCGCTTCTGTCTGCCGCTGGGGAAGATCCGTGAAGTGTTGACGGAAGCGCCCGCGGGAACAAGACTCGTGCTGGAAAGAAGGTTTCAGCAGCGAGGGGTTTGCCGTGGATTCAACAAGCGTGGACGAAAAGCTCGACGCGATAATCATCGGGTGGGGCAAGGGCGGCAAGACCCTGGCCGGCACCTTGGCCCGGGCAGGCCAGCGGGTGGCAATCATCGAGCAGTCTTCCCAGATGTACGGCGGCACCTGCATCAATATCGGTTGCGTCCCCACCAAGGCGCTGATCCCTGATGCCGAAAACCGGGACGGCAGCGGATATGACCAGCAGATTTTCGACGCGGCAGTCGATCGCCGGGACAAGCTCACCGCCAAGATGCGCGCCAAGAACTTCTCCATGCTTGACGAGCTGGACTCGGTGCTGGTGGTCAACGGCACGGCTGCATTCACCGGGCCGAAGCGCATCAAGGTCAATGCCGGTTCAGAAGAGCTGGAACTGAGCGCAGAAACGATCATCATCAACACCGGCGCCCTCCCTGCAGTCCCGGAAATCGACGGCGCGCAGATTGGCGGGCGGGTGCATGACTCCACCACCATCCAGCACGCCCCGTTGCCCAAGACCCTGGCCGTGGTGGGCGGCGGATATGTCGGCATCGAGTTCGCGTCGATGTTTGCCCAGTTCGGATCAAAGGTCACGGTGCTGGATCGCGGAAGCCGTGCACTGTCCAAGGAAGATGCGGATGTGGCCGCCGAGGTCCAGGGATGCCTGGAAGATGCGGGAGCCGAGATCATCAGCTCGGCCTCCGTGCGCTCAATCAGCCAGGACGAGCACGGTGCTACCGTCAGCTATGAACGCGAGGGCGAGGTGCATCGATTGCAGGCCGATGCGGTGCTGATCGCGCTGGGGCGCGTGCCGAATACTGCCGGCCTGGGCTTGGAAGCCGCCGGGGTTCGCACGGGTTCCCGCGGGGAAATCGTGGTGGACGAGTTCCTGGCCACCAGCGCTCCGGGCATCTATGCCGTGGGTGATGCCAATGGCGGCCAGCAGTTCACCTATATCTCGCTTGATGACCATCGGGTGCTGGTATCTCGCTTGATGACCATCGGGTGCTGGCCAACCGGCTGCTGGGCGACGGATCGCGCAGCACCAAGGGCCGGGTTGCTGTTCCGTACACCATCTTCACCACCCCGTCGCTGGCTCGCGTCGGCTTGAGCGAGGAGCAGGCTGAACAACAGGGACTGCAGGTCAGGATCGCGGTGAAGAAAGTTTCCGAGATCGCCGCCATGCCGCGCCCCAAGATGGTGGGCGACCCGCGGGGCATCATCAAGTTCGTCGTCGATGCGCGCAGCGAGAAGATCCTCGGAGCGGCGCTGATGCACGTGGACTCCCAGGAAGTGGTGAATCTGGTGGCGCTGGCCATGCGGCAGCGAATGAGTGCCGCTGAACTGCGCGACCAGATCTTCACCCATCCCTCGTCCACCGAAGCGCTGAACGAGGTGCTAGCGCAGCTCGGCTGAGGCCTGGACCTGGGCGGCGTCGATGAGCGCTGCGAGCTCGGCCCGCGGCTTGTTCGCGCCGAAGGCAGGCTGGCCAGGCTGCAGGCGCAAGCCTTCAGCCAGGGATCCTATCGGCAGCGGATCGAAGCCGAAATCGTCAACGATCCGGGCTGCCTGGTCAACGTCGGAGTCCAGATCGCCGGCCAGCGCGATGGCCTTGCGGCGCTCGGCGCCGGCCGGACGGGACTCGTCCTCGAGGTCGTGGTAGCCCATGTGGTTGAAGGCCTTGACGACCCGCGAACCTGGCAGGAACTCCTGGATCAAATTGCTGGTGGAGACCTGAGGGCCGTTCAGGTCCTCGCGGATGCCATCCGTTTCCCACCAGTAGTTCATGGCGTCGATGACCAGCTTGCCTGCGAGCTCGGCAGCCGGAATATTCCGGTACTTGCCCAGTGGCAGGGCCAGTATGGCAATGTCGGCTTCCCGCGCGGCGGTTGCCGGATCCACGGCCAGCGCGCCCGGAGTCAGGATCTCGATGGTCAGGGCAATGGCGCCGGGGTCGCCGGAGCCGGCGATGAGCACCTTGTAGCCGGCCTGCAAGGCGCGGCGGGCAAGAACCGTGCCGATCTTTCCAGCGCCGAGGATGCCGATGGTCTGCTGTGTCATTTTCTCTCCTTCAGGCAGGTCTTCGAATCCGGGTCTAGCTCTCGGAAAGCATTTCGCGTACCAGCGGGATGACCTTTTCGCCGTAGAGTTCCACGGCACGCAAGCGGGCGCCAGCTTCTACCGCGCCGCCGGAGTAGATCAAATCGAAACGGCCGATATCCAGGGACTTGAGGGTCTTGGCGATCTTGCGGGCCACGGTTTCCGGCGAGCCGACGTACAGCGAGCCTTCGCTGATCTCGTGCTCGAATTCTCCGCGGCCCATTGGGCTCCAGCCACGGGACGCGCCGATGCGGTCACGCTGTTCCTTGTAGGCGTCGAACATGTGCTCGCGGGCCAGCTCGTCGGTTTCTGCCACGAAGCCGGGGGAGTGCAGGCCCACGGGCAGGGTTGGGTGGCCGAACTGGTCGTTGGCCCGGCGGTACAGGTCGATGTAGGGTGCGAAGCGCTCGGGGGACCCGCCGATGACAGCGAGCATCATGCGCAATCCATAGTGCGCCGTGCGGATGACCGACTGCGGGGAACCGCCCACGCCCACCCAGGTGTTCAGGCGGCCGGACTCGGTCTTCGGGAATACTTCCATATCCTCCAGCGGTGCACGCTTGGTTCCCTGCCAGGTCACCGGCTTTTCGTCGAGCAGCTTGTGGAACAGGTCGATCTTCTCGTCGAAAAGCAGTTCGTAGTCAGCCATGTCATGGCCGAACAACGGGAAGGACTCGGTAAAGGAGCCGCGGCCCAGCATGACCTCGGCACGTCCGTTGGACAAGGCATCAACAGTGGCGAAGCGCTGGAAGACGCGGACCGGATCGTCGGAGGACAGCACGGTCACGCCGGATCCGAGGCGGATCCGCTCGGTCGCCGTGGCAATGCCCGCCAGAACGGTCTCGGGGCTGGAGATGGCGTATTCCGGGCGGTGGTGTTCGCCGACAGCGATCACATCGACGCCGGCCTGATCGGCCGCGATGGCTTCCTGGACCGTGGCGCGGATGCCCTGGGCATGGGTTACCAGCTTGCCTGACTTGTCGCTGGGTACGTCGCCAAAGGTGTCGAGGCCGAATTCGATGTTCTCGAAGGCGTTCATTGCGTGTTCCCCGTTTCAAATACTTGGTTGATGCATCAATTATCACCTTAATTCATTGACGTGTCAACTACTTTAGTTTGACCCTCTCCAGCTGATCTATTGAGAGCTGCAAAGGAGCCAAACTGCAACGGATTCGTGCTGGATTGGACTCGCCGCGCACGGCTACGGTGGGAACGCCATTCGTTCGAGTTTGGCGAGGAGGAATTACCATGCGAACTCAACGAACCTCCCCGGTGCCATTGGCGCTCGCTGTTGCGGTGCTCATGCTTGCGGCCGGCTGCAGCCAAGGCCCCGGCAGTGAAACGCCCGGAAGCCCGCCGCAGCCAACCAGCGCTGATACTGCTACCGCGGAGCCGCCAGCCAGCACCGGCGCCTCTACTGAGGCGCAGAGCGCGGATCCGGCGGCGAGTTCCGCGGAGCCAACCACAGCCGCCCTGACGCTGTTCTATGTTGCCGTGGGCGATGAGGGGAAGTCGGGGTCGGAGATCGGCTGCGGCGACTCGCTGGTCGCGACCGAAACGGGACCAGAGGAATTCACCAACCAAGTCGAGGCCTCGATCACCGCACTCCTGGCTGATGACGAGGAAATGCTCGGAGAATCAGTGCTGCGCAACGCCTTGGCCGGCTCCGGCCTCGACTACGTTTCATCGGCGGTGGAAGGCGATGCGGTGACCGTCGAATTGAGCGGAACCGTGAAATCCGGCGGCGCCTGCGATGATCCGCGCATTGTCGAATAGCTCCAATACACCGCGATGACCGCGCCCGGTACCGGCGAGGCCCGGATCCTTGTTAACGGAAAAGAGCTCGAAGAAGTGCTCAGCGCCAAATAATCTGCCCAAACAAAAACGGCGGCCCTGCCCAAAGAGGAGGACCGCCGCCAACTGCACTCAGTGGCCTGCCGCGGGATAGGCGCGCACCAGCGCGGAAAGCAGTTCCGGTGCCCACCAGGCCCAGTCGTGGCCGCCGGAGAACAGCTGGTACTGGATGCGCTGTGCAGCATCGCTGCCCTGCAGGGCGCCGAGGGTCTGCGCACAGGATTCGGCAATGCGCGTTTCATAGCACCCCGCCTGGATTTCCAGCTCAACGTGCGCAGCCAATGACTGCAGCTGCGCGGACACATCGGTGTGCCACAGCGAGGGGGATTGCGCCACTGCCTTGCCGAACAGTTCCGGGTAAAGCAGAACCCCCAGCATCGCGGCGAGACCGCCGAAAGACGAACCGGTGAGCAGCGTGCCGGCAGGATCGGCCCGCACGTTGAAGCCGCTGCGCGCCCAGGGCAGGAACTGCCCAGCCAGCGAGCGGGTGGTGCCCGTTGCGTGCGGCAACTCGTCGGAGCGCAGCGGAATCGACGTGGAATCCACGAACATCACGTGCACCGGCGCCAGCACTTTGGCGTTGATCGCATTGTCCAGGCTCTCGGCGAAGGACAGGTGCTTCACCCAGGTGGCCCCGTCATGCACGACCACCAGCGGGGTCGGCTCCTGCTGGGCGCCGGATTCGCTGCCTGGCGGCTGGTACATCCACACGCTGCGTTCGCGTGCGCAGTTCTCATCCTGCACAAGGTGGTGGCTCAGCCGCGGGTGCAACCCCTGCGTGCCGGCCTCGGCCGCACCCCAGCCGCCCAGCGATGGCCCACTGCGCCCCGCGGCGGGAACCGCCGGGGCCAGATGCGGGTTGGCCGTGGCCTTGGGACCGCGGAATACCGACACCGCGGCGCCGTTCATGGTGGCCGAAACCTGCGGGTTCAGCGGATCGGGGCCTCCGCCATCAGCCGCCAGCCGGATCGCGCGGCGGTCCGCTGCCTGATGCCAGGGGGCCGGGCCGTCACCGCGGTGCACGGTGATCCGGTAGGAGGCAACCCAGTCGGCAGGCACCAGCAGGGTAATGCTCCACAGGCGCTCGCCGGACTGCTCGAATTCGCTGGCCGCCAGGTCCTCATGGTCCACTAGCGCATTGGCTGACAGGATCACCGCCCGCGCCGGATCCGCGGGCTGCTCGTCGAGGAACAGGAACGTCGCATGCACCATGTCCTGGCCGCCATCGCCTGTCGTGGCGCAGCGGTCGACCAGCGGGTAGTCCAGGCTGCCCGCGGCCAGGGCCGCCGGCAGGGCGGCGATGCCTTCGGGGCTGACCCGGGAAGCGAGGAATCCGCGCGCCCGCGGGGTGGCCGCCCCGTTGCCGCGGGCTTCGACCCGCGGTGCTGCCGCGGCGTACGGGGTGCGCTCAGTGTGCATGGGCATGCTCATGTCCCGGGCGCTCGTAGTCCATCTCGTCCTTGACCCGGTCGTGATCCGAGTCCTTGCCGTAGGCCACCTCGTCCATCGATTGGTGCCAGTAGCCGATGATCAGCCGGTTGGCGCGCTCGATCCCTACGCGGGCCGCCCACTTGCGGGCGAAGCGCACCACCTGCGACTCGGCCCCGACCCACAGGTGCACGCCGGAAAAGTCTGCGTGACCGGCCGGCGGCTGCAGCCGCTGCATTGCCTCGATGAGCAGCCCGGTGCTTCCCGCCGGCGCCCCGCCGCGCGTCAGCCAGTGCACCTGCACGCCCTCGGGCTTGGCCAGCGGGTGGATGTCGTCCTCGTCCGCCACCTCGATGAACACCTGGCCGAGCTGGCCGGCGGGCATCTGCTCCAGGGTGTCGCTGATGGCAGGCAGCGCGGTCTCATCGCCGAAGAGCAGGGCGTGGCCGCCGGGCTTGAGCACCAGCCCGCCGCCGCCCAGGGCGCCGAGCACATCGCCCGGGGCGATGCGTTCCACCCAGGCGCTGGCCAGCCCCTCGTCCCCGTGGCGGACGAAGTCGATGGCCAGCCTCGAGGCCTGCTGGTCCATGAAGCGCACCGTGTAGGTGCGCACCCGCGAGCGCTGGTCGCCGGTGAAGACCCAGCGTCCGCGCTCGTCCTCGCCGGGCTGGTCCAGCGGCTGGCCCGGAGCAGGGAAGTAGATCTTGATGTTCGGCACGCACGGCGGGGCGGCCAGGTACTCGGCCACCCCGGCTCCGCAGAACACCACCCGGCGCATCCGCGGGGTGTAGTCGATGATCTCCTCGACGATCATTTCATTGGCTGGCATGGGTGCTCCTCGGGTCAGGTTCGGGTAGTCGGTCGGGTGAGCAGGTAGAGCAGGTAGAGGCCGCCGGCCAGCGAGGTGGCCAGGCCGATGGGCACCTGCGCGCGCAGCGGCAGATGCTGGGTGGCAACGTCGCAGGCCAGCAGCAGCAGCGCCCCGGTGAGCGCCGCCTGCCAGATCGGCACCGTGCGGTTGCCGATCAGCTGGCGGATGATCTGCCCGGAGGCCAGGGCCACGAAAGCGATCGGGCCGGCGGCGGCGGTGGCCGCGGCGGTCAGGCAGACGGCGGCGAAGATCGTGATCCGGCGGACCAGTTCGGCGCTGACGCCCAGCGCCTGGGCGGTGTCATCGCCCATTTCCAACAGGGTCAGGTGCCGGCCGTGCGCCATCAGCAGCGGCAGCAGCGCCAGCAGGCACAGGCCCACCAGGCCCGCGTCGGCCCAGCTGCGCCCGCCCAGCGATCCCGAAAGCCACAGGTTCGCCTGGGCGGCCAGGTCCGCGTCCCCCTTGGAGAGCAGGATGGTGTTCACCGCGCCGAGCATGGCGCCCACGCCGATGCCGATGATCACCAGGCGCTGCCCGCCGGTGGTGCGCTTGGAGAAGGACAGCGCGTACACCGCCGCGGCGGTGAGCAGCCCGCAGACCATGGCGGCCAGGCCGGTGGCCCAGGCGCCGGCGCTGAACAGCACGATCTGCGCCACGGCGCCGGTGGCGGCACCCGTGGTGAAGCCGATGATGTCAGGGCTGCCCAGCGGGTTGCGGGAGATCGACTGGAAGCAGGCGCCGGCCGCGCCCAGGGCCGCGCCCACGCCAATGGCGGTGAGCACGCGCGGGGCGCGGATCTTCTGCACCACCAGCACGTCCTTCGGCTCGCCGGAACCCAGCAGCGCGCCGAGCACCTGGCCCGGGCCCAGCATGATGGTTCCGGTGCCCATCGCCAGCAGCGCGCCGAGCGTCAGCAGCAGCGCCAGGATGCCGAGCACCAGGCGGGTGCGGGTGCGGGTGAATCGCTGTGTTGCAGGGGTTCGGGTGCTCATTTGCCCGCCTTCAGTCGTCGACGGGCCAGGTAGATGAACACCGGTGCGCCGATCAGGGCGCTCATCGCCCCGGCACCGATTTCCGCCGGGGCGGCCACCATGCGCCCGGCGATGTCGGCGATGAGCAGCACACCGGCGCCCAGCAGCATGGACAGCGGCAGGCTGCGCAGGTGCTGTGCGCCAACGAGCATCCGCGCCGCATGCGGGGCGGCCAGGCCGACAAAGCTGATCGGCCCGGCGGCCGCGGTGGCGGCCCCGGCCAGCAGCATCACCGCGAGCGAGGACAGCAGCCAGGCCCGGGTGGGATTCACGCCCAGCGCGCGGGCGCTGTCTTCGCCCAGGGCCAGCGCGTCCAGCGAACGGGACAGGCCCAGGGCGATCACCGCGCCGGCGAGCACCACCAGCGCGGCGATCGGCAGCACGTCGTAGCCGCGGCCCTGCAGCGAGCCGGTGGTCCAGGAAGCGAAGCGCTCATGGGTTTCGGTGCCGCCGCCGATGACCAGGATCTGCGTGGCGGCCATCAGCATCACCGACAGCCCGGCGCCGGCGAGCACCAGGCGCACCACGTCATTGCCCGACTGCCTGCGGCTGCCCATGAAGTAGACGATGAGGCTGGCCGCGGCCGCCCCGGCGAAGGCAAAGGACATGTAGCCGGCCGGCTGCACGACCCCGACGGTGATCGCGATGGCCACCGCGAAGGCGGCGCCGGCGTTCACGCCCAGCAGCCCGGGCTCGGCCAGCGGGTTGCGGGTCATGGACTGCATCAGCGCGCCGGCCAACCCCAGCCCGGCGCCGACCACCACGGCCAGCAGCGTGCGCGGCACGCGCAGCTCGCGCACCAGCAGGTGGTCGTTGTTCCCCGGATCGAAGCTGGCCAGGGCGGCCCAGGACTCGGCCAGCGAGATGTTCTTGGTGCCCAGTGCGCAGGAGAGCAGCCCCAGCAGCATCAGGACGGCCGAAGCCGCCAGCCAGGGCGAAACCCTGGGCCGGCGGCGGGCACTGCGTTCTTGAAGCACTGCCGGTGGCCTACTTGCCTGCGTTCAATCCCGGGAACTCGTTCTCGAAGTAGTCCAGGATGTCGTTGGAGGAGTAGTAGTCCAGGCGGAAAGAGTTGGCCAGCGGGAAGATGTTGCCGCTGGTCACCGAGGGCAGGTTGGACAGCGTCGGATCCGCGGCGAAGGACTTCGCGGTCTTGTCGTTGGCGGAGATCAGGAAGACCGAGTCGCCGGTGGCGGATTCGGACAGGCCTTCGTAGCTGGTGAAGGCGAAGTCCTCGCGCTTCTGGGCGGAGGTGTCGAACTGCGCCGGAGGCTCGATGATCTCGAAGCCCATCGCGCTGATCAGGGCCGAGTGCGGTCCGCTCTGCTTGCCCACGGGGGAATCGGCGCCCTTGTTGTAAGAGACGATCGAAGCGGTGCTGCCGGCCGGGATGGCCAGCTTCTCCTTGATCTCGGCGGCGCGCTGGTCGAATTCGCTGACGATCGATTCGGCGTTGGCTTCGGTGCCGGTGGCTTCGGCCAGCTCCTCGGCCAGCGACTTCCAGTCCTTGTCGCCGTAGTTGACCACGTAGGTCGGGGCCAGCGACTGCAGCTGCTCGAGGTTGTCCATTTCGGAGTCGGCGCCAGAGGTCGAGACCACGATCAGATCCGGATCCTGGGCCACGACGGCCTCCAGATTGAAGTTGCCCAGCTGGTAGACCGGTGACACCTCGCGCTCAACTGCGACATCGGCCCACTGGGTGAACCAGCCGTTCTCGTCGCTCTGCGGGCTGATGGCGGCGGTGGAGGAGCCGACGACCGGGGCATCCAGGGCCAGCAGGGTGCCGGTGGTGGACACCGTGGTGGAGATGATGCGTTCCGGCTTGGCCGGGATCTGAACCTCGTTGCCGGCGTCATCGGTGAGCGTGCGCGGCCAGCTGCCGGTGTCCGCGGAATCGGCGGCCGGGGAGCCGTCTGCTGCGGCAGTTCCGTTTGCGGCGCAGGCGCCAAGCGAAAGGGTGAGGGCCGCTGCAGCGGCCAGGGATGCGAATTTGCGAGCGGATGAACGCATGGGGGGTTGCTCCTCGGTGGGTATCCGCGCCGAAGGCGGCGCGGTGGAGTTCAGGGGTGACGGTCTCCCACCTTAGCCGGGGTTAATTTAGGCTCACCTTGCCCCTATGGTTCCAACCGAGCATTATCTGCCGGAATTTCCGGGATTTCCAGCGGGTTCCGGTGGTGGATCGAGAAGGCTAAGATGTCGTTAAGTGATCAAAAAATGTCCGTTGGGAGGGTGTAGTCTGCCGGCTTGGGACGGCGTCCGCGGGTCTTAGCGTAGGCGCGGGAGAAGTTCCCGGCGTCGCTGAATCCGAGCTGGAGGGCGACCATCGGCACCGGGAATCCTGCATTCAGCAAGGCTTCGGCATGCTGGAAGCGGGAGGCCTGGCGCCAGGAGCGCAGGCTCATGCCGGTCTCGGCGCTCCAGCGCCGCTGCAGCTGGCGCAGGCTCAGGCCATGCTGCGCGGCGGCAGCGGACGCCGGCAGCTTGCCCCGGGTATCGGCGGCCAGGGTGCCGGCCAGCGAACGCATTTCGGCAGAGTGCGGCCAGGGCAATCCGGGATAATTCGGCACCAGCTGCAGCAGCTTCACGGTGTCGAGCGGGTCGAAGTGGACCGGACGCAGCAGCGTGATGTGCGAAACCGCGCGGTGCAGCATGGCCTGGAAGAACTCGACCGGCAGCTGGCAGGGCATCCGGTGCTGCTGCCCGGACGGCAGAGAACCGGCTGGCAGGGACAGCGGGATCAGCAGCGAGCCCTGCTCGATCTGCAGGCGCAGGGACTGCCCGGCAGGGACCAGCATGAATTGCCCGCCCTGCAGCTGCTGGGTGCGTTCGCGTCCGGTGCCTTCCCCATGGGCCAGCTGGCAAATGCTGGCTCGTCCGCGCACCGCCCAGAGCACCAGATCCTGGTTGGCAAGGTTCATCCAGCGGGTGGTCAAGGCCGGAGGCTGGCTGGCGCTGTGCGGAAGCACACGGTCCAACGCGCCGAGCCGTGCCTGCTGGCGCCATTGCCGGAAATTCAGTCCGGTTTCGGCGAGGAATGCGCGGCGCAAGGTCCGTTCGGACACGGCGAACTTCCGCGCATAATCGGCCAAGTGCAGCGTGCCGTGCGGATGGGCCAGCAGGTGGGCGACTACCTTCCGGGCTGCGCTGTGCCGTGGCATGGCCAGCGGAACGGGCCGGGTGGAGGAGGGGGAGGCGACGGCGAAATGCGCCAGCGTATCGAGCACCCGCTGCGCACTGGCCTGGCCCTGGTGCACGGGCGAGAGGGTCAGTAGCATCAGGTGGAACATCCACTGCGATTGGGCCGGCGGCACGTTGATCAGCCGCCACCCGTCGCCCAGCCTGTGGTTGGACGTTGTCCTGACCATGATCGACAAGGCCAGGGAGTGGGCATCATGCTCCACCTTGTGCGCAATGAACCGCGGGATCCACAGCGCTTGGCCGGCCTGCAGCAGCTGCACCGTTTCCTCGAAATGCACGCGCGCCGTCCCGTTGCTGACCCAGACCACGATGCTGTAGGTCAGATTGCATTTCCAGTTCACCACCACTGGCTGCAGGGCCGCGGCGGGCAGCCCGTCGGGTTCAGCCATGGTCAGATCCTTTGGAAGCCGGGAACGGGAACTGTGGTGTTCCCAGATTATCGTTTCCGAGGTGCGGCGCGCGCGGGGACAGCCTGGGTGCAGATGGACAACGGCGGCCCTCCTCGATGAGGAGAGCCGCCGTTGACAGGTTGGCTGGAGCCTAGCCGAAGTACTTCTTCATGGTGCCTTCGGAAGCTTCACGCAGCTCATCCACCGAAACGGTGAACTCGCCCTGGACTTCCAGGACGCCGGACTGCGCATCGACAATGCCCATGCGGGCCACGGTTACACCGCGGGCACTGGTCATGTCGTTGAAGCGGACCTCTTCGCTGCGTGGAACGGCAACCAAGGCGCGTGCCTGGGACTCCGAGAACAGCGCGGTGAAGGAATCGATGCCGTCACGCTGCTTGATCTCGTCCAGGGCCACGCGAGCGCCAACGCCGTAGCGCAGGACCATCTCGGACAGCGCTGCAAGCAGGCCGCCCTCGGACAGGTCGTGCGCGGCGTCGATCATGCCGTCGCGGCTGGCGTTGATCAGGATTGCGCCCAGTGCCTTCTCGGCAGCCAGGTCGACCTTTGGCGGCAGGCCGCCGAGGTGGCCGCGCAGGTTGGCGAACTCCGAGCCGTCCAGTTCATCGGCGGTGGTGCCGATCAGGTAGATGGCCTGGCCGTCGGCCTCTTCGCGCCAGCCCGAAGGGGTGCGGCGAGCGACGTCGTCGAACTTGCCCAGGGTCGCAACCACAGGGGTTGGGTGGATGGCCTTGTCGCCGGTCTGGTTGTACAGCGAGACATTGCCGCCGGTGACCGGGACGCCGAGCTCCATGCACGCATCGGACAGGCCGCGGATGCCCTCGGCCAGCTGCCACATGACATCCGGGTCCTCTGGGGAGCCGTAGTTCAGGCAGTCCGAAACAGCGGCAGGGATCGCACCGGAGGTGGCGACGTTGCGGTAGGACTCAGCCAGCGCCAGCTGGGCGCCGGCGTACGGGTCCAGGTAGGTGTAGCGGCCGTTGGCATCGGTGGCGATGGCCACGCCGAGTCCGGTGGACTCGTCGATGCGGACCACGCCGGCATCGTCCGGGGCGGCCAGCGCGGTGTTGCCGCCGACGTAGCGGTCGTACTGGCTGGTGATCCAGGACTTGTCGCACATGTTCGGGCTGGCGATCAGCTCCAGGGCGGCGGCCTTCAGCTCTTCGCCGGTAGCTGGCAGGTTGGCGCCGGCTTCCGAGGACTTGAAGGTGTCAGCCTGCAGCGCATCCTGCCACTGCGGGCGGGCATACGGGCGGTCGTAGACCGGGCCGTCGTGGGCGACGGTCTTCGGGTCCACGTCCACGATGACTTCGCCATTCCAGGTGATGATCAGCCGATCGGTGTCGGTGACCTCGCCCAGCCAGGAGTACTCCACGTTCCACTTGGCCATGACGGCCTCGAACGCTTCGATGTTCTGCGGGGTGACTACGGCCATCATGCGTTCCTGGGACTCCGACATCAGGATTTCGCCCGGGGTCAGGGTGGAGTC
The DNA here is from genome assembly GCF_044742845.1 of Glutamicibacter sp. NPDC087831. Classification (NCBI taxonomy): domain Bacteria; kingdom Bacillati; phylum Actinomycetota; class Actinomycetes; order Micrococcales; family Micrococcaceae; genus Glutamicibacter; species Glutamicibacter sp. NPDC087831. The sequence continues at coordinate 145,254 of NZ_JBIUVH010000004.1, forward strand.
GCGCAGCAGCACGTTGGTCAGCTCGACCTGCATGCCGCCTTCGCCGTTGGAGGCCAGTTCGCTGGTGGCGCAGGAGATGCCCGCAGCGCCCAGGTCCTGGATGCCCTCGACCAGCGAGGCCTTGAACAGCTCCAGGCAGCACTCGATGAGCACCTTCTCGGCGAACGGGTCGCCTACCTGGACCGCCGGGCGCTTGGATGGCTTGGTGTCGTCGAAGGACTCCGAGGCCAGCACCGACGCGCCGCCGATGCCATCGCCACCGGTGCGCGCACCGAAGAGCACGACCTTGTTGCCCACGCCCGAGGCGTTGGCCAGGCGCAGATCCTCGTGGCGCAGTGCGCCCACGGCCAGTGCGTTGACCAGCGGGTTGCCCTGGTAGATCGGGTCGAAGACGGTTTCGCCGCCGATGTTCGGCAGGCCCAGCGAGTTGCCGTAGCCGCCGATGCCCGAGACCACGCCGTGCACGACGCGTTGCGAGTCCTCGTGGTCGATCGCGCCGAAACGCAGCGGATCCATCACGGCGATCGGGCGGGCGCCCATGGAGATGATGTCGCGCACGATGCCGCCGATGCCGGTAGCGGCACCCTGGTACGGCTCGACGTAGGAAGGCGAGTTGTGGGACTCGATCTTGAAGGTCACGGCCCAGCCGTCGCCCAGGTCGGTGACACCGGCGTTTTCGCCCATGCCGACCATCAGGTCCTTCTTCATTTCCGGGGTGACCTTCTGGCCGAACTGGCGCAGGTGGTTCTTGGTGGACTTGTACGAGCAGTGCTCGGACCACATGACCGAGTACATGGCCAATTCAGCGGCGGTCGGACGACGGCCCAGGATCTTCACGATCTCGGCGAACTCGTTGTCCTTCAGGCCCAGCTCTGCCCATGGCAGTTCTACATCCGGGGTGCCCGCTGCGTTATCGACGGTGTCGATATTGAATTCCTTAGTGGCTTCCTGGCTCACTTTTTGCCTCCAACAAGGTGGGTCAGAACGCTGGTGAAGAATGCCAGCCCGTCGGTGCCGCGGTGGTCCGGGCCGAAGCCGGCCTCAATGGCGTGCTCCGGGTGCGGCATCAGGCCGACAACGTTGCCGGCCTTGTTGCTCACGCCGGCGATCGAGCGGCGCGAGCCGTTCGGGTTCCAGCCCACGTAGGAGAACGCGATGCGGTTTTCAGCTTCGAGCTCGTCCAGGACCTTCTCGTCGGCCACGTACTGGCCATCCTGGTTCTTCAGCACGATGGTGATTTCCTGGCCTGCTTCGAAGCCGTTGGTCCATGCGGTCTGGTTGTTCTCCACGCGCAGCAGCTGATCGCGGCAGATGAACTTCAAGTGGTCGTTCTTGATCATCGATCCGGGCAGCAGGTGCGACTCGGTGAGGATCTGGAAACCGTTGCAGATGCCCAGCACGGGCAGCTTGGCATCGGAGTTCGCGGCATCTGCGATCTTCGCCATCATCGGTGCGAAGCGGGAGATCGCGCCGGCGCGCAGGTAGTCGCCGTAGGAGAAGCCGCCGGGGATCACCACGGCGTCGACATCCTGCAGGTCGGTATCGGCGTGCCACAGGGACACCGCTTCGGCACCGGCTGCGCGCACGGCGCGAGCGGCGTCGCGGTCATCGAGGGTGCCCGGGAAGGTCACCACGCCGATGCGCGCTCCGGAAAGTTCAGTGCTTGGCGTTGAATAGTCGCCAATCAGGGGAAGTTCGGCACTCATTAGTCTTCGAATACCTCGACGTTGACGACATCTTCGATCACCGGGTTGGAAAGCAGGGTTTCTGCAGCCTCGCGAGCCTGGGCGAGGATTTCTTCGGTCACCTCGCCGTCCACGGACAGTTCAAAGCGCTTGCCCTGGCGGACAGCTTCGAAGGAGGTGAAGCCTAGGCGGGGAAGAGCTCCCGCGATGGCCTTGCCCTGAGGGTCAAGGATTTCTGGCTTGAGCATGACATCTACAACGATGCGGGGCATCCGGCATATCTCCTGTTGGCGAGGTTAAGTTAAATGCCACACGGAGATGCCGTCTCACACCAGGGGGATTTGGCGCTCCGCGAGCTTGCCTTCATAGTCTACCCGTGAATGTGATGGGGAAAACGTCCCTGTGCGCGATAGCACCGATATCCTGCGGTTTAAGTCATGTGATCTTAGGCTCACGGGTTGTCGAAGCGCGCTCGACGCGTATGCTGAAACTGTGAAAAATGCTAGTCAAACCGTCTGCGCCTGCCGAGTCCTGGACGCTGCGAAGCTGTCCTACGAGAACTGCTGCAAGCCCTTGCATGACGGAAGGGAAGACGGCTCCTTGCTGCCGCAGACCGCGGAGCAGCTGATGCGCTCACGCTACAGCGCCTTCGTGCTGGGGCTGTCGCAGTATTTGCTGGCGACCTGGCATGAGAGCACGAGGCCCAAGGAACTGGACGTGGATTCGCAGATGCGCTGGACCGGCTTGGAGATCATTTCAACCCGTGCTGGCGGCGCGGCGGCCTCCCGCGGGGTGGTGGAATTCGCTGCGTACTATCGCGACGGCCGGCATGAAGCGCAGCAGCATGAGGTCAGCACCTTCGTGAAGCAGGACGGCGCCTGGTTCTACCTCGACGCCCTCTAGGATTCAGCGCTTGGCTGCAGCCTGCAGCATGGTCAGCATCTGGCTCTGCTGGCGTTCACGCGCTAGCTTGAATGCATCAGAACCGGAGTGGTCCTCCAAATGCGGGTCCGCCCCGTTGATAATCAGCAAACGCGCGATGGTGATGGCATTGGCGGTGCCCTGGCCCAGGACAATGGTTTCGTGCAGGGCCGTCCAGCCCAGGTCATTAACCTGGTCTACCGGGATATCGGTGCGGAGCAACTGGCGCACGGCCTGAACCCGGCCATTCTCGCTGGCGACGGTCAAAGCGGTCCCGCCCATGCGATTCACCGCCGTGAGGTCGGCCCCGCCGTCAATGAGAAGCTTCAGCGTTTCAACCTGGCCATTGGCGCTCGCGCGCAGGAACGGCGACTCGTAGAAGTCGTCCTTCTTGTCGGGATCCGAGCCTGCTTCGAAGAGGGTCTTGGCGATGGCAGGGTTCTTGTTGATGACTGCACGCATCAGCGCGGTGCGACCGGCCTCGTCCTGCGCGTCGAGGTCAGCTCCATCCTTGAGCGCCGCCTTGACGTCCTTCAGCTTGCCTCGATTCACTGCAGCGAACAGCTGCGTGGTGGCCTTGGACATTTCGGCCGCTGAACTGGGAAGCGCCTTGATGGAGGCACCAGTGTTGGCACCCGAGGCCAGGGGCGACAGCGATGTCTTGGAGCTTTCGGGCTTGGCCGGAGTGCCGGCGGGCTGCTTGGCTGAATTGCTCGGAGTCGTGGTGGGAGCAGTGGCATTGTTCCCGGTTGGAGCCGGAAGCGGGACGCTGGAGCTTGCTGCGGCCTTGCTCGGAGCGGGCAGGGATTTTTCGGTGGCACTGCTGGAAGACGGGGCGGGAACCGGGGTGGAAGAAACTTCATGAGCCTGGGGTGAAGAAGCGGCGCAACTCGTGCAGGCGCCGATCACGGCAGCAAGGGGGAGTGCAAGCAATGCAATGCCACGGCGATGCGTGGATAGCCCGGTATGAAGTGCCATCTGTCCTTTCGCGGTTAAACAACCCTTCCCCGTATGGCTTTCGCATCATGCAGGGATTCTGCTCAGTAACTTTTGATCAATTGCGAGCTTAGCGGCCAAAGCTGAAAATTTGCGGTCAATCAGCGCCAAGATTTCTCTGTGCTCGGTGCCGGCCGATCTTCGCTAAAATCATAAGCACCATGGAATGCCTTTACTTTTCTGCCTCCCGTTGCCGCTCATGCACCTTGATGACGGTGCCTTACGCCCAGCAACTGCAATCTAAGGTAGCGGATTGCCAGCAGCTGCTGGCCGGCTTCCCAGGCCTGGAATTCCTTCCGCCCCAAGCCAGTAGCGAACAGGGCTTCCGCAACAAAGCCAAAATGGTCATTTCCGGAACCACCGGCCAGCCGACCATCGGCATCCTGGATGCCGACGGCCACGGTGTCGATCTGCGCAACTGCGGAGTCATCGCAGCACCGCTACGTGCCGTATTCCCGGTCATCGAGCAGTTCATTCATGATCTGAAGCTCATTCCCTACGACGTTCCCAAGCGCAAGGGCGAACTCAAGCATGTGATTCTCACCCTGTCGGATACCGGTTCGGTGATGGTCCGTTGGGTATTGCGCACCAAGAAGCATTTTGTGGCACTGCGTGATTCGCTGCCGCAATTCCTTGAGCAGCTTCCACGCCACAGCGTGGTGTCGGTGAACTTCTTGCCTGAGCACAAGGCAGTGCTGGAAGGCGAAGAAGAAATCATTCTTACCCGCCGAACCACCTTGGAATTCGGGCTGAACGGCGTACCGATGCACCTGCGCCCCCAGGGCTTCTTCCAGACCAACAGCGAGATCGCTGCCGCCTTGTACCGGCAGGCCCGCCAATGGATCAACGATGCCAACCCCGAAAGCGTTTGGGATCTGTACAGCGGGGTGGGTGGTTTCGCACTGCATTGCGCTACCGAGGACCGTACCGTGTACGGCATCGAGACCAGCGGGGAAGCCGTTGAATCGGCAAAGACCAGCGCCAAGACCATGGAGCTGGATGACATCCATTTCAGGGTCCAAGACGCAACCGAATTCGCGCTGGGTGCCGGCTGGGCGCCAGAGGCGGTAATCGTGAATCCTCCGCGCCGCGGTATCTCCGCAGAGCTATCGAAGTGGCTGAACGAGTCCGATGTCCAGCACATCATTTACTCCAGCTGCAACGCGAAGTCACTGGCCAGGGACCTGGAGCGTTTGGAGAACTACGCTCCGCAGCAGGCTCGCGTCATGGACATGTTCCCGCAGACCAGCCACTACGAAGTCATCGTGAAGCTGGAGCGCAAGGCCGCCTAGCGATCCAGGGTTGCGGTGCGTCGGTCAAGGCGGCCGACAATCTCGTCAACGATGTGCGGGTCGATATTCGGTTCGCGGCGGGCCTTGAGCAGCTCGTCGCGGGCGGCTTCCAGGGCGATGGCCTGGATCGAATCGGCCTTGGCGATCACCGCGCGAATCTGCGTGTACTTTTCGTCCGAGATCGCATCGTGCGGATCCGGGTCCTTGGCCAGGATGGTATGCAGCGAGTTCATGCGCCGGCGCACTGCCTGCTGGTAATTCTCCGGCAGCTCTTCGAGCTGCACGTTCTTGCGCAGCGCCGCCAGTGCGACAGCCTCGGCGCGACGGGCCAGGGCCCGGCGGGCACGCTTGGCATCTTGCTCGTTGTTGCGCAGCTTCAGCACGCGCATCAGCGCTGGCAAGGTCAGGCCCGGGAGCACCAAAGTGCACAGCAAGACGGAGCAAGCGGCGACCACCACGAAGTTGCGTCCCTCGATGGCCGATCCATCCGCTGCGACCTTGGGCAGTGCCAGGGCCAAGGCCAAAGTCGCCAGCCCGCGCATGCCGCACCAAGTGAGCACCAGCGCATCCTTGCGCGCAGGAATCTTGGGCTTGCTGCGGTTGGGCAGGTAGTAGGTCGCCAGCATCCACAGCGCACGCACTGCGATGACCACGAAGCAGATCGCGGCGATGCCCGGGATGAAGCCGATCAGGTTGCTGCCTTCCTCCTGGATCACCTGGTTCATCTCGATGCCCATCAAGCCGAAAGCCAGGCCGGTGGCCAGCAGCTCGAGCACTTCCCAGAAGGATTGCCGGGTTAGGCGTTCGGCAGAGTCCTGGGGGCGGTCCCGCCGCACCATTTCAAGGGCCGTCACCACCACTGCGATGACCCCTGAAATATGCAGCTCCTCCGCAATCATGTAGACCGCATAAGGTGCCACCAAGGTGGCCGCGCAACGCGCTGCCAGGTTGGGAACGAAACGGTTCAAGGCGCCGATGGCCCAGCCCATGGCCAGACCCAGGACTACCGCCCCTGCGGCACCGAGCAGGAACTGCGGAATGATTTCGAGTCCGACTTCCGAGCCATTCAGGGTTGCCTGGACGGCCAGCTGGAAGATCACGATGGCCATTGCGTCGTTGAACAGGCCCTCGGTTTCCAGCAGGGACGTCAGGCGCCGCGGCATTTTCACCTTGGTGGCAATCGCATCCACCGCGACCGGGTCAGGCGGGGCCACTACTGCGCCCAACGCCAATGCCAGCGGAATGGAAGCGATGGGGGAGAAGGCCAGCGCGGTAGCGGCCACGGTGCCTGCTGTCACCACGATGAGCACCACGGCCAGCCGGATCAGGGCCTTCCAGCGGAAGCGGAACACCGACCAACTGCTGCGCTGGGCCGTAGCGAAAAGCAAAGGCGGCAAGAAGATCGGCAGGATCAGCTCGGGCTCAATATGCATTTCGGGCATGAACGGCAAGAAACCTGCCAGCGTCGCGAAAATCAGCATCAAGATCGGGTAGGGCAATTTAATGCGTTCCCCGATGCCGACAATCAAGATCGTGGCGAATAGCAGCGCGATAACCAGCAGGAAAAACTCCATAGTCTTACTATTCTAGTTTCTCCGCGCAGTTATTCAGGGGTTATCGACTCATGATTTCACGGAACCGAGTAGAAATGAGGCGGCATCCCAACGATCGATGGCGCAGCCGTTATGCCGTGAAAAGCTCGTATTCACCGTCTCGCCGTGCAGGGTTCCGCTTATTTCGGCCCGTTGCGGTCCACCGTATATTTCGGTGCAGATTTCCTGGGGATCAACTTCTCCGGCAATGGCACCGGGTTCAAGCTCGAGCTGCAAGCAAGCTTTGGATGCGTTCGGCAATGTGCTGGATTCAGCGGCTTGTTCGCCGGTGCATTCCAGGGAGTACTGCTGTGAAATTTCGCTGCCGTCATCGCGAATGGTGATTTCCAATTGGGTCTGCGGCCCCTGTCCGATGCTGGTGGCGCAGGAAGCCAGCGAGAGGCTCACGCAGCCGAGCGCGATACCGGCCGGAATCAGGCGAAGGCCCCGTGCAGTAACCATGGATCAATCTTGCCTGCGGCCGCGAATAAGTTCTAGTCTTCCGGGAAGATTGGCAGGTTGTTGGCGACTTCCAGCAATTGATTGCGCAGCGAGTCGGCACGCTGGGCAAATTCCTTTTGCAATCTCACGTACGCGGCCTTGCCCTCGGGAGTTTCAATGCGGATGGGTTCATGGCCCCAATCGCCCAGATCATAGGGGGACGCCTGCATATCCATGGTGCGAATGTCCCAGGCGAGCTCGAAGCAGTCCATGACCAAGTCGCTTGGCACCGCAGGGGAGAGCTTATAGGCCCACTTATACAGATCCATGTTGGCGTGCAAGCAACCGGGCTGCTCCAGGTCGCGCTGGGTTTCCCTGGTCGGCTGCAGCTCGTTGAGCTCGATCGCCTGGGGAGTGTAGAAGCGGAATGCATCGAAGTGGGTGCAACGGATCTTGTGGGTTTCCACCACTTCGTCGGTTCCCTGCGCACCCAAGCGCAGCGGGAGATATTCATGGCGGATGCCGTTGGCCTCGGATTTGTAGGCCATCGCCCATTCATGCAGGCCGAAGCAGGAGAAGTTTCCTGGCCGCTGCGCGGTGCCGGCCAGAATGATGCGGGCGAACTCGATGGCTCGGGCGCGCGCCTTGCCGAATGCCTCCGCATCGAAGTGGTATCCCGTACCGTGGCCGGTTTGGACTCTGCGGTAGAACTTCCACTCGCCGCGTTCTTGGGCCGCGTCTCCGGCTAGAACCACGTTCATCCCTGGATGCCAGCGGTAGAGCTGGCCCGGCTTTTGCGTGTAATAGGTGAACAGGAAGTCCTCGATGGGATGCTTCTTGCCCTTCATCCGCCGTTCCACGAAAGGTTCGCCAAAGGCCCGAGCCCGTGCTTCATGCTCAGCGGCAGGCGGCATCCACTGCGAGGGTTCCAAAATGGCGGCGGTCAGAGGCATACTTCTAATTATTCAATTCATGGGCCGATGAAACCAGTTTGGTACGCCAACTCACACTTCTCGCAAAGGGGTACGCCATGGAAATCCTGCCTCCCTGGGAACCGCCAATGAGCGGCTCCGACCAGCAGCATCTGTTCGGGATGCTTGACAGGCTGCGCGCCACTTTCAGATACAAGGCCGACGGGCTGGACATCGAACAGCTGGCAACCAAGTTGCCCAGCAGCCAGCTCAGCCTGGGCGGATTGCTCCAGCATCTTGCCCTTGTCGAAGATGAGAAATTCACCTACTTCATTGCCGGGCAACGACCTGAAGTCCTCCTTGGGTTCACTGCCAACGGGCGCGAGCACTTCGTGGTTGATCTGGAAGAGGATCCGGAGAATCTTTATCAACGCTACGACCGGGCCGTGGCCAAAAGCCGGGGAATCCAGCAGTCCGTTATCGAGGAAGGGAAGCTGGACACGGACTCGGGGTTGGCATTCGATGGCAAGCATGCGTCGATACGCAGAATCATCTGCGACCTGATTGAAGAGTATGGGCGGCATGCAGGGCATGCGGATCTCTTGCGTGAAGCCATCGACGGGCGGGTGGGCGAGGATCCTCCCTTCGGCTATCTTCCTGCATGGTATGCCTAGCTTTCTGGTTGCATTGGCAGCCGCTTCGGGCAACAGCCGGCCCGTTAGTTGTCCGCAATCAAGCTCTGTTCAGAAGTTCTTGTTCCTGCTCCAAGTCTGCCGGGGTAGCGTGCTGCAGGAAACCGAGGGATTCATTGCGGCGCCGGACCAGACATTGCGACGGAATTCAGCAATTTCCCATCCTCGGGAACCGGCCTGCCTGAAGCCTCTAGGATGGGGCCATGAACACTGAGCGCTCCAGCCAGCTGCCGGCATCTGCATCCGTTGTCTTCGACTGGTTCTCGCGACCCGGGGCCATGCAGCGGCTCTTGCCGCCGTGGCTTCCGCTGAAGGTCATTGAAGAAGCCGGTTCGCTGAAGGACGGGACGGCCGTGCTGGGCCTTCCCGGCGGAGTGCTGTGGAATGCCAAGCACCAGCCTGAGGGGTTCGCGGAGAACCGCAGTTTCGTCGACCAGCTTGAACCCGAAGGGGTTCGCGGCCTTCCTGCCCGGGTGGTGCAGTGGCGGCATGAGCATTACTTCGAGCCCGCGGGCGCACAGTGCACGACCGTGGGCGACTGCATCCAGTCGAATATGCCAGGACGGCAGATCGAATCGATGCTTGCATACCGCCACCGCCAGCTGGCAGACGATTTTGCCGCACATCAGAGGGCGGCGCAGGCCGGGTTGAAGCCGCTGGTGATAGCGCTGACCGGTTCAAGCGGATTAGTCGGACAGGCTTTGTGCGCCTTCTTGTCCACCGGCGGGCACCGGGTCGTCAAGCTCGTGCGGCACGAGCCGGAATCGGCAAGCGAACGGCGCTGGAATCCGCTGGATCCTGACCCGGGCCTGCTCGATGGCTGCGACGCGGTCATCCATTTGGCCGGAGCCAGCATCTTCGGCCGGTTCAGCCAAGCACATCGGCAGGCAATTCTCTCCAGCCGCATCGAACCGACCCGATCCCTTGCCCTGCTGGCGTCACGTTCAGGTGTCCGGACCTTCATCAGCGCTTCGGCCATCGGATTCTACGGTGCTTCAGCCGGACCGCACCCATTGGACGAGACCGATTCCCCGCGGGCCGGGACTCCGGATTTCCTGGCTGACGTGGTGGACCGCTGGGAACGTGCGGCGAATGCGGGGGACAGCGGCATGCGCCGGGTGCAGATCAGGACCGGTATCGTGCTGAGCCCCAAAGGCGGGATGCTCGCCGTTTTGCGTCCTGTATTCTCCGCAGGCCTGGGCGGTCCCCTGGCAGGGGGAAAGCAGATGCTTTCGTGGATCGGGCTTGATGACCTGCTGGACATCTACCATCGCGCGCTCTGGGATTCGCAATTGACAGGTCCGGTCAATGCGGTGGCACCGCAGCCGGTGAGCAACGCCGAATTCACCAGGGCCTTGGCGCGCGCAGTGAGGCGGCCTGCCATCATTCCGGTTCCTGCCGCGGCTCCCAAATTGCTGCTGGGAGCCGAAGGGTCCCACCTTCTGGCCATGGCTGATCAGAAAATTGTCCCGCGCAAATTGCTCGATGCCGGTCATCAGTTCCGCAATGAGCGCATTGAGCTGGAACTGGCTCATAGCCTGGGCAGTCGTTAGGGGTCGGCGACGCCCGCTGGCGATTCGGAGGCAAAGCAATTATTGTTAGCTTGGCTAGATAAAAGCTAATCTAGGTAATTGCTTGCGACTGCCAGCTCCGGGGAATTTTGCCCATGGCGGCAGTTGCCCGAGAAGAAAGCGTGGACGATCCCGATGGGAAACATGCAGGTAGCGCCGTTTGATGCAGTTGTGCTGATGTCCTTTGGCGGGCCGGAAAAGCCCGAAGATGTCCTGCCCTTCCTGCAAAACGTTACCCGGGGACGAGGGATTCCGGACGAGCGCCTTGAAGAGGTGGGCGAGCACTACTACATGTTCGGCGGAAAATCTCCGATCAATGAGCAGAACCAGGCTTTGCAGCAAGCCGTTCAAGAGGAATTCGCAGCCCGCGGCATCGATACGCCACTGCTCTGGGGGAACCGGAATTGGGAACCGTACCTCACCGAAGTGGTCGGAAACCATGCGCGCAGGCACGGCTCGAGAAGGTTCCTGGCCATCGATACGTCGGCCTACTCCTCATATTCCTCGTGCCGGCAATACCGCGAGGATTTCGCCGGAACTGTGGCGGCACTGCAAGAAGAGGGCCTCGAGGTGGTGATCGATAAAGTCCGGCAGTACTACAATCATCCGGGATTCGCTCATGCGCAGTTGGACTGCGTGCGGAAGGGATTGAAGGAATTCAAGCAGCTCGTCGGCGGCCTGGACCGCAACCGGCACAAGATCCTATATGTCACCCATTCGATCCCTACTGCGATGCAAGAATCATCGCAGAAGTTCACCGCCGGCTACCAGCGGCAGCATGAGGAGCTCATGGCCTGGATTGGCGGGGAACTAGCTGGTGAGGAGCAGCTGGATGCCGAACTGGTGTACTGCTCCCGTTCTGGATCCATGCACACTCCCTGGTTGGAACCGGACATCAATGACCGCATGCGCGAGCTTGCGGAAACTGGAACTGAGGGCGTTCTGGTTGTACCCCTCGGATTCGTTTCGGACCACATGGAGGTCAAATTCGATCTGGATACCGAAGCGGCAGATACCGCGCGCGAGTTGGGGATGGCGTTTCTCCGTGCCGGCAGTGTTGGCACCTCACCGTCGTTTGTCAGCGGCTTGGTCGATCTGGTCCTGGAACGGGCAGCGCAAGTGCGTGGCGAGCAGCCGGAGTCATCGACCATCGCCGGAAGCAAAGCGCTGGGCCCGGGCAGTGGCGCCTGCTCCCTGAATTGCTGTGAAGGCACTACTAGGAAAAATACCGTTCCGAATTGGAGCGCCGGCGTGCCTACAGGCTAGGCCGGCAGCAGGCTGGTGGCCGATCCCGGGAATCCTTTTTCGGCCGGCCATCACGGTTGGCCGACGAATCAGCGAAGCTGGACCGATTGCGGATAGATGCCGGAATCCGTGCGATCCGGATGAAGGAACCGGGTGGAGCTTTGGGGACTGCGATGAATGAATTCTGTCCACCGGATCCGTATTCACTGCTCGCGCGGTCAGCGGACACTTGCGGCAAGGAGCAGTGGCGTCCTAAGTGCTTTCGTCGTCAAAAGGGGCCGGACCGGAGGGTTCTGGCGGTGATGATGCACTCCTGGTCTCGGGTCCCCTTGAGCGGGCAGAATCCGGGAATCCTTGGACAGGCGGCTCTTCGAGTTGATCTCGCAGCGCTTCGCTGATGATCCTTCGAGGATCATATTGCCGCGGATCGAACTTCTTCAGATCCATGTCCGCGAAATCCTCGCCAAGCTCCTCGCGGAGTTGTTCCTGGGCACCAGAGGCGAGTCGGCGCAACTCGCGAATCAGCGTGGCTAGTTTCCTTGCGTAGTCGGGCAATTTTTCAGGTCCGAGCAGCACGGCCGCCAAAATGGCCAGCACGATGAATTCATTGCCATTGATGCCTGCAATGCTCACTGTGAATCACCTCGCTGCAAGGGACGCGGTCAAACGGAATTGGCAGGTGCAGCCCAGCCGGAATACGAAGGCCAACAGCCGCGGGCAAACGGAGATTCGCCTGGCAGCCATCGCGGCATGGCAGGATTTTCCGGTGGCGCGGCCTGCCCTTGGGGCCGGCTCAGCCGCAGAGTTTCTGGTCTGCTTTGCGGCTGTTCACCTTGACAGGCTGCTTTTCTGGCCGCCCCAGGTTTTGGTAATCCTGGCCCAGGATCAATTCGATGCTTTCGACATCGGCGACTGTTGCCTCGATGTCGAGATCGACTGCCTTGGCGAATGCGTCGGCTGTTTTCCTGGCTGCATCAGTATCCGGAATCAGCAGCCGTGTTTGCGCCTGCAAGGACGCCGCGGTAGTGATTGAAGTGACGGTGAAGCCTTGCTCCGTGGCTTCGTTGGCGAATTTGCCGGCCAGTCCGCTCACTCGCGCTGCGTTGGCTATGCTGACAGGAAGCTGCCGGGCGGAGGTTTTCGCCGTGGCAGTTTCTCCTGCATCGGATTCGGAGCCGGATTCGGACTCGGAATCCGGATTCACCGGGATGTCTTGCTTGATGCGTTCAAAGATGAGGGTCGCGTCGGGAGCCGGGACAACCCGGTTGGCGTTTGATGGTGCAGGCTGGGTCGGCATGGTCATGAAGGTGATCTTGTCCGTGGGAACGTCCTTGACCCGCGCAGCCAATCCTGCAAGTTCCGGTAGCGAACTCAGTTCCGGGTCAACGGTCATCGAGGAGGTAATCGCGTCAAGGAAAGAGTAGAGCCGGTCCGGGCGTGCGAGAACTTCCTTGCTGGTGGCACGCTGGACTATTGCGGACATGACCTTCTGCTGGTTTCCGAGCCGAGCGAGGTCGCTTCCATCGCCAACGGCATGGCGGGTCCTGGCCAGGGCAAGCGCATCGGTTCCGTCCAGCTCCTGCAGCCCGGCTGGAAGATCCAGGTTCGCTTTCGGATCGGTCATTGGCTGGGCCAGGCACACGCTGACTCCGTCGAGTGCGTCGATGATTGAAATGAATCCCTCGAAATCCACCTCAATGAAGTGGTTCAGGTGAACTCCGGTGAGCGTTTCCACCGCGGCGACAGAGCATGCGGGACCGTAATTCAGCGCAGAATTGATCATGCCGTATCCTCCGGCATAGGCGCCGGACCCGGTATCCGCGCAGGCCGGGCGCTGCAATACGGTATCGCGTGGGATCTGGACCGCCTCGATGCGCTCGTTGCCTGGCGACAAGTGGACAAGCAGCATGGAATCGCTGCGTCGGGAACCGTTATCCGTGCCGAAGCCGGTGGAGCTGAAATCCCGGCTATCGGAACCGAGCACCAGCAGATTCAGGCCTTCGCTGGAGTCCGGGACATCCGCTTCAGACGCCCTGAGCGCCGAGACGGAAATATTTCCCTGCAGGCGCAGGAAGGCAATGCTGGTCGGCACAACTACTGCTAGCACCAGCGCCGCTGCAATGATGGCAGCTACCCGGCGCCGCGGCCGTTTGGAACTACGCCTGGCAGAGGAAGGTGTTCGTTGGGAATTCACGATCTTGCTCTCCTTGGTAGGACCATGGCCGGATTACCCATCAAGCTGACCACGTGGAACGCCGCTGGAACCAATAGCATGATTGATTAGAGCCATGCATGCAGCGCATGAAAGGCCGATTTCGCGCGCAGGTTCAGGAGAGCGGAAACCGCCTGGAGATCTCTGTCTCAGAGGTATTCGAGGAATTCGCCCAGCGCCGGATTGCGGTATTCTTCGCGGCGGTAGATGACGCCCAGGGGCCTGCTGGCTGGCAAGCTCAGCGGGACCTGCTTGCCGCCGAAGATCACGGCGGTGCTGGCCATGATCCGTGGAACCAAGGTGATGCCGCCGGCGGCGATGCCCAGATGGACCAATGCGTCGCGTTGCGTTGTGGTGATGAGCCGCGGAGCGGTGGCCTTCAAGCTCCGGTAAACTTCGTCGGTGATCTTGCGAATCGAGGTGCCCTGGGGGAGGGTGGCCAGAGTCAGGGAATTGAGCAATTCAGTGCTTAGCCCAGTGTCCGGGTCCACCTCGGTATCCTCGGATACGACCGCCGAGAATTGCTGATCGCGCAGGGATTTGCCGATGAGGTCCGCGGGGATGCGCTCGTTCACGCCAAAAGCCACATCGGCACGATTCAGGCGAAGCGCATCGGCAAGCTGCTCGTCGTCCTCCACGCTCAGGATCTCTACCCGGACACCGGGGTGCTGGCGATGGAAGGGGCCGATGTACTCGGGCATGATTCCTCCAACCAGGGAGGGCAACCCCGCGATGCGCAGGGATCCGGTGGCCAATGCACGCGTGGAGGAGGCGATGGTTCCGATCGCGGCGACTTCACGCAGTGCCCGGCGGCCGGCAGGAATGATGCTCCGGCCAACCTCGGTCAGCACCATGTCCCTTCCAGCGGCCCGGAACACGGGCATGCCAAGAGTGCGCTCCAACGCGCTAATGCGCCGGGACAAGGAGGGCTGGGAGATGCCAAGGATATCCGCGGCGGCGGTGAAGGAACCATAGTCCACAATCATGACAACCGCTTCGAGCTGGGCTAGGGAGATGCTGTTGTCCAGAGGTTCTCTTTCCATGCGCTGGAGCCTTCCTTTGCGTCGGGAGAAGACGGTCGAATTCGCGGTGTGGCCCAGTGGCGTGTCCATCCGGTCCAGGGGAAGCACGCGCTGTGCACGTCTTGCCCTGCCTCCAGTTTTTCACGGGAAACTGTGCTTGCTGAACCGGCGCCCTGTGCAGACCGTCAATGGCTGGCGGGAAGAAGCAACTGGGTGCTCGAATAGCTGCATGCGGCAGCCTCCGGCGGGCTGCCAACAGGGTCAGCCCGGGTTAAACACCGGACTCCGTGCCACCCGCTTGGAAATGTCCGGGTGGCACGGAGCCTGGCTGACGACGGACCTTTGGTCCTGGGGCGTTAGCCCATGTGGATGACACCAAGGAGCATGCCCGAAGCGAGCATGACCAAGGAGACCACCAACGCACGCCACAGCACCTTCTTGTGGTGATCGCCCAAGTCCACACGAGAGAGCGACACCAGCAGCAAGATGGCTGGAACGAGCGGAGACTGCATGTGCACTGGCTGTCCGGTGATGGAGGCGCGAGCCATATCCACCGCTGGTACACCGAAATGCGCGCCGGCTTCGGCGAGAACTGGCAAGACGCCGAAGTAGAAGGCGTCATTGCTCATCAGGAAGGTAGCTGGAATCGAAATCAGCCCGGTCAGTACTGCCATGTATGGACCCATGGAGGTAGGAATGACATCCACCAGCCACTGGCTCATGGCATCAACCATGCCGGTGCCGGAGAGCACGCCGGTGAGCACTGCCGCGGCGAGCACCATGGAGACCACGGCAATGATTTCGCTGGAGTGCGCGGCGATCATCTTCACCTGGTCGGAGACCTTGGGGAAGTTGACGATCAAGGCGATCGCGGTACCCACCATGAACAGGTAGGGCAACGGAGTGACATCGACTACCAGCAGCACCATGATGGCGACGGTCAGCGCCAGGTTGAAGTAGAAGGTCTTGGGGCGCAGGGTCTCGCGATCCGGATCCAGGACGGTGCCGTCCAAGGTGGAAGCTTCGGTGCCATCGCCCTTGCGAGCCACGGATTCCAGTACGGCCAGGTTGCCTCCGGCAGGGGAAGTGCCAGCAGGGCTCTTTCCTCCGGTTGGGGTGGAAACGTTGCCGCCACCGAGTTCGGTGCCCCAGATTTCCGGACGCTCGCGCTGCAAGCGGCGGCGTTCGGATACGCCCATCTGCCATGCGAACAGGGCAATGACAATGAGGGAAATTCCCAGCGCAGGGAGCATCGGCACGAAGATTTCCGAGGCGTCAACACCTAGTGCCGCTGCCGCGCGGGCCGTTGGGCCGCCCCAGGGAACGATGTTCAGCGTGCCATTGGTCAGGCCTGCAACACAGGTCAGGACCACTGGGCTCATGCCCAGGCGCTGGTAGATCGGCAGCAGTGCCGCGGTAACCACAATGAAGGTGGTCGAGCCATCCCCATCGAGGGAAATTACGGCGGTGAGCAGCGAAGTGCCCATGACGACCTTGGCAGGGTCGTTGCCCACTAGCTTCTGGATGCCGGAGACCAATCGGTCGAACAAGCCGACGTCGATCATGATGCCGAAGTACATGATGGCGAACATCAGCAGGGCTGCGGTACTGGACATGTCCTTGACCGCGTCCATGACCATGTCGCCAAGGCCGAATCCAGCACCGGTGAACAAGCCGAAGATGGTTGGAACCAGAATCAATGCCAGCAGCGGCGTCATGCGTTTTGTCATGATCAGCACCATGAAGGTGGCGACCATGAGGAATCCGAGTACAACGAGCATTGACCCGACCTCCATTTCAGTGTGAGTGAATCCTTAGTCCCCACAAGCTAGGAGGGGCACCCATTCAAGGTACGTGTCGGTGCTCACTTTGCGCGTCTTGTGCTTATTGTTGAAGGCTTAAGTTCTTTGCCAACTTTTTGCTCATTAAAATCACGAGAGTGGAAAGATGGGTTTATGCTGGGTGGCATGTTCCGTTCTGGCGCCGGCACCCGGCATTTCGCATCACGCATCATGCGGCTTCAATTCCTGGTCGTAGGTGTGCTGATTGTTCTCGTTACTGCCGGAACGCTTTTCGCCAGCTATGACCGCGTCTATTCGAAAGCCGAGGATACCTCGCTGACCATAGCTCGTTCGGTCGCCGTCTTGCCGGAAGTAGTTGAGCAGGTCTCGCACTATGCAAAGCTGGACAAACTGGAAGCCAAGGAGCTCGCCGATGGAAAACTGCAGCAACTGGCTAACGCTGTCATTGGGCAAGAGCAAGCGTATTTCGTGGTGATTACCGAGGACCGCGGACTGCGCTTGAGCCATCCGAACCCCGAGGAACTGGGCCAAATGGTTTCTACTGACCCGGTGGCGTTGGAAGGCATTGAAGCGGTCTCCCGGGAACACGGAACCCTTGGTGAATCGGTGCGTGCCAAGGTCCCGGTCTACAGTACCGCGGGTGCGGTCATCGGAGAGGTTTCCGTGGGCGTGACCACTGACTCCTTGACCGGGGCGCTGCTTGAGTCCTTCGCCTGGATTGTATTGCTTGCGGCGATTTGCGCAGCCTTGGCAGTGCTTGCCGGACGAGTCACCGTACGCCGTTTGAAGCGCCAGACCCTCGGGCTGGAACCGGCCGAAATTGCCCAGCTTGTCAGGGACCAGCAGGCCGTGCTCTACGGTGTTACCGAAGGTGTCATGGGCATTGGCGCAGATAGCCGGATTACCGTGCGCAACAGGGCTGCCAGGCAATTGCTGGGACTGCCGCACCGCACCGAATTGGAAGACGTGGTCGGCCGCCACTTTGAATCCGCTGGATTGGATCACCGGCTGGTCAGGGCGATCAAGGAATGCGACCCGGCACCGGTGCGCTTTGCGGCCAATGGCAACTCGCTCATAGCCCGCGTGACCAAGGTCGACCGTGACGGAGTGGACCTCGGACTGGTCGTGCTGCTCCATGATGTCACCACCCTTGAAGCGCTGGGCACCAAACTCGATGCAGTCCAGGACATGGCCGATGCGCTGCGCGCCCAGCGCCATGAATTCGCCAACCGGATGCACGCAGTCCTCGGGCTGATCAACTTGGGCAAGATCGAACAGGCAGAAGACTACCTGCGTGAGGTGATGGAATCCGGGCCGAAGATCGCTCAGGTTCCCGGGCTGGAGGCCATCCAGGACGCTTACCTCTCGGCTTTTATTTCGGCGAAGGCGGTGCGCGCCCACGAACAAGGCATAGAACTGAGAGTGTCTGCCCAATCCATGCTTTTCGGACACATCGCCTCGGCCCACGATGCCCAAGACGCCACCGCAGTCCTGGGGAATCTGCTGGATAACGCCTTCACTGCAGCTCTTTGCACAGATGCAGAACCCTGGGTAGAAATCGACTTGCTCTCCGAAGGGAGCACCTTGCACATCGCCGTGGCCGATTCTGGACCCGGCATTACCACCGACGAGGATATCTTCGCCCGGGATGTCAGCACCGGATCCCATCTGGGTGGCGATCATGGGCATGGCGTCGGATTGCCGCTGATCAGACGGCTCGCCCAAGCCCGCAGCGGGGACGTCTGGATAGCGGACCGCGGGACGGATGGTTCCGGGGCGGTTATCGCAGCAAGATTGCCGGCGGTACTGGTCGAGCCAGCCAATACGGAAAACGACGAGATTGAAGGAGCGCAACATTGAGCGAGAATTCCAGTGGCAACTACCGGGTGCTAATTGTCGATGACGATTTCCGGGTAGGAGAGCTGCACGCTGAGATGGTCAACGCCATTCCCGGGTTCCAGGCCCTGGAGCCAGTGCAGGATCCGCGTGTTGTGCCCAAAATGGTGCAGAGCCTGAAACCTGATCTGGTATTGCTGGATCTCTACCTGCCGCATGTCAGTGGAATCGAGCTGCTGAGAGAACTCGATGTTGATGCGATCATGATTTCCGCGGCGATTGAACCGAAGAATATTGACAAAGCGCTGCGCTCGGGAGCACTGGCGTTCATCATCAAGCCCTTTGAGGCCAAGACCCTGGCCGCCAAGCTCAAAGGCTGGGCTCGCTATCGTCGCCAATTGACCGGGACCGCGGAGTTCAACCAGCAGGGCGTGGACCGGTTGTACCGGGCGCTCCAAGGGGGCGAAGAAACTAACGCATCGGTGGGTGCCGCCCCCACCGAACAGGCAGTTCTTTCCTGCGTCAAGGACGCTACCGAACCCATGAGCGTCGCCGAGGTCGCGGAGGCAATTGGGGTTGCCCGTGCGACAGCGCAACGGTATTTGGCGGCGCTGGTGGCCAATGAATCCCTGGAGCTGCAGCTTGGATACGGAACCCGTGGCCGTCCCGAGCACCGTTACGTGGCACGCTAGCGGCTCGGCCTCCTAGGTTGCGTCCCAGACCTTTCGGTAGAACGACACCTTCCGCTCATCGGGTTCGATTCCGTACCCGGCGTAGACATGCTGTTCGAAACCAGGCCCGTAATTCCACTCGGTGCTCCATGCGGCAACGGCGAGATCCGCCCAGCGGTCTCCGACACCCAATTTCCCCATATCCACATGCGCGCTGAAATCATGGCTATCGGTGATGATCGTGTTGGGCAGGCAAGCATCGCCATGGCAGACCACAAGATCAAGCTCCGGGATTTCAGCCAGCAAAGCAGCTTGCTCCCGGGCAGGCAGGTGCTGGATGCGGGATTCCAGATCCCAGCTGAAGGGGCACTGGTCGACCGGCAGCCGATCGTGCAGGTGGCGCAGACCGGCGCCCACTGCAAACGCGGATCGCGCCGGATCGCTTTTGCCAAGCTCGCTGACTGCACTGTGCCCGGGCAATGCTGCCGTGACGAGCAGCTGGCCGTCAGCATGCTGTCCGCAGCTGAGCACTTCGGGGACTCTGATGAATTCTCCCGCCCACCGCATGCGCAGGGCTTCAGCCAGGAGATCGCCGTCCTCTGCGGGAGGGCATCCCGGCGACCACTTGGCGAAGCGCATCTGCTCGCCCTGTCCAATCCGGTATGTTATCCCGCCTAATGCTTTCTGCCAGATACCCTCGATTTCCGCCTGGCCGGCTGCAGTGCGCACAGCCGGAGGAATTGGGTGGCCAGCCGCCGCCGGGCCAGAAATGACTTGAGGTGAACTCATTTTTCCAGTCTGCCAGTAATGGGCGTGCTTTGGAGTTCAGGATCTCTGGATTCGTGGTGTGGACTGGACACGAATGATTTCTCTTGGTGTTCATCTGGGCTCAAGGAAATGGCTGATCAAGTCGTGAACACTGAATCCCATGAATAATATTTCGCGACGCAAATTGCTCACCGGCGCCATTGGTGCAGGTGCATTGGCCTTGGTTGGGCCCACTGGAGCAGCGCTGGCTTCCAGCAGTCCCCGACTCGTGCGTTCCCGCCTGGGATTGACCAGCGGATTTTCCATGGGGGATGTCTCTGCCAGCAACGCCGTACTCTGGGCTCGCAGCTCCGGGGAAGGCCGCTTGCGCGCGCAGCTGCGTGCGGTGGACGAAGCAGGGGAAATCATCCGCGGCCGTGGATCCTTCGCCAAGACTTTGCGCGGTGCCTACGCCCGCGAGGCCACTGACTTCACTGCAAAGATCAATGCCGAGCATCTGCCTGCCGGTACCCGTTTCGCAGTCAGCATCGGTTTCGAGGACGATAACGGCACCCTTGGCGAGACTCAGAACGGCTGGTTCAGCACCGCACCGGCGTTGACCGGTCGCCGCAACCACGACGCCTCCCGTGCCCAGAGTTTTGTGTGGTCCGGCGACACCGCTGGCCAGGGCTGGGGCATCAACGAAGAAATCGGTGGCATGCGCGCCTACGCGGCCATGCATGCAACCAAGCCGGACTTCTTCGTGCACAGCGGCGACACCATCTACGCCGACGGTCCGATTGCCGCAGAAGTTGTGGAACCGGACGGCCAGATCTGGCGCAACTTGGTCACCGAGGAAGTCTCCAAGGTGGCCGAGACCCTGGCCGAGTACCGTGGGCGGCACCGCTACAACCTGATGGACCACAATGTGCGTGCCATGTATTCAGAGGTTCCGGTGATTGCCCAGTGGGATGATCACGAGACCCATAACAACTGGTGGCCGGGTGAGGTCCTCGAAGATGAGCGCTACACGGTGCGCGATATCAACACCCTTGCCGCCCGTGGCCGCCAGGCCTGGCAGGAATACCAGCCGATCGCCGACCCGCGCGCCATGCGCGCAGGCACCGGATTCGAGGCGGCACGCATCTACCGCAAAATCTCGCGTGGTCCAGCAATGGACCTGTTCGCATTGGACATGCGCAGCTACAAATCCGAGAACACCACCGGAATGGAAGAGAAGTCCACTTCAATTCTCGGCGAAGAGCAGCTGAATTGGCTAGTCGATTCCTTGGCTAAGTCCAAGGCAACCTGGAAAGTCATTCTCAACGACCTGCCGCTGGGCATCATTGTTCCGGACGGCAAGGCGCAGGAATCAATTTCCAATGCAGACCACGGCGCACCACTAGGCCGCGAGCTGGAACTTGCCCGCCTGCTCAAGGCCATCAAGGACCGCGGCATCAAGAATGTCGTCTTCCTGACCGCGGATGTGCACTATTGCGCGGCGCACCACTACTCTCCAGAGCGTGCTGCCTTCAGCGAGTTCAATGAGTTCTGGGAATTCGTGGCCGGTCCAGTCAATGCCGGTTCCTTCGGGCCGAACCAAATGGATGGCACTTTCGGACCACGTGTGGACTTCTCGCTGGCTGGCAGCACCAACCAGTCGCCGCGCGAAGGCAAGGGCCAGTTCTTCGGCCACGTCGAGCTGGATGAGCAGGACCTGTTCACCGTCACGCTGCGCAATGGCTTGGGCGAAATCGTCTATACCAAGACACTGGAACCGAATAAATAGCAGTTAATAGGGAGAACGCCTGCGAAACAGTAATTGTTTCGCAGGCGTTCTCCTTATCAGCTTGTCGGCGCTTAGCGGCCGGTGCCGCCGTAGACGGTGGCTTCCACATCGGTATCCAGATCGAACGCGGTGTGGATAGCGCGTACTGCATCGTTGAGCTTGTCGGCGTCGGTGACCACGGAGATGCGGATCTCTGAAGTGGAGATCATGTCCACGTTCACGCCCGCGCGGTGCAAGGCCTCGAAGAAGGTGAAGGAGACTCCTGGATTCGAGCGCATTCCGGCACCGATCAACGAGAGCTTGCCAACCTCGTCATTGTGCTCGATTTCCTCGAAACCGATCTCCGGCTTCGCGGTGTTCAGTGCTTCAAGCACATGCTTGGTCTCGGTCATCGGCAGGGTGAAGGAGATATCGGTGGCACCCGAACCGCGGGTCGAGATGTTCTGCACAATCATGTCGATATTGGCCTGCGCAGCGGCGATAACGCCGAAAATCTGTGCTGCTTTACCGGGGATGTCCGGTACGCCAATGATGGTGACCTTGGCTTCGGAGTGGTCGTGGGCGACACCTGAGATGATTGGCTGTTCCAAGGGTTCTCCCTCTTGAATTTTGATTTTGTCTTCGGGATCCGGGAGCACCCAGGTGCCCTCGTTGGTGCTGAATGAAGAGCGCACGTGCAGCGGCACGCCGAAACGGCGGGCGTATTCCACGCAACGCAGGTGCAAGATCTTCGAGCCGCTGGCGGCCATTTCCAGCATTTCTTCACTGGTGATCTTCTCGATCTTCTTGGCCGAGGCGACCACGCGCGGGTCGGCTGTGTAGATGCCGTCTACGTCGGTGTAGATTTCGCAGACATCGGCGCCCAGCGCTGCGGCCAGCGCGACGGCGGTGGTATCCGAGCCGCCACGGCCCATGGTGGTGATGTTCTTGGATTCCTTGCTCATGCCCTGGAACCCAGCCACGATGGCGATGAATCCGCGGTCGATAGCACGGCGCACGCGCTGTGGGGAGACCTCCATGATGCGGGCTTTGCCGTGGGTCGAGTCGGTGATCAATCCTGCCTGCGAGCCGGTGAATGAAGCGGCCTGCTCGCCGAGCTGGTTGATCGCCATCGCCAGCAGCGACATCGAGATGCGTTCGCCAGCGGAGAGCAGCATGTCCATCTCGCGGGCTGGTGCATCATCGGTAAGCTGGCCAGCCAGGTCCAGCAAGTCATCGGTGGTGTCGCCCATTGCGGAAACAACGACAACGACGTCATGGCCCTTGGACTTAGTATCAATAATTCGGCGCGCTACACGCTTGATGCCTTCGGCATCTGAAACGGAAGAACCGCCAAACTTTTGAACAATTAGGCCCATGGGCACTCACTCCACCTGTTGAAAGCTGTGCCTCGCCGCCGGTGGTTTTTGATGGAACTGTGGCGCGAGACATCTACCAGATAAATATTGTGACAGCTACGGGGCGACATGTCCTAGTTGTGAAGGTAACCATTGGTCATATTGCCTAGGAACCTCAATGCAGGTTGTTGAAAAACACTGGCTACCCCTTGAATTCAGCCAAAATTTGTCGCCAAAAGCTCTTCCATCCAGACACCTGTTCAGGTGTTCCAGCCTTAGTAATGTTTATGGCAACCGAGGATTTTCCACCTTTGAGGCCAATGTCTACCTGTGTCTTGGTTCCGTCGCTGAAATCAGCTCGCCAATAGCGCCATCGCTCTGAGCCGCTGGTGCGTGCAGGCTCGGAAAGCTGGTGGCCGTTGAACTCCTGGAGCCCCTGGACGCAGGCGATCCAGCGTTCCAGCGTGGTATCCAAATCAGCATCGATGGTGCTGCTCACCGAACCTTGGAAGGTGCCGTCTTGGGATTGGCCGGGCAGGCGTCGGCCAATATGCTGCTCATAGGCAACAGCCACGGATTGAGCCCACCAGCCCGGAGTATCCACGGTTGGGGGCATGTGGGTGAAAGCCAGTTCGGCTATCTGCTTGTGCGTAAGTTGATCGGCTCCGCCAGCGCGCAGTTTGGCGCACCACTGATCCCATTCAATGCCGGTGGCCTTGGCGATGGCCGGGAGGTTGCTGCTTTTTATTGCCATGAGGACAGTCTATGGCGGACTTGGAGCTGTCGGTATTCCGAAGCGATGCGCCGGGCCCGCAGGAGCCTGCCGCTTTTCTGCGGGTCCTGCAGCAGCGGAAGCAGCCTCTGAACCCGTTCGTTCTGCGTCATGTCGCGCAGGCCCGCGGCATCCATGATGCCTGCCCAATCCTCCACGCTTGAACCAGTGCGGATTTCGATTTTCCCTGATCTGCCCAGTGAAGTGCTCATGTGCCGAAACCTGACGCGCTCCAACAACAAGGTGGCCGCGGCGCCGCTGTCTGGCGCCGGGGAATGGGCCTTGAGCGAGGGCGCTGTGCGAAGCCGTGAACTGCCGGTGCATGTAGTGGGCTTTAAAAGCCCCTGGCCGGTCTTCTCGGTAATTCCGAGAAGAACGGCCAGGGATTGGACCGCTCTAGAGGGACTTGATTTCCAAATTCAATCGGCTCAGGAGGTCGATGAGTGCCGACAGATCCTCATTGTCCCAATTGGTCATGCGCGAGCGGAGCTCTGTACGCCACCCTTGGAAGCATTCATGCCACCTTTCAACCGCAAGCTCGGTAGGCAGGATGTGGAACACTCTCCGGTCTTCCGGGTCGACTTCACGCTTGACCAGCGCCAGCTGTTCCAGCTTGGTGATCATGCGCGATAGCGCAGCTTTATCGACCAGCAAGTGTTCGCAGATTTCAGACTGGGTGATGCGTTGGCTGCGCAGAATCATCCCGAGCACGGGCAGGTATCCCGGGGTGAGCCGGCTGTCGAGCCGAGTGGCCAGTTCCCGCTTGGCACGCGCCGTCAGCGCGATCAGTGAAAATAATTCCTGTTCGGCTGACGCATAGAGATCGGGGCGTTGAGCGGCGGGAACGTCTTCGGCTTTGCTTGAAACCTGCACCGGATCTCCTAGTTGCCAGCTGGCGTTTCTGCCTTGGCTGCGTCCTGGTCCTCAGCAGCCAGCTCCTGCATGCGTTCACTTGCAGTCTGGGTCTTCAGCGACTGGTTGGGGATCAGGCAGACAGCCACGACGATGAGCAGCGACAGCGGAGCGGCAATGGTGAACAGCGAAGGCACTGCGTCGCCGTAGATCGACTCGAAGATCACGCGGACCGGTTCAGGCATCGCGGCCACTGAAGGCAAGGTGCCCGATCCCAATGCTGCGGTCAGCTCCTTGGCTTGGTCGCCCAGGGAAGCCAGGGCTGCGGCCAAATCGGATTGCCGGTCGGCGATCATGTTCGGCACAGTGGTCGCCAGTATGGCGCCCAGGCCTGCGGTACCTGCAGTGCCGCCCAAGGTGCGGAAGAAGTTCACGGCCGAGGAGGCTACACCTAGTTCCTTGACGTGGACCGAGTTCTGCACCACCAGCACCATGTTCTGCATGACAAGGCCCATGCCGGCGCCGAGGATGAACATGTAGGCGGCGACCAACGCGTAGTTGGTGTCGTAGTGGATGGTTCCCAGCAGGAACAGCCCAACGACGATCAGCACCGAACCGGTGACTACCAGTGCCTTCCACTTGCCGGTGCGCGAGATCATCGCACCGCCGATGGTGGAGATGACCAGCAGGCCGCCCATCAGCGGGAAGGTCATCAGGCCGGCCATGGTGGCTGATGCGCCACGGGCCATGATCATGTACTGGCTGAGGAACACCGAGGTGCCGAACATCGAAACGCCAACGGCCAGCGAGGCGATGACCGCGAAGGTGAAGGTGCGGTTCTTGAACAGGCCCAGGCTCAGCAGCGGCTCGGAGGACTTGGCTTCGACCAGAATGAACAGCGCCAGCAGGATTACCGCACCGGCAATCATCAGGTAGCTGGTCGTCGAGGCCCACTCGAACTGCGAGCCTCCCAGCGACATCCAGATCAGCAGCAGCGAGACGCCGGAGGAAAGCAGGACGATGCCCCAGTAGTCGATCTTGACCTTGCGCTTGGCCATGGCTGGAAGGTGCAAGGTGCGCTGGATCAGGATGACCGCAGCGATGGCGAAAGGCAGGGCGATGAAGAAGTTCCAGCGCCAGTTGATGGTGTCAGTAACGAAGCCGCCGATCAGCGGGCCGCCCACGGTTCCAACGGCCATGACAGCGCCGAACAGGCCCATGTACTTTCCGCGTTCGCGAGGGGAGAGGAAATCGGCCATGACGATCTGCGCCAAGGCGCCAACGCCGCCACCGGCCAGTCCCTGGACAACGCGCATGGTGATCAGGAAGCTGGTGTCCTGCGAGAAACCTGCGGCGGCCGAGGCCAGCACGAAGATGCCGAGCGAGATCTGCAGCAGCAGTTTGCGGTTGCCCAGGTCGGCGAGCTTGCCCCAGATCGGAGTGGAGATGGTGGTCGCCAACAAGGTGGCGGTGACCACCCAGGTGTAGGCGGTCTGGCTGCCGTTGAGATCGGAGACGATCACTGGCAGCGAGCTGGAAACGACGGTGCTGGCCAAGATGGAGACGAACATGCCCATCAAAATGCCCGTGAGGGCAGTGAGGATTTCGCGGTGAGTCATCTTGGGCTTGGCGACCGGTGCGGTTGCGGTCATGGAAGCTCCAAAATTTAGGGTCAGGCATAGAGGGCCTGAATGGTTGATTGATATCAACTATACGGCGATAGTTGACTATTATCAACTAAGCGTGTTTCACCACACATCACCGTGCGGGCATAGAAAAACGCCCTGCGCTCAAGCCGGCGAACCGGAAGAGTGCAGAGCGTTCCAAGGCAACCAGAACTACTGGCTGCGACGGTTATCCATCTCGGGAACTACCGGATGCGAAGGCCCTTCGCCAGCGTTGCTGGAAGGAACCGGCGCACCGCCAACGTGCAGCAGGCGAGGTTCGGATAGCTGGGCTTTTGGCTTCTCTGCAGGTTCTCCGGACTGATCTTGCGGCGCCTGCTCCTCGGATCCCTGCTTCTGGGCCTTGGCGCGGGCCGGACCCGGCGCGGTGCGGCCGGCAGCGCGACGTCCCTCGAAGGCGCGGGCCAGGGTCACTTCATCGGCGTATTCCAGATCGCCGCCCACCGGCAGGCCGGAGGCCAACCGGGTGATGTGGATGCCCAAAGGGGCTAGCGCGCGCACCAGGTACACGGCGGTGGCTTCGCCTTCGAGATTCGGGTCGGTGGCCAGGATCAGTTCGGTGATCGAGTCATCGGCCAAGCGGGTTACCAGCTCGCGGATGTGCAGCTGTTCCGGGCCAATGCCTGCCAGCGGATTAATGGAACCGCCGAGCACGTGGTACTTGCCGGAGAACGCCCGGGTGCGCTCAATGGCCAGGACGTCCTTGGACTCCTCCACGATGCAGATCTTGGTGCCATCGCGGCGTTCATCGCGGCAAATGGCGCAGGTTTCCTGCTCCGAGATGTTGAAGCAGATCTCGCAGAACTTCACCTTTTCCTTGACCAGCTGGATCGAGGCGGCGAGCCGGGTCATGTCCTCGGCATCGGCGTCAAGAATGTGGAAAGCAATGCGCTGAGCCGACTTCGGGCCGATGCCAGGCAAGCGACCGAGCTCGTCGATCAGTTCCTGTACAGCACCTTCGTACACGTGCGCCTACTTTCTAGCTTGCTTCAATACCGTGAAATTGTTCCGTGGTACACCCTAGTGTCTCACTCCGACAGTTCGCCGTGGTGCCGGCTACAAGCTTCGTTTGATTTCCACTACATTCCCGTTGACGTCGCGCTGCTCGATGACCATGCCGCCGAGCAGGCGTTCCACGGCTGGAACACCGATCAGTGCCGAATCCTCGACCTCGATATCATCGTCGCTCGGGACAAATTCCTCGGGCTCTTGCACCGGAGCAGGCGCGGGAGCCGAAGCAGGACCGCCCCAGCCGCGCGCCGCCTGGGCAGGCGCCGGCGCACTGGGTGCGTTCTTCGCCTGGTCCATCAGCTGCTGGTATCGGCTCATGCGGCCTGAGGCCGCCGGTGCCGAGTCCGCAGGATCTGGTGCCGGTTCAGCCTGTGGAGCGCCCCATCCCGGAGCGGATTCAGGGGCCGGCTGCGGGGCTGCCGGGGGTTGCAGCGGTGCGGCCGGCTCCTGGCGAGGCTGTTCCTGATGCTGGGGGCGGACCTGCGGCTGCGTTTGGGCAGTCCGCGGCGCCGGGGCTTCCGGAACCGATGGAGCTGATGGCGCCATAGATTGTGGAGCCTGCTGCTCGGATTCACCAACCGCTAGATTCCCGAAGGAATCGGTGGTGCTTTCCGGGTGCAACGGGGTCGAAGAAACCGGACGTGCAATGTTCGGAACACCGCCCTCAGCCTGGCGCGCCGTCATGCCAGCAGTCATCCGGGGCTTGGGAGCCACCGGAGGCCCACCGAAACTCCGTGGTGCACTAGCCGCCGGCGCTGGCGCTGCCGGGGTCGGCTGCGGAGCCACGGCCGGGACCGGAGCCTGTTGCTGCGGCTGCACCTGCTGCGCTTCCGGAACAGAACCAGCTGGCACGTAGTACGGGTCATCTGGGAACGGTGGCTCGTCGAAGTAGGGTTCATCCGCTGGAGGCGGGACGTCATCGTAGGAGCTGTCGTACCCGTCATGGGCGCGTGGTGCAGGCGCGACTGGTGCCGAGCTTGGCACAGCGGATACCGGACGCTGCTGCGGTGCCGGAGCGGCAGCTTGGGCCCGTGCCGCAGCGCGCGCAGCCGCCCCAGCAGAACTTACAGCCTTGGTGAACTTAGTTGGTGCTGGGGTTGGCGCCGGGATTGGCCGGCGCTCACCTTTTGGGGAACCACCACCGTTGGGGTTGGAGCCGCCTTCGGTGAGGACCACTTCGATCGGTGCACCGGTGACCTGGGACAGAACCCCGGTCAGCGTATTCATCAGATCCGGCCGGTTGCGCAGATTCACGATTGGACCAGTATTGCTGAACGCCAAGGTGAGGGTGCGGCCATCGAAGCCTGCCACAGAGCCATAGGTGGCAACCATGGAATGCAGGACGCGCGAGCTGCCCTGCAACTGCTGCAAGATCGTTGGCCACGCTTGCTGGAACATCGCCACCGGTGAGCCGGTGTCCTGTGGTGCTGGCTGGCTCTGCGGCATCCCGCTAGGGGCACCATGTTGAGGTTGCTGAGCACCCTGTTGTTGCTGTTGCTGTTGCGGTGCTTGAGCGCGTTGGGCTTGTTCTTGTGCGGCGCGCTGTTGTGCTTCGCGTTCAGCTTGTTCGCGTTGGGCTTGTTCTTGTGCGGCGCGCTGTTGTGCTTCGCGTTCAGCTTGTTCGCGTTGGGCTTGTTCTTGCGCCTGGTGGGCAGCATGGCGCTGAGCATCCACGCCAGCCTGGCTAGCTTCTGGTGCCTGTTGCGGCTGTGCCGACTGCGGCGCCTGCTGTGGCTGTGCCGACTGCGGTGCTTGTGGTGTTCGGTTGGCAGCTGCACGACGTGCGAATTCGGCCATGGCAGGATTTTGCTTCACGTCATCAATGGAGACCCCGGTGCCGAATGACAGGTCTTCACCGCTGGAAGGATCGGGAACCAAGCTGAATGGTGCCACGCCTTCCGGACGAGCTGCCGGAATACTCGGACCAGGCTGCACCTCGGTGGTCACCGAGTAGTTTTCGCCCTTTGGACCCCAAGTTGCGCCCCAGTCAGCGGCTTCACCAGTGTTCAGCGACGCTGCCGCGCCTGGATCCAGCGGAGCATTTGGATCATCATCATGTGGCTGTGGCTGTGGCTGTGGCTGTGGCTGTGGCTGTGGCTGTGGCTGTGGCTGTGATGGCGCGGACTGCTGAGGATGCGTTTCCTGCGGGGCAGGAACTGGCTGCGGAGTCTCTTGAGGCTGCTCGGTGCGCTGAGCTTGAACTGGTTCTGCGTGCTGCACGGGCTGCTGCATTTGCGCTGGAGCCTCGGGAGCCTGCGGTTGCGGCTGGGCATGATTTGGCTGAACCTGTGGGGCCTGTTCGCCAGCCACTGGTTCGCCCTGCGCTTCAGCCGGTTCGGGTGCACCCTCACGACGGGATTTGGCGGCGGCCAAGGCTTCGCGTACTGCGGCAGCACCCTGACGCGCGGCGCCCGGGTTAGGAGTGGCGTTCATTGAGGCACCAGCACTTGCAGCGTCGTCCTCATCAAGCGCAGGCAGCACTCCACCGGTCATCGCATGGCGCTCCAACCGATCCAGCCGAGCGGCAAAAGCGCTGTCGGAATTCTGCGAACCGGGCAGCATCAAGCGCGCGGCCAGCAATTCCAGGTGCAGACGAGGCGAGGTTGCGCCGGTCATCTCGCTCAGGGCCTTGTTGGTTACATCGGCCCAGCGCGATAGTTCGCCTGCGCCGACCAGGCCAGCCTGCAAGCGAAGGGATTCAAGCTGGTCTTCGGGTACGCCGCGCAAGATCTTCTCAAGGCCTTCTGGCATGGCCTTGGCGATGATCAGATCGCGGAAGCGCTCCAGCACGTCTTCAACGAAGCGCCGGGGATCCAGACCGGTCTGGATGATGCGGTCAATCGCACCGAACAGACCAGCGCCATCGGATTCGTGCAGCGACAAGGTGACCTCATCGAGCAGTGTCGAGTGGGTGTAGCCCAGCAGTGCAATGGCCGTCTCGTAATCCAGGTTGCCATCGCGGGCACCAGCGATCAGCTGATCCAGCACCGAAAGAGTGTCGCGGACCGAACCGCCGCCAGCACGGATCACCAGTGGCAGTACACCTTCGGCTACCGCGACGCTTTCGCGTTCGCAGAGCACTTGCAGGTACGCCAGCAATGCCTCTGGCGGAACCAGGCGGAATGGGTAGTGGTGGGTACGCGAGCGGATGGTGCCGATGACCTTTTCCGGCTCGGTAGTCGCGAAGATGAATTTGATGTGCGCCGGTGGCTCTTCAACGATCTTCAGCAAGGCATTGAAGCCTGCCGCCGTGACCATGTGGGCCTCATCGATGATGAAGATCTTGTAGCGGTCGCGAGTTGGCGCGAAGGTTGCGCGCTCGCGCAGATCGCGGGCATCATCGACGCCACCATGGCTGGCCGCGTCAATCTCGATGACGTCCAGCGAACCCGGGCCACCATTGGCAAGGTCCACGCAGCTTGGGCAGGTGCCGCAAGGAACGGGCGTAGGGCCCTGCTCGCAGTTCAAGCAACGGGCCAAAATGCGGGCAGAAGTCGTCTTGCCGCAACCGCGCGGACCGGAGAATAGGTAGGCGTGGTTGACGCGGTTCTTCTCCAGCGCCGTCATCAAGGGCGCGGTAACGTGCTCCTGGCCGATAACGTCGCCAAACGTATCGGGACGATATCTGCGATATAGCGCTGTACTCACACCGGTTCCCTATCAGTTGCCTGATGCTTTAGGCATCAGCTGTTGGACAATATTCAATGGTTCGACGGTCCACGGTTCACGTGGCAGATTCGCCGGATCGAAAGCTTCCAGGGCTGCCTGCAAACTTGTGCTGGGCAAGCCCAATGACTCTAGCAAAATCGCCACAACGTTGGCTGGATGCACACCTTGTTCGGTGATCTCTTCGAGTGTTACTGCACCGTCGCGTTTAGCCAAGCGCTGGCCCTTGGTGTTCAGTGCCAGCGGTACGTGCGCGTAGGCCGGGACCGTGTAGCCCAGTAGCGTTGCCAGGTAGGCCTGCCGCGGCGCAGAAGAGAGCAAATCATCTCCGCGCACGACCTGGTCGATGCCTGAGAACGCATCGTCGACGACAACCGCAAGGTTGTAGGCGGGAGCTCCATCGTTGCGGATCAGGACGAAATCATCTACCGCACCGGTGTAATCGCCGAATAGTTCGTCATGAACAGAAAATTCGTTTACTTCTGAACGTAGTCGCAAGGCGGCTGGACGGTTCTGTGCTTTAGCCGAGCGTTCGCTGGCGCTCAGATCGCGGCAGGTTCCCGGGTAGGCGCCGGGCGCAGCATGCGGAGCACTTCCGGCTTCGGCGATGTCCTTGCGCGAGCAGAAGCATTCATAGACCAAGCCGCGGGCCTTGAGCCGCTCAACGGCCTGGAGATAAATCGGAAGGCGGTCGGACTGTCGGAGAATTTCGCCGTCGAAATCAAGGCCCAAGGACGATAATTCAGCAATTTGGGTGGCTTCGGCGCCGGAACGAACACGATCCGAGTCTTCAATGCGCAGTAGGAATTTGCGTTGCGAGGAGCGGGCGAAAAGCCAAGCGAGGATGGCCGTGCGCAAATTGCCAAGGTGGAGTGGCCCCGAAGGGCTAGGGGCGAAACGGCCAGCGCCCACGTGGACTCCATTCGGCTTGCGTAAGAAAGTAAAAGACCCCTCATGCACCTGCCAGAGCCCATCTACCCTTGCTACCTTCCGGTCCTGGGGGAGTTCAACAGGATGACACCACACGAGGGGTCACCAAAAATACTACCCGAGGTTGGCGCTTGGATGAAAATCGGCAGGCGTGCGCTTGCTCTCAGCTTGCAAATCATGGCTCAGAGATCTTGACCAAAAATGCTGTTCGTCCTCAGCCGGTCGCTTCTTCAGGCGGTTCTAGCCACCCAAGTACGCGTCGAACGCGGTCATTGAGCTGGACGGTAGGCAACATGGGCGTCTGCTCCTTCTCGAAGTCGAAGTTCTGGACGCTGGTGACGCTGCCGGGAAGCTCAACACAAATCATGCCGTTGGGGGAGCGCCAGTTCACTGAACCGTCCGGAAGATAGGTGGCTTGCCATCCCAGCACGTGCTTGAACATCTGATGCCGCTTGCACAATAAATGCGTATTGCTGCGCGTGGTGTGCCCGCCCTTTGCCCATGCATCGATGTGGTCAATCTCGGATGCTTCGGCGGGCCGATTGCACCCGGGGAAGCGGCAGACGATATCCCGATTTCGCAGCAGATCACGCAGCGCCTTGGACGGACGGTACTTTTCGCGGCCAACGTCTATAGCTGCCCCCGACCAAGGATCGGTGAGCACCTTGATGAAAGACGGGGCGTCTTTTGCGATTAGCAGCGCTGTCCCTACTGGGATCGGCCCGTAGCCCTCAAGGTCAGCTAGTGCGCGTTTAGGGTTGGCCAGCATTTCCAGCGCAGGAATCGTGACAGCTACACGAGCTTTGAGCGGGGTCCCTTCGGTTGCGGGCCAACCATCGAGCAACGCATCGCAAACAATGTCCAGCCGTCGTTGCTGTTCGGTCCGGTTATCAGCTGGATCAACATTGCGTACGGCATGCCAATTGACCGTATTGATAATGCCCAACGCCTTTTCCACCGGCAGATGCAGCTGAATCACGCTCATTCCATTGGCCTCGTGCCAATAGGTGATCTTGCGGTCCTCCGCACCTTTCTTGTGGCGTTCTTCAATGGGCTTTGGATGCAATCGCTCACGCATTTTCCTGGCACGTAGGGCTATCGCGGAGTCAGCGGCCTGCCGCGCTATCGGCAGCAAGGTTCGTTGCATTAGTGCCACGTCCTCGGGTGCCAGATCCTGAGAGTGCTTGACGATATCCTGCGCGGATCTGGTCGTGATCTCACCGACGCTCAGGGCGTCCAAAGTGTCTGCGCAAAGATGGCGCAGTCCTTCGGCGAAGAACAACTTGTCCTGGACTTTCTTTTCCGAGGAGCGCATTGCCACCGATGCCTCGGCAACAAAGGAAGAACGGATCAGCGACTCGTCGGAGCGATTGACACCGTAGAAGTAGGCAGAATGAGTTTCAGCTGTTTCTTCCGTTGTGCCGGGGTCATCCAGCAGCGGCTCTTGGGTTCCATGGCTGATCGTCTCGGCGATCGAATATTCGTAGCTATCGGCCAACACCGCTGCCTCGGCAGCATCCAGCATGCTGTGCAGCCGGGCAATGGTCTTCAGCCGCTCCAGGCCCTGGGCGGATGCAGTGACCGGCGACTGGTCATAAAGGTTTATGGCGGTAGCGGCGATCTGGGTAAAGAGATTGTCTTTGTCCAGATTCGCGGCCCAAAGACCATCGATTCCGGGGATACTCCTTGTCCCGGGCGGGCTGATAGGCAGTCGGCGAGGGTCGTCTTGGCTGTGAAATACCTCTCTTTTACTCATGTTTACAGTATTGATCTGTTCAAACGACAGCCTTTGGAGAAAAGATCGGGATGGTGAAAAGGTGCAAAATGACCGAATTTCAGGGGTTTGACGCCTCAAGAATGAGCTGGGAAGCAACGTGGAAACGTCCGATTCGTGATTGAGCGAGAATTTAGATATGCTGGATCCTGCTCCACGGAGCAAACTGAGGAGGATTCGCCTAGCGGCCTATGGCGCACGCCTGGAACGCGTGTTGGGTTAACGCCCTCAGGGGTTCAAATCCCCTATCCTCCGCCGAATGTAATGTCCCGGATCATCGTGAAAACGATGAGCCGGGACATTATTTTTTTGCGCTTACCGGCATTGCCAGAAACTGGCAGGTAGTATCCGTGGCAACTGTTCAGCAATCTTTCGGCAAGGTAAGACTATGGCAAGTGTATTAAGCGAAATCGCCGTCGACTGCGCGAACCCGATGCTGGTGGCGAGGTTCTGGTGCGAAGCGCTGAATTATGACGTATTGGAAGAAGAAGCCGGCTTGGTCAGTATTGGGTCCAAATCCCAAGGCCAGGGCGGGCTGAAATTGACGTTCGCGCAAGTGCCCGAAACCAAGAGCATCAAGAATCGCCTCCATCTGGACCTGCGTCCTCAAAACGCCCAGCAGCTAGAAGAAGCTGATCGCCTGATCTCTTTGGGGGCCAGCTACGCCGATGTGGGCCAGCGGGAGGACGAGAGCTGGATCGTGATGGCTGATCCTGAAGGCAACGAATTCTGCGTGCTTTCCGGCGTCGAATAAGCGAGGCGCTTTAAATGCCTATTGGCGCCGGGCCGGTAATCTCTCACCAGCTCGACGCCAACAGGTTTTGCGTGTGCAGCTCCTGATCCCTGCAGAAGCTCACGGCCTAGGCGCTTTTGCGCCCCTTGGCCAGCTCTGGGTAGTGGATGGCCGCGGTCTGCGGGTGGGCTCGCAGCCATCCCTTGAGCACATTGGCGCCGTAGGAAGCCAGCATTGGGTTTTCCGGATCATCGGAGACGCCGCGAGCTTCGGCAGCCAGCTCGGCTGGCAGTTCGACCTTGTCGATCACTGCATCCAGTCGAGGGGAGTAGAAGAACGGCACCGAGTAGCGGTCAACGCCAGCTGGTGGCGCAATGACGCGGTGGATGGTGGCCATCAGGTAGCCGTTGGTCGCGACTTCGAGCATCTCCCCGAGGTTCACTACCAATGCACCCGGGGTCGGCGGCACCTCGATCCACTCTTCCTGGCCGTAGGGTTGCACCTGCAGCCCTCCAACCTGGTCCTGCAGCAGCAGGGTGACGAAGCCGTAGTCGGCGTGCAGGCCAACGCCCTGGTTGCCCGACTCTGGTACGACGTCGCCCGAAACGTAGTGCACCAACTTGCCCATCCATGACGGGGTGTTGGCGAATGGCTCGTCGAAGTGGCCTTCGGGCAAGCCCAGCCCCACACCGATGGCCGAAAGCAGCTCGTGGCCGGTTTTGTTCATCAGCTCGGCCCACGCCATGGCGCGCTCTTCGAGCTGGGGGAAATCGGCAGGGAACTGGTTCGGGCCCTGCAGGTTCAAGTACGGCTTGTCCTCGGGAACGACCGCCAACGTCTCGCGTTCCGGTCCGTAGTCGATCTGTTCGCGGGCATCGGCGCGGCCGCGGGTGATTTCGGTGCCCATCCGGGTGTAGCCGCGGAACTGGGCGCTATTGCGGTTATCGAGCTTGATTTTCTGCTCAACGGGCTTCTGGAAGAATTCTGCGATGGTGTCGAGCAGTTCCTGGTCCTGCCCGGCATATGCGCTGTATCCGACGATCTGGAAGAAGCCGACGCGGTGTGCGGCGTCGCGAATCGCGGCAACGAAATCCTTGTTGAAGGAGCCGTCAGCATTGCGTGCGGTAGAAATATCGAGCAGTGGGATCTCGGTGACTACGTTGTTCATAAACCCAGAGTGCACCTTATGACGCGATTGTTACCAGCTAAAGTTACGCCCGGTTCCTCCAAGTTTCCCTTGGCGTAACAATCCTTGCTTTTTCGCATTGCGTGTCTGATTATTCGCATTCGCGTGTAGCATTCGCCCGGCAACTGCGCGGCGAGTCCGGCTGCCACCCGGCTCAATCGGCGCCGTCTCGGGAGGTGGCCTTCCTGCGGCCTGCCAACTAGCGCCTGATCTGCAGGTCTGTGGGTCTGGAGAGTTTGTCCGTATGCTTGAATAGTGATTTTTCGAGCGGTAGGTGAAGGCCGTCCATACCCGGACCACGGCTATTCTTCGGCGCGTGATTGGAGCGGACTTCCCCCGCAGCAAGTGAAACTAGCTGACTTGGTCACCACCAAAGCCACCTTGGATCTTGAAACATTGCTCTCTGAGGATTCCACCTTCTATGGCGACTTGTTCCCGCATGTAGTGCGCTATCGGGGCGTGTTGTATCTGGAGGATGGGATGCACCGCGCGCTGCGCTCGGCGCTTCATCATCGCTCGGTAATACACGCACGCATATTGGATCTGGACGCTAGTTAGATAAGCTAGCGCCACGAGGATGACGATGACGTCGCCTTCAGGCCAGCAGCTGCCGAAGGCTGACCAGAGCAAGGTGGAATGATGCGTGATCGCGATGACCCGGGGCAATGGCACGGTGCGCATATTGTCGACGAGCAAGAATTAAGTTTCAGCTCGGACGGCCAGGCTAAGCGGCGTGCCCGCAAACGCCAGAACATTGTTTTCTCCGTGATGGCCCTGCTGGTGATCGCGGTTTTGGCCGGCGCCGTACTCGTTTTCAATGGAACGCTGAAGTTGGGTGGCGAGCCTGCCGCCGTTGCGAGCCCGAAGCCAAGCGAGACGAAAATCGAAAACCCCAAGTGCCCGGCCATCGATTTCAAGTACCAAAAACCTTCAGATGTCGAAATACGCGTGCTGAACACTACCGATATTTCGGGTCTTGCGGGTGACACTGCCGAGGCACTGGAAAAGCGCGGCTTCAAGATTTCGTCGCTGACTTCCGGGTGGAAGTCGCTCTCCGAAACCACTGGCGCGGTCATTGCCGGGCCTGATGGCTATGCCCAGGCTTTCACCGTGCAGCGCCAGATCCCCGGCATCGTTTTCATCTACGACGAAAAGAAGTGGGGCAGCCGGGTGGACCTGGCGCTGGGGGAGAAGTTCGACGGCCTGGAAAAAGAACGCAAGCTCGATACTTCTGAAGGCAAGCTGGTCTGCAGCAAATAGCTGGCTATGGGGTCTGCATATCTCCGGAATGCACTTGGGCCAGCGCATTTGCGAAGACCTCGGCTGGCTGGGCGCCGGAAATGCCGTACCTTCCATCAATGATGAAGAAAGGAACACCGCTGATGCCCAGCTCGCGTGCCTGGACGATATCTGCGTTGACTTCCTCAACGTAGGATCCGGACGAGAGCTTCGCACGCAGTTCCCAGGTATCCAGCCCCAGCGTTCCGGCCAGTTCGAGCAGCGTTTCTAGGTCTCCGGTGTTCAGGCCCTTCTCGAAGTGGGCAGAAAGCAGCGCTTCCTTCATCTCGTTTCCGGCACCATGCTTCTTGGCGTATTCCAGTACGCGTAGTGCAGTGAAGGAATTAGCGACCTTCAAGTTGGCGAAGTCGTAGTTCAATCCTTCGGCAGCAGCCTGGGCGGTGACATGGTCAAGCATTTGGGCGACCTGTTCCTGGCCCAGTCCCTTCATCTTGGAGAGGTATTCGGCCTCGCTGCCGTCATAGTTCTCAGGCAGGCTCGGGTCCAGCTGGTACGAGTGCCAGTAGACATCCACGTTCTGGGAGTATTCGAACGCCTCGACACCCCGCTCAAAGCGGCGCTTGCCGATGAAGCACCAAGGGCAGGCAATATCGGAGAAGATATCCACGCGGATGCGCTTGTCTTCCGGGGACTGGACAGCAGTATTTTCGCTCATGCTTGAGGTAACAACTTTTGCTCACCGGGCATTCCTTATTCGCAGCTGCTGATTTCGGGGGAGATAATGGCAGGGCTCCTACGGAAACCGGATGGTGCTGATGGCGAGAGAAAGCAGGGCAAGTGGCAAAGAACCTTCGATGGCGCGGAATCCTCTTCGCCGGAACGATTACGGCGATGGCAGGCTTTGTTGATGGCGTCGGATTCGTGCACTTCGGCGGCTACTTCCTCTCCTTCATGTCGGGAAACTCCACACGTTCCTCCGTGGCGCTGATGACAGGGGACCTTGCCGGATGGGCGATGGCGATGTCCTTGGTGGGCTGCTTTGTCGCAGGTGTCATCCTCGCAACGCTGGTTACCTTCCGGCTCGATAGGCTGCGCCGGCCAGTGGCCATGTATTCCAGTGCGGCACTGCTGCTCGCTGCGGCCATCTCCGGGAATTTCTTGCCGCAGCTGACGGCTCTGCTGCTGGCCGCCGCGATGGGCGTGGTCAATGTTTCCTACACTCGTTCGGGAGAGGTTTCCCTGGGCCTGACGTATATGACCGGCACGTTGGTCAAGCTCGGGCAGGCACTCGGTGGAGCAATCATCGGGTTGGCCACCGGGTCGGACCGCGGCGGCTACCGGATGCTATGGATGCGCTACGCAGTGCTTTGGCTGATGATCACCATGGGTTCCCTGGGTGGCGTCTTGGCCTACCTGCGGCTGGGGCTCGGCAGCTTGTGGATCGTCGCAGGCGGCATGCTCGCGTGGGCCAGCCTGGCGTTGTTCCAGGAGCTGCGCACACCCCATGGCCTGGAGCCGCCCTCGGAGCCTCAGGCCGGAACCTCCACCGGGATCAAGTAGAAAGACATAAAAAATATGCCTGGCTTCGCTTTATGCGAAACCAGGCATATTTTAGTGCGCGGTGGCTAGCTCAGCAAGGAGTCGCTGTCCTGCTTGATCGGCGCCGCTGGGCGTACCAGCAGCTTGAAGAGCACGGCCAGAAGCACGAGCCATGCGATTCCGGTGTACAGGGCTACACGCGTCGTCGGGCTCAGGGCCAAGAGCACGACAACGAAGACCATGAAGGCCAAGGCGATCCATACGGCAACGGTGCCGCCGGGCACAGCGTATTCGCGGGCGACGGCCGGTCCGCGGCCGGCTGCGGCTTCCTTGCGTCGCATGGCCAGGTACGAAGTCAGAATCATGATCCACACCCAGACGGTGGCGAAGGTAGCGATGGAAGCGATGATGGTGAACAGCGACTCCGGGAGCAGGGCGTTGAGCACCACGCCGACCAGCAGCACGATGGCCATGATGACCACGGTCATCCACGGCACGCCGTTACGCGAGATGCGGCCAAAGGACTTCGGAGCATGGCCGATCTCGGACATGGCGTAGAGCATGCGGCCAGCCCCAAAAGTATCGGCGTTGATCGCCGAAACGGCTGCGGTGATCACCACGGCGTTGAGCACGTGGGCGGCGGCCGGGATGCCCAGGCCGTCGAAAATCTGCACGAATGGCGAAGCTGAGCCGTCGATCTGGCGCCAGTCAAAGAGCATCATGACTATGGCCAGCGAAGCTACGTAGAAGAGCAGGATGCGCCATGGCACGGTATTGATGGCGGCTGGAACCGACTTGGCAGGATCAGCTGCTTCACCAGCGGTGATGCCGATGGTTTCGATGCCGCCGAAGGCGAACATCACGACGGAGAACGAGAGCAGCAGGCCCACGAAGCCGTTGGGGAACAGGGTGCCAGCGCTCATCAGGGTAGCGATGCCGGTTGCGGTTTCGGTCTCAGGGGCGTTGAAGCCGAAGATGATCAGGGCGGCGCCGCCAATGATCATGGCGATAATTGCGGTCACCTTGATGATAGCCAGCCAGAATTCGGTTTCACCGAAGACCTTGACCTTCATCAGGTTGATCGAAGCGATCAGCAGGACGACCGCCAGCACCCAGATCCACTGCGCCACCTGCGGGAACCAGAAGCCCATGTAGATGCCGAACGCGGTCACATCGGCGATCGCGACAATGGCCATTTCGAAGGCAAAAGTCCAGCCGGTGACGAAGCCGGCGAAGCGGCCCAGGTAGCGCGAAGCGTAGTGAGCGAAGGATCCGGAAACCGGATGCTTGACAGCCATCTCGCCCATGGCACGCATGACGATGAAGACGGCAGCGCCGCCAATCATGTATGCGAAGAGGACGGCAGGGCCAGCAGCCTGGATAGCAGAAGAGGAGCCGTAGAAAAGGCCCGTTCCGATAGCTGAGCCGAGGGCCATGAAGCGGATGTGGCGGGCAGTCAGCCCGCGGGCGAGAGACGCCTTTATTTCGTTCACGATAGTAATGCTCGGATCCTATAAGGGGTGCGTTCGATGGGGACGGGCCCGCGCCAAAGGCAGGGCACAGCCGTGAAAATCTTATGCGCTCCAGGCATCCATGGCGCGCTTAAGTGTTGCAGATCTATCGTGAGCTTGGCCACCAGCGGTTGCTGTTGGCCACCTGCCGGGTGGGAGAATGGGCTTATGAAACTAGGATTCGTCCGCCACGGACAGACGCAATGGAACCTCGAAGGCCGCTTGCAGGGTTCCAGCGACATCCCCCTGAACGATACCGGGCGAGCCCAAGCCCGCGAGGCTGTCTCGGTGCTGGACGGCGGCCAATGGGACGCTATCGTTTCCTCGCCGCTCTCGCGGGCACGCGAGACGGCACAGATCATTGCCGACGGGCTGGGACTGGAACTTGGTCCTAGCTACGACCTGCTGATCGAGCGCGACTACGCCCAGGGCGAGGGCATGGTTGAGACCGAAGCGCTGGCGCTATGGCCGGACAAGAACGGTGGTGGAATTGAACCACTGGAATCTGTAGTTGACCGTGGCCTGCGCGCAATCAACCAGATTGCAGCAGACTACCCGGGCAAGAACGTCGCGGTAATCTGCCACGGCACCATTATCCGCTACACGCTCTCGCACTTCGCCGGCTACAAGCTGGACACCATCCGCAATGGCTCGGTTGCCATTATCGGCAATGAGCCCGGCGATTGGCAGCTGGAACTGGTCAATGACCAGGTGCCCAGCAAGGTCGCGGGCTAGGCCGCACTAGATGCCGGAAGGAACAATCCGGCGGATGCTGGAGGCCACCAGCGAATCACGCTGCCGGTTCTTGACGACCGCAAGCCATGAGCCCAACGCCATGTAGGCCTTGGAGCGGATCTTTGGCGAGGAGAGGAACA
This sequence comes from Glutamicibacter sp. NPDC087831, assembly GCF_044742845.1. NCBI lineage: Bacteria > Bacillati > Actinomycetota > Actinomycetes > Micrococcales > Micrococcaceae > Glutamicibacter > Glutamicibacter sp. NPDC087831. The sequence goes on from NZ_JBIUVH010000004.1 coordinate 185,789, forward strand.
CGTCGTGCAGTGCGCCGGGCAGGCGCATCAAATGCAGTTCCCGACCCAGGTCGATGCTGCGCTGGGCGACGACCTGCACATTCAAGGCCACGTCGGCGCGGGTGGCGGTGTCGTGCCAGCGAGGCAGCAAATAGTCTTCCGCCGAAAGCATCACCAGGGTGGGCATCTGGAGATCCAGCCCCTTCTTCACCTTGGCTTGCGCATTGAAGACTGCAGAGATGAAACCCGCGGTGAGCTTGAAGCCGTTGACCGGGCGCCAACCCAGATCGTAATCCCATTCGCCGGAAAACTGGCTGGAGACCGTGCGGGTGTAGAACCCTGGATCCACCGTCGGCAAGAAGCGGTGGGGGTTGCGGCTGCTGGCCGCCTGGACGATCCTCGCCAAGGCGGTGCGCCCGATCTCGCTGGCCTGGAATTCCAGCCACGGGCTGTTCAGCGCCAGCGCATCAACTTTCTGCGGGTTGGCTGCCGCATACAGCGAAGCGCTGAGCCCGCCAGTGGAGTGGGCGAGCAGGACAAAGCGGGTGCCCGGATGCGCGCTGGAAATGATGCGGTGGGCCGCGTCGAATTCCTCGAAGTACTCCTCCAGATCGGTGGTGAAGCCCGGGCTTCTGTGCTCGGCGATTTTGGTGGCCTGGTCTACCGGCAAGTTCCGTCCATAATGGCGCAGGTCCAGTGCGTAGAAATCCGCTCCGGCTTCGGAGAGGAATCCAGCCAACTCGGCCTGGAAGAAGTAGTCCGACCAGCCATGCACATAAAGCACCGCGATCCCGCGCAATGGCGGCGGCAGGCGCAGCGTTCTGCGCGGACGGTGCCTGATCAACGTCGCGGTCGAACCGTCCGACATCGGCAGCGGCCGTTGCGAGAAATCCTCGCCCAGCAGATCGGGCTGCCACAGGTCCTCGGCCGGGTTCTTGAACTGGAAAGCCATGGCTACAGCCTAGCCACCGCACACGCAAAACGGCATCCACCCGCTGGACTGGTTACCAACGGATGAATGCCGCTTTGCGTGGCCGACGTTCAGGGACGACTGTTTTCTATCGGCCGGGTCTCGGGTACTGCCTAACCTGCCATTTCCAGGGTGCGGGCTGGCGCATCCAGGTAGCGCAGGTAGGCGTTCTTGGTCAGGAAGGTCGGGAAGTCATCGCGCAGGGCGCAAGCTTCGAAGATTTCCACGGCTTCCTCGAAGCGATCGCCCTCGAAGCGCTCCAAGCCCTCCATGGTCTCCTCGGCCAGTTCCTGGACCCAGCGACGGGTGATGATCTCGCCCTCATCGGTGATCGCCGACTGGTGGATCCACTGCCACAGCTGCGAACGGGAGATCTCGGCGGTAGCAGCATCTTCCATCAGGTTGCGCAGCGCCACAGCACCGTTGCCGCGCAGCCAGGACTCGATGTAGCGGATGCCGATCTCGATGTTGTCGCGGATGCCGCGTTCGGTGATCTTGCCGGTGACACTCTCGATGTTCAGCAGGGCCGGGCCGGAAACCTCGACATCTTCGCGGGTGCGCTGCAACTGGTTGGGGTTCTCGCCGAGCACCTCGTCGTACACCTCCCGGGCAACCGAAACCAGGTCGGGATGGGCAACCCAGGAGCCGTCGAAGCCATCAGCTGCTTCGCGGGCCTTGTCCTCGCGGACCTTGCCGAAGGCCAGCTCGTTGATCGAGGCGTCCTTGCGGTTGGGAACGAATGCGCTCATCCCGCCGATGGCCGAAGCCCCGCGGCGGTGGCAGGCACGCACCAGCTGCTCGGTGTAGGCCCGCATGAACGGGGCGGTCATGGTCACGGTGTCGCGATCCGGGAAGACGAAGCGCGGTCCGCGGGAACGGAAGTTCTTGATAATCGAGAAGATGTAATCCCAGCGGCCAGCATTCAGCCCCGAGGAATGCTCGCGCAGCTCGTAGAGGATCTCTTCCATCTCGAATGCGGCGGTGATGGTCTCGATCAGCACGGTGGCACGGATGGTGCCGCGCTCGATATCCATCAGATCCTGGGCCATGTTGAACACGTCGTTCCACAACCGTGCTTCCAGATGGTTCTCCAGCTTCGGCAGGTAGTAGTACGGGCCGCGTCCGGCTGCCAGCAGGCGCTTGGCGTTGTGGAAGAAGTGCAGTCCGAAGTCCACCAGCGCACCGGACATCGGGGTGCCGGCAACCAGCAGGTGCTTCTCCGGCAGGTGCCAGCCGCGGGGACGAACCACGATGGTTGGCAGCTGCTGCAGATCGTAGCTGTTCAGCTTGTACTCGCGGCCATCCGGTGCGGTGAAGTCCAGGTCCTGATCCAGCACCCGGATCAGGTTGACCTGGTTCTTGATGACGTTCTGCCAGGTTGGCGAGGATGCATCCTCCATGTCGGCCAGCCAGACCTTGGCCCCGGAATTCAGCGCATTGATAGCCATCTTGCGTTCGATCGGGCCAGTGATTTCCACCCGGCGATCTTCCAGCCCCGGAGCGATCGGGGCGACCTGCCATGAATCGTCTTCGCGAATAGCGCGGGTCTCGTCCAGGAACTTCGGATCGCGGCCATTGGCAATGCGCGCCCGGTTGACCTGGCGGCGCTGCATCAACTCGGCACGGCGCGGTTCGAATGCGGTGTGCAGGGCCGAAAGGAAGTCCAGGGCCTCGCTGGTCAGGATCTGCTCCTGGTAGCGAACGGGGGTAGCGGTAATGGTGATGTTGTTCAGGGTGATGGGGGAGTTCATGGCAGCGTCCTTAAAAATCTTGGAAATGGTGCTGGTGCTAGCCGGCGCCTTTGCCGGCTAGCACCATCGACCCATCAGGGTCTAATGGAATTGGCCTTCTTCGGTGGATCCCACCAAGGCCAGGGTTGAGGCGTTAGGGTTCAGCGCCGTGGAGATCGCATCGAAGTAGCCGGTGCCGACTTCGCGCTGGTGCCTGGTGGCGGTGTAGCCGGCGGCCTCGGAAGCGAATTCGCGTTCCTGCAATTCGACGTAGGCGCTCATGCCGTCCTTCGCGTAGCCGGAGGCCAGGTCGAACATCGAGTGGTTCAATGCGTGGAATCCGGCCAGGGTGATGAACTGGAAGCTGAAGCCCATGGCGCCCAATTCGCGCTGGAACTTGGCGATGGTCGCATCGTCCAGGTGCTTCTTCCAGTTGAACGACGGCGAGCAGTTGTAGGAAAGCATCTGGTCCGGGAAGTCCTTTTTGACCGCTTCGGCGAACTTGCGGGCCAGCTCCAGGTCAGGGGTGCCGGTTTCCATCCAGATCAGGTCCGAGTACGGTGCGTAGGCCTTGGCCCGGGCGATGCATGGCTCGATGCCGTTGGTGACCTTGTAGAAGCCTTCCGGGGTGCGCTCGCCGGTGATGAACTGCTGATCGCGTTCATCGACATCCGAGGTGATCAGCGTTGCCGCTTCAGCGTCGGTGCGGGCGATAACTACGGAAGGGGTGCCAGCCACGTCGGCGGCCAGGCGGGCCGCGTTCAGGGTGCGGATGTGCTGCTGGGTCGGGATCAGCACCTTGCCGCCGAGGTGGCCGCACTTCTTTTCGCTGGCCAGCTGGTCTTCCCAGTGGACGCCCGATGCGCCAGCGGTGATCATGGACTTCATCAGTTCGTAGGCGTTCAGCGGGCCGCCGAAGCCGGCTTCTGCATCAGCGACGATGGGGACCATCCAGTCTTCGACGGTCTGGATGCCTTCGGAGAACTCGATCTGGTCTGCACGCTGCAATGCGTTGTTGATGCGGCGCACGACCTGGGGAACCGAATTGGCCGGGTACAGCGACTGGTCCGGGTAGGTCTGGCCTGAAAGGTTGGCATCTGCTGCTACCTGCCAGCCCGAAAGATAGATGGCTCGAAGGCCGGCCTTGACTTGCTGCACTGCCTGGTTGCCGGTCAGTGCGCCCAACGCGTTGGTGTAGCCGCCGGTGGGGGTTTCCTCGGTGAGCTGCTTCCACAGCTTCTCGGATCCGCGTTTGGCCAAGGTGTGCTCTTCCTGGACCCGGCCCTGGAGCTTCACGACGTCGGCAGCGCTGTAGTCGCGGGTTACGCCGTTCCAGCGGGGGTTGTTTTCCCAGTCGCTCTCGATGGCTGCGATGCGGTTGTCGATCGAGGTTTCGTTGGTGTTTTCAGTAGTCATTGCTTCGGCTCCTTCGCACAAGCTGCGGGTTCATGTCGATCGGAAGGTGATCTTGTGAACTTCTTCGTGACAACTACTTTTCCGCAGGTGCGAGGGCTTCAACAGAGGTTTTTTGAATTAAGATTTCCATTTCTTCACAAAAATGGAAATTTATCGCTTCTTGCGCTGAATGTGAGTCAAGGCATGGAAATTTGCCGATATTGAATCAATCCCTAGCGAAGAAGAGTGAAATTTAACAGCAAGCCTGGATAAGGGCGAAGCCAAAGCAGACCGATTCCGGGGTCTGCGAGAATCGGCGAATCACTGATGAACTGGGATTTTATGGAAACCGCAGGTGCTGATTCGCCACGGCAGGCGTTGTGTATCGGGCCAGGAAACGTGAAGTATCAGAGCCTGGACTGGTAGCTGGCTTTTGCCAGATGGGGGCCTGGACTTGTCGCTATGGCCGATATTCTTGGCCGGCAGTGCAGTTTCTGAGTGCGAAGATTTATGGATCTTGCGACCATGGCTGATTGAGCCGGAACGGGCTAGGGCTGGTCGAAAGAAACCACAGCCATGAAACCGCGGCCGGAGATGCGTGGTTCACCGGCGTCAGAGCCAACGACGGTGTCACGCAGGTTCAGCGACTGTTCGCTGTCGCCGAGCAAGAGCTTGGCGGAGCCCTGGACCAAAAGGCCCAGTTGCCCATCAAAGAGGTATTGCTCGCGCTTTTTGGACAGCTCGACAATGCGAACGGTGGCTCGTACCTGCTCTGGAACGGCGGCCACGTGCACGATGAGCAGTTCTTCGGCGGGCTGGCTCGCCCGGACAGAATTTCTCGTTTCGAATTTCAACGGGCGCAGCGGTTCCAATCCGTGCTCTTGCCCGTCTACATCCAGCTGCACGAAATCGCCGGCGATCAACGTAAAGACTTGAGCCGAAGGCGACGGAGTGAAGGCTGCAGATTTCTCGATAGAGCGAATCGACAGTTGCCAGGTTGATTCCCGCAGTTCGCTGGACCACAACGTTCCGTCCTGCGCCAGAATGCCGCTCGCAATGAGCCGGACCTGCCCTAGCTCCCATTGCTTCTTGGTGCTTTGCGCCAATTCGAGAATGGAACCCGGTGCAAAAGATGCTTGTGCTTCGCTCATGGGACGAGTCTACTTGCCGATGACCAAGCGAAGTTGTTCAACCAGCTGGGATGTGGGCAGCGAGGCATCAAGAGTTATCCAACCGTGCACTTGCGCAAGACGCAGATACTCATTTCGACTGTCCCTGAGATACTCCATGCTTTCGTCGTCTTTGCCACGGGAATTGATCCGCTCAAAGGCAAGGATGGGGTCGATGTCGAGCAAGACAATTCTCGCGTGCTCGGTACTTTTCGCCGCAAGCCAGGGGAGAAGCAGTCCCGGAGGATGGCCACGTAAGCGCCGCAGCACTAATTGGCAATACAGGTGCCGGTCCATCACGCTGAGTCCGGGAGAGCGGGCCGCGAAAAGCATATTGCGGGCAACATTGAAGCTGCGAATGGAAGTTTCGAAGAAATCCTGGGTGAAAGTCGGGAACGTCATTCCCAGGGCGCGAGAGAATTTGGTAAGCCAGCTCCGCGCGGCGACGTTTGCGAGCCTACGAGCCTGAATGCAATCGTTGCGCAGCTGCTGTACTAAAGCTTCAATAGTGGTGCTTTTGCCTGCGCCATCGGTGCCGACGATGACCAAAGTCCGGGGTGGATCGTGGGCATGGCGCGGGGCCGGTAGGGGGCGGGTGGAGACTGCGTGCATGGTGCTCCTTGCTGGATCTCTTTGTAGTTTCAACGTTTGCGCTTCGCTGAAGATTCCGCAGAAAGGCTGTGCATTTGTTGAGAGTAGCTCGCCGGGGAAGCAAGGAAAGAACCGTGAATATTTGCTTCCGCGTCACTGCTGGGCGATTGAATTACGGGTTGAATCCGGAAGATCTAGAAATTTTCACGATCCTTGGCATAACCTTGTCATGTGACTGCAACCACATGGAATCGCTCAGTGAACTCAGCCGGCAATGGCGCTGGCAGCGAAGATACAGAACTCGACGCCATTGCTCTCGGCCGCAGAATCCGCTTTCTGCGCAAGGGCAAGCAACTGACCTTGGATGATGTCTCGGCGCTCGTTGACACCGCGCCGAGCCAGTTGTCGCTGATTGAAAACGGCAAGCGCGAACCGAAGCTATCGCTGCTTAAGTCCCTGGCTGGAGCCATGGGGGTTGGCGTCGACGATCTGCTGGGCACCGAACCGCCATCGCGCCGTGCTGCTTTGGAGATCGAATTGGAACGTGCCCAACGCGGTCCACTGTACGAGTCCTTGGGATTGCCTACCGTTCGTGTTGGCACGCGTCTGCCCATGGACGTCCTGGAATCCCTGGTGGGACTGCAGCATGAATTGGAACGCCGCCTGAACGAGCAGGCCGCGACCCCTGAAGAAGCCCGTCGGGCCAATACCGCGTTGCGCCATGAGATGCGCCAACGCAACAACTACTACAAGGATATCGAGCAGGAAGCCGCCAAAGTCCTCTCTGCAGTTGGCCACGATTCAGGGCCGCTCTCGCATCATCGTGCAGCAGATATCGCCGAGCATCTGGGATTCAGCCTGCGCTTTGTGGGCAATCTTCCGCATTCCACGCGTTCGGTGACTGACCAGAAGAACAAGCGTATCTATCTGACGCAGGCGAACCGCTCGGAACATGATCCTCGTTCGGTGTTGCTGCAGGCGCTAGGGCATCACGTATTGGGTCATAGGACTCCAACCGATTATTTCGATTTCCTCTCGCAGAGGGTCGCGACCAACTACTTTGCCGCGGCGTTGATGATGCCGGAAAAGTCCACGGTGGACTACTTGCGGCGAGCTAAGAACAACCGTGAGTTGGCCATCGAGGATCTGCGCGATGCTTTCGCCGTGTCCTATGAGTCCGCAGCCCACCGGTTCACCAACCTTGCCACCGAGCATCTGGGGATGACCTGCCACTTCCAGAAGGTCCACGAATCGGGCATCTTGCACAAGGCTTATGAGAATGACCGAGTGAACTTTCCAGCCGATCACACCGGTGCCATTGAAGGACAAACCATTTGCCGGTATTGGACAAGTCGCGTGGTCTTCGAGCAGATGGATAAGTTCCGTTCCTTCGAGCAGTACACCGATACCGTCAATGGGACCTTCTGGTGCACGGCGCGCACCGAGCGCCATTCCTCGGGACTGTATTCCTTGTCCATTGGCGTGCCTTTTGAGCATGTGAAGTGGTTCCGCGGGCGGGATACCAAGGAGCGCTGCCAATCCACCTGCCCGGACGAGAACTGCTGCCGCCGTCCACCTGCTGACCTATCCAGCCAGTGGTTCGGCAATGCGTGGCCGGCTACGCGCGCCAATACCCACTTGCTGGCGGCCATGCCAACCGGAGCCTTTCCCGGAGTAGATGAAACCGAGGTCTACCGATTCCTGGAAAAGCAGGTGGACTAGGACCGTTGGACTATGCGATGTGCTTGGAGATGAAGGCAAGAGCAGTTTCCGCCAGCCACGCGCCATCCTGGGCAACGGTGCGGCCGGAGCGGGCTACCTTGAAGGAATGGTTGCCACCTTCGAACCAGGAAAGTTCGCTGTGCTCGTTCAGCTTGCTGGCGACTTCTTCCATCTTTTCGGGGTTGGCAAAGGGATCTCGGGTGCCTTCGAGGAAAAGCATCGGCACCGCAATCGGGTAGAGATGCTCATCGCGTAGCTTCTCTTCCTTCTTAGGCGCGTGCAACGGGTACCCCAGGAAGATCAACCCTGCCGAGGGCATGCCCTCGGCAACTGACAGGGAAGCGATGCGCCCGCCAAAGGACTTTCCTGCCGTGAAGATTGGCAGGCCTTCAGCCAAGTGTTCTTCAACCCAACGGCGGACCTGGTGCCACACTGCGACCGCAGCTGGCGCTTTGTCGGGAAACTTCTTTCCAGCATCCATGTAGGGGAAATTAAAACGCAGGACGCTGGCACCCAGATTCGCAGCGGCTAGCGCAAAGCCGGCCATGAAGTCATGATCCTTTCCAGCACCTGAACCGTGTGCGAGCACGATGACGGCCTTCGCCGCCTTTGCTCGGTCCCAGAGCGCGCTGAGTTCCAGGTCTTCGTATGGAATGGAGAGTTCTTGGGTCATAGGTACCACCCTAGGGGCTGAGGGCCCATCAACTGATCATGAAAGGAAATGAACTACATTTCCCAGTCCTTGCGGAGTGCCGTATCGGTGTCATCGCCATTTCTGGCCAGTACCGTCAGCTTTTCAACTTTTTCGCCGGTTGCCGCACGCTCGTTGATCTTGAGCATCATATTTCCCGAGACGAAGATCGATGCGGGCATGTCGTATTCGCCGTCGATCCATGGACCGTCTGCGAGGGTGACGACGAGTTCGCCAAGCGCAGGCGACTCGACTTTCTCAACGTAGGCGTGGGGGTCAGCGGGCAGGCATGTGCGGTAGATTTCCAGCTCAGTGATTTCAGCGCCGCATAGGGATTTGTAGGTATCGTTCATGGCGGACAGCCACTGCGTGTACTTTTCCGAGGCCCAGGCTTTGCGGTCCTCGGGATCGGCACCAGTACGAGCCCGGGTGAAAGTTCCTGAGTTATTGCCGTCTTCAGTAGCGAAGGTGACAGATTCCAATTCCGGCGAGGCCTCGCCTACGCTTTCGAACATGATTCGGCCCATCATGCGCAGCTCATCCTCGTTGGTTTCGTAGCTTTCCCGCATCTGGGTTCCAAACTTCATGCTGTTATCCAAGAAGATATTGATGGCACCAGGTGCTGGAGATTCCCAAGAAGTCATTAGGTTGTAGGGATACAAGAAGCCTTTGGTGGACTTGATGCCAGAGTTTTCTTTCCACATCTCAATTTTGGAATCTGCCCAGGCCTGTCCCGAATTGGCGTTGGCGTCCAACTCCGCGGGTCCAGGCTCGGGGGCGGTTTCACCGGGTTCACCGGTTTCGGCCGCGGGCTGTGCCGCCGGAGTGGAGCCAGCGACGGAAGCCGCCGTCGAATCGGCTGGCGCTGCTTGTTCGGGAGCTGCATTGCACCCTGCTAGAAGCAAAGCCAACGATGACAGGGCAATGACCGAACGGGTGCGCAAGAATAACTCCTCATTATCGATGAATGGTCAGTCTATACAGGCCAGGCAGCGAAGGGAGAGCTGTTACGAGAATTTGGCAAAGGTCCGGATCGCACCGGGACGGAAATCCGACGCTTCCGTGAGCCCCATGGATTCGTAGAAGGCACGTTGCCCGGGTTCATCATCGGTGATCAGGACCAGCTGACGCACATGCTCATATTTCACTAGTACGGCAGAGAACAAAGCACGGCCTACGCCGGTGCGATGCGTAGATGGACGCACCAGGATGTCCTGGACGTAGCAGATGGTGGCATTATCCGAGACCACGCGCACAAGGCCGATTAACTGGTGGTCTACGTCGTAGGCGTAGATTACGCATGCTGAATTCTTCAGGCCCTCAAATAGTACGTCTGGGTTGTCTGTATAGGCGCTCCAGCCCACCGCGTTGTAGAGCGAGAGTATTTGTTCCTCGGAAGGCACCTTAGTGGTGGAGAGTTCCATCGAGTCCTTTTACTGTTGCGGGGAAACCGAAAGGATCTCTGCGTTGCCCAGCAACGGATGCTTCACCAGTTCTGTTTCCAATGTGTGGATGATGGCTTGGGCGGAGTCGCCGTTGTAAACGAACACCGGGCCATCATGCCGGTAGTAGACATCCTCATGCCATCCGATTTCGCCGTCACCCAATGCATGCTGCAGGGCCCTGACTGTTGGCTCCAGATCCGATTCCGATTCGGCCCCAAGCCTGGTTCGAAGCAAAACGTACTCGCTGCCGCCTACTTCGGTGCGTTGTCCATCAATAATCAGCCAGGAACCATGCCCCAGTCCTCCATCGATGAGCGAAGAGAGCAATTCGGAAAACAGCTTCTTCGGTTCGGGGGTGGCCACTTCAAGGTTAATGTCGCTGGAGATCGGCTCCTCAGCCGCGTCCAATGTGGTCTTGGCGCTGATGATGGTTCCGGAAGACTTGTATTTGGGCAACAATGTATCGAGCAGGCCCGCCTCATGATCTTTGCGCAGGCGTTCGGTCATCGGCTGGGCAAAATGGATCTGCACCCGGTGAGTCGAAGCCTCCGATGATTTCCTGGCGAACAGCGACATGTCCTCAGTCCTCGTGTGGGTCGGAAATGCAAAAGACGATTCCGTAAGGATCGCGCATAATGGTCCAGCCAAAAGTGGGATCTTCGGTGTGGTCCTCAACGCGTGTTGCGCCAGCAGCCATGCAACGGGTGACTTCCTGCTCGCGGCTGGTGCTTGCTTCCAAGTCGAGATGAACCCGGTTCTTGCCGGCAGTGATCTCATCAACTTTTTGGAACCCCAACCGAGCGCTGAAGCCAGGGACGCTGATCATGGTGAACCCCGGGTACTGGCCCAGATATTTCCCGCCCAGAACAGCCCTCCACCAAGCCGAGGCAGCTTTCTCGTCAAGGGCATCAAGGGTGATCATTCCAATGTTCGCCATGCAGTCAAAGGTACCGGGAGTCTTCCTGCTTAGCTAGAGGTTGACTGCATTTCTGCCGCTGACTAGCGCACTTTCTAAGTGAAGAAAAGGGGCTTGCTTGGCCGGGACGGAAGTCCCGACCGAGCAAGCCCCTTTATGGGCTATGCCGGCCTAGCTATCGAAGTAGTTTGGCGCGTGCTCGTTGTGAGCAGGTGGAGTCGGCATCTCGACTTTCTTCTGCACCTTCAGCATGCCAGCGGCGTAGTCCACCGAAACGGTGTCACCAGCGGCAAGCGAATCACAGATCAGCAGGTCGGCAATGGCATCCTGTACCTTCCGCTGTACCAGCCGGCGCAGCGGGCGAGCACCGAACTCGGGGTCGTAGCCTTCGTTTGCCAGCCACTGTACGGCAGCGTCGCTCACCTCCAGCTTCAGCTCCTGGTCCACCAAGCGAGCTTCGGTCTCGGCGATGACCAGCTTGACGATCTGGCCAATCTCGGACTGCGAGAGCTTGGAGAACAGCAGTACCTCGTCCAGCCGGTTCAGGAACTCTGGGCGCATGAACTCGCGTACCTTGCCCATGACCTTGGCCCGGATTTCTCCAGCCTCACTGGTGGCATTGGCGGAGGTGAAACCGAAGTTTCCGGCCTTGTTGGCCAAGTACTCGCCGCCGAGGTTGCTGGTCATCAGGATCAGCGTGTTGGAGAAATCGACAGTGCGCCCGGCTGAGTCGGTCAACCGGCCGTCATCGAGTACCTGCAGCAGCACGTTGAACACGTCCGGGTGGGCCTTCTCGATTTCATCGAGCAGCACGACCGAATACGGGTTGCGGCGGATCTTCTCGGTCAGCTGGCCGGGCTCGTCATGGCCGATGTACCCCGGAGGTGCTCCGATCAGGCGCGCCACGGTGTGCTTCTCACCGTATTCGCTCATATCGACGCGAACCAGCGATTCGGCCGAACCGAAGAGGTTTGCAGCCAGGGCCTTGGCCAGTTCGGTCTTTCCGACGCCGGTGGGACCCAGGAAAAGGAACGAGCCGATGGGGCGACCTGCTGGCGACATTCCGGTACGGTTGCGACGCACGGCGCGTGCCACAGCGGCAACGGCATCGTGCTGGCCGATGACCGAAGCATGCAGGGAATCTTCCAGCGAAGCCAAGCGTGCCTTGTCATCTCCCGAGATGCGCGAGGTGGGGATGCCGGTGGATCGGGAGATCACTTCCGAAATCTGCTTCTCATCCACTACCCGGGTGACCCCTGCATCGCCGGCCTCCTCAGCAGCCTTGATGCGCGCGGTCATCTCCACGATGTGGTCACGCCATGCGCCAGCTTCTTCGAATCGTTCCTCGCCGATAGCGCGTGACTTCTCGCGCTCGGCGTCTACCAATTCGGCACGCAGGGACTGCACATCCTCGGCATCTCCGGCAGCGATGGACCGCCGGGCACCGGCGATATCGATCAAGTCGATGGCCTTGTCAGGAAGCTGGCGGTCGTTCAGGTAGCGGGCAGAGAGCGTCACCGCGGCCTTGAGCGCTTCGGGGGTGTACTGCACCTGGTGGTGATCCTCGTAGGATTCGCGCAGGCCGTCCAAAATGGCCAGTGCAGTTTCCTCCGACGGCTCGGCGACAGTAACCTTGCCGAAGCGCCGAGCCAGCGCGCTGTCCTTCTCCACCTTGCGGAACTCATCGAGCGTAGTGGCGCCGATCATGTGCAGCTCGCCACGCGCCAAACGCGGCTTGAGGATATTTGCGGCGTCCATATTGCCGGACTCGCCAGAGCCTGCACCGACCAGCAGATGCATCTCATCGATGAATATCAGCACCTGCCCCTCGGCTGCGGCTACCTCGTCGAGCAGGCCGGTGAGCCGCTGCTCGAAATCTCCGCGGTAGCGGGTTCCGGCGAGCATGCCCGGAAGATCAATGGAGATCAAGGCCGCATTGCGCAGTTGGGCTGGTACCTGGTCATCGATGATGGCGCGGGCCAGGCCTTCGGCAATGGCGGTCTTGCCCACGCCGGCCTCGCCAATCAGCACAGGGTTGTTCTTGGTGCGACGGGCCAGGATTTCAATAACCTGATCCAGTTCCTCCTTGCGTCCGATCACCGGATCAATCTGGCCGTCGGAGGCCAGCAGGGTCAGATCGGTTCCGTAGCGTTCGAGCATGGACACGTCGGACTCGGAATCGGACTGGTTCTGGGCATCGTTTTGGCCACGCTGGGCCTGCTCCATGGCGGCTTGCTGCAAGGACTGGCCGGTGATGCCGTGCTGCGCCAGGAGCTGGCTGACCGGAGATTCCGGGTTGAAAACGAAGGCCAGGAAAAGATGATCAGGGTCGATGTAGGTCGAACCGTAGTTACGAGCAACCTGATAGGCGTCAAAGAGGCTGCGCTGAGCTGCCGACGATAGGTGGGATGGTTTCTCGCCCTTCTCCTGGGACTTGGGCATGCGCGCGATGGCATCTGCACTCAAAGCCTCGATGTCGATACCCATGGCGGTCAGGTGCTCGCCGACTGGTTCGGTGCGCAGCAGGGCCATCAGGAGGTGCAGCGAATCAATCTCGTCGTGGCCATGCTCCTGGGAAATCGCTGCCGCGGTGGCTACCGCTTCGTGGGTGCGGGCGGAAAGCAGGCGCGTGAGGTCGATGGGACGTGCTGCCTGGGCACGTGAAGACAGGAATCGAGAGAGGAATTCCTCAAACGAGCCATCTGACGGTGCGCCGAAAAATGCTGGCAAGTGAGCCTCCTAATAGAAACTTGAGCGGTCTATGCTCATGTTCAACGCATATGGCGCGCAGATATTCCCGAACCAGCCGGGCAAGGTGTCAAAGAGGTTGACTTCACACTAATAGCTGGAAAGCAGGCGCTAGTCTTTCGGGATTTCGATAAGGCCCATACGCGCGGCCGCAACCAGGGCCTGGACCCGATCGCGAACATTCAGCTTAACGAAAATCTTCGCCATATGGGTTTTAACCGTGGTTTCGGAAATAGTCAGAGTTCTTGAAATCTCGGTATTGTTTAGCCCGCGTGCGAGCAGTTTTAGAATCTCGAATTCCCGATTGGTAATTCCCAAGTCATAGGCCAGTTCTTGAATGTCTTGGGAATTATCCCGGTAAGCTTCGCGAACCGCAGAAACTAGATCAGAAGAAACCGACGGGGAAATGGCTGCAGTTCCTTGGTGAACGGCATGGATCGCATGAATAATTTCATCTGGTTCAGAGTCTTTTACCAAGTATCCGCTGGCCCCAGCGGTCAGTACCGGAACCAGATAGTCGTCCGAAGAAAAGGCGGTAATGGCAAGCACTGAGGGGCTGTCTTCGGCAGATTTGATTGCTTTAGTAGCGCTAACCCCGTCCATTATCGGCATCTGCAAATCCATGAGCACAACGTCCACTTGATTGCCGCTGCAATACTCGACGGCGGCCTGTCCATTTTCAACAGAATTAACCGTTACAATTCCGGGGTCTGTTGCTAGGATTGTGCCCAACGCATGCCGAATTAGAGGTTCATCATCGACAATAAGGACCTTTATTTGTTCCATCTGATTCCTCTGATTCGATGTGGGTGGCCTCATGTTGGCCTGTTCACCTGAAAGTATATAAGTTGATCTGATGTGGAGTTTGTTATGAAGGGTTTGAAAATGCTGGCCGTAGCAGCATTAGTTCTGGCACCATTGACCGCCGTGGCAGCTCCTGCATCTGCTGCGAGCTCTCCAGCCTCCAGCAGTGGCAACGTTGCTACTCCTGCTGGCTTTGGCTCAGCCTTCTCGGAGTGGTTCTGCAAACGCTACGGCGTCGCCTGCCCATAACGCGGTTTATTTGACTTGATCATCTGAGCCGGGAATTATTCGGCATATGAATGGACGACTAAAGGACACCCTGACCAAGCTCTTCGCTGGTCGGGGTGTCATTGTTTGGACTGGTATTGCGGTTCTGATCGCGGTTTCCAGTAGTGAGTTCGTGACTCTGCTGGAAGACGGATTTAGTGGTTCGTCGGATATTTCGGTTCGAGGCGCGTTGCTCGGCGTAGGACTGTGCGCAATTCTTGCGCTTGGTCTTCGCTGGGTTGCCGTATCCGTCGGATTGTTTGTGGCAGTTGCCTATTTCTTCCTCACGGACGGCGCCTTGTTCTTCTGGACTGTCGTTTCATTCATGATTTTTTCGGCGCTGGCAGCTACGGCCAGTGCCATGAGTGTTAGGGCCTTATTCCTAACCTTGTCCGCAGCGTGGATGGTGCAGTTCGGCATCCAGTCCGGGCAAGACGCGGTTCTGCTTGTCGGGATTGCCCCGTTGACGGCGATGGCGTTCTTCTTAACGAGGAATATTTACTTGCTGCGCGAGAAGAACGAGCTCGCTCTTCGGCAAATGCATACGGTCAAAGAGCAGACTCGTCTTGCTGTCGACCGGGAGCGAAAGAACATTGCCCGGGATCTGCACGATATTGTCGCGCATGACATCACGGTCGTGGCCATGCAGTCGAAGGCCGCGAAATTCGCAAACGATGGGCAGAAGGCCCTCGAAGCTCTGGATGTCATCGCCAAACTGAGTACTGAGACTTTGCACGATTTACGCCTGATGCTCAATGTCCTGAGGGCTGATGGGACCATGGCAGATCCCTCGTCCCAGGGCATTGATAAGCCGGCCGCTACTACTGTTTACGCGCTTCAGGGTGCAGAACTTTTCGTTCAGAGGCTAAAAGAGGCAAATTTCGAGGTGAGCTCCACCACTGACGAGAAAATTTCCGAATTGCCCCGTTCTGCACAGACTGCGATTTATCGGGTCATGCAAGAAGGTACAACAAATGTGATAAAGCACGGTGCCTTGGGCGGGAAGTGCACCTTCGAACTCACGGTCCAAGGGGCAGAGGGCATCCTGGAAATTACTAATCAGATAGGGAATTTCGACAAGAAGGCGAGTGGGTTGCCCGAAGGCGGGACAGGCCTGATTGGCATGGGTGACAGGATGCGTGCATTTGGTGGAAAGTTTGCAACCAGTTCCGAAAACGGTGTTTGGGCACTGCGCGCAAGCATCCCGTTCTGACCCCTGCCCTCCTACTAAAGTATGATTTCGGATTTTCGCAGGACGCGATAAGTTAGACATGTATCGGTGAAGACCGATCACCGGGAAGGTACTTGGTGGTGTTTTGCGAGTGGCATCACTAAGGATCCGAGGGTGATTAAAAGGTACGTTGCATTGCGTAAACGGACTGATCTTTCATCGGCGCTGTGCCCCCATCGCACGCCGTTGTCTGTCAGTAATGCAACGTACCTTTTATAACTTAAACCCAGCCCGTGTTTCTGCGTTCTGCCTCACACCTCAGGCCGGAATGGGCCTGCGTGGCGGGGTGTTGCGCCTATGGAGAGCATTTCCTGTCTGGGAAGCGAGAGCGCATGAGTACCCAGGCGGATACGGTTGTTTGGCAACAATAAGGCCTGGCCGTGGAGCCTAAGGGCGGCTTTGATAGCAAGACGGCAGATGCTGCGATCAACGCAGAAGCAACCGCAGATTCTTTGGCCGTGAAGGCCGGCGAACCAAGCGGGGCCCATGGTTCGATCGCCTGCCGTGGCACGACGCCGAGCTGGCCACGCGCAGCGCCTAATCGATGAATCAACGGCAAAGGGTGCGAGAACTCGAATTAGCTCTCGCACCCTTTGCCGTTGCTGGTGGTCTAAACCTCGGAGGCCTCTGCCTCTTGGGTGTCTTTCAAAACGTGATCAGAAACCTTGGCCAGCGCTCGTTCCAGTGAAGAACGCAAGACCACAGGAATCGTGATCTCGTCATTAATCTCGACAAGGCCTTCGCGTTCGAAGACGCGCAGCAGGGACTCGACCTGGGGGACAACCTCCTCAAGGCTGGCAATCAGGTGATGCTGCTCGGCGGGAAGGTCATCTTCGGTCGGAACTTGCAACGCGAACTCGGCACGTGGCGGTGTCGATGATGCGGCATTGCTCAACACGCCGGCCAACATCTCGGCGATCTGCGCCTTGCCCGGCTGCTCCAAGGTGTTGATCAGGATGTGCGAGTAGAGAACCTCTGCAATCAGCTCCTTGACCAAGCGGGCGCCTTGTCCGCTGGATGCCAGCAGCGCATCGCTGAGCGACTCGGTTGGGGTTGCGTTCGGTTCCTGGTAGCGCAGCATGGCCGTGCCGATCAGGGCGTCCCAGTATGCCGATAGGCGTGGAATGTCGGCCAGCGAAGAAACGGCAGTGCCGTCTTCCGGCTCCCACTGGGCATCTTCTGGAACGCCGGCGGATTCATCGACCTTGACGAACAGGCCCAGCGCGCTGGCCGCATCCTGCAGCGTATCGCCGGTGAGTACGCCAGCTGGGGTGGTCGGCTTGCCTTCGCCAACCCAGCTGATCAACTCGCGAGCCGCAAAAACGAAGGGCATCGCTTCGAGGCTGCCGTTGGCCTCATCATCTTCGAGATAGGGCGCCACGATGGGTGAATCGCCAGCCATGCGGGAGAGGAACTCGAAAGTCTGCTTGAAGTCATCCACGCTTCCGCCGAAATTAGCGGTCGTGCCCAGGAAAGTCAGGTAATGCTTGAGGATCGCAGCGCTGGCTTCCGAAACTTCCTTGCCCAGCGACGTCAAGTGGCCCAACTGTTCACCCAGAATCGTCGGATCCAGGGTTTTGACGTCAACGCTCTGGCGCAACTGGGCATGCACGGTCAGCAGGGTAGTGAGCCCTTCGAGCGCTGCGCGGGTCTCGCTAGCTGCCTGGCCCTCTTCGTGGAAGTGGCGGAAGAGCGAGGACTTGAACGGCTGAAGAGCTTGGCGCACTTCGGATTCAAAAGGCACGCTGCTGGCGCCGGAACGGCGGGCTGGATGACCCTGGGCAGGCTTCTTCTTGGCTGGTTTACGTGAGGCCATGAGTGTGGTGCAGTTCCTTAGAAATGGCTGATCGGCGGGATTGGTAATTCGCTTCTCTCCAGTCTACGCAGGACGCGCTGGGGGCGAAGTTCCCGATGGGCGATAGTGATGCAGCCTCTGGGGAAAGTGCCCGTACGGGAGGAAGTACTTGTTGAAAGTTCGGAATAGGCAATCATTTACCGCAAGAAACACGAACCTCCTGCCGGTGTGGTGGCGCTCACCGTCGAATCGTCAGGACGCGTTGATTTTCCCTGAGGATCGCGCGACAGTGAAGACATGCGGGCTCGTGTGGAGAGGCCGTCGAAATGCTAGGAGAGTGGATCATGGCTGGAGTAGGCGTGCCAGATCATGTCGTTGTTGTAGGCGCTGGCTTTGTTGGCCTGTCGACCGCTTGGTACCTGCAGGAAGCGGGCATTAAGGTCACCGTCGTGGATCGCGGCGGCGTCGCGTCCGGTTCCTCTTGGGGTAACGCCGGCTGGTTGACCCCGGCCCTGACCCTGCCCATCGCGGAGCCTGCAATTTTCAAGAACGGCCTGAAGATGATGCTCGACCCGGCATCCCCGCTGTACATTCCGCTGAAGGCCGATGCCAAGTTGCTCCGCTTCCTGATCGGTTTTGCCTGGCACTCGACCCCGAAGAAGTGGGAAGAAGCCATGCGGGTCTACTCGGAAATCGGCGCAACCGGTTTGGATGCCTTCGACGAAATCGCGCAGGCGACTTCGGCAGGGCCGGGCGTGCAGGAGCCGACCAAGCCGGCAAATCCATTCTTGACCGGATTCACCTCGCTCAGCGACCGCGATGCGCTGCTGCATGAATTCGAGATGATCGAGAAGACCGGCGGCGAAGTTGATTACGAATTGCTCACCGGCGACGAGTTGCGCGGCATCGAGCCGACCCTGTCCAATAAGGTCGCTGCGGGCGTAGCCATCAAGAACCAGCGCTACATCAACCCGCCGAAGTTCATGGATTCACTGGCCGAATCCGTCATCGCCCGCGGCGGCGACATCATCGGAGCCTTCAACGTCACCGATGTGCGCGACAATCGCGGCTCGGTCACCGTCATCGGTTCCGAAGGCCGTTCAATCACCGCGGATCACGTGGTGCTGGCTACCGGTGCTTGGATGACCGACATGGCCAGCAAGTTCGGTGTGAACGTTGTGGTTCAGGCAGGCCGCGGCTACTCGTTCACCGTGGAGCCGGAACACATGCCAACGCACCCGATCTACTTCCCGACCCAGCGCGTTGCCTGCACCCCGCTGGGCGATCGTTTCCGCATCGCCGGCACCATGGAATTCCGCGACGCCAACCACAAGCTGGAGCCGAAGCGCATTGAGGCCATCGTTGCCGCTGCGACCCCGGTCTACCAGGGGATTAACTGGGAGAACCGCAAAGAAGAATGGGTGGGTGGACGCCCATGCACCGCGGACGGCATGCCACTCATTGGCCAGACCGGATCCTCGCGCGTGTCGGTTGGCGGCGGCCACGGCATGTGGGGCGTTGCGCTGGGACCGCTGACTGGCAAGATCCTGGCTGCCCAGATTGCTGGCCAGCAGGTTCCAGGCATCGCCCGGCACTTCAACCCCTTGCGCAAGGGGTTCTAAGCGTTTCGGTCCACACCCGGAACGAAATAAAACAACCGGCTTGCGGTGCATCATGGCGATGCGCTGCAAGCCGGTTTTCCTTTAAGGCTGTCTTTTACGCGCTTTAGGCATGGCGGGTTGATGTCCCGGCAAGGATCGCGCGGTAGCCTTCGGCAAATCCTGGATACTGCAGTTCAAGCCCGCTGGCTAGCAGCTTGGAATTATCGAGCCGGCGGTCGGCAGCACGTCGTGCCGGGGCTTGTCCTGCCTCTTCCGGCGCAGGCAAACCAAGTTCCTTGGCCAAAAACTGGTAGACCTCGCCTAGCTGGGCTGGGGTGCTGTCACTGGCCAGGTAGAGGCCAGCGGCTTGCTCTCCCAGCGCCGCAACGTGAACGATGGCCGCGGCCAGGTCATCGCGGTGGATGCGGTTGGTCCAATGCGAGCCCGCGGGAATCTGTGCGGCTCCGGCAGTGACGTGATCGATGAGCCGGGTGCGGCCCGGGCCGTAGATTCCCGACGCCCGCAGGATTGTTACCGGCAGGCCGCTGCCGGCGAGCGCTGCCTCGGTGTGCGCAAGGACCTGCGCGGCGGGGCTAGCTGGGGCAAGCGGTGCTGATTCGTCGACGAGTTCTCCGTTGGCGCCGCCCATCACTGCGGTGGAGGAGATGTAGATAAGCCGGCGAAGATTGGGGCATTGGGCTGCCAGCCGTGAAGCCAGTTCTTTGGCGACCTGCAGATAGCCGCGCGTGTAGCCATCGGCATCGCGGGTGGCTGGCACGGGAGTGAGCACGACGATTTCGGTCTGCGGATCGATGCTTGGCCACTGGGCGGCATCGAGCAGGTCTACGGCGTGGCCGGTAAATCCTGCGGGCAGCTTCTGGCTGTTGCGCCGCCAGCCGGTGACGCGATGGCCCTCCTGCTGGAGCCGCAGTCCTGCCTCGGTGGCGACATCTCCGCAGCTGACCAGTAATACTTTCACGAGACTCCTTTGGTGCGATATGTCCTCGGAGGCGAATCCCCCTACCCATAGACTAGAACCTTTAGGCCAGCGTGGCATGCGCGCGGAGGAAGGGGGCCAGGTGCAGTCTTCGGTGCGTTGTGTCCTGTTCTGCGTGGTTGCATTGCTCTCCATGCTCGGCGAGGGCATGGCGGTCTTTGCCTTGACCCTGGAATCCGCGGATCAGTTGGGGTCCTGGGGCGTAACCGCGTTGTTCCTCGCCGGCTTGGTTCCGCCGACCCTTGCCGCCCCGGCTATAGGGCGTTGGGTGGACGGGGCAGCCCTTTTCAGGGTGTGGATCCTGAACCTGTGCGTGCATGTGGCGATTTTCGCGGTGATGGCCATTGCCTCCAATATCTTCGCGAGCCTCGCCTTGATGCCTGTGGCCAGTATTTGCGCGGTGGTTAACGGAGCGGTCATTTTCAAGATCATTCCGCGCATCCGCGGAGGCTTCAGCATTGCTCGTGCCAGCAGTTTCCTTGTCGTAGCGACGTCCCTGGCGGGAATCATCGCGCCGGCGATAGCTTCACTCGTCTTCGCGAAAGCGGGGATCGGCGCGGTGCTTTGGTACGCGGCGGCAGGATTCCTGGCACTGGCCCTGGCGGCCATCTTCCTGTCCCGCTCGCAAGCCGCCAACGGGAAAGGAGCAGACGCAGGGAACGAGCCGGATCCGGGTGGACCGGTATCGCCCGGTGGAGCTGCCTTGACGCGCAATCCACAATTGCGGATCTTGCTGCTCCCGGTGGCAGCGATCGTGCTGTTTACCGCAGCAGAAGGCGTTTCGGGGGTGTTCTACCTGCGCGGGATCACCGATAACGACACTGGATACGCGGTATTGCTCGGTGCCTGGTCCGTGGGCGCAGTGTTCGGTTCCCTGCTGGGAGGCAATCGCCGCTTCGGTACCCGAAGCGCCTTGCCGATTCTGCTCGGTGGAGGGCTGGTGGGCGCCGCGATCCTCACGGAAGGGCTCTGGTCCAACGCGGCTGGCCTGGCCTTGGTGTTCCTTGCCGGCGGGCTGGGCAATGGACTGCACAATACTGGAGTGCGAACAGCCATTTACGAATACGTGCCGGAATCCCGCCATGGTGCTGCTTGGGCGCAGCTGCGGATGCTCATCAACATCATGGTCGCATTGGGCTATCTCATCGGCACCCCGGGATTGCTGATTGGCCCGGCCAGGGCAATTATCGTGGTCTCCGGTGCCGCGACGCTGCTGGTTATCGTTGTATCCGCCGCGCTGTACAGCTGGAAAGCACAGGCCAGGGTCCATGGGAGGACCTCTGCCACGGAATCCCGGGGCTAGCGCGCTCGCCGGAAACATGAAGGTTGCTGGATAACACGCTACAATTCAAGTATTCGAATATTTGTACTAGAAAGTGGTGGGGTGTGGCTGAAGAGCAGGAGCTGATGCCTCCGGGAGCAACCCAAGGGCCGGTCCAAGCGGTATCCGCGATGGGTTTCCCCTCGCCAGCACGCGATTATTTTGACGGCGGACTGGACCTGAACCGGTTGCTGGTCCGTGACCGTGTCTCCACTTTCATCATGCGCGTCTCGGGCCACGCCATGCGGTCAGCTGGTATCTTCGACGGCGATGAAGTGATCGTGGACCGATCGCTGGCCGTGCGCCACGGCTCTGTGGTCATCGTCAACCTCAACGGGCAGATGCTGGTGCGCCGCTGGCAGATTGACGGCCACGAGGTTGGGCTGCTCAGCGATGAATCGCCCCTGCCCGTAGTACTGGCCGAAGGCGATGAGGTCAGTGTCTTCGGCGTCATTACCAGGTGCCTGCATCATGTCCGCTGACCACGTATCCCTGGTGGACGTCAACAATTTCTACGTCTCCTGCGAGCGGGCCTTCGACTATTCGCTGCGCAATCGTCCCGTGGTGGTGCTGTCGAACAATGACGGCTGCGTGGTGGCCCGTTCCCAGGAAGCCAAGGATCTGGGCATTCCTACTGGAGAACCCTTCTTCAAGGTCCAACGCTATATGGACTCCCACAACCTTGCGGTGCGGTCAAGCAACTATGAACTGTACGGGGACATTTCTGCCCGGGTCATGGAATTGCTCGGACGCTTCGGGACCTGGCACGAGGTGTATTCCATCGATGAATCTTTCGTCGGCCTGGAAGGCAACCTGGAGCAGGTGCGCAGCACCGCGGCCCAGATCCGTGCCGCCATTGACAAGACTATCGGGGTGCCAGTCTGCGTGGGTGTCTCATCCACCAAGACCCTGGCGAAGCTGTCCAACCATATTGCCAAGCACAATCCGGGACTGGGCGGAGTCTGCGTCCAGCAGCTCATGGATCCCGAGGTCCTGGGCAGTATCCTGAACCGGGTTCCAGTCACCGATGTCTGGGGCGTGGGCCGCAAAACCGGTGCCAAGCTGGCAGCCATGGGCATTGAATCCATCGCGGACCTGCAAGCAGCTGACCCTTTGGCGATCCGCAAGAAGTTTTCTGTCGTCTTGCAGCGCACGGTCTTCGAACTCAACGGGCAACGTTGCATCGGTCCGGTGGAGGAGCGCGCGGACCGCGGCCAGGTCATGTTCACCCGTTCCTTCTCCACGCCGGTGCGCACCTATGAAGCGATGGAAGAAGTCATGTCCATCTATGCGCAGAAGGCTGCCGGCCGCTTGGCGCGCGAAGGCCTGTACGCTTCATTGCTTACCGTCACCGCGGGCACCAGCCGCTTCGCCCGGGGAGAAGCCTCATTCCCCAGTGCCCAGGTGCGCCTGTCGCGTCCGACGCGGGATCCCATCGTGCTCAGCAAGCTGGCAATTGCCGCGATGCGGGATCTGATGAAACCGGGGATGGACTATGTTCGCGGGGGAGTGATCCTCTCCGGGCTCAGCGATTCTCCGGGCGAGCAACAGCTGGACCTCTTTGGCCAGAGTCCCGATCCGGCTGCCGAGGAACAAGAAAACGTCTCGTCGGTAGTCCAGGACATCTCCCTGCGATTCGGTGCCAAATCCATTGGACTGGGGCATGCCGGAATGGCCAAAATCCCTGAATGGTCGATGAAACGAGAGCATATTTCGCAGCGCTACACCACCGACTGGGATGAACTGCTGGTGGTGCGTGCCTAGCGTTCTGCCAACGGCAAAAGGTTCTCGGCTCTTCGGCAACTTCGCAGTTTACGGTGGGAGGATGATCTCATGACTACCCGTGCCAAGCAGCTCATGTCAGTCGGAATCCTGATGACGGTGATGCTCGCTAGCTGCAGTGCGCCGAATGCCCAAGAAGCAGCTTCGAGCACGTCCGCTGGCAGTTCCAGCAGCCCGAGCAGTACGAGGACTCCTGCGCAGCAGGCAACTCCCAGCCCGTCCGGCAACTCCGGGGCTGAAGAAAGCCCATCGCCTAGCCGCAGCCAGGAACCCTCGCTGCGCCAGCAAGCAGAAGCGCTGGCCGACGAGCTGAGCGCCAGCGAACAGGCAGCGAGCCTCGTGATGGCCGGTGTCCCGGCAACAGGAGCAACCGCTGCGGAAATTTCTGCGATGAAGAAGCAGGGAATTTCCAATGTCTTCCTGCGTGGCCGTTCGCAACTGCCGGTGAAGCAGACCGCCGCCCAGGTCCAGGAAATTACCCAGGGCTTGGAGTCCGGCATTCCCGGGCAATTGCCGGCCTGGGTGGCCACCGATCAGGAAGGGGGCTTTGTCCGGGTGCTCCAGGGCCCCGGTTTCACCGAACTGCCGACTGCGTTGACGCAGGGAGGGTGGCCTGTATCGAAGCTGGAGCGTGAAGTGGGCGCCGCCGGGAAAGAACTGGCTGAAGCCGGCATCAACGTGAATCTGGCTCCGGTGGCGGACGTTGTTCCGGCCAGTATCGGCACCGGCAACGCACCCATCGGCTACTTTGGCCGCGAATACGCGCATGACGCCGCGGGGGTCTCCAAGGCCATTTCGACGGTGAACGAAGCGCTGCGCTCCGAAGGCGTGCAACCGGTAGTCAAGCACTTCCCCGGATTGGGCCGGGTCGCTGGGAACACCGATACCAGTACCAAAGTGACCGATACGAAGATCGATGCGGACTCCAGCGATCTGCAGCCATTCGAGCAGGCTATCGAGCAGGGCAAGTCCTGGGTCATGGTCTCCAACGCCCGCTACTCCCGGCTCGATGGAAAGAACGATGCACCGTTCTCTTCGAAGATCATCACCGGATTGCTGCGTGAGCAAATGGGGTATGGGGGAATCGTGATTTCCGATGATCTCTGTGAAGCCAAGCAGGTCGGCTACCTGCCGGTGGGCGAGCGCGCAGTGAAGTTCGTGGCCGCCGGCGGAACTGTTCCGCTATGCGTTAAATCGGCTCCGGCCATCACCATGGCGAAGGCCCTGGCCGCCGAGGCCAAGGCCGATGGGAAATTCGCGGCCCAGGTCAGAGAAGCCGCAGTACTGGTTCTCGAAGAGAAGCTGCGCATGCAATAAGCTGCACGGCTGGATCTTAAAGGTGTAGGCCCGGGGCTCTTCCTTACTCGCTAGGAAGTGCCCCGGGCCTGCTCTTGGGAGGTGGAAGGCCTACTTCTTGCCCTTCTTCTTTCCGTCAGTTACTTCCAGAACCTGTGCACGGTCATCATTGCCGTTGTGCAGGTGAAGCAACAGTGCCTTCGATGCCTTGGTGCTGTCGGCAACGGTCACCGGGATCTGGGTACCGGACAGATCGGTGAACAAGGTGCCTTCTGCACCGAAATCAACCTGTGGCGCTGCCACGTTGAAGTCGATCCAGTCGGTCTGGTCAACGGGGATCATTGAGCCGTTCTCATCGGTGTTGTACCAGGAGTAGCCCAGCACACGGTAGGAGATCTCCGACGAATCCTCATCGAGCCCCAGGGCTGACAGGGAGATCGGGAAGACCGCTGCATTGGTGTCGAAGGTGTTGGTATCGACATCGCCGAGCATGCCGTTCACTGGCTGCAGATCAACTTGCTCGCCGGTGGCGAGGTTGAAGGTTGCTGCCAGGTCAAGGTCAACTTCGTCGAATGCGGCGTTGAAGGTAACGAAGTCGGCTTCGCCGTCGCCATTGGTATCGATCTCGACATCCAGCTCGGTGCCGCCAGCCAGGTGGGCCCAGTTGGCCCAGGTGGAGATGCCGACGTTCAGCAGGCCGTCAGCCACACCGGTGCGGGCAGCGGTGCTCGATGCGCCAACGTGCTGCAGGTCCACGGAACGGGCCGCCGGGATGCTGTCCAGCGAATCGTCGCCGCGTTCACTCGAAGCGCCCAGTTCGAAGGCGCCGAGCAGGGAGGTGACCGAAGTAGCGCCCTCGCCAGCAGTGATGTCCTTGCCCTTCAGGCTCAGGGTGGTGGTATCCGCGCCCTTCTTCATCTTCTTGAGCTTGCCCTCCATGTCAGCAGCCAGCTTGGGTGCTGCCTGGACTGGAATGCGCAGGGTCGGAGCATTGCTGGCAGTCAGCTCGACGCGACCGCTGGCATCGGCAACCCAGGCACGAGCCAGACCGGACTGGCTGGTAGCCATGGTTGGATCGATGGTCTTGGCCCACTGCTGCGGGTCAACGCTCAGGGTGACGTTCAGCTTGGCGCTGCCGCCGGCCGGCACGGTGACACTGCTGCGATCCAAGGTGAAGCTTGCGCCTGGGATCTCGGTAGCGGCCACGTAGTTGGCGTCGTAGCTCTGCGCCTTGCCGCTGGTGTTCTCAATGGTGATTTCGCGCTGCGCGCTGAACGGCTTCTTGCCTCCCAGCTCGATAACGCCGAAGACCACGCTGGTCAGATCCGCTGCCTCGGAATCGTAGGCGAAAGCAGGGCTCTGGAGTGCTGCATCGGCCATCACGCGACCGGAACCAACACGGTTCGGACCGTAGGCTTCGCCATTGGCGGCCTTGATGTCGGTGGCCGCGGTGTTCATGATGATGCTCTTGGCTTCATATGGGGTGTAGTCGCTGTCTTCCAGAACCAGCGCGGCGATACCAGCAACCAATGGAGTGGCCATCGAGGTACCGGTCATCACGGCGGTGCCGGTACCGGTGCCCACGCCAACCGAGCCGATCTGGGTACCTGGGGCAGCCACATCCGGCTTGACCACGCCGTTGGAACCGTGGACGCCACGCGATGAAGAGGAATTCAGCGTGTCTGCAACGCCGGACTCGCTGGAGGAACCGCCAACGAATTCGGGGGACAGGGTAACCTGCAGCGTGCCAGCTTCAGCTGCTGGGCGCAGCTTGTTCGACTCGTCCAAGGTGAACTGCGCACCTGGGATGGTCGCGTTGCCGGCGATGCCTGCATCGAACAGGTTGCTTTCTGCATCCAAGAGGACGCCGGTGGCACCGGCGGCTTCAGCGTTGTTGAAGCGGGCGCCGGAACCGCAAGGGAACTCGCCGTTCTCGCTCCACTGCAGCCAAACCCACTTGCCTTCCAGTGAACCTTCTTCGAAAGCGTCGCAACCGAATGCGTTATCGGCCGGAGCCATCACTGCTTCTCCGGACAGGGCGGCCGGATCAGCATTGGTGTAGTTGAAGTTCGCCGAGTACTGGCCCGAGGCCGAACCGGCGACATTGTCGGGACCATCGACCTGGATCTTGTCCAGGGTGACGTGCGAGCCAACGGAGTTGGCTACGGTCAGCGAGGAACGCGAGTTGCCCGGCGAACCGCCCACGTCGGTGACATCGCCGGCATTGCCGGAAGCGACAACCGAGAGGATGCCGGCTGCGCTCAGGGCGTCGACAATGTCATTTTCAGGGTCGTTGGCCGGGGAATGATCCGAACCAAGGGACATGTTGACCACGTCGGCGCGGTCCGAGAAGTCGCCGTCGCCGTTCGGATCAAGTACGTAGTCCAGTGCTTGGCCAACCACGGAGGAGGAGCCGCCGCAACCGAAGACGCGGATGCCGATGAGCTGTGCGTCAGGGGCCGAGCCCGGGCCGACCTTCATCTGCGCCAGCGCGTCGGCGTCCAGCGAGGAATAGTCCCCGGTGAAGGTCGAGCCATCGGCGTTGACGCCATAGCCTGCGGTGGTTCCGGCAACGTGGGAGCCGTGTCCGGCAGCTTGGCAGTCAAGCGGGTTAGGGTCCGGATGCGGAATTGGCTGGTAGGTGGGATCGTCGGAGTCGGCGTTGTAGTCATCGCCAACCAAGTCCCAACCGCCAATGAACTTGTTGGTGTCGATCAGGCCCGAATCTGCACCGGGCAGCTCATCGGAGGCCTGGGCTTCCTTGTAGCCTTCCAAGGTGCCCGGGCCGCCGAAGCTGGCATGGGTGTAGTCCACGCCGGTATCCAGTACAGCCACCTTGACGCCGTCACCGGTCTTGTCCAGGGACTTCCACGATTCCAGGGCGCCGGTGTCAACGACCGAGCTGCGGTTGGAGGGCTTCTTGGGAACGATGGAGCTGATCTTGGCAACGTCGCTACGCTGTGCAAGCTTGCGCAGATCAGCGGCATCACCGGTCAGTGCGACACCCTGCAGTGCGTTGTGCGTGGTGTAGATGACCTTCGAGTTGGCCTCGGCTGCCAGCTGCTTGCCCTTGGCCTTGACCTCCTTGCCGATCTTCTTGACCTTGGCAGTGTCCTTCTTCTTGCCGGACTTCTTCACCGTCTCGAAGGCGCCATCACCCTGGAACTGAACGAAAACAGACACTTCACCAGTTGATTTGGCAAGAGGTCCGGAGACTTTCAGGTTGGACAGCGCTGATGAACTGGTGATTGGCAGGGGCGCGGCATTTTCGCCGTCGCCTGGTTGGGGGATTCCTGCTGCGCTTGCCGGTCCTGACAAGGTAACAGCCAGTGCAAGCGCAGTGGCTGATCCCAAAATCAGGCGCGGCACTCTCTGCGTGCGGCGAGTGACCATGATTCTCCTAGCTGGGCTGGATAGCGGTGCTGCTCCCGTCATGGGCGGGCGACATAAAAGCGGTGCGAGCCTTGATGATCGTCCGAGGTAAACGTCCGCTAGTGCGTATACCCATAGCTGGAATCTTAGGTGACGTAGCTCATATATCAAGGGGTTATTGAATAGTAACCTTTGGCTGGATATTGTGCTGGCTTGGGAATTTCACAATAAAATCCGCGAACCACTGCGACAAACCCGCCCAGCAAGGCCTGATGGGCCCGTCCATTTTTGAGAAAATTTGGACGCTTTGTTACTCATCAGTTCGCTACTTGCTGGGCGGGCGGCGCCGGAATCGGCTTAAAGGCTGCGGTTGCCTAGAGGCGGTTCAGGAAGCTATGCACGCGCTCGTCGAGCAGCTGGATGCGCTCGGCAACGACAACCATTGGGTCCGGGTAGATCGGATTCTTCGGAGGCGGGATCCGCACATTGCGGGAGCACTCGAAGTTCAGGCAGATCAAGGTTCCCAAGGTGTTGCCATCACGTCCGGCCTGGCCAGCGCGTTTGGTCGTCCACATGCCTACCGCGCAGGGGATGTTCACATCGCGGCACATCTCGCACATCGTGGCGTTGGTCGGCTTGCGGCCACCGTCGGTGGGGCGCAAGAGGATGCCGCGGGTCTGCCCCGCTTCGTCGGTGTGGAGCAGGTAGCCGCGCTGCATCATTTTCGGGTCGCGCCAACCCAGGTACTCCAGCGAATCCCACTCGAGGGAGGCAAAGTTTTCGGGAAGGGTCAATTTCTTCGCTTCTTGGCGGCTGGCGTTGATGAAGGAAGAACGGATGGTTTTTTCGGTCAATGGCTGCATGGGAAATCCTCAAATAGTCCGCACGCGCTTCATGGGCGCGCGGAATCACGAATCGTCAAGGTGTTGAGGTCTGCAAGGGAACGAAAAATTGGGGGCACTGGAACATTGCCTAAGGCAGGAGCCTTAAGCGGAAAATGTGTTGCCAACCCCGTTCGATACGCAGACGAACGGGCAGAGCGTCAAAGTGGCTTGCATAGCCGACCGCTCCTTCCTGTGGTTCTCCACGCATTGATTCTGAGCACTTCCGGAATAACCATAACAAGTGCGGTTGGCTTAGGCCAATGACTGGGATCACGGTTAAAGCAGTTTGCTGGCCACCGCCGTGAACGGCAGTGGCCAGCAAACACTCCAGCAGCCAGGGCCTAGCGGCGGCCGCCCTGCCAGAGTGCGTCAAACGGGGTGTTGCCAGAAACGCGGTTGCGGATGCCTTCGGTGACAAACGCCTTGGCTGTGCGGGCTGCCTCCAGCGGGGTAGCGCCCTTGGCCAGCTCTGCAGTTACGGCTGCGGCCAGCGAGCAGCCCGCGCCGGAGACCGCAACTTCGCCGATCTTCTTCTCGCGCAAGACCTCGAGGGTCGTGCCATCGTAGAAAACGTCCACGGCGTCTTCGCCAGCGATGCGGACTCCACCCTTGGCCAGGACCGCCGCGCCGGAGACCTCGTGGATCTTCTTGGCAGCTTCGATCAGATCATCTTCAGTGGTGATCTTGATTCCCGAGAGCTGTTCAGCCTCGAAGTGGTTCGGGGTGACGAACGTAGCCAAGGGCAGCAAGGCAGCCTTGAGGGCTTCGTCGGTGTCCAGTGCGTGGCCTGGTTCCTGGCCCTTGCAAATCAGCACCGGGTCGAGCAGTACGTTGTCCCACTGCTGGGACTTCAACGCGGTGGCAACGGTGTTGATCGTTGCTGGCGAGCCCATCATGCCCAGCTTGACCGTGCTGAGCTTGTCCTCGTAGCAGGCCTGGATGGCTTCGAGCTGATCGGCAATTACCTGCTGGTCAACGGGCACGAAGCGGTGGTTCCAGGAGTCCTTGGGATCGAAGGAGACGATGCAGGTCAAAGCCACGATGCCGAAGGTTCCCAGTTCCTGGAAGGTCTTTAGATCGGCCTGGGCGCCTGCGCCGCCAGTGGCTTCGGAACCAGCGATGGTCAGGGTCAGGGCTGGAGAGGCAGTGTTTGTATTAGTCATAGTCTCAATTGCGGGTAGTGCGGGTAGGGAATGGGATTAGCCGTGCTGCCAGAAGCTGAGCGTGGTCGCTTTGGACCAGCCTTCGGGAAGCTGCTGGGCGTGTTCTGCGGTGGCTACCAGCAGCAGCCAGGGCAGCCCGTGGCCGAAGGCTGCGCCTGCAAAGTTAGCCAGTACCGCGCGGCGAGCCGCATCGGGATCAGTGGGGGAGAAAAGGTCCGGGTCGGTAAGCAGGCCGTAGTTTTCGCCGTAGCGCATGCGTCCTCGGGCGACCGGACGGTCGAAGTCGGTCACCTCAACGACGTCATAGTTCTCCATTGGAGCCTCGAAAAGCCCGGACGTATCGGCGAGCTTGACTACCTGCTCGACGTCGTCGGGCTTGCCGGCCAGCAGATGCATGGTCGTGCTTGGCTGCCAACCCGAAGTGGCGAGTTCTGCAGCGGTGCTGTCGTTGGGAGTGCCCAAGAGGATCAAGCGCTGCGCGTCCTTTGGCGCGGACCAGGAAGCATCAGGCCAGTAGCGGAGGATTTCCACGTCTTCACCGTCTTGATTCACCGAACGAATCTCGTGCTGGTTCGGGAAGGAAGCAATGCGATCACGCAGCGTGGCGTAGTCGTGGGTCC
Source organism: Glutamicibacter sp. NPDC087831 (assembly GCF_044742845.1). Classification (NCBI taxonomy): domain Bacteria; kingdom Bacillati; phylum Actinomycetota; class Actinomycetes; order Micrococcales; family Micrococcaceae; genus Glutamicibacter; species Glutamicibacter sp. NPDC087831. Next base: position 216,278 of record NZ_JBIUVH010000004.1, read on the forward strand.
AGCTTGGCAGTGCTCGTGCCATTGCGCTCATAGTGCTGCATTCTCCTTTGGTTCGCTAGGGATCACCTATCGGCATGTTTGACTTTACGCCTTAAGGCGCGGTGATACGGAACTCTGTGTCAGGGTGTTTGCCGGCTCGCGCAATCCGCAGCTTTTCAGGAGGCTTTCGGCCGTCTCAGCGGTGAAGGATCTGCCATGGCCACTTCATCAATCCCTGCTGGCCCTGGATCCATCAGTGCCAGCACATCTTCAAAGAGCGAGCGCACCACAGGCAAGCGGCAGAGCACCGCGAACTTGGCGGCAACCGGTGCCATGTTCTTCATCAGAAGCCTGGATCGGCGCTGCTGCGGTGACTGGTCGAAAGCCCACGCCGAGAAGATCTGGCGGGAAACCAGCAGTAAGAACTTCGGCAGATCGCGTCGTATGCCCAATGGGGGCAACGGGCGGGATCCGGAAACGACCTTCTCCCATATCTCCAATTCAATGCTGGAAATCTCGTCGTTGCCCATATCGCGCGCGAGCATCAGACGCAGGAACGCAGGCCCGAAATCGTGATAGGGAGCCAACGCTTCGACGCCCGTGTCGAGTACTGCGCGGATGTTGGCTTCGAGGGTATTTCCCTCTGCGAGCATCCCCGCGCAAAGATCATATTGTTCCCTGCGCAGGTTCAGCAGGAGCTGGGCAACGATCTCCTCTTTGGACTTGAAGTAGTAGTACGCATGCGACAGGGAAACCCCTGCGTTCGAAGCAATGGCACGCATGCTCGAGGCTTTATATCCGTCCGTGGCAAAGCACTCCAAGGCAGTTGCCAAGAGCTTGGCTTGGGTCTGCTGGCCTTTTTCGGTGCGTGGTTGCGTTGTCATGGAGCCTTTGGATGGAAGTGGGTGGATCCGATTCTACCAATTATTTGAACGCGTTCAAAAAAGGAAAATTTTCATGCTGATGTACGGGAGGACGGTCACTGCACTATTTGTTTCCTCGAATTTATAATTCGAAGACATTCAAGTGAGATATGAATTTTGGAATTCTTTGATTTCTGAAACATGGTTGGTCTTCAATAGGTGAGAACGTGGCCGCAGTTATGCATGGGATACTTGTTGCGTAAGTGCTAATACAGCGGGACAGCGCGCAGGCATGGAACCTCCACCCTTTTGATTCGTGGGCAGGGCCGCGCCTTTTAGCGATGTTCTGGCGAACCACTTTGACAAGGAAAATTTCATGGGCGATTCCAACGCCAGCAACAATCTGATTCGAACCAAGAACGCGGTTTTCGCTTCTTCGGGTTCTCCCTACTTCTCCACGGTGCTCACCTTGATGGGCGCGGTCGTGATTCTTTCGAACATCGGCGCCTCCAAAGGTGTCAGCTTCGGTCCGCTGATCACCGATGGCGGTTTCTTCCTCTTCCCGCTGGCCTACATTCTGGGCGACGTCATTGCGGAAGTCTACGGATTGAAGGCGGCTCGCCGTTCAATCCTGGTGACTTTCGCCTTGGCGTTCTTCGCAGTGTTCTGCTTCTGGGTCATGATCCAATTGCCATCAGCCGAGTTCTACGACGGGCAAGACGCATTTGAGCGCACCCTTGGCCCGATCTGGCAGATCGTCGTCGCCTCCGCTTGCGGCTTCCTGGTGGGGCAGCTGGCCAACTCATGGGTGCTGGTCAAGCTCAAGGAACGTACCGGCGAGCGCGGGCTGATTCTCCGCTTGATCGGCTCCAGCGGTGTTGGGGAGTTCCTGGATACCCTGATCTTCTGTGCCATTGCAGCGCCAGTTATCGGCATCGCCGATGCACCGACATTCATCAACTACGTGGTGGTGGGCTTCATCTACAAGACTGCCGTGGAGGTCCTGTTTGTTCCGGTGACCTCGATGGTCATCAAATGGTTCAAGAAGCGCGAACCTGGCTACAGCCAAGCGGCCGTCGCAAGCTAGTGATCCTGTGGGCATCATCCGTGAGGGCGATGCCCACAGCTGTATCCGGACACTAGAATCGATGGCATGCAGACAGGTCAAAGCGCTGAAGTTCAGCTAGAAGCACGCGACTTGACCATTGGCTATCCCAATCGCGTGATCTGCGGGCCGATCAACCTGCAGCTGGCTCCCGGTGCTGGCTTAGGAATTATCGGTGCCAATGGCAGCGGAAAATCAACACTGATCCGCACCATCCTGGGACATCTCATTCCGGTGGAAGGCACCGTCGAGTTCCAAAGCCTTCCCGTGAATGAAAGCTCGGAGCATTTTCGCCGTACCGTCGCAGTACAGGTCACCGACGGCGCCTTCTTCGAAGAACTCACCGTGCGCGAACATCTGGAAATGGTCGCTCGTGGACACGGACTGGATGATTGGGCCCAGTTAGTCCAAGCAGAACTCGACTTCTTCGAAATCACTGCTGCTGCCGATCACCTTCCCGGCGAGCTGTCTTCTGGCCAGCGCCGTAAGCTGCTGCTCGCCGCGGCCTTGATCCGTCCGGCAGAAATGCTGATTCTTGACGAACCGGAACAACGCCTGGACCTGCGTATCAGGCAGAAGCTGTACCAGCGGCTTGCCGGGGTACGCGCCAGGGGAACAACTTTGCTAGCGGTGACCCATGATCCGCTGATGGTGCGAAGCTGCGTGGACCAAGTGCTGCTTCTGGATGAAGACGAGGGTGAACTGCTTGATCCGCAGGCAGGGGCGCAGTGGCTTGAGCGCTAGCCGGGTTGCAAGCCATGCCGTTGATTTCAATCCTCGAGAACTGGTCAATAGAGCCAAGAAGCGGCGGAATTTCTCCGAGAAATTCGACAGCTTTTCCGATGCCTATGTCTGGGTGCTGGCCGCGCTGGTGGCGTTGGCCTACCTCTTCAGCGCACTCTTTGGCATGCTGTTTGTGCTCTTGGGCGAGGGCGTAGCGCACCAAGAGCTGCCCAGCGCCGTCTGGCGCTTGCAGGACCTCTCTTTCGTGCTATTGGCCTTGGCCGGCTTGGCAACCTTTCGGCTCATGCTCTACCTGGGGCCTTGCGGGCTCAGTGCGGTCAAGGCCGACTGGTGGCTGCCGCTACCGGTCAAGCTCCGGGCTATCCGCCAGCCGACTTGGCGAAATGCGGTGCTCATCGGTCTTTTCGCGAGCAGCTTTGCCGGTGCGTTGTGGCTGATCGTGATGCTGGGGCTGGCCGGATCGCTCCCGGTACCCGTTGCAGTCCTTGGGCTCGCCTGCTTCGCAGTGGCCGGTGTCGGGCTTGCCAACGCGGCCACGGCGATCCAGGGGAAGAACCACCAAATAGCTGCGCGACGGATCTGCGACTGGGTGGGCCTCGGGCTGCTCATCGCCTTGGCCGTGCTGTGGATGCTCTTGATGTTCCAGATTCCTTGGGCCCAAAGCCTGGTTGGCGCTATGGCTGCGGCCACCTTGAAGCCGGCTGCCTGGGTGCTCGCCTTGCTCGTTATCCTGGTACTTAGCGGCGCGAGTACGTACGGTGCGTTTCGCCATTTTGACCAGATTCCGGGCCAGGCGTTGCGTTTTGCCGGAGAGCACCAGCAATTCGCCGTGGGGGCTTTGATGCAGGGCGACTCGCGAGGCCTCTCGGCTCCGGCGACATCCGCTATTAGCCGCAGGCGCGCACGCGGTGGCAAGCTCACCGCCAAGTTGCCGGTGGCGTGGCGCATTCTCTGCCTCCGTTTGCTGAGGGGAGGCCGTTGGCATTCGGTGGCCGGGTTCCTGCTCCTGGCTTTCGCGTTGGCCGCCACGGTTCAGCGAATTGCCAACCCGCTGAGCGCAGCGGCCTTTTACCTGGTGCTCTGCCTGGTTCTCACCTTGAGCTTTTCCGCGACCATTGCACCGCTCGTTTCCGAACGGCAGCTCACCCAGCTTCTAGGGATTTCGGAACAGCGCCTGATGCGGGCAGCAACGCTGTATGCAATGCTCTTTTCAGCCACCGCCTTGCTGTTCTTGACCGGCGGGCTGGGAATGCTGGGCATGATCCAGCTGGATCGCATTTGGCTTTGGATCGCCGCAGGCCTGGTCGCCGCGTTGGGGTGTGCTGCGGCAAGCAGTGCCCACGCCAGCAGGGAAGAACGGGACTGGGATGCATTACTCGGGGGAGCCACCAGCGAGTCGGCCGTGGCCACGTATCTTTTCCTGGAAACAGCGACTTTCCTTCGGGCAGCTGCCACGTTCTCGCCAATTTTCTTCTTGGTGCTCAGCCCCGGTACTCCCATTCCCTTGTTGCTGTGGATCGCGGCAATGCTCTTTGGTGCAAGTGCCCTGGTTCAAGTTTCCGGCAGGAAGCTGGGCGCGGGGGCGTAGGTAGTCTTGGAGGATGAACGATTTGATTTCCATCCACGAGCCCGATGGGCTTTCCGCAGAATTGCTCTACTCAATACTGAAACTGCGTGCCGAGGTATTCATCGTCGAGCAGCGATCGTGCTACCCGGACATCGATGGCCGCGATCTGGATGCCGGCACTGTGCATCTGGTGGCCACCGAGAACGGGAAAGTGCTGTGTACTGTGCGAATCATGGACAGCGCAAGCGGCACTCCGCGCATTGGGCGGGTTGCAACGGCCGCAGAAGCCCGAGGCCGGGGCCTGGCCGGGGAACTCATGCAGCGTGCCGTGGCGCTTTGCGCTCCGGAGGCGGAGATCCAGCTCAGCGCCCAGACCCAGCTGGAGGGCTGGTACGGAAAGTTCGGTTTCCTCCGCTCCGGAGAAGACTATGACGACGACGGGATCATGCATTTGCCGATGACCCGCGCAGGGCAGAGGGCTTCGGCTTAGAAAAGCCAGAGGCATCGATTCTCCTTGCACTGCCCAGTGCGTGGAGAATCGATGCCTCGACTGCTTTGCGGCCCTTGGCTACAGGGCGGCCGGCTGGCCCTGCGGATCCGGTTCGCCAGCGTAGTAGCTGGAGAGCACCTTGTCCTTGAGCTCGAAGAAGGTTCCATCTTCGATCGCCTGGCGCGCGGATTCAACCAGCGAAACAGTGAACTGCTCGTTGTGGATGGAAATCAACGTGTGGCTGAGCAGTTCCTTGGCCTTGTACAGGTGGTGAATGTACGCACGGGTGAAGTTCTTGCAGGCATAGCACTCGCAGCCTTCCACCAGCGGAGTGAAATCCCGCTTGTAGCGTGCGCCGGAAAGATTGAAACGGCCCCAGGGGGTATAGAACGCCGAGTTGCGCGCAACGCGAGTGGGCGAGACGCAGTCGAAAGTATCGGCACCATTCTCAATCGCGGTGAAGACGTCATCCGGCTCGGAAATGCCCAGCAGGTGGCGCGGCTTGTTCTCTGGAAGCTCTTCGGCGCACCAGCCGACGATGGTTCCCAGATTTTCCTTCTCCAAGGCGCCGCCGATGCCGAAGCCATCGAAGGCCATGGCCCCCAGGTCCTGGCAGGCCTTGCGGCGCAGGTCCTCGTACTGGGCGCCCTGGATGACGCCGAACAAGGCTTGGTATTCCTTGCCTTCGCGGGAGTCGGTCAATGCAAAGTGCTCGGCAATGCAGCGCTCGGCCCAGCGCCGGGTGCGCTCCAGGGACTCGACCTGGTAGCCGCGGGAATTCTGCAAGGTGGTCAGCTCGTCGAAGGCGAACATGATGTCCGCGCCGATCCGGTGCTGCACGCCCATGGAGATCTCAGGGGAGAAGCGGTGCTTGGTGCCGTCGAGATGGGACTTGAACCAGACGCCGTCCTCGTCCACATTGGCCAGGCGTTCCTTGCCCGGGGCCACGGCGTCGTCCGGACCAGACTGGTCTACGGACTTCATGTCGATGACCTTCTTGAAGCCCGAGCCCAGGCTCATGACCTGGAATCCGCCGGAGTCGGTGAAGGTCGGCCCCTGCCAGCCCATGAACTTGCCTAGTCCGCCAGCTTCATCGAGGATATCCGCGCCCGGCTGAAGATACAGGTGGTAGGCGTTTGACAGCACAGCCTGCGCGCCAAGCTCCTGAACCTGCACCGGGGTGACTGCCTTGACGGTAGCTTTGGTGCCTACCGCAATGAACGCGGGCGTCTTGACGTCGCCGTGCGGGGTACGGATAACGCCGGTACGTCCCAACATCGGGGAACCGTCCGGAGCGGTCAGCCGGGTTCCGACTTCAAAGCCGAATTCATCCTGGCGGGCATGCGGGGCACTGGGGTCAAAGTTCTTTTCGGACACGTACCAAGTGTGCCGTATTAACCGCGCGGTGAGGAAAACGACAGGGGCAATGTGCGCCAAAACCTAACGCTTCACAAGGCAAAGCGCGAATAATGGAGCGTACGTGTTGTGTCCAACGCGACGGAAGGAAGATGTGGGTCTGGAGAATCTGAAGGAATCCGCCAAGGCGCTCATTACGCTGGGGCCTGCCCGCAAGGACCATTGGATCGGCCTGCGCACCGGCATCGGTGTTTTTGCGCCTCTGATCACCCTCTTCGCGATTGAACGGCTGGACCTTGTGGTCTTTGCCGTGTTCGGCGCCTTTACCGGCGTGTATGGGCGCGTGGACGGCTACTGGAACCGGTTGCGGATGCAGGTGCGTTCCGGGGCCTTGTTCTTCGCGGTAATCGCCCTGGCGCTGGCCGCTTCGCACTGGTGGATCGACCATTCGGACCCTGGAATCAAGCAGTGGCAAGTAGTTGGCGCGACGACTTTCGTGGCCGGTGCCTGCTCGGTGCTGGTGGGTTTCATGCGGCTGCGGCCCGGCGGTTCGCTGTTCCACATCTTCGCATTCGCGGCAATTGCCTCGATCCCCGTCCCCGCGCCAATCGGCGAAGCCCTGCTCGTGTCGGCCCTGACGATCTTGTTGTCGGTAGCCATCGGTGCGGCCGGTGCACTCGGGCAGTGGACCAGCTTGTGGAAGCGCACCCCGCTGCCGCCACTATCGGATAACGTCCGCAAGGCCATCTGGTGGGAAGGGCTGTTCTACATCCTGACAGCCGGTGTGGCCGGCGCCTTGGCCAATACCGTGGGCAGCAGCCTGGAAGCCGGGCACAACTACTGGGCGATGGTGGCCGCGGTGGTTCCCCTGGTCGGGCACACCACGACCTTGCGCATCCGGCGCGGCGTGCACCGAATGCTCGGCACCCTGGCAGGCATGGTCCTGATGGCGGTCTTGATCTTCCTGAACCCGCAGGTCTGGATCCTGCTCGCCTTCATCGCCATATGCCAATTCATGGCCGAGCTGCTGGTCATGCGCAACTATTTCCTGGCGCAGGTTTTCATTACCCCGATGGCGCTCGTGGGCGTCTCGCTGGTGACGGGCCTGAGCGGCTCGGTGATGTACGACCGCGTGGTCGAGACCCTGATCGGCTGCACCGTGGGCATGCTCGGGGTGCTCTTGGGAAGCTGGGTTGGATCAATCATCAAGCGCCGGCAGGGAATCATTCCAAATAGCGGGCAGCAGGGCTAGATATTCACTCCGACATGGGCTAATGCCTGACGGAGAATATTTTCTCGACCGCCAGCGAACTCGCCCTGGATGTCCGAGCTGAGCGCTTCGCTGGGCGAAAGCCAGGTCAGCTCCAACGCATCGGAGCGAGGGCTGGTCTCGCCGCGAACCGGCACGATGTAGCACATGGATACGGCATGCTGCCGATCATCGGTCAGGCCGGTTTCGCTCGGCGCCGGGAAGTATTCTGCAACGGTGAAGGGCACCGGTGAAGCAGGAAGCTGCGGAAGCACCATGGTGCCCAGGTCCTTTTCGATGTGGCGGATCAACGCGGCGCGTATGGTCTCGCGGTACATCACTCGCCCCGAAACGAAGGTGCGCAGCATGCGCCCGTCATCATCGCCGGTGAGCAGCAGGCCCACCTCGTTGACGTAGCCCAGCGGGTCCAGGCGCACGGGAATGGCCTCGACGTAGAGCATGGGCAGGCGCTGCCGTGCCTCGTAGAGGTCTTCTTCGGAGAGCCATCCAGGGTATGGGTCAGGAGTGCGCACGTTCATGGTTCTATCTTCGTACACAAACCCTCGACATTCCGTGAAGCTGGATCTGTGTTGCCGAACTCACCTATAAGGTTTCCTGCACCCCTAGTGCACCGCAATCCCAAGCGATAAAATCGATAGAGCTATTTGAACTTCCTTGCCCGGCGAAGCAGCCGCAAGCGTCAGATAGCGTTTCCTTTTCCGAATCCTCGTGGAAGCAGATTCCTGCCGTGACGAACGCTCCAGAACGACTGAGCAAACAGAACTTCACCACGATTGCGGTGCTGATTGTTTCCAGCTTCGTGGTCATCCTGAACGAGACCATCATGAACGTGGCCCTGCCTGTTCTGATGGATGAATTCAATGTCACCGCTGACGCGATTCAGTGGCTGTCAACCATCTTCATGCTGACTATGGCCGTGGTCATTCCAATGACCGGCTTCCTGCTTCAGCGGATGAGCATCCGCAATGTCTTCGTCTTGGCCATGGGCCTGTTCACTCTGGGCACCCTGCTGGCTGCCCTCGCGCCGGGCCTGAGCGTCCTGCTGGTGGCCCGCGTGATCCAGGCCAGCGGCACCGCCATCATGATGCCGCTGCTGATGACCACCATCTTGCATCTGGTCCCGGCTGAGCGCCGCGGCGTGCTGATGGGCAATGTCTCCATCGTGATCTCCGTAGCCCCGGCCATCGGCCCGACGGTATCCGGACTGATCTTGCAGTACCTGTCGTGGCGATTCATGTTCATCGTGATCATCCCGATCGCGGTTGCGGCTCTGCTGATCGGCACCCCTCGACTGTCCAAGGACGTTGACGGCGCCTCGACGCCGCTGTCCATTCCTTCGCTGATTCTGGCCATCCCGGGTTTCGGTGGCCTGGTCTACGGCCTCAGCGGCTTGTCGGTTGGCGTCACCCCGCTGAACCTGGGCATCCTTGTTGGCGCGATTCTGTGCCTGCTCGCTTTCGTTTTCCTGCAGCTGAACCTGCAGAAGGAAGACAAGGCGCTGCTGGATCTGCGTCCGCTGAACTACAGGGCTTTCACCCTTTCGCTGGTGCTGATGATGTTCTCGATGATTTCGCTGTTCGGCGTGATCATCCTGCTGCCGATGTTCTTCACCAACGTGTTGGGCATTGAAACCCTGACCACCGGTTTGATCATGCTCCCGGGCGGTCTGCTGATGGGTGTCCTGGCGCCATTGGTCGGAAAGCTCTACGACAAGGTCGGCGCCCGTCCGCTGATCGTTCCCGGCGCCCTGGTGCTGCTGGTTTCGCTGCTGGGCTACGCGGTGGTCCTGGATGTGGACACTCCGATCTGGCTGCTGGTTGTCATGCACCTGGTGATGAGCTTGGGCCTGGCCTTCATCTTCACCCCGGCCTTCACCACTGCGCTGAACCCGCTGCCGCACAGCCTGCACTCGCACGGTTCGGCCCTGCTCTCGACCTTGCAGCAGTTGGCGGGCGCCATGGGCACCGCCCTGCTGGTTGGCGTTGTCGCCTCATCCACCGCCGCGAAGATCGCAGCTGGCGGCGATCCGCTGACCGCTTCGGTCGAAGGCTTCCAACCTGGCTTCCTGATCGGTGCCGGCTGCAGCATCGGCATCGTGGTGATCGGCTTCCTGCTTGGCGGCAAGAAGAAATCGGCTGGAGTCGAAGCCGAGCCTGCGACGGTTCCGAGCCACTAGGCTGCAGGACAGTGCAAGAGCCGCTGGATCCCATCGCGGGGTCCAGCGGTTTTTCCATGCCCGCGGGCAAGATTCTTCGCCTCCACGCAACTGGCCAGTAATGTAGATCACAGGACCACTGTCTACAAAGGGGTAAACATGCAGTTGCAGGATTCAGTCGCTCTGGTCACCGGCGGCCTATCGGGATTGGGACGCGCCACGGCGCAGAAGCTGGCCACCGCCGCCAGGCATGTGGTGGTACTCGACCTGCCGCGTGAGGATGGCGATGAAATCGCCGCCGAGATCGGCGCGAATGTCCGCTTCGTGCCAGCTGATGTCACTGACGCGCAGCAGGTGGCTGCCGGCATCGAACGTGCCAAGGAACTTGGCACCCTGCGGGTGCTGGTCAATTGCGCCGGTGTGGCAACACCGGGCAAGGTGCTGGGCCGCGACGGAGTGCTGCCGCTGGAGCGCTTCGCCAAGGTGCTGGACATCAATGTCAACGGCACCTTCAACGTGATCCGCCTGGCCGCAGAAGCCATGGCGCATAGCGAAGCGCTGAGCGATGAGCAGGGAACCACCGAACGCGGGGTCATCATCAACACCGCGTCGGTGGCGGCCTTTGACGGCCAGATCGGGCAGCCGGCCTATGCGGCCTCCAAGGGAGCAGTAGCGGCCATGACCCTGCCGCTGGCTCGCGAGCTGGCGAACCACCAGATCCGCGTCATGACCATCGCACCGGGCATTTTCCACACGCCGATGATGGCCGGCCTGCCGCAGGCTGCCCAGGACTCGCTCGGAGCCCAGGTGCCGCATCCTTCGCGTCTTGGACGTCCGGAAGAATACGCGGAATTGGTGGAGCACATCGTGGCCAACCCGATGCTCAACGGCGAAACCATTCGCCTTGATGGAGCCATCCGCATGGCGCCACGCTAGGCACCCGTGGCGGGCGCGGCCAGTCCTAGAACTCTATGGGCTTGCCGCGCTGCGCACGGTGCTCGGCATGGCTGATCTGGAACCGGCGGTTCTCGGCCATCAGGAAGACCAGCAAGGCCATGAAGATCCAGACTGCGCAGACCCACAGCGGTGCGGACTCATTGAGCCAGCCCTGGATGGCAGCGGCGATCATGCAGATTCCGAAGCCGCTGGCAAAGGCGTGGCGGCCGCGCTCCGAGTGGGCGAAGGCGGCGGCAACCACTGAAATTCCGGCCGCCACCACCACAGCAGGAAGTCCCTGCCCACCGTCATTCCATCCGGCGGCGGCAAACCAGAGTTGCAGGGCATAGACCAGGCTGGAACCGGCAAAGAAGCTTACCGGGGCATCCGTTGCCCAGCGCTCCAAGCGGTTTCGCGCAGTATTCCTGTTCAGCTGGAGCACGCCGTACAGGGACAGCAGCGAAGCGATGGTTGCCAGGATGGCAGCGCTGATGGCCAAGAACCCGGAGGCCAGGGTGATGGCGCAGGCCATCATCGCTGTGGCCGGGATCGAATAAACGGAAATGATTCGTTGGCGTCGCGCCGAAAGCTGATCGCGGCGCAGCGAAAACGCGGCGCTCAGGACCAGCGCGATGGCAGTTGCCGGCCACAACACCGAATGCACCAGGCTGGTATCCAGCAGGCTGGACGGCGCGCGTCCATGCAGGCCGGAAGACAACGCCAACGAGGTCAGTAGCAGCAATAAGCCCGACGCGCCCAAGAGGTATCCGCGGACCGTGTCGAAAGGTTCCACTGCAGGGTTGGGGCGCTGATCTGGCGCCGTGTAGGGCAACACGAAGGAGGACCGTTCTGCCGCCGAAGCAATGGCAGACTGGGCCGACTCCACCAGGGAATCGAGTTGCGGGGTCCGCTGGTGTTCGGCCATCTTGCCTTCATCCTTACGGGTCACGGGATAATAGGCACCAGCCTAGGGCAATTCTTCCCCCGTGAGAAGGGGTTATGGGACCGACGGCGCTTCCAGTAACCGCTGTTGCGAGCTGAAGCTGCGCGCGTGGCCGGTCAGCGGATCGGTGAAGGAAATGGTGTGCGCCAGCAATTGCAGCGGGCGCCGGTAGTCATCCGGGGCCAGATCCCACAGCCGCGGATAGAACGCGTCATTGATGATGCCCAGGCCCAAGGAAGCCAGGTGCACTCGCAGCTGATGGGTCTTGCCCGATCGCGGTTCCAGATCCATCAAGGCGACCTCCAGCCCGGCATGGAAACCGGTGCTCGTTCCGATCGCCTCGAGCTTGACGAGGGTCTGGGCGTTCGGCTCGCCTTCTTCCACAATGGAACGCAGCTGGCCCTTGACCTTGGCCATCCGGTTCTCGAAGAGCAACGGCATCCGCTGCAGCAGGTCACGCAGCTCGGATTCCGGTTTGACCTGCGAATGCTCCCCATTTGGATGCAGCACCCGTCCAGTTTCCAGGCCTTCGCCCGGCTGAAGGGCGACCACCGCCTTGTAGCGCTTGGCGATCTCGCGGCGTTCGAAGAGCATCTGGTAATCGCCGCGGGTCGCCGGATTCACCGCGAAAAGAATGACCCCGGCGGTGGCCCGGTCCAGCCGGTGCATCGGCACCAAATCATCGATGCCGGTCTGGTTGCGCAGGCGCACCAGCGCGGATTCCTGGATGAAGCGTCCGCCGGGTGTGGTGGGGAGGAAATGCGGCTTGTCCACGACCAGCAGATGCTCGTCTTGGTGCAGGATCCTGGCTTCAAAGGGAATGGGAGTTTCTACCGGCAGGGAACGGTAGTACCAAATGAATTCGTGCTCGCCCAGGGGCGTCTGGCGGGTGAGCGGAGTGCCGCCCAAGCCAACGATCTGCTGATCATCGAAGCGGCGCAGGATGCCCTCTGGATCCACATGGCCGAAGCGCTCAAGCAAATAATCTGCGACAGTTGCCCACGAACCGGTCCGCGGGAGGCGAAGACGAGTTGCATTGACGCCGTTGCGCACGGGAAGCGGGGATTCCATAGCCATAGGGGCTATTGTCCCATCTTTGCCAGGACCGCGCAGGCCGCGGTCTGCTAGGTTGGTTCGATGGCCATGCGTAAATACAGCGAAGTCGACGTCTTTTCTCCCACTGCATATCTGGGCAACCCCTTGGCTGTGGTCCACGATGCAGAAGGCCTGGCCAGCGGGCAGATGCAAGGATTTGCCAAGTGGACCAATCTGGCCGAGACCACGTTCCTGATGCAACCGGAGGATCCGGCCGCCGACTACCGGGTGCGGATCTTCTCTGCCACCCAGGAATTCCCCTTCGCCGGCCACCCGACGCTGGGCTCGGCCTTTGCCTGGCTGAAGGCCGGCGGGGTTCCCAAGAAGAAGGGACGGGTCATCCAGGAATGCGCCGCCGGGCTGGTGGAGGTGCGCGTTGAGCCGCAACGGCTATGGTTCGCTGCCCCGCCGCTGACCCGCTACGAACCGGTTGCCGAATTGCTGGTGCAGCGCATCGCCGAGGTACTGGCGATTCCCCGGGAGCAGATCCAGGATGCCTCATGGCTGGTCAACGGCCCGGAATGGATCGGTGTGAGGCTCTCCAGTGCGCAGCAGGTACTGGCCTTGGACCCGGATCCCAACGCCCTGGGGACGCTGGCCATCGGGGTTGCAGGTCCGCAGGAGCCAGGGGCCGGCACGCAGTTCGAAGTGCGTGCTTTCGTCGGCGGGGACCCAGTGTGGGAAGACCCGGCCACCGGCAGCCTCAATGCGGGCCTGGCCCGGTGGCTGGCCGATTCCGGGTTGGCTCCCGAACGCTACATCGCCGCCCAAGGCACCGCGATCGGGTACCAGGGCCGGGTGCATCTGCGCGTGGAGGACGGCGTGGTCTGGGTGGGAGGCGACGTGAGCAGCTGCGTGCAGGGCGAAGTCGACCTCTAGGCTTGCAGCCGCGCCCCGCCGCCTAGGCCGCTGGCTGGCAGGAAGGGCACAGGTAGCAGTCCCGTTCGGCACCGGTGGAAGCCGAGGGAATGCGCAGCAGCCCGATGCGGGTTCCGCAGCGCAGGCAGGGCTTTGACGCCCGGCCGTAGACCCACAGCGGGTCGCGGGTGCGCGGCTGCCCGGTAGTCACCCGCCGCGACCGGTCCTTGTTCACCACCAGCAAGCGGTGGGCCAGTTCGATTAATGCCGGCAGGCCGGCCACCTCGCCCACCGCGGTGAGCGGATGCACGCGCCGCAGGAACAGGATCTCGCTGCGGTAGACATTTCCCACCCCGGCCATGATCCGCTGGTCCAGCAGCGCTTGGCCGATGCCTAGCTGCGGATCGGCGCGCAGGTTGTCCAGCGCCCGTTGCGCATCCCAGTCCGACCCGAGCAGGTCGGGTCCCAGATGGCCGACCACCTCGGATTCCTGTTCGGTTGGCAGCAGTTTCACCTGGGCGATCTCGAAGCCCACGGCCTTGGCGTTTGCTGTTTCCAGCACCACCCGGGCGGTATGCGCCGGGCGCCTCCAGCGTTCGCCTGGCGCATAGAGATCCCAGCGCCCTTCCATGAGCAGATGCGAATGCAAGGTCAGCGCAGGCTGGGCGAAGGCCGGGTTCGCAGTAGCCGGCGGCTGCAGGCGCATCAGCAGGTGCTTGCCCCGGGGGACGACCTCGCGCACCGTGTACCCGGCGACGTCCACGGTGGCCAGGGCCGGGACGCGGAAATCGGAGGCCAGCAGGATTTCGCCGGCCAGCGCCTGGTGCAGGCGGGCGGTGGCGCGGTAGACGGTATCGCCTTCGGGCATGGGCAGCGCTCCTTCGATAGCGGGTCAGCGGCGGAAGCGGATGCCTTGGGGCGTCGCATAGAAACCGGCGCCCAGCAGGGCGGCGCCGACCGGATGGTCCTGCACCGGCTGCCCGTCGACCGTGGCGATGGCGATCTTGTCGACCTGGGCGGTGCGCAGCGCGGCGACCATCGCCGTGGCGAGGATGCGCCAGGACGGCTCGGGCAGCTGCCCGAAGGTCAGCACCGTGCGCCCGCCGCGCTCCAGATAGAGGCTCAGCGCCCCGTCGAGCAGCCCGACGATTGCGCCGGCCTTGCGCCCGGGGCGGTGCCCGGTTTCGGTCGCAGGCCAAGCCAGCGCCGCTCCATAGGGGTTCGCCGGATCGGTGGAAGCCAGCACCGTGGCCACCGGCTGGCGGCGCGGGTCGTCGGCCAGCTGGAATCCGCGCAGCCGGTCAATGGTGGTGGAGGTGGAGAACTGGGCGGCGCCGAGCTTCTCGACGAAGTAGCCGCGCCGGGCATGGCCAGCTTCTTCCAACTTCGAGAGCACCCGGTAGAGCTGGCCGAAGCCGCCGGGCACCGACTCGGCGGCCACCGAGCCGCGGGTGAGCACCCCGTAGCGTTCCAGCATGATTTCCGCGGTGGCGTGGGCGCTGATCGTGGGGTCCGCTACCGGTGCGGGCAGCAGCGACCAGCGGGCCGCGCCGCGCGAGCCGCGCGCCGGCCCGCCGGCTTGCTCCCGGGCCAGCCGGTTCAGCCCGGAGAGCCGGTTCAATCGTGCGGCGCGGGCCCGCGGGGCGGGCTTGGCGATTTTGTGCGCGGTGCTTCCGCCGGCCAGGTAGCCGCGGATCGGCGCCATGGTATCCGGTGAAATGTACCCGGCCCAGAACAGCCTCCAGCAGGATTCGGCGACCTCGTGGCTGCTGGCCGCCGGCTCATCGCTGCGGTGGATGCGCCCGGCCAGCTCCTCGGCGAAGTAGGCGCCGGTGGACTCGAAGGCCTGGAGCACGCGCAGGTCCAGGGCTTGCAGCGCGCTGGCATCGGGCTGGGGAAGGCTCAGCGCTGCATGCTCGGCGGTGTGCAGCGACAGCCAGCCGTCCTTGCCGCCGGCGGCTCCGGCGCCGCAGATCAGGATATCCCCGGAGCTGCACAGCTCATCCAGCCAGGAATTCTGGTAGCCCCTCAGCCGGGCCGGGAGCACGAAGGATTCCAGGGCGGAGGCGGGGACCTCGGCACCGGCGAGCTGGGCAACGATTTCATAGGCGCCGTCGGCTCCCTGCAGCGAAGAACCGATCTGCTGCCAGGCCGGCAGGAAGCGCCCGTAGGTGTCCTGGTCCACCGGCTCCACCTCGGCACGCAGTGCCGCCAGGGATCGGGTGCGGATGGTGCGCAGCACCGACACGTCGCAGTATTCGTCGCCGGCCACGCCTTCGGGGACGAGCTCCAGCGGGCGGAAGGCCCCCAGTGACAAGCGGCCGGCGGCCACCAGCTGGTCGAGGACGGGGCGCAGCACCGCGACGCCCAGTCCCAGCTGCGCGGCCAGCTCCCCGAGGGTGAACGGGGCGTGGGTGCGGGCGAAGCGCGAGACCAGGTCCTGGATCGGAGCGGTGGCAGGCTCCAGGAAGGCCGCCGGGATGCCGGTGGGCAGCGGGGTGCCCAGCGCATCGCGCAGCTTGCCGGCATCCTCGATGGCCGCGTACACCAGCTGGCCGGAGCGGCGCAAGGTGAAAGCCCGGCGCGTGGAAACCAGGGCCTCGGCGTGGGCCCGGGCGCTGGCAGGATCCAGCGCCGCCTCGTCATCGGCCGGATCGCGCAGCCTGGCGGCCAGCTGCCCGGCATCCAGCGGACCCAGCAGGCGCAGCAGGTCCGCGGCGCCTTCCATGCCCGCCAACCGGCGGTTGGCTGCCAGATGCTGCAGCTGCTCCTGCAAGGCCGCGATGACCTGCGGGTCCAGCACCTCGCGCACGTCGTTGCGCCCGAGCAATTCGCCCAGCAACACCGGATCCAGGCTCAGGGCGGCGGCGCGGCGTTCGGCCAGCGGCGCGTCGGATTCGTAGAGGAACTGCGCCACGTAGCCGAAAAGCAGGGATTGGGCGAAGGGCGAAGGCAGCTCGGTGGTCACTTCCACCAGGCGGATGGCCCGCGAGGAGATGCTGGAGAGGATCCTGGACAGCGCCGGCAGATCATAGACATCATTCAGGCATTCGCGCACGGTTTCCAGGATGATCGGGAAATCCGGGTAGTTGCGGGCCACATCCAGCAGCTGGCTGGCACGCTGGCGCTGCTGCCACAGCGGGGTGCGCTTGGTCGGGTTGATCCGCGGCAGCAGCAGCGCGCGGGCGGCGCATTCGCGGAAGCGGGAGGCAAACAACGCGGAATTGGCCACCTGCGAGGTGACCACCTCGATGATCTCGTCGGCTTCGAAGGCGAAGAGGTCCGCCCCGGGCGGCTCATCGTCCATGGCGGGGATGCGCAGCACGATCCCGTCGTCGGCGGCCATCGCCGAGGCGTCCAGCCCCCAGCGTTCGCGGACCCGCGCGCCGACGGCCAGCGCCCACGGGGCGTGCACGGCCAAGCCGAACGGGGAGTGCAGGATGACCCGCCAGTCGCCCAGTTCGTCGTGGAAGCGCTCGATCACGAAATTCTGGTGGTTGGGCACCTGGCCGGTGGCCCGGCGCTGCTCGTCCAGGTAGTTGAGCAGATTGTTCGCGGCGAACGGATCCAGCCCGCTGCCGTGCAGCACTTCGGCCGCTTCGGTGCGTTCGCTGGCCAGCAGCTTCGTGGTGAATTCGCCCAGCGCCGCCCCGAGTTCCACCGGGCGTCCCAGCCCGTCGCCGTGCCAGAAGGGCAGCTTTCCGGGCTGGCCGAAGGCCGGGGTGACCAGCACCCGGTCGTGGGTGATGTCCTCGATGCGCCAGCTGGTCGCCCCGAGGGCGAAAATGTCCCCGACGCGCGATTCGTAGACCATTTCCTCGTCCAGCTCGCCCACGCGCTTGGGCGCCTTGTCATCCTCGGATCCGGCCAGGAAAACCCCGAACAGCCCGCGGTCCGGGATGGTGCCGCCGGAAATCACGGCCAGGCGCTGCGCCCCGGGCCGGGCGGTGAGGGTGCCGGCATCCCGGTCCCAGATCAGCCGCGGCTTGAGCGTGGCGAATTCATCCGAAGGGTACTTGCCCGAGAGCATGTCCAAGGTGGCCAGATAGGCGCTGCGCGGCAGCTGCTGGTAGGGGGCGGCGCGGCGCACGGTGTCGAACCATTGCTCTACGTCCAAGTCGTCCATGGCCACCGCGGCCAGGGTCTGCTGCGCCAGCACATCCAGCGGGTTGGCGGGGATCACCATCTTCTCGATGGCTCCTTGGCGCATGCGGGTGACCACCAGGGCGGTGGAGAGCAGGTCCGCCCGGTGCTTGGGGAAGAAAGCGCCCCGGGAGACCGAGCCGACCTGGTGCCCGGCACGGCCCACGCGCTGCAGCCCCGAGGAGACCGAGTTCGGGGATTCGACCTGGATCACCAGATCCACCAGCCCCATGTCGATGCCGAGTTCCAGGGAGCTGGTAGCCACCACGGCGCGCAGCTTGCCCAGCTTCAGGTCTTCCTCGATCTGGGCGCGCGAATCCTTGGACACCGAGCCGTGGTGGGCACGGGCCAATAACGGAGCTTCCGGGTGCGCGGCAGCGGTGGAGCCGGCCTGGGCCATCAGCGCTGCAGGGGTGGAGGTGGATGCATCCTCGGCGCTGAATCCCTCGCGTTCGGCGTAGATTTCGTTCAGCCGCCCGGTCAGCCGCTCGGCCAGCCGGCGGGAGTTGGCGAAGATGATGGTCGAATGGTTGTCCAGCACCAGATCCACCAGCTGGTTCTCCACATGCGGCCAGATGCTCGCCGATGCCGCGGGGGAGGAACCCGGACCCAGATCATGCGCTCCGGCCGCGGAAGGCAGGTCGGTCATGTCTTCCACCGGGACGCGCACCGCCAACTCCCATTTCTTGGTGGACGGCGGGCGCACGATGTTCACCGGGGCGGAGCCAGCCAGGAAGCGGGCCACTTCTTCGGGCGGCTCGACGGTGGCAGAGAGCCCGATGCGCTGGGCCGGGGCGGGCAGCAGCGCGTCGAGCCGTTCCAGGGACAGGGCCAAATGGGTTCCGCGCTTGGTATTGGCAATCGCGTGGACCTCATCGATGATTACGGTGTGCACCTCGGCAAGGGTCTTGCGTGCTTGGCTGGTGAGCATCAGGTACAGCGACTCGGGCGTGGTGATCAGGATTTCGGGCGGGTCCTTGAGCAGCTTGCGCCGGTCATTGGCCGGGGTGTCTCCCGAGCGCACTCCCACCGACACCGACGGCTGGGACAAGCCCATTTCGTGCGCGGTGGCGCGGATGCCAGCGAGCGGAGAACGCAGGTTGCGCTCCACGTCGACTCCGAGGGCCTTCAGCGGAGAAATGTAGAGCACCTTGGTGCCATTGCCCGTTGGATGATCGGCATCGGAGTCCATCCCCGGCAATGCTGGAGCGTCAAGTTCCGCGTGGTGCAGCCGGTCCAGTGCCCAGAGGAACGCGGCCAGGGTCTTGCCAGAGCCGGTTGGCGCGATGACCAGGGTGTGCTTCCCGTCCGAGATGGATTCCCAGGCGCCACTCTGGGCAACGGTGGGCGCGGAGAAGACGTCGGTGAACCACTTGCGGGTGGCTGCGCCGAACCGGGACAGGACATCGCTCATGGAATCGATACTACGGTCTGCGAACGACAAGATCGGCCATTATCCGCCCGCCGTGATCTCCCGCAGGGCCGCCACATGGCTGACATAGGCCCGGCGTCCGGATTTGGTCAGCGAAACGCGCATATGGCTGCGCCCCAGCTTGGTGAACCGCTCGATGCCGATATACCCGGCATCGGCGAGCTGCTTGAGGTGCTTGCTCAAGACGGAGTCGGCGACATCGAGGATGCCGCGAAGGTGCGCGAATTCTGCCCACTGCACCGGGGCGAGGCTGGCGCAAATGCGCAGGCGGATGGGTGCATGGATCAGCTCGTCGAATTGCGCATTGCTAGATGGCTTGTTCATTTCCATCCTTGATGCGGGATTTGATGGTTTCGCGGCGCATGATCCACAGGGCACCGGTGAAGACGGCGACCAATGCAAGGAATTTGAGTATCGCGAACAACCATGTCTGGGGCATCCAGAAGTTGCTGAACTGCAGGGCGAGCATCATGAGCAGCATGACCGCAATGTATTTGCCCGAGTGCTTCAATGCAGGACGGCGCTTGGGCCGCTGGCGCGCCCAGAGGGCGTACCAGGCGATCAAGGGCGCAAAGAGCACCGGCGACCAGTGCCAAAGGGCGGTGTCGATGACTCCGTAGAGCGAAATGATAGCCGCCGAGACGATACCCAAGACAATCATGAACGCCCTAGGAGCTGCGGTGGAGTGGACACTGTCGGCTGATGACCGCTCAGCCTGCGACAGTAGTTCTGCCGCCTCATCGGGCAGCGGATTCTGCGAATGGCTCACCTGCTACACCGCCATTTCCTGGGCATCTTGCACACGGTCTTTGTCCCATGCCGCTTGCGCGGAGGAAAGCAAATGCCATAAGGCGGTGCAGGAGACGACTAGTTTCGCACCGATGCTCCAAGGGTCCTCGGCGACCCAAAAGCGCAGGCACATCACGATCATTGACGCCAGGAACGCGTACCAGCCGTAGGTTGCCGAGCTGCTGAGCAAAGGGCGCATCTTGGCGCGGCTGCGCATAATCACGTAGTGCACGAGGGCTGCAACGACAGCCACCGCGAATAACGCCAGAGCCATCTTTGGCGAAAGGACATGTTCAAGACTCATCGCGGTGCTCCCGAGCACCACGTACACGAAGAGGGTGGCCCGGGAAGAAGTGCCGGCAGCGATCATCTTGTTCGAGGCCTGGTCCGCGGAGGCCAGGCGCTCCGCGGCGGTCAGCTTGTCGATTCGTTCTTGCCCCTCAGCCATGATTTCCCCACTTTCCGTTATGGAAAGTCTTGTCTTTCCAAGTTGGAAAGTCAAGGGAATGGCTTAAACGTGATGGTACTTCCCGCCTGCCAGGATGTCCTGCGCGCGGTACAGCTGCTCGGTGAGGATCAAGCGCACCAGCTGGTGCGGGAAGACCAGCTTCGAAAGCGACCAGGTGAAATTGGCCCGCGCATGCACGGATGCGTCCACTCCGTAGGCACCGCCGATGATGATCACGACATTGCGCGAAGCATCGATCGGCGTGCGCAGGGTGTTGGCCAGCGCAGGGGAGTCCACGTTCTTTCCGCGCTCATCGAGCAGAACCACGAAGTCGCGGTCATCGATTTTCGCCAAGATGCGGGCCGACTCCTCGGTGCGGGCCGCGTCGTTCTCGCGCGAGGAGTGGCTCAGCAGCTGCCAGGTGAGGTCGAAGGGCTTCTTCAGCCGCTTCCCGTAGCGGGAAATACCCTCGTCCACCCAGGATTCGTGTTTCTTGCCAACTGCCAGCACCTTGATCGTCATGCTTCCATTGTTCCGCATCGATCGAGTTCAGCGCTTCGCTCCCGCCCCGATACGATGGAAGCCATGCGATCCTCATGGTATTTCCGGCAAGGCCAACGTTCCCGCGGCGCACAGGTGCTGTGGATCATTTTCGGGCTGGTTGTCGCCATGTTCTACTTCACCCGCAGGGTGCTGGTCTCCCTGCACGCGGGCGGATGGGCCAGGGATCTGGATGCCCCTGCCTACCAATGGGCACTGGAGCACCAGTCGCCGTTCCTGTTTGCGGTCTCCGACTTCTTGTACTTCTGGGGATCCACACCGGGAATGACCATGATCATGCTGGTGATCACCTCATTGCTGTGCTGGAAAACCCGCAGTGCGTGGCCGTTGGCGGCCATCGCGTTCACTGCACTGGTCTCGGTCCTGCTGACCGTTATTCTCAAGACAAGCCTCCAGGTGCCGCGTCCCCAAGGCGTTCCCGGAGGCCCGGCGCCGCCGCAGACCTTTTCGTTCCCCAGCGGGCACACGCTGAACTCGGCCGCGCTGATCGGCATCGCCAGCTACCTGGCGATCATCTACGGGCTGCGCCGCTACGCGTACCTGATCTCCATCGTCGCGGCGCTATTCGTCCTGGCGATGGGAGCTTCCCGAATCTACATCGGGCACCACTGGGTCTCTGACGTGCTGGTGGGGTTGCTGATCGGGGCCGCATGGGCCGCCGTCGTGGCGATCCTGCACTACTACTTCGTGCCGCGGCCGCAGGTCCCTAGGCCAGCACCCGGATCGGTGCGCCGCTAGCCCACGCGCGGATGTCTTCCACCGCGTCGCGGTAGAACATCTCGAACTGCTCGATGGTCACATAGCCGATATGCGGGGTGGCAATCACGCCCCGGGTAGCGGCCAGCCGGTCCTTGGCCGGCAGCGGTTCCACGTCGAAGACATCCACCGCGGCCAGGTGCAGCTGCCGGCTGTCCAGCGCGTCGATGAGCGCGTCGGTCTGCACGATCCTGCTGCGCGAGGTGTTGACCAGGATGGAATCGGGACGCATCCACGCCAGCTGCTTGGGTCCGATGACCCCGGTGCTGCGCTCCGAGAGCTTCAGGTGCACGGTGACGATGTCGCTGGTGGAGAACAGCTCGGCTTCGGAGACCAGCTCCACGCCCACTTCGGTGGCGCGGGCCTTGGTGAGATTCTGGCTGTAGGCGATGACCCGCATGCCGAAGGCCAAGCCGACCTTCGCAACCTTCGCTCCCAGATTTCCCAGGCCGTAGACGCCCAGGGTCTTGCCGGACAGGCCCAGTCCGAAAGTGGTCTGCCAGCCCGAGCCAGCCGCCAGCGGGCGGTCCGCGGAAAACAGCTCCACGTCCAGTCGGCGTGCGGCGCTGAGGATCAGCGCCCAGGTGTGCTCGGCGGCATCGGTAGCCACGTAGCCGGTGTGGCTGACCACGATGCCCTGGTTCTTGGCAGCCTGCAGGTCGATGGATCCGTTGCGGCGGCCGGTGGTGACCAGCAGCTTCAGGTCGGGCAGCGCAGCCAGCCGGGCGGCCGGGAAAGGCGTGCGTTCGCGCATGGCGACGATGGCGTCGAAGGGCTGCAGCGCCTGGACGACGGTACTGTCCTCGTGGCCCAGGTGCTCGGTGAAGACCGTGACTTCGGCGTCCAGGGCGACGGCGAGGCCGTCGAAATCGGCCAGCGAGCGGGCCACGTTGTGGTAATCATCCAGGATTGCAATGCGCATGGATTCATCCTAGGCACCTGCAGCCGATGCTGTCCCACTGCGGGCGTAACAAAAAGCTGGTGCCTGCTCATTGAACTGCTCCCCAAAAGTTGGACTGAAAAAGTCACAACAACTTTTGGGGAGTTTTTCATGCACGCACGAAGGATGGCGCTACCCGATGACCGTGAAATCCAATTCCTCGGTGAAAGAACGCCCATGCACGTCGGTGGCAGTCACCGTGGCCGTGTGCGCCCCGACGGAGAGATCATCTGGCAGTTCCAAGCGCCACAAGTGGCTGGTCTTCTCGGCGAAGCCGCCGCCATGGACGAATTGCTCGGCGATGGCCGCCGGATCCGAGTACTCGGCGCCTGACAGCGGGCGTTCGCCGGCCATTTTCTGCGTCCGCTCGGCCGCAACCGGGTCCTGGCCGTCGATGGAGACCTCGACAGCGGAGCCGGTGCTGCCCATCCAGAAGTTCGTGGTCAGCCAGGTGTCCTCGGCCAGTCCCTGCCGGCTCACCGCCAACGGGTCATCCAGGGCCGGAACCGTGCCGCGCTCCTTTTCCAGATTCTCCTCGTACCACTGCCGGTACGCCGGGGTGTTCAAGCCCAGGGACATCTGCTTGCTGGCATCCCCGCCGGTCACGGTGAAGCGCTCGGTGATCTTGGTGTTCTTGATGTCCAAGGTGAGCACTCCCGGAGGGGTCCCGTCGCGCTGGATGGAAGTCGGGTAGCCGTTCCCGGTAACCCGCCCGTCATACCACTGCCCGGAAATGGCCGGGACAGTCAAGTGCGTGAACGGCAGGCCTGCCTCGCCGACCTCGTCGCGCCAGCCATCCATCAGGTCCCCGGCGCGCAGGTTCTCTGACATGTGGGTGTGCCCGCCCAGGGAAACGACCTCGCGTCCTTCCAGCAATTCGTAGATCTCCCGGACCTGCTTGGTGGAATGCTCGTCGCTGTAGAAGAACTCCAGCAGGGGGCTGTGCCCGGCCAGGACGATGGCCTTGTTCTTGGGTACCTCGGCCAGGTCCGCGCGCAGCCACTGCAGCTGGCGCTTGCCCAGATCGTAGGTGTAGTCGCTCTTCTTGGCCGGAACCGCAGTCGGGTAATCGATGGTGCTCAGGGCGATGACGTGAGTCTTGCCCGTGTCGTAGGAGTAGTACTCCGGACCGAACTGGGCGCGGAAGGAATCGTACTCGTGCTGCCCGTCCAGCGAGTCGTAGTCGATGTCGTGGTTGCCCGGCAGGAACCGGGCCGGACCGTTGAGCATGGAGGACAGTTCGCGGGTCTGGTGGAAGAAGTTCAGGTCATCGCCCACGAGGTCGCCGATGAACAAGGCGCCGCAGCCGGTGTAGTCGGTGCGGGCCGCCAGATCGGCGAAAGCGCCTTCCCTGGCGTACTCGACTTCCTGCTGGGTATAGGTCTGCACATCCGCACCGATGACGCAGCTCTGCTCGGGCGATTGCGTGGCGCTGCTGGCCACCAGCGGGAAGTTGACTGCCTCGGGCAGCGGCCCGGTCGGGGCGATGCCGTCGTACTTCAGGTCCGGGGAGCCTTCAGGCAGGTGGGTGTAGAAGAATTGGGCGACGTTGTCGTCGTCGACCGGAACCTGGAAGCCCCGGGGCTGGGTGACGAACGCGGTCATGTTGTTGTATGCCGGAAGTTCGTAGCGTCCCTGCCCATCGGTGGCCACGACGTCGCGGCCGTTGGAAACCGTGACGTTCGGTAGGCCAGGCTCGTTGGCATCCTGCGTGGAGTTCTTGTTGCGATCCTCGAAGACCACTCCGTCGAGCGTCTCTTGCGCGGTGCCGCTGCGGCCAGTTCCTGCCGGGATCACCTCGACTGACCCGCGGTAGGCCGAGGAGCTCCAGTCCGCGGCGGACTTGGCTGCCGGCACTGCCTCGAGTTCCGGGGTGGCGCCGATGAATGCGGTGGAAGCTGCAATGGCAACTAGGCTTCCGGCGGTGAGATGCAGTGGGGTGAGATGATTGGTTTTGCCGGGTCGAGCGAAGATTTTCACGAACGTTCCTCCGGGTGGGGACAATCTGCCGGCCCCTTGGCCGGCCGTCTTCCACGGTGCCAATGGCAGGTGAATTGCAACCCCTGCTCAGGTAATGTCTAATAATCGATCCCGTAAATAGTTATCGACTGTCTTGGCGGGATTTACTGTTTTCGAACCAGTGAAATGAAGTGGCGCGGATGGAACTAGTGCAGGCGCTCATGGCAGGCGCGCGCGGGCGCAGGATGCTGTGGGAGTTCGCCACTGCCAGCGAAGAGAAGCTGCTACCGGCGTTCGGGGAGCATCCGCTGCATGCGGCGATGTTCTACGCCGCGTATCGCGTAGCGGTAGAACGCGGCGAAAGCGTTGGCCTGTTTGGCGCGGATGAATCCAGCATGCCCGAAACCAGTGTCCAGCAGATCGCCCGGCGCCTGGACGGCACCACTTTGGTTCCGGCCACCGCAGCGCTGCTGCAGCAAGCGCTGGTCCGCTCGGTCGACAGTGCCCGCTATTGGCAGGAACCGGATGGGGAAGACACCCTGCTGGCGTTGCCGGAACTGGCCGCGCCGCTTGAGCGCGTGGCCCGGCACCTGGCGGACAGCGGGCTCGCGGCCGTGTGGCTGGATCCCGTGGATCTGCGCAACCAATTCCAGGTCGAATTCGACCAGCATGACCCGCAGGGCAGGACGCAGGCTCCCGGCAGCAATGCCCTGGGCCTACTGCAGGAGTGGAGGGCCGGCATCCTGGCGACCGAAGCCCGCGATGCCGCCGAAATGAGCAGCACCCCGCTGGGCAGCTTCAGCGGGGAATGGTGGTCCAAGCCCAGCAGCCGCCTGCCCTCCACTACCGGTGTGTTCCCAGACCGGGAGCCAGTGGGCCTGAGCTGCGTGGAAGACGGTTTCGGATGGGAGCAAGCCAGCGTCAGGTTCACGAGCGTGCCTCCCGCAGCCAAGGTGCTGGAGATCGCCACGGCCGAGGACTGGATCCGGCTCTGCCGCGAGCACGGCATCGAGGTCACCGCGCACAAGCGCCACGACTGGTACCTGTCCACCGGGCGCGACGGCGCATGGAAGATCCCCGACTGGCTGGCCGTGGCGCGCGATTACGACGGGGTGCATCTGGGTATCGGCGCCTATCTGGCGCTCGCCGGGCAATGCCTCGACATCGATGATAAATACGCCAGCGTGATCGCCGGGTGGGACCCGGACCAGACGTTCTGGTTCACCGATGAGCTGCGGTGCTACGGGCCTGCACAGGAATGGATCTGCCTGGACGCCAACAACGAGGATGCACGGTGGGTGCCTTCCGGCGATGGCCCAAGTTCATGAGCCGTCACGGGCGCAGTAGCCAGCCCGGGTTTCTGGTGCAATGGGTTCCATGAGTGAAACGACAAACGATGGACTGGCCGCGGCTACCGAAGTCATCTTGCAGCTGCGCTGGTCGGACCAGGATGCCCTGGGACATGTGAACAATGCGCGCATCGTGACCCTGATGGAAGAAGCCCGCATCCGCTGGACGCGCGAGGACGGGACAACAGGCCGTTTCGAATTCGGCACCGTGGTGGCATCCATCCAGATCGACTACCTGCGCCCGCTGTACTACCAGCCCGAGATGCTCATCCGCATGGGCATCAGCCGGCTGGGCAACAAGTCCTTCACCGTGCGGGGCATCGGCTACCAGGACGGGCAGCCGGTATTCGACTCGACCACGGTCATGGTGCCGCTGGCAGCCGATGGCGTCTCGTCACGCCCGCTCAACGAGCTGGAGCGCAGCTGGCTCGGCAAATCGCTGATCCCAGCACGCAGCTAGGCTTCGGGTGCCGGTCCCTGGCCGTTGAGCAGCGCGGCCAGATCGCGCAGCTTCGCTTCGGAGTCCGAGCCCGGGTCGGTGGTGTAGATGAACAGGGTCTGGTCTGGTGCCCCGGTCACGTCCAAGGCCTCGTAGTTGACCTCCAGATAGCCCACCTGGGGATGGTTGAACCGCTTGATCCCGTCCCGCCGCTCGACCACCCGGTGATCGGCCCACCAGGTGCGGAATTCTTCGCTGTTCATGGACAGCTCTCCGACCAGCTGCGCGAGCAGCGGATCATGCGGATGGCGCCCGGCATCCAGGCGCAAGGTGCCGACCATCGAGGCGGCGATCTGCTCCCAGTCGGCGTAGCGCTGCCTGGCTTCGGGATCCAGAAAGGCCCAGCGGATCAGGCTGCGGTGGCGCACCGGCTTGGCGAGGAAGTCGGTGAGCAGGCTGGCGGCCAGCGCATTCATGCCCAGCACCTCGGTACGCCGTCCGCGGATGAAGGCCGGATGCCCGGTGAAGGAATCCAGCAGCTGATGCAATGAGGGGCGTACCCGCTGGATGCTGCTCGACGGGATGTTGCGCCCGGAACCGGAGACCGAGCGGGCCAGATTGAACAAATGCCCGGCCGCCGTCTCATCCAGTTCCAGGGCCTTGGCCAACGCGCCGAGCACGGATTCGGAAGGGCGCTTGTGCCGGCCCTGTTCCAGCCGGGTGTAGTAGTCGGTGCTCACGCCGGCCAGGACCGCAACCTCTTCGCGGCGCAGGCCAGGCACGCGTCGCCGGGGACCGCCATCGCCTGCCGGGCTGATCAGGGCCCGCCGTGCCTTGAGGAATTCGCCGAGCTCGGTATTGGAATTCCTGCATTCCTTTCATCCGCGGGCCGCATCGCCCCGGTCTTATCCTAGCCCTGCGTGCAGTGGCAGCTAGCAGCCCGAACTATCCTAGGACTGCCATACCCCGGATCAATGCGCCACGTCCCACGGCCCCTGGAGCCGTGCAATGGTGGTGGACTATTAATGCCACTGCCACCATCGCCCAGGAGCGCACATGCCCAAACCCGCCGATAACCTGCCCACCCGCGAATCGGCTCCAGCAGCTGCGCGAGCACCACGCGAACCGCTGCTGGAGCGGGCCGCGCAACGGCCTGCCGGAATCCGCGACCTGCTGCGCGACGTGGGCGGGGTATATGCCAGCAATGGCGTGATCGGGCTGGTGTTCTCCGCCTCGGGCCCCATCGCGGTCACCCTTGCGGTGGGTGCCGCTGGCGGGCTGTCCCAGGCCGAGATGGCTTCCTGGGTCTGCGGGATCTTCCTCTCCGCCGGGTTGGCGACCATCGTGATGTCCCTGCTCTACCGCCAGCCGCTGGGATTCGCCTGGTCCATCCCCGGCACGGTGCTGCTGGGCCCTTCGCTGCAGCACCTGTCCTTCCCCGAAGTGGTCGGGGCGTTCTTCGTCTCCGGGGTATTGGTCCTGGCCTTGGGCGCTACCGGGGTGGTGCGCCGGATCATGGCGGCCATACCCATGCCGATTGTGATGGCCATGGTGGCCGCGGTTTTCTTGCGCTTCGGCACCGACATCGTCTCGTCCACCCAAGCCAACCCGGTGGTGGCCGGCCCCATGGTGCTGGTTTTCGTCCTGCTCGCTGCGGTGCCGGCGCTGGGCAGAAGAATTCCCCCGGTGCTGGGCACGCTGATCGCCGGGGTCATCGCGGTGGCCGCCAGCGGCCAGTTCGCGTTGGACGCAGCTGGCGGGCCCGTGCTGGCCACCCCGGTGTTCACCGCTCCGGAATTCAGCTGGGCTGCGCAGCTGGAACTGGTAGTGCCGTTGGCCATCACCGTGCTGATTGTGCAGAACGGCCAGGGTGTCGCGGTGCTGCGCTCTGCCGGGCACCGTCCCCCGGTCAATGCCTTTGCGCTGGCCTCGGGCGGGTTCTCGATCCTGAACGCATGCTTCGGTGCGGTGTCCGCCTGCGTCACCGGGCCAACCAACGCGTTGCTCACATCATCTGGCGAAAAGCACCGCCAGTACACCGCAGCGGTGGTCTATGGCCTCCTGTCCCTGCTCTTCGCCCTGTTCGCTCCAACGCTGACGCGTTTCATGCTGGCCACCCCAGAGGCTTTCGTGCTGGCCTTGGGAGGCATCGCCATGCTCAAGGCCCTGCAGCAGGCCTTTGTGACGGCCTTCGCCACCAAATTCACCCTGGGCGCCCTCGTGACGTTCGTGGTAACCATTTCCGGCCTGGACCTGTTCAACATCCATGCCGCCTTCTGGGGCATCCTCATCGGATATGGCGCCTCCCGGCTCATGGAACGCACGGACCATTCGACCGCTTCCCGGCACTAGCGGCAACGGCCCGCACCCTGGCCAGCTGGCAGTTCGTGCCGAGCCTGCGAGCTGGCCTAAGCTGGCGGTAGCTTACATCGATCTTTTCGGACAGGACGGGCATGGCCACGGGCAGCATGTATCGGGTGGGAATACTGGGCCACGGGGCGATCGGCTCCGTGGTGGCGGAGCAACTGGCAGCCGGGACGGTGCACGGTGCCCAGCTCGAAGGGGTGATCCTGCGCCGTCCGCAAACCGGGCTGGAGCATGAGCAGCTGAGCTGGGAGTCGGCCCTGGAGCGCTGCGACCTGGTGGTCGAATGCGCGGGCCAGCAAGCCCTGCGCGAGAATGCGGTGCGCATCCTGGCCTGTGGGGTTGACCTGCTGGCCAGTTCCATGGGAGCGCTGGCTGACCCGGAGTTCGCCGCGCAAGTGCAGGCCGCCGGACCTGGACGCTTTTCCAGCACTGCCGGGGCCATCGGCGGATTGGACCTGCTGGGCGCGGCTGCCCGGATGGGCGGCATCGACCAGGTGCTGGTGACGACGCGCAAGCTGCCGGCCACCTTGGTGCAGCCGTGGATGGATGCGCAGCGGCGCGGTGAATTGGAGCAGGCCGCCGGACCGGTAGAGGTATTTCGCGGTCCAGCCGCGGCAGCGGCCCAGGACTTCCCGAAGTCATTGAATGTGGCCGCGGCGGTGGCGTTGGCTGTGGGGGATTGGGATGCGGTGACAGCCAGATTGATCGCCGACCCGGAGGCAGGCCTGACCGAGCACCGAGTCGAGGCGCGCGGCCCAGCCGGCGAGTACAGCTTCTCGATCAAGAACCACCCCTCGCCACGCAACCCGCGCACCAGCGGCATCGTCCCGTGGGCTCTGCTGCACTCGATCCGGCAAGCCGCGGCGGCGCGCCGCTAGCGGCGCGGTGCCACCGCTAGTGGCCTTCGGCTGCCGCGTACTCCTCCAGCACCTTCTTGCCGACCTTGAACGCCACGTTCGCCGCCGGAACGGAACAGTAGATGGCGCACTGCAAGAAGACTTCCTTGATTTCTTCGGGAGCCATGCCATTGCGCAGGGCCGCGTGCACATGCATTTCCAGTTCTTCCCAGTAGCCGCCGGCGATCATTGCGGTCAGCGTGATGGCGCTGCGGGTAGTGCGCGGCAGGCCGTCGCGGGTCCAGATGGTGCCCCATGCGTAGCGGGTGATCATTTCCTGGAATTCGTCGGTGAACTCATTCGAGTTCCTGGTGGAACGCTCAACGTGCTCGTTGCCCAGCACCTGGCGGCGTACCTCCATGCCAGCATCATAGGTATCGCCGGGAAGGCGCGGTGAATCAGCCATTTCTGCAAGTCCTCGCTTCTAGTTGGCCAGCAAGAACTCGGCCAGCAAGGCCGCGGTCTCTTCGGGTGCTTCGGCCGGGGCCAGGTGGGCGGCCGAATCGATGACCGCCATGGTTCCGCGGGGTGCATTTTCGGCGATGAACTCCGCGTCTGCCGGAGGGCACACCTGGTCCTGTGCGCCGTTGATGGCAATGATCGGGTCGCTGGTTGAAGCCAGCTGCCCGCGCACGTCGAATCCTGCCAAGGCGCCGCAGGCGTGGGCGTAGGCGAAGCGGTCAGCGTTCTGCAGGCTGTGCAGCAGCTCGGTGCTGATCACCGGCTCCTTCTCGATGAATCCCGGTGCGAACCAGCGCTCGGCAGAACCGGCGACCATGGTCGGGGTGCCGGCCTTGGCGACCAGCTCGGCACGGTCGGTCCACCCGTCGGGGGTGCCGATCTTCGCCGCAGAGCAGATGGAGGACAACGCGTCGAAGAAGCCGGCGTGGTCCACGGCCAGCTGCAGGGCGGTGGCCCCGCCGACCGACACTCCGGCGTAGTACAGCTTGCTGCCCTCGGAGATGACGCCGTCGGCACGCAGCGCCTCGACGGCCTTGGTGACGCCGGTAGCCAGTTCGGCCAGCGAGAAGGCTTCGGTGGACGGCTTGCTTTCGCCGTGCCCCGGCAGGTCCCAGGCGATGACCTGGAACTTGTCCTTGAGGTAAGGCAAGGCCGGAGCCCACAGCGGCAGGGCCGCAGTGCCCAGCGAGGGGCCGACGATGAGGGTGGGAAGTGCCTTGTCGGTGTGCAGCAAGGAGGGGGTTAGTTGCGGGACTGCCATGATTCCTTCCGTGCCGAGTAATCGGCGAGTACGGTTTCGGTGAAGCGATCCGCGGCACCGAGGTAGCCAGCTGGATCAAATAATTCGTAGAGGTCCTGGTCGTTCAAGTCATGCACGGAGATTTCCAGGCGCAGCAGATCGCGCAGGGAAATGCCCTCGTCGAGGCTGCGGCGCACCAATGCCTGGATGGCCGGTTTTCCGCCGACCACCAGATCAGCTAGGGCGGCAGCGAGTCGTTCGGAGAGCACGGCATCTCCGCCCAGGGCGAGGTTCCGCTCGATGGCAGCGCGATCCACTCCCAGGCCGTTGGCCAGGAACGAAGCGTGGAATGCCGCCCCTGATGCCAGCCGGGCCAGTTCGCGCAGGGCACTCCATTCGGCGTGCCAGCCGCCATCGGGGCGTTCATCCACCGCGGTGCCGGCAGCAGTGAACAGGGTGGAGAGCAATCCGGGGGCGCTGAATGCCGCATTGCGCAGCAGTACCGAGCGCACCGGGTTCTGCTTCTGCGGCATGGCCGAGGAGCCGCCCTTGCCGGCCTCGCGAGGTTCGGACAGCTCGCCGATTTCCGGACGGGAGGCGGTGAGCACATCAGCGCCCAGGGTCCCCAGCGCGGCAATGGCCGCACCCAGTGCGGAGCCAAGCTGGAGAATCGGCATGCGGTTGGTGTGCCAGGGCGTTCCCGGATCCTCCAGGCCCAGCAGGGCCGCCAGATCCGAGGACAGCGACTGGCTTGTGGCCGTTGTCTCCGGCTGGCCGGAGAGCAGCTGCTCCAGGGAGGCGAGCGTGCCCACCGCACCGCCCCATTGCAAGCGCAGCTGCCGCGCCGCGGCATCCAGCTGCTGCTCGGCATCCAGCACGGCCGAGAGCCAGCTGGCCGCTTTCCAGCCCAATGTGGTGGGCAGCGCATGCTGGGTCAGCGAGCGGGCAATGCACACGGTCCCGCGGTGGGCCTGCGCCAGGGCAGCCAACCCGCCAGCGGTGCTGCGCAGATCTGCCAGCGTGAGCGTGAGCGTCTTGGACAGGACCAGCATCAGCGCTGTGTCGATGATGTCCTGGCTGGTGGCACCGCGGTGCAACGCGGTGCCCGCAGTTGCCGCGGCCCCGTCGTGCTTGAGCAGGTCGCGCATCATGCCCAGCAGCGGGATGAGCGCATTGGCCCCATCCGGTGTTCTGGAGGCCAGCAAGGCCAGGTCGTAGCGGTCCGCGCGGGCCACCTCGCGCACGGCCTGCGCATCCTGGACGCTGCACAGGCCGGCATCCGCCTGGACCTGCACCCATCCGGCTTCGGCATCCAGCATGGCTTGGACGAAAGACGCATCGCTGGCCAAGGCCGCGGCCGCAGTTCCTGCCCAGGCGGGGGCCAGCACGCCGTAGTCTGCGCCATCCATTCGGTGCCTCGATTCTTAGCTGTTGAGCGTATAAGCCGTCTATCTAGAACTGTAGTGCCCGGCAACGGGCAACACCCCGCCGGGCGCTCCAACGCCCGTAACAGTGCGGGCACTGGGGCAATCCAGCGGGGTGTCGCGGTGGCAACTAGCTCTCGCGCGGGTAGGAGAGGAACACCGTTTCGTTCTCGCCTTGCAGGCGGATATCAAAGCGCAGCGAGCCGTCGTCTTCGCGAGCAGCAATCAGCGTTGCGCGTTCTGCTTCGCCCAGCGATGACAGCAACGGGTCGCTAGCCAGCGCGTCGGTGTCCTCCGGCAGGTAGATGCGGGTGAACAGGCGATTGAGCAGGCCGCGGGCAAAAACCGCGAGCATGATGAACGGGGCCTTGCCCTCTTCGGTAGCGCCCGGGTTCACGGTGGTGAAGGTGTAGTGCCCGGCGTTATCCACCGCCACCCGTCCCCACCCGGTGAAGGTGTAGTCGTCGCGGACCAGCGAGCCATCGCGGGAAACGACATTGCCGTTCTCGTCGGCCTGCCAGATTTCCAGCAGGGCGTCCGGAATGGCCTCGCCGTTACCGTCATAGACCATCCCGTGCAGGCGCACCGAGCGGGGATGGGCCTGGCTGGCCAGCTCATTGCCTTTCTCATATGGCAATGCGTAGCCGTAGAACGGGCCGATGGTCTGCCCCGGTGTGGGGGCCAGCTTCAGTTCTGGTGCCTGAGCCATGCTAGTGGTCTCCCTCTTCATCTTCCATCCAGGTGCGGTTGGAGCCGGTGAGTACGATGTCCCAGTTGTAGCCGGTAGCCCATTCATGGGACGTCAGCGAATGGTCGTAGCTGGCGACCAGGCGGTCGCGCGCTTCCTTGTCGGTGATCGCCTGGTAGATCGGGTCGAGGCTGAACAGCGGGTCGCCCGGGAAGTACATCTGGGTAATCATGCGCTGGGTGAAGTCGGTGCCGAACAGCGAGAAGTGGATGTGCGCCGGGCGCCAGGCGTTGTGGTGGTTCTTCCACGGGTAGGGTGCCGGCTTGATGGTGGTGAAGGAGTATTCGCCGTTCGGGCCGGTGATGGCGCGTCCCACGCCGGTGAAGTTCGGATCGATCGGGGCCGGATGCTGGTCGCGCTTGTGGATGTAGCGTCCGGCGGCATTGGCCTGCCAGATTTCCACCAGCTGCCCGGCCACCGGGCGGCCGTCGCCATCGAGCACGCGGCCGGCGACCACGATGCGCTCGCCGATCGGCTCGCCGTTGTGCTGGATGGTCAGATCCGATTCCAGCGCGTGCACGTCGCGCTGGCCGAAGGCCGGGGAGTGCAGCTCAATGGTTTCCGGGTCCACATGGCGCAGGTTCTTGGTCGGGTGGCGCAGCAGCGAGGAACGGTAGGGCGCGAAGTCGATGCGCGGCTGGCTCTCGGCTTTCTTGCCCTCGACCACCGACTGGCGGTAGGCCGCATGGATATCGGCGATTTCCTGGCTGATGGATTCTTGCGAGAGCGTCGTGGCTGCGGGATCCAGCACGGGGGAATCGCTGAACGACTCGTTAGCTGTGGTTTCGGTGCTCACTGCGTGCTCCTTTCGAAGGGGGCGTACGGGCGTGGTGGAGGAAATGCTTGGCAAGGGCGAAGGCTAAGCGTGGGGCCAGCCGGTGTAGGACTCGGCCAGGTACTGCTGGCCGAAGCGCGAGGAGGTGACCGTTTCCAGTTCGCCCAGGGCGCGCTTGGCCATGAAAGGGTCCCCGCCTACCGGGGTGTGCAGCATGGAGGTCATCCAGTAGGAGAAGTTCTGCGCCTTCCAGACCCGCTTCAACGCCAGGTCCGAATAGCCGTCCAGCAGCTGTTCGCTGCCGGTGGAGAAGAAGGAATCCAGGGCCTCGAAGAGCACCTTCACATCGGCGAAGGCCAGGTTCAGGCCCTTGGCTCCGGTGGGCGGGACGGTGTGCCCGGCATCGCCGATCAGGAACATCCGCCCGTGGGAGAGGGGTTCGCGCACGAAGGAGCGGAAGCCCAGCACGGTCTTGTCGAAGATCTCGCCGGTTTTCAGCTGGAAATTATCCGGCCCGTCCACGCGCTTTTGCAGCTCGGCCCAGATGCGGTCGTCGCTCCAGGCATTCACGTCTTCGTTCGGGTCGCATTGGAAGTACATGCGCTGCACTGTTTCGCTGCGCTGGGAGATCAGCGCGAAGCCGTGCGGGGAGTTCGCATAGACCAGTTCCGGCGCGGACTTCGGCGCCTCGGTGAGGATGCCGAACCAGGCGAAGGGGTAGGCGACCTTGAAATCCTTGCGCAGCGTTTCGGGCATCTGGCGGCGGGCGAAGGAGCGCGAGCCGTCGGCGCCGACGATCACATCGGCGTGCACCTCGAAGAGGTTGCCCTGCTCATCGGTGAAGCGGAACTTCGGGGTGGAGGTCTCCATATCCAGGATCTCGGTGACTTCGCAGGAGTAGCGCACATCGCCCTGGTCGCGCTGGCGCGCCGCGGCCAGGTCAACGAAGACCTCGTTCTGCGCGTACAGGGTGACGGTGGCGTCGACCAGATCGCGGAAGTCCAGCGGGTGGGATTGACCGTTGAAGCGCAGGT
This sequence comes from Glutamicibacter sp. NPDC087831, assembly GCF_044742845.1. Lineage (NCBI taxonomy): Bacteria > Bacillati > Actinomycetota > Actinomycetes > Micrococcales > Micrococcaceae > Glutamicibacter > Glutamicibacter sp. NPDC087831. The sequence goes on from NZ_JBIUVH010000004.1 coordinate 250,900, forward strand.
CGATGCCGGCGTGCTCGTCGCCGTGGGTACGCACCCGTCCTTGCACGCCGGACTCGGTGAGCATCTTGACAGCCTGGGCTTCGAGGATGCCCGCGCGGTGGGTGTTGCGGATGGTCTCGTGGTCGCGCCTTTCCACGACGATGTTCTCAATGCCGGATGCGGCCAGCAGGTGGGAGAGCATGAGCCCTGCTGGACCGCCGCCGATGATGCCGACCTTGGTCTTGAGAATGCGCGGATTCTGAGCCATGGGACCTGCCTCGTTAGCGTCTGGACCAGAAGCCGCACTGCCGGCTGCGTTGCCGGACCGATGCATCTGGTCTAAGGAAGTAATATGAACTTCCCTCATGATGCGGCGCATGTGATCGGGCAGACAGCCGGGTTCTCAATGAATGAGAATAATTGGTTGCGCACCTATGCCGCACCGGCCAAGTGCAACAGGGCGCTGGCTTTGCTATTTCCGGTCGCTAGATGTTGTCGATGCGCAGTGCGCGAGCGATGCCCCGGGCTGCGGTGCGTAGCGCCAGGGCTGCGGACTGCAGTGTTCCGGAGTCGCGGGGAACAACCACCGAGATTACGGCAACCTGATAGCCCGCCTCGTCGAGGATCGGGGCGGCGGCACCGGTGGTTTCCGGGTCGATGAATCCGTCGAACGAGGCGAATCCGTTGCGTCGGATTTCCGCCATTTCTGCGCGGAGTTCAGGATGGGTGGCGGTCATCAGTTCGTGGTGGCGTTCCAGGAACCCGTGAATGGTTTCCGGCCGTGAAAAGGCCAAAAGTGCCATGCCCATCGAGGTTCGGTGCACAGGCATGCGTCCGGCGACATTCGCCTGATTGACAACGGAGCCCGGCCGCGAGAGACGCTCGATGATCAGCACCTCGTCCTGGTGCAGTACCGAGAGCTGGGTATTTTGCCCCAGCAGCTGGTTGATGTCCTCCATGAACGGCAATGCCGCGGTGCGAAGGTCCTGGGTGGCAGCGCTTCGATTGGCTAATTCCCAAAGGCGCAAACCCAGCCGCACCTGGCCAGACCCGTCTCGCGCCAGCAAGTCATGGGATACCAATTCATCGAGCAACCTGTACATGGTTGCTTTGGGGATGTCGGCACGCCGGGCCAGGCTGCTGACGCTGAGCGACTGATTGTTGAGATCAAAAGAATTCAGGATCCGAACCAAGCGGTCCAGCATAGAGTCCCCACTGGGCGAATTGGCCATGGAACTATTTTAGGGCAGTGGCTGCTTCGCTTCTCCTGCATCCAGGTGAGCGGCTCTGCGCTTTAGTGCAAGCAGGGTTCGCAATCGCGTCGAATTTCCCTTGTTCATCCAGAGTTAACATCGAATTTTTCCAGCGATTCACATTGAAAAGCGTATCCAAAACATTATTTGAATAGTGGTCGTATTATCGAAATGCTTGATGTAATGTCGTTTTCGAACGCGGAAAAAACTCCAAGAAGGTGGCGGCAATGGTTCGAAATCATCAAGTGAAGCTTGCAGCTTTGATGGCTGCATTGACGCTGGCAGCCAGCGGTTGCGTCAGTGCATCCCAGGGAGGAGCCGGCGATCCTTCTGCTGGCACCGTGTCGCCCACGCCGAGCTCCCCGGAGCAAAATGCCGAAGTTCCGCAGCGCCCGGCGGTCCTCAGCGAGAAAACCGAGGAAGGGCTGCAAGGTGCCATGGAGTACTGGGTACAGCTGCTGAATTATGCGGTGGCGAGCGGTGACACCGCCGCACTCAAGGGCTTCTCGGCAGCGGACTGCACCTTGTGCCAGGAGCTAATCGCCCAGACCGACCAGGCCTATGCCAATGGCGGAAGCGTTGACGAAGGCGAATTCAGGGTTATTGAAACCATGAGCACCCTGGACAAGTATCAAGCATCGCCGGGCGAGCCCAAGGTTGTGTTTGCCAGCTTTGGAATAGAGCGAGCCGCTGGCCAAGTCCTCGGTGCAGATGGAAAGGCGACCAGCGAAATTGAGCCGGTTTCCTGCATGGATTTTGAAGAAAATTGGGATGAGATCGCTTATGACGAGGATGGAAACTTCATTGGATCCATTTGCTCGCTAGCTGTGCAGGATCCGGCGTTCGACGAGTCTTCCGGATGGCAGCCGCTAAATGTCGCGATTAACGCGCAATAGCAATATGTGACTTGGAAAGTGCCCTGGCTGCTTCGGCAGCCGGGGCCTTTTGTGTGCGGGGAACCGGGTGGACCGCGAGGGAAATCTATTGAAGCTACGGGCATCAAATGCTAAAGTTCATTCTACGAACACAAGTTCACGATGTGAACATACCGCAGCGATGGAGCAGTGAGACGATGCAGCAGGCCTACCTATACGACGCAATCCGCACCCCCTTCGGCAAGATCGGCGGCGCGCTGTCCAGCCACCGCCCCGATGACCTTGCCGCCCACGTGGTGCGCGAGCTGGTCGCCCGGGCGCCGCAGCTGGATGTCGCGGATATCGACGAGTCGATCTTCGGCAACGCCAACGGCGCCGGCGAGGAAAACCGCAACGTGGCCCGCATGGCCACCCTGCTCGCCGGGTTGCCGACCTCGCTGCCGGGCACCACGATGAACCGCCTGTGCGGCTCCTCGCTGGATGCCTCGATCGCCGCCGGGCGCCAGATCGCCACCGGCGACGCGGACCTGGTCCTGGTTGGCGGCGTCGAATCGATGAGCCGTGCTCCATGGGTGCTTCCCAAGACCGAGCGTCCTTTCCCGATGAGCAATCTGGAACTGGCCAACACCACCCTGGGCTGGCGCCTGGTCAACCCGGCCATGCCGGGGGAATGGACGGTATCGCTGGGCGAGGCCACCGAGCAGCTGCGCGAGAAGCACGGCATCTCCCGCGAAGACCAGGATGAATTCTCCGCGGCATCGCACCAGCAGGCCGCGGCCGCCTGGGAGGCCGGAAAGTACGACAACTTGGTAGTTCCGGTTCCGCCGGCGAACAAGCGCGGCACCGAAGTCACCCGCGACGAAACCATCCGTGCCGATTCCACTGCCCAGACCCTCTCCAAGCTGCGCACCGTGTTCCGCACCGGGGAGAATGCCACGGTGACCGCGGGCAACGCCTCGCCGATGAGCGACGGCGCCTCGGCGGCCTTCATCGGCTCCGAGCGCGGCGGCGAATTGCTGGGCGCCGCCCCGATCGCCCGCATCGTCTCCAACGGCGCTGCCGCACTGGATCCGCAGTTCTTCGGCTTCGCCCCGGTGGAAGCCGCCAACAAGGCTCTGGCCAAGGCCGGCCTGAAGTGGTCGGATATCGCCGCGGTCGAGCTGAACGAGGCATTCGCGGCCCAGTCCCTGGCCTGCATCCGGGCCTGGGACATCGACCCGGCTATCGTCAATGCCTGGGGCGGGGCCATCTCCATCGGCCACCCGCTGGGAGCCTCGGGCCTGCGCATCCTGGGCACCGTCGCCCGCCGCCTGGCAGAATCCGGCGAGCGCTACGGGCTCGCCGCGATCTGCATCGGCGTCGGCCAGGGCCTGGCTGTCGTCGTCGAAAACGTGAACGCAACCAAGTAGCTTATAGAAAGGCAGCATCATGGCACCACGCATTGCCACCTCGGCCGCGGACGCCGTCGCCGAGATCACCGACGGCGCCACCGTCCTGATCGGCGGCTTCGGCAACGCCGGCCAGCCGATGGAACTGATCGACGCGCTCCTGGACTGCGGCGCGAAGGACCTGACGGTCGTGAACAACAACGCCGGGCAGGCCGACGCCGGCCTGGCCCTGCTGATCAAGGAACGCCGGGTCAAGAAGATCATCTGCTCCTTCCCGCGCCAGTCCGACTCCTGGCACTTCGATGAGGCCTACCGGGCCGGGGAAATCGAGCTGGAGCTGGTTCCGCAGGGCAACCTGGCCGAGCGCATCCGCGCCGCCGGCGCCGGCATCGGCGGGTTCTTCACCCCCACCGGCTACGGCACGCTGCTGGCCGAGGGCAAGGAAACCCGCGTGATCGATGGCAAGGGCTATGTGCTGGAAACCCCGATCCACGCCGATTTCGCGCTGATCAAGGCACTGAAGGCCGACACGCTGGGCAACCTGGTGTACCGCAAGACCGCGCGGAACTTCGGCCCGATCATGGCCACCGCGGCCAAGTCGGCCATCGTGCAGGTGGACGAGGTCGTCCAGGCCGGTTCCATCGATCCGGAAAACGTCATCACCCCGGGCATCTTCGTGGATACCGTGGTGGAACTGGGAGGGGAAAAGTAATGAGCGCAATGACCACCACCGAAGCAAAGCTCACCCGCGATGAAATGGCGCAGCTCGTTGCCGCGGACATCCCGGCCGGAGCATTCGTGAACCTGGGAATCGGCCAGCCGACCAACGTCTCGAACTACCTCACCAAGGAACAGGGCGTCACCCTGCACACCGAGAACGGCATGCTGGGCATGGGCCCGGTCGCCACCGGCGAGGACATCGACCCGGATCTGATCAATGCAGGCAAGATCCCGGTCACGCAGCTGCCGGGCGCCTCCTTCTTCCATCACGCGGATTCTTTCGCGATGATGCGCGGCGGCCACCTGGATGTATGCGTGCTCGGTGCCTTCCAGATCTCCAAGGATGGCGATTTGGCCAACTGGCACACCGGTGCCGAAGGTGCCATCCCTGCTGTGGGCGGCGCCATGGACCTGGCTATCGGCGCCAAGGCGACCTGGGTGATGATGAGCTTGTTCACCAAGGCCGGGGAATCCAAGCTGGTTGAAACGCTGAGCTATCCGGTCACCGGGCTGGGCTGCGTCTCGCGGATCTACACCGAAGTGGCCGTCTTCGAGCTGCGTGATGCCAAGGTCTTCGTGCGCTCCACCCATGGCATCAGCTTCGAGGAGCTGGCCGCCAAGGTCCCGGTGGAACTGACCCAGGCCTAGAAGACCCAGTAGATTAGTGGGGTGCGCATCCGAGTCTTGGAAGTGCGCCCCGCAATCATTTCCAGCGCGCAAGGAGCACGGTGAGCGAGCAGGCAGCAACAACCACATCGGTCCAGTCCCTGGCCCGCGGCTTGGCGGTCATCAGCAGCTTCGATGCCGATCACGCGTCGATGACCCTTTCCGAGGTTGCCGGACGGACTTCCCTGTCCCGGGCCACCGCCCGGCGATTCCTGCTGACCCTGGTGGAGCTGGGCTATGTGCGCACCGACGGCAAGCATTTCGAGCTGACCAGCAAGGTCCTGCAGCTGGGGTACTCGTACCTGTCCAGCGCCACCTTGCCGCAGCTGATCGAACCGGTGCTCGAGGAACTCTCGGCTGCTGTGCATGAATCGGCCTCCGCTTCCATCCTGGACGGATCGCAGATCGTCTACATCGCCCGGGTGCATACCCGTTCGATCATGCGCGTGGGCATTTCGGTGGGCACCCGCTTCCCGGCGGCCAATACCTCCATGGGCCGGGTGTTGCTGGCCTACCAGCCTGAAGAAATCAGCGAGGCGGTGATCGCCGCCGGCGTGCATTCAATGACCGGGCTGGGGATCGATGGCCCGGATCAGCTACGCGTTGAACTTCAACGGATCCGTACCCAGGGCTATGCCGTGGTAGACCAGGAATTGGAGATCGGCCTGCGCTCGGTGGCGGTGCCGGTATTCAGCGCCGATGGCACCGTGGTCGCCGCGATGAACGTGTCGATGAGCGTGCGCCCCGATACTACGCAGAGCGCCGAACAGGCAGCCGAGGTGGTTTTGCCGCAGCTGCTCGAAGCTGCCGCGCAGGTACGCGAAGCCCTCGCCGCCAGCCGCTAGTACCCGCCGGGATCAGGCGGTGGCCGGATCCCATTCGATGCCAGCACACGTGGTGATCGCGGCGAGCCGCGCAGGCCAGCACCAGTTGCTAGGGCTCGCGCACGTCCCGGCGGATCGGGTGCCCTTCGGGTACCTGCACCAGCACGATTCTGGTGCCGTCGGGATCCTGGATCCATGCTTCCATCAGGCCCCAGTCCTCCTTGCGCGCCTCGCGCTGCACCGTCGCACCGCGGGCCGTCAACTGTTCCAGCTCTGCCTGCACGTCGCGCACCTGCAGCCACAGCACCAGCGTGGACGGCTTCCCTGGCGGCCGGTGCCCGGAGACTTCTAGCAGGCCATTGCCCAGGAAGAACACCATTCCCGGCTGCTGTGCCGGACCGAATTCCCGGGCAACGGCTAGTTGCAGCACATCTCGATAGAACTGCTGGGTTGCGGCCAGGTCAATTGGCCGCAGCAGCACCCTGCTGGAAAGTACGTCCATGCCCACCAATCTAGTAGCTGGCTGGCGCTCTGCCTAGGTGCGAGCCAGGCGCATCCCGGCATCGGCGCGGACGCCGGGATGCGCCGATTCCCGCTTACAGGTAGCAGGAAGGGCGGTAGCCCGGATCGGCCGGACCATCCGTGGACAGTGCGTTGAGCACCCAGCGGTGGACTACAGGATCAACGGCCATGCTGGCGTGTCCCGAGGCATCCAGCGGGCACTTGTCCTGGCGCAGCACGTTGGTCACGTGCTCGCTGTCTCCCTGCAGGAACTGGGACTTGTACGGCATGACGACCTCGTCGTACTTGGTGGAAATGACCGTGTAATCCGGGCCTGCGACGGTGTCGCCGATCGAATTCAGCTCGGTCATGAACTCGCTGCCCGCCACCTGGTCGGCGCAGGCGTCGCAGATCCAGCCAGCGTAGCTGCCGGCAATCCTGACTCCGGTAGCGCTCGGCACCAGAATGCCCTGGGTGCCGTGGCTCGATGGGGCGATGGCCACCTATTCGTTGACATGTTTTGCTCCGCCCATGTGCCCCATGTACCAGCGGGGCATCATTCCGCCCTGGCTGTGCCCGACGATGTCCACCTTCTTGGCGCCGGTGGCCTGGCGGACGCGGTCAATGAAGTCGCGCAGTTCGGCTGCCGAGTCCGGGGCATGCGCCGCACCCGAGATGCCGTTTTCCAAGCCGTAGTTCAGTGCGAAAACGCAATAGCCGTTGCGCTTGAGCTTGGGGGGACAGTGAGATCCAGTTGAAGTCCATGGTGGCAAAGGTGCCGTGGACGAGGACTACGGGATAGGGATGTTCGGAATCGGGTGCGCAATCCCAATTATTAGCCCCGGCCGGGCTGATGTTCAGGGACGAAGCTGTTTCGGCTTGTGCGGTGCTTGCCGCGCTCGGTGCGATGGCCGGGGCGGTGAGTGTTGCAGCGGCCAGGCACAGCGCGCCCAGAACGGAAAGTATGCGTCGTTGCATGGTGGTCCGTCGAGTAAAAGATGGGAGGCACTTGCTACTGGCCGGCAGTAACACGAAATGATCACAGTAATTTTAGTTTCTGTCTAGGATTTTCTGGTGACAAGGTTTTGCGTGAAGTAGGATGCGTTCCCTCCAGATTGCGCGAATTTTCCCTGGAATGCCCGCAAGCCTTCGCACTAGCTTGAACCCTGCTTTATGTCGGAGTTATCCATCGTGACTAGCTGGTTTTTGGGGGGCGCTTGTGGTGGCCGGCAGAAGGGTAAGCGGGACTTGGGTGCGCTTCGCTTCAGATTTCCTGGGCGGGTGGCGCCCGGGGTACTGTGACGGATCGCGGTAATGGAATTTACTTGTATCTTCAATCAATTACGGTATGCTTGGCTTATTGAACCTTGTTGGGAACGCCGCCGGAAGGCTGTGATTCCACCATCGGGAACCGCCCGCAAACAACTTATGAGGAGTTGGCCTGCTATGAGCAACCTGTTGAGCGATGTGCGTTCCGCCAATTGGAGCAGTGCCCCGGAATCCGGTGCCGTGCTGGTCTTCCTGCATGGCTTCGGCTCCAATGAACACGACCTCGGCTCGCTCGCCGAACCGCTGGGATTGGATCTGCCTTGGGCTTCGCTGCGCGCTCCGCTGGAATTGGGCCACGGTGGGGCCGCCTGGTTCCAGATCACCACTCCGGGCGTCCCCGACGCGGCGCCGGTGCAAGCGGCCACCGCGGCGATCTGGGCCTGGATCGATGCAAATGTAGACACCGCCACCAAGATCATTCCAGTCGGTTTCTCCCAGGGCGGGCTGATGGCCAGCCAGCTGCTGCGCACCCGGCCCGAGCGGGTGCTGGCCACCACAATCCTGGGCGGATTCGTCTTAGGCGGCACCCAGTCAGCCGATGAAATCATCGCCGCGCAGCGTCCAGCAGTGTTCTGGGGCCGTGGCACCGAAGACCGGGTCATTGCCCCGGTCGCCATTGAACGCACCACCAAGTTCCTGCCCGAGCATTCGACCCTGACCGCCCGCACCTACTCGGGGTTGGCCCACGGGATCAACATGGATGAACTGAACGACGTCCGCAGCCATATCACCGCGCAACTTGACCTGATACCGCTGGGCAAGTCCTGAAGCGCGGCTGGCGGGCAGCAGGGCCCGCCGGCCGGGATAACCTTGTGCCATGGACAATGTTGAGCAAGCACTGGGCAGAATCCGCGCGGCTATCGAGAAGCTGCACCTCGCAGCGGCCCAGGACCATGACGCGCAACGCGCCCATGCGGCTCGCTGGATTGATGGCCTCTTCGAGGATATCGAAAGCCGAGAGCAACTGCGAGAGGCTTCCCGGAAGGCCTTGGAACTCTACCGCGGCGGCATGGGGTCCTTCCAGGATGTGGGAACCGCGGTCATGGATGACGCGGTGAGCGGACTGCGCCGAGCCTTGGGCTCCGCGCGCTCCTGGCTCTTGCGCAGCTAGGAGCGGCATCTGGCAGGGAGCAATCCCCGCGGCGCGTGCCGCTACGCGGCGACGGTTTCCTCGACGTCCCGGATCCTGGCATTTTCATCGGCCACGCGGGTTTTGCGCACGCTCCACGCGTGGGTCAGGATGACCAGCAGGATGCCGGGGATCAGCCAGAGGATTAGCCGCAGGAGATCCATGCCGATGGACTGCCCGGGGAAGTAGGCGAGGGTCTGCACTGCGTGCAGCCACCCGGCGCCATTCCAGAAGGTATTGAGTGCACCGTAGAATCCCGGCTGCATTTGCGGCTGGAAGATCCCGCCGGAACTGGTGAAATTCAGTGCGACGAAGCACAAGGTCAGCGTCGGGGTGGTCCAGTGGCGCAGCAGTGGATGCAGGCCCAGGCCCAGCAGGGTGATGCCGGCGGCGTAAACCCAGGAAATCAGCCAGATGCCCGCGTAATGATCCTCGATGATCCGGTAGACCGGGCCCGCGATCAGCACCGTGATTGTGGCAACCACCGCTGCGGCAACCGCCGCCATGGCGAAGCGCACGGGCAGCTTGACCTTGCCCATGAACCCGGCCAGCGGCACGGCGCTGGCGTAGCCGCCAATGCTCAAGGCGACCAGCAGGAAGAACAGCCCCTGCCCGGTGGTGTCCTGCTCGCCGGTGGGCACGACATCTTCGATGCGCAATGGCTGGCCTTGTTCGTAGGCCACCTCCAAGAAGACTTTCTGGGCGATATTCGCCGAGGTTTCCGACGCGGCGCTAGAGCTGTAGAGCGTTGCCGTGCCGCCGCTGGTTTCGTAGGCGGCCACGAGCTCGCGCTGCTCTACCAGTTTCCGGGCCTGGTCCGCATCGGCGACGGTGTGCACATTCAATGCACCGTCGGACCCATCCTGCAGGGTCTGGGCGAAAACCTTGGATTGCGCGGAATCGCCCACCACCGCCACCTGCACGTTGTGCGGACTGGGCGCGTGGAAGGCCCCCAGATAGAACAAGCCCATGATGGCGCACAGGAAGAACGGGATCAGCATGGTCAACACGAGCTTTCCCCAGCCCAGTGGTGCCGGCTTGGCTGCGGGGGACTTCTTCTTGGCCGGATTATCGGCATGCTTGGAAGCGGGGGATTGGCGCGGGGCGTTGTCGGTGAGAGTCATCAGCATTAAAGAATACGCTTAATGTTGCATGATGCAACATTGAGTGCCCGGCAAAGCCCTGCGTACTAGACTCGGAACATGGGCAAGGAACAGCGGGAAGCCGATATCCAATCGATCTTCCACCACATGCAAATGATTACCCGACGTGCCAATACGCGCTCACGCCAGTTGGCCGAGCCGCTGACACTCGTGGAGCATTCCCTGCTGCGCTTCATTGCCGATACGCCCGGAACCCGGGCCACCGACATTGCCGAGGCGTTCTCGCTGAACCGCTCGACAGTCTCCCGGCAGGTAGGCACGCTGCTGGACTTGGGATATATCGCCTATGATGATGCGGAATCCGGGCGCGGCCGCGTAGTGGAACTGACTGGCGTGGGCCGCGAGCGGCTTCAGGCTTCCGCCGCCGTGCACCGCGCTGCGGTAACCGATCGTCTGGAGGGCTGGAGCGAAGAGCAGATCTCGGCCTTTGCCAAAGCCTTGGAACGCTATAACGTTGCCGACTCGCAGTAGGTGCAGGGAAATCTGCAACTTGCCTTAGGCGATCCTGGCGAAACGCGGGCCGTTGTAGCCATCGCGTTCAACGTGCTCCGCAAACATCTCCAGTGGCCGAGCCCAGAAGCTGTAGTCATCGTAGAGCTTGCGGTAGAAGACCAGTGGCTCTTCGGTTTCGCTGTGCTTCCCCACGGCCAGCACCTCGTAGCGCTGACCCTTGAAGTGCTGGTAAATTCCGGGTTCGATGCTCAACCTGGTGGCCTTTCTGATCAATGATGGTGCTGGAAAACTTACCGCGGTCCGTGCCCGGTGCCGCCGCTGCGCTGGACCAGCAGGTGCTCCAGGATCGGATCCAGGACGGCCAGCCCGTCTTTCACTCCGCCGGTGGACCCGGGCAACGTGATGACGAAGCTGTTGCCGGAGAATCCTGCGACCCCGCGGGTAATGATGGACAGCGCGGTGGTCGCTTCTCCGCGCCGGCGGATGGCCTCGATGATTCCGGGCAGCTGGACGTCCAGCAGCGGGGCAACCATTTCGGGGGACTGGTCATCGGGTGAGACCCCGGTCCCGCCGGTCACGATCACGACCTGCGCGTCGTTGGCCAGCAGGTCATCCACGGCAAAACGCACCGGCTGCCCGTCGGCCACCACCGTCGGCTCGCCGGTCTCGAAGCCGCGCTCGGACAGCCACCGGGTGATCAGCGGACCGGTCTTGTCTTCGGCGGTGCCTGCTGCGGCACTGGTCGAAGCAACCACCACGGCCGCCATGCGGCTAGTCTCCACGAACCCAGTCACCGCTCTTGCCGCCGGACTTCGCCAAAACCTTCACCGAGCGGACCTCGGCGTGCTTGTCCACGGCCTTGACCATGTCGTAGAGGGTCAGGGCCGCAACGCTGGCCGCGGTCAACGCTTCCATCTCCACCCCGGTGACGCCCTTGGTGGTCACCTGGGCGGTGACGCGCACCGCGGATTCCTCGGCGGTGAAATCAATGGACACCTTGGAAATCGGCAGCGGGTGGCACAGCGGAATCAGTTCCCAGGTGCGCTTGGCCGCCATGATGCCAGCGACCCTTGCGGTGCCCAACGCCTCGCCCTTGGGCAACTGCCCGGTCATCAGCATCGGGACAACATCCGGGCGGGTGGCGAAGATGGCTTCTGCGGTGGCCACGCGCTTGGTGACGGCCTTGTCGCTGACATCGACCATATGGGCGCTGCCGTCTTCGCGCAGGTGGGTGAGTCTCTCAGACATTCATGCTCCAAATTTCGATGCTTTGGCCGGCAGCCAACTGGCTGACGCCTACCGGGATATGCACCAGCGCATCGGCGCGGGCCAGATCGTGGACTAGGTGGGATCCCGGATCCAGGATGGCGACCTGGCCATCGCGGATCAGCGCGCGGCGCACCTGGTGCTTGTGCTCGGGGGAACTGGCATCGGTTGCCAGCGGGTAGTGCCTGGGCAAGGGCTCTGGCAGGGCATTGAGCTGTCGCAGCAGCGGGGCCAGGAACAGTTCTGCCGACAGCAGGGCACTGACCGGGTTGCCCGGGAAGCACAGCACCGCTGCCTTGGCCAGTCGGGCGAAGCCTTGCGGACCGCCGGGCTGGATGGCCACATGGTGGAAAACCCCGCCTAGCGGCGACAGCGCTTGGCGGACCACCTCGTAAGCTCCGGCGCTGATACCGCCCACGGTTACGATCAGGTCAACCTGTTCCTGCAAGACATCGATGGCCAGGGCGAAGCGCTGCGGATCATCGGGCAGCTGCAAGGTGCGCACCTGCACCTGATAGCGGCGCAGCCAGGCTGCGAGCATAGGGGAATTCGAGTCCGGGATCTGGCCCTGGGAACGCTGTCCATCGCTGAGCTCATCGCCGGTAGTGCACACGGCCACCTTCAAGGCCCGGCGCACCGGTACTTCACGCAGCCCGCTGGAAACCAGTGCAGCAATCATGGTCGGGGTCAGCCGGGTTCCGGCCTTGGCCACCAAGGCGCCGGTTTCGAGATCACCGCCGGCGGGGCGGATGAAGCGGCCCGCGGCGCTGGGGGCCGAGAATTCCGCGTGGCCGCTGGGGGTGCCAAAGCCGGCACGAACCAATTCCGGGAAAGCGCCAGAGCCGCTTTCCTCGATGGGGATGACGGTGTCAGCACCCAGCGGGATCATCGCACCGGTCATCACCGGACTGACCGTGCCTTCAGCCAGGGATATTTGCCGATCGCCGGCAGCAGCCGTGAAACCCAATGGCAAAGAGATGGGGGAGCGGAGCGAGGCTGCTGCCAGATCCGCGCTGCGCGCAGCGTAGCCATCCATCTGCGAATTGGTGAACGCAGGGATGGGCAAAAGGGCGTACTGGTCCTCGCTGAGGATTCGATCGCTGGCCTCAGGGCTATCGATGGGCAGCACTTCATTGTCCAGGCAGGCGAAGACCGGGGACATCAGCTCTTCAAGTTCCGCGCGATGGCTTTCCAGAGTGCAGGACATGGACTATCCGCCTGCGAACGGCGGCAGGACATCCACGGTCAGATCGTCGGCAGTGCCCAGCTCGCCGGCATCGCGGCGCACCACGCCGTTGATCAGGAAACTTCCGGCGCGCAAAACCTGGGCCATTTCAGGTCCGTAGGAATCGATCAGTTCGCTACGCAGCCTGGCGAGTGTATCGGGGCGTTCCCAGCTCTCCTGCTCGCAGCCCGCTGCTGCCGCCGCGGCAGCGAAGTAGCGTATCGTAATCTTCGACATGACTTCATGCTATCGCGCCTAGGCGATAAGGAGCACGATGAAAAGCGAACGCGACTTTCCCGCGCTTGTGGCCCCCGGGCCGCCACTGAGCGGCGAACAGGCTGCTCGCGCTGCACGCCAACTCTCGTTGCCCGGATTTGATGACACTGCGCAGCGCAGGCTGGCTGCCGCCCGGGTACTGGTTATCGGCGCCGGAGGGCTGGGCAGCGCCAGTGTCCCGTATCTGGTCGGAGCGGGAGTAGGCTCCATCGGCATCGTGGATGATGACGTGGTGGAGCTATCCAACCTGCACCGCCAGGTCACGCACACCACCGCTAATATCGGCTTGGCCAAGACCGCTTCCCTGGCGCAGGCCGCCACGGCGCTGGACCCCAATGTGAAGATCATCGAGCACAACCTGCGCCTGGATTCATCGAATGCGCTTCAGATTTTTGCGAATTATGACCTCGTCATCGATGGCAGCGACAACTTCCCGACCCGGTACCTGTCCAATGACGCCGCGCAGCTCACCGGCATCCCGCTGATCTGGGGATCGATCCTGCAGCATCATGGACAAGTTTCCGTGGCCTGGCATGAGCATGGTCCGGGTTACCGCGACCTGTTCCCGGTCCCGCCTGCCCCGGGCACCGTGCCGGATTGCGCGGCCGGGGGAGTATTGCCTGGATTGTGCGGAACCGTCGGTTCGCTGCTGGCTACCGAAGCCTTGAAGCTGATCGCCGGAATCGGTGCCCCGCTGGTGGGCAAGGTGCTGATCTACGATGCGTTGGCGGCTAGCACCCGTACCCTCGAATTCTCCCGTGATCCCCAAGCAGGCGAAGTCACCGACCTGATCGATTATGTGCTTTTTTGCTCGGGAACGCTGCCCGAAGCTGAAGGCATCGGCGCCGAGGCGCTCGCCGAAGCACTAACTGGTGATGCAGCTCCGGTTTTATTGGACGTGCGCAATGATGACGAACGCGCGCAACAGCACATCACCGGGTCCCTGCACCTTCCGCTGCCCCAGCTGGAAGCAGCCATCGAATCCGGGGCCGAACTGGAACAGATCCCGGCACAGGTGACGGTTTACTGCGTCCGTGGCCCGCGCTCGCAACGCGCAGCATCCTTGCTCGCAGGACGAGGCATCAAAACAAACTATCTTGAAGGCGGGCTTCCCGCTCTGGCCGCCGTGGCCCCGCAGCTACTGACCGAACCCGCACATACCGAAGGAACCCGATCATGAGCTACGCGCTGATTACCGAAGAACCTATCGACGAGGCTGCCGTCCGCGATGCCGTGCAGTCTGATACCGCCGGTGCGCTGGTGATGTTCCACGGGATCATCCGCAATCACGATGGTGGCCAGTCGGTGAATTCCCTGGACTACTCGCATCACCCGCAGGCTCAAGAATTCTTGGAGAAGATTATTGCCGAAGAAGAACGCACCGGCCTGAAGCTCTCGGCTGTGCACCGCGTGGGTCCGCTAAAGATTGGCGATGCCGCGCTGGTGGCTGCCTCGGCGGCTGCGCACCGCAAGGAAGCCTTCGACGCAATTGAGAACCTGGTGGAGCGCATCAAGGCCGAGGTCCCGATCTGGAAGAAGCAGCACTTCACGTCCGGCAGCTCCGAATGGGTGGGGCTGTAATCGTCTTGAACCCGGTCAAGGACAGTTGGGTGGATCTCGATTTGTTGGATTGCACGACAGGCCTCTTGGCTCGTGAATGGTGGGTCTGCCTGGAGCTCTTGATTTCATGAAGACCGGGTTTTCGACTGAAGTTGGCGGGGCATGATGAGAGACCTGAAGAACTATTGACGCAACTATTGACGGTACGGGGCTGGATGATCATTGGTGAGCTAGTCAAAGGTGTCTTGCAACTGATAATGGGGTCATAATCCGAAGAGGTTGCTGATAACACATGGTTGCAAGAAAATTCGGGCGTCGAGTTTTCAAGGATTTTAAGCTGAAGAAGGGGTGGACGGCAAGACGTCTTACAACCCATTGGTTATAAGACGGTGCCCGATTCATCGTTCTTTATAGAATACGGATTTTTAGCTGGATTACGGACTCATCCAATGAAAAAGAGGAGCAGTTCATCATTCTTCAGTAGTCGGTCGTTTTCTGGCATCCGCATCTCTGGTTGTTTCAAACCATGCCCGCCCGTGCTGGTAGCGGATGGCATGCCCTCCTAGACCTGCCGGTCTTAGATCGATCCGGTCCACGGCTCCACTTAGTGGCGGTAAGGGCCGCTTCCACTGTGATTCGTTTATCTGCGGATTGCGCTCCTCAACGAAGTTATCTGTGTCGGGTTGGATTTCTGCTGTGTCATTAGAGAAGTGTGCCGGCAACCCGATAAAGGAAGTGCCCGCGTATCCGATGAGTAGAGTTCTGTCTTCTTCGGCCTGCGTGGATATTGGTAACAGGGAATCTTCGTCCCAGAACCAGGTATTGGTCGCTTTGGAACGAAAATGTTCGTGAGTTAGGGAATTGATGTGATCGATCCCGTGAACCGGGCAGTAAACGGATGCCGTAATGCTGATGTCACCGTATAGGTCCACTTCGTCAGGGTTACCGCGTTTAAAATCGTTGATACAGATACACCAAGGTAATGAACGAGCATGATCAAAAGACACCATGCCAGCGTCTTCGGAAAGCGATGACCATAGTCCCTCAACCGGGCCACCCACGATCGGGACATGCCACACCATGTTGCCTACGCGCCTGCGAGCTAGGGACCGCCAGCCGTAGCGATGCCACTGGGCTAGTGCCAAAATGCTCACGGTTGCAGCAGCTGTTCCCAGATAATCGGATAATGCCAGATCTTCGAGTTCTTGAAGGGTGCGTCCTACCGCAGTAGGTAGTGCCATTGCAGTAGCTAACCAGAAGAGGATTGCGATCGAGCTTAAAGTCGCCGCCCAGGAGAGGCTGCGGTTTTTGATGCGTTTCAGTGACATCTGTGCATCCGGGCCTAGCTCGAGGGTGGCGCCGGTGTTGGACTCTGTGGCGAGATTCCGGACGGCGTGAATTTGTTGGTGGGAGATTTTTGTCTGGACAAGCCACCAAAGTGCCGCGGCGATGGTCCCAGCCCACCAGATAGCGGAATCTTCGGTGGTGTCGAGTGAATATGGTATTGCCGCATAGAGCAAAATGATGGGTGCCATGGCAACAGCCAGACGCCCAAAAAACCAGCCGGTAAGAGAAAAGAATAAGGCAACGAGGGTGGCAGAGAAACCGAACATGTCCGCAATTTGGTACGGGTGTTGCCAGTATTCTGGCGGAGGATCTTCCCAGCCCCGAGCCTCGATGAATGAGGCAACTGTTGTTATCAGGATGATCGCACAAGCGACAAGCATTTGTCGCCACGGACGGGGGCACAGTGGAAGCGCGTCCCATCCCTCGGGATTAGGTCTGATCAAGAAGTAAGTTTTATTCATTTTGCAACCACGGCGTTCATAAAATCATTCTCGCACTGGAATGAGGAAGAGTTTCTTCCAGCGTACTCATTCCAAATGGTCTGCGGCTTCTGGTCTGATAATAGGCGGCAAAGGATCTACGACTGTCGTCTTTGAGGGGAGCAAGTCGGATGGTTCAGAGGTCCCGTAGGACATGGGATGCAAGACATGCCAAAGAATAACCAAAGCTTTCTTTGAAACCGTCGCGAGATAATACCGGAATACCAACTAATTCTTGCCAAGCAGATTTACAGATATGGTTTGACAGGCACAACGAAGAGAATCTTTATCGCTTGTGACCTTAGCTAGGCCCTCGCATTTGTTACACGCGAACTCCCTCATCAGGCGTCTCCAGGACGCAGCAACGAGAGCAAATTCCGAGGGAGTCTGGTTCTCCCATTCGTTGAAGTGAACGATTGTATTGATAGCCCATTCTGCCTGTTTTGCTTCCAGAGCGGCCGTTTGAACCCGAGTATCCCAAGCGTCTAACTGAGCAACAAGCTCCGGTCGACCCCAGGAGTTAGCAGAATTTTTCCCCTTCCTAATAGTGGATCGAAGTGTACTGATGCTGCTGTTGAAGAGTTCCCCGAGAGTGTTTTGGCCATCAAGCTTGTATGGGATGGGTGCGGCGAGATTACTGGCACATTCGCGTCCTACGTGCTCCAGATAGGAACGTAAGGACCCAGCGGCAGTTTTCCATGACCTGCCTCTAGGAAGGTTTCGATTTCACCCCATGGTTCATAGTGTGCCCAATCGACGGGTCCACTATCGACATTCCAGGTTCGAAATTGAAGCACGTTCCGCCCCTGAACGAAGCCCAGTGACTTCATCTGACGCATCCATTGCTCATCATGCGTGGTCACAACAAACTGTGTGTCAGAAAACTGTTGAATCAACAACGTTACGACGAAGCGGCGATGGCCAGAATCAACCGACATCAGTACGTCATCCAAAGCGCACAAGGTAAATCCGGTACCCAATGTAAATTGAGCCAACGCGAGATAGAGGCATAGCCCCATCGCATCCTGATGGCCCTCGCTGTGGTATGCCCCAGGGGGAAACTCTCCGCGGCCGTAGAAGTCAACATTCATATCCAAGCCAGCACCCGACTGAGTTAGAGTGGCCGAAAACTGGCTCTCGTCGTCGGCGTTGATAGCGGAGTAGAAGAGCGCAAACTTCGACTGAACGGCAGAATAAATTTCTATGAGGCTCGCAGCAGTTGAATACTCGAAGACTTCGCAAGCTGTAGTTGATCTTAACGACTTCTCGGAAAGGCTAGAAGTCAGGCGTTTCTGTTCCGCATATTCATGAAAACTATGCGACAAAGATCGTAAGCGACCTTTTTGCTCGTCGGCTTCGTTTGGCAGGGGGAGCTCACGAACTTTCTTTTCGAGTTCGCAGGTCCACGACTTGATTGGAGCAATTTTCGACTTCGTCAGCGCCGCAAGTTCTGTCAGCTCCGAAGGGTTACTGATGCAACGAAGTGTCTTGGTTATTGCACGAATTACTTCAAGCTGTTTTTTTGTGTTGATTGCTTCCTGGCCAACCCCTTCAGCCACAGGAAGCGCAATTTCGATGGTTTGTTGTAAATCCGTGAAATGAGGGAGTAATCGGCTTGCTCTCAGTTTCAACGCAGCTATTTCTTCTCTTGCGGCGGCAGATTGAGCTTTTTTGCGTGCGATTACCTCCTCAAACTCGCCGAGTGGCCATGTGGTGGCGCAAACAGGACAGTCCGTGCCGTTGAACAGTTCCAACGCTGAATCTAGAAGAGCATCTGATTCTAATGCCGTCATGAACTCCGCTGAATTTGATCTATCAGCGGCATCCTCAACTAATTGGTCTAATAGACCATCGAGGTTAGTCGAAAGAGCAATTTCCACGGTGGAATGAAGCGCTGAGAGCCTTTGCAGCCATTCGTTTCGATTTGCTGATGGAGTGTAACTGCTCGGGGATGAATCGACCCCTTCGATGATCGCTTCGGGCGTTAGATCCTCTATTGGCGCAAGCCCTAGCTTTGTTCTGTTTGCGTTGATGGCTCTTGATAGCGTTTCAGGGTTAAAAGTTTCGATTCCCGAGGCATGAACCAATGCCCTCACTCGACTGGCGAGAACGGTTGCGGCACCTGCATAATCTCGTTTATCTGCATTTCGCACTCGAACTAGTAGCGCCCTCACTTGCCCAATGCGTTGAAGACCGAGCAAATCCGCGACACCGTCAGCTCGGCTTCTACCCTCAGCCAGCACGAAGCAGACAATCTCCCTTCGTGTTAGTGCAAACTCGGGATGCTTGAGCGTCCATTCGAGTGCCTCTTCCGCTTCGGGTGTTTTTGGGGAGATGGTTGGTTTTCGGGAAGTTGCAACGGACCTCCTAAGAATGTGGGATGAACCGGTTCCTACAACGGTGAATGTCATCTCGACCCAGGCATCTTTAGGAGTCTCGGCGATGTCGACATGGGGCGCATGGGACTTTACTGAAACCCCCGCCGTCCCGCTGCCTGTTAAGCGTGTGATAGATCCGGTGAGCGCAAACTCCAGTGCATCGATCACTCCGCTCTTTCCTGTCCCATTTCGTCCCGCAACTACGAAGGATTTTTGATTCATTTTGAACTCAAACGAGCGGATGCCCCGAAAGTTATTCACACGCAGTTTCTCAACCTTGATCATTTGTCGCTTCCTTCAAGCGCTGCGCGTATTTCAGCTTCATTCGGCACCTTGACGCGACTGAAAAGGGTAGCTAATTCTGAGCCTAGGCCTACGAAGCCGTCTTTTTCTTCCAAAGAGAGTCCAAAATCGATCATGATTCGATCTACAACGGAATGAACGGTCTCGTCCCCGGGTGCCTCATCAGGCGTAGTTTTCTCAGAATTGATCATGTGTTCATTCTGAAAGCTGGAGTCGTCAACCGCGGGCATTTCCATTTTCCGCGCGATTCATTACGTGGCTCTTCGCAGTTGAGGGTGCACATCTCTAATAGCAGTACTCAGTGTCCCGGGCGCGCCATAAAGGAACTAGTGCATTGTGTTGGAGTTGCGCGTCTTGGTCGCCGGTGGAGACTCTGGCGTATCAGAGGCGGTGTCCCATGGGATCAAATGTACCAATACTCGTGGAGTGGCCACTATAGCAACACATAGTTTGTGGTACTGGGTTTTGCGACGAAACATGCTTGAAAATCTGTTGTGTTTTCGAATGTCAGGAGTTTTGGTTGATCCCCACAGATCGGTGTGTCATTAACGACCGATATTGAGACCGCACAATTTATCTTGGAAATATTGTACTAGGCGTTGTTGCAATCTATGATACGGATCATTGAAATTGTCCAGACGGTGTCTGGACAATTTCAATGAGTCGCCACGTCGCCGTTTATGGCTAATGTGTCGGGCACCCATCAGTATCAAGTCGCCAATGTTGGCAACATGTTCAGCGGCGGCATGCAAACCATATGTCATCGCATCGGTATTCAGCGGTTCGATAAGCTGATTGCCGTAATCCCGGTGAACTAGCTTGTTGCTTGAAGATCTCCGCTATGGTAGGAACCCCGCTGCTCGGTTCACCATCCGTGAACTATTTTTGGCTGCTCAGCCATAGTATTCTTCCGCTCTGAGAAATGATTGGACTGGACTTGACCATTGCACTTCGCTTCCCATAAGTGCCTCGGACAACTCAATTTCAGACTCAAATAGCGGATCGTGATTGTCTCCTCCCTCCCCAAGAGGTTCTCTACCCGGTAAGAAACTCACATCCCAGAAAATTTCCGGCTCGTGACCGAGGATACAAACTATCACTTCGTAGTTTTTCCATACGCCACTGGTCATACACCCAACGAAGACGTCGACGCCTAGCCTAAAATTTTCAATACCGGGGTTCCAACTGTGCGATTGGGAGGACTCGTTTTCAATCATCTGTAACCGCCTCATCCGCGTCTGCAGTTCTTCTTTTACCACTAGTACTGCCCTCGATGCCCGTGGTTTTTCACGTGAGTTCGCCTATTTTTGACCTGAGTATTGAATGAATCTCATAGATTAATTAAGATGAGAAAATACACATGTTGCAGATTCTTCCACACCATACTTAGGTTTGGCTGGTTACGTGAAATATTCAATCATTTACAGTTCAATGTAATAGCCAAAGGAATCGATACCGAACATTGATGGAACAAACAATGCATTAATCCTGAAGTGTAATACCAGCGCTGGCCAAAATATGATAGTAGGTCTTCGGCGCGATTTGAGTTTCCAATAGTAATCAGAAGCTCAAGGGTCAAATTCCTTTCTTGGACTATCCATAAAGGGACCCAGTGGGTCAAATGGTGAAGCCAGAAGCCAGGATATATTGAGGCAGATGGTGTATGTTATCGCCAATTCAATAAACACTTGGGCCGCAGTGTAAGTAGCAATCGTCTTCATTTTGTATTCATTTTTCCAGCGAAAATCTTGAAAAATTATCACACTAAGAACCAAGGCAGGAACTGTGGCATGCATTACATATAGCAAATTATCCATTTTTATTACACTGAAATCCATTAGGGCCATGTTCCCGTCAACGCGTAGTCAGCGGCCAACCGCCGGCGCTGTGCAGGGTTCAAATCACGCCCAGCTGCAGCTGGCCTTCGACGCCCATGCCGGTCGCGTGATAGTCTCGCTGGCCCTGGATAACCTCACCAAGGGCACCGCCGGCGTCAATGCGTAGTGAGCGCTATCCAGTCGTACATTAGAGCTATTCGATACGCGCACAGGTGCCTCCAAATACGTCTGCTAATACACGATGGTTGGAGCCAGTGTTTAGCAGGAGTATTTGGTAGCACCTGTGTATCGAAACGGTAGCAGTAGTACGTGGACCGGATAGCACTCCGAAATCAGAGAAATCCACGCACCACCACCCGTTTACTGCTCTATGGTGTTCTAATGACTTGTGATGTACTCATACCGGCGCATGTTCGGCCCATCGAGCTGAATCATTTCACTCTTGGAAACCAACCGATTCAGAATCGACTCAGCAACCACCGCATCATACAACGACCGATACCAGTCCTCCGAATCAAACTCCAAAGTGACGATCGTCGACCCCCGATGCTCCCGAGCCGACAGAATATTCAACAGCTCACTGGCAATATGCCAGAATAATTACAGATATTAATTGTTGTGAAATGCGGGAGTATTTGTATTCGCACTTCATACTAATCAATAATGCTTTAAAGCTCATCGACAAAGAAATGATTTTCCAACTTGCGAATTGCGGACTGAATCGTGATCCCTCCTGAAGCTTTGATTACATTAGAGATCGCCAATCTAGCTTGCCGATCATCAAAGGAATCCAATTCGATGGCACGCTTGTCAATAAATCTTTTGTCATTTTCTGCAAACTGCGGCGACCGAACCCTGATGGAAAAAACATTCCCAATTTCTTCAGAGAAAATCTCCAGTCCTAGCTTCCGGTAACTTAATCGAAGCTCATACATAGTTGCCCAAGGCATTCCAGCAAGCCCGAAAAATTGATTCGGGGGATACCTTAGGTTCTCTTCCGGCTCATCGCCTGCGAAATTGCCATGAAAGGGTTCCTCCATAAAATCAATGGATATCCTGTGGAGAAAAGAAGAATTCGCCAATTTTACCACCTTCTGACTTTTACGTGATAATTTCCATACTTATTTGGGTATCCTGAAGTTTTTTTGGAAGAAGGGCGCTTGGAATACCTTTCGAGGTTTCCGTATTTTCCCCGCTTGCCTTGCTTTGCTGCGGGATTTCGATATCCGCGTAGACCACGCGAACTCATAATACTTCCACCCTTGCTGCCATAATTATTTACATAATGGCCTCTTCTTCCGGCATGTATTCTCGTTGCTTTTTTCCAAACTTTTCTACTTACGGATTTTCCGTAGGTTGCACTACCTCCATATCTCGAAGTACGGACTAATCTCGCCGCTTTGAAGGTAGATCTAGAGATTCGCGTTGATTTGTACAATTTATACCCATGATACGCAGCACGCGCAGCCCGTACTCCAGCGGAAATTCCTCGCAACGGAATTGCTACAGCGTTTACTCCAGGAATGAATGAAGCTGCAGTAAGCACAACATCAGCTGTGTCCCACCATCCCCATTCCCCAGATACGTCGTTAGCGTTTACTGGATTCTGCGGGTACACATACGATGTCGAGTTACCGCCTTCAACTGGGTCGCGGCTGGTAAACAGGCCAGTGACCGAGTTATAGAGTCGAGCTCCCATCAGGATCAGCCCGCTCATGTCGACTGCGCGTTCATCGGCTCCGTGCCATCCGTAAGTGGTGGCGCCGGTGTTCACTGGTTCGGTGAGCTGGTTGCCGTACTCATCGTACTGAGCCCATCCGGTGATACCTTGCCCTGCACCGGTACCGGTCAACGGTAAGGTCGCGACTACGTCCCCGTGGGGGTTGTTCACGGCCAGTTCGACGGTGTTCCCGGTAATGGTCAACGCCAGGTCTCCACCGATGGTGGATTCGTACCTGGTGGTGATGGTTTGGGTACCTTGCTTACGGGTGCTCCAGGCAGGGTTATCCGAATCATCGGCGTAGTGCTTGGTTTCGGTTCCTGCAGCCGCGGTTCCCGTAGAGGTCACCGTCAGGCGGCGACCTGACGGGTCCCGGGCGATGGTTGACGTGGTGCCGTTGCGGGTGATCGCTGCGGCCGCGTCATCGGCGAAGTACTTCACCGTGATCGCCCCAGCCCCGGCCTTCACTCCGTTGGCAGCTGCTGACGCATCCGCTGCAGGAACCGTGGTCTGCCGTCCCAACCCGTCATACACATACCCAGCGCCCACGCCGACGCGGTCTGCTGCGTCGTAGGCCCAGGTCCGCTTGGCGGTCTGGGTGCCGTTGACCGTGGTGGTCAGCGTGGTCCGATTGCCGTTCTTATCAAACGCATACTTCCGCACCGTCGTGGGGGTGACCGCACCTTCCTCGGAGTCTGTATTCAGTGTTTCACCAGGTTGGGCAGTGATGTCCTTGACTTCGGTGAGTCGTCCAGCTCGGTCGTAGGTGAACGCGCGATCGTAGGCTGCGCCGCGGTCTCCTGCGGTTGAGGTGCCTGCGAGCACGTCGCCTTCGGGGGTGGTTTCACCCATGATGCGTCCGGTGACGTCGCGGTTCAGTTCCCACGCGATCCAGGTCCCGTTCGAGGTGGTTCCGTCTTCGGCTTTCAACGGTCCGTCGTAGGCTAGACGGACTTGTTTGCCGGATTCGTCGTAGTCCATTTTCTGGGTGAAGCCCCCGGGGATGACCTGGGTGAGGACGTTGCCGTCCCCGTCATAGCTGGCCTTGTAAGTGGCGGTGCTGGTGCCGCCGTGCTTGGACACGGTCATGCTGGTGACCGCACCCTGATACTCGGTGGTCCCATCGTTGGACAGTGCCCCGTACTTGTACGTGGTGGTCGAGACAGGGGAGACCGTCTTGGAGACGTTGCCGAATCCGTCGTACTCGGTGGTGGTCGTTTCTCCTAGTGAGTTCGTGTAGGAGGTGGTGCGTCCCCACAAGTCCTGGGTCCACTTGATCTCGGATTGCGGCAGTGAGCCGGAAGCTACCGCGCGCACCCCGTTCTGTACGCCGGTGGCGTCGTAGAGCTTCTCTGCCGGTTGCACCGCAGTAGTGGTGATGCCGCTGGTGGTGACAGTGGTCTTCAGCTCTTGGCCGTCGGCTCGGTAGGTTTGGGTGGTGGTGCGTTTGGCGCCATCGGTCCCGGTCGAGGCTTCGGTGAACGTGGCCGGCTGGCCATAGATGTTGAATCCGGTCTGGTGCTTGGCTACCGACCCGGCGCCCTGCGGGGTGTTCTTGCACAAGTACCCTGCGTACTCCGGAGCATTGCCGCAGGTAGCATCGTCAGCATTCGCTGCGGCGGTGTAGTAGGTGCTCTTCGTCGTGCCAGCATCGGCTCCCGCGGATTTCGGCTGCCGGGACTCGATCACGCGGCCCTGGTCGTCGAACCGGGTTTCAGTGACGATATTATCCGCAGTTTTAGCCATGACCTGGGTGACCTTGGTCGGTGAACCAACCACCCAACCTGAGCGTAGGTTGTTCTTGTCTGTTGCGGCTTTCCCGTTCTTGTCGGTCGTGTAGGCGTTATAGCCGTTCTCCACGTGGGTGATGATAGGTTCCCCGGTGGCATCTGGTTCTGTTTTCCCGGAGCTGGCCTTTGAAGTCACTACCGTGGTTGGCAGCATGCGCGGCATGCCCCCGGCGTCCACATCCGTGATCGGCGTGTAGCTGGTTTTGGTATGGACACGGGAGGGCTCATCGTTTTCATCGGTGGTTACCGGTGAATAGGTGTCGGTGACGTAGCCGCGGAGGAACTCGGCGGTCGCCTCATTCTTGGCGATTTCTGCAGCTTTTTCCGTGGCATCGGTTTTGGTTGAGAGGCCGTTGCCTTCATTATCGACGAACTTCGCTAAGTCAGCGAAGTAGACGCTTATGGACGCATAGTCTTCATGGCTTTTGAGTACCCCGTCCTTGATATTGGATGAGTCTTTTGCCGCAGCCAAAATGAATCGAATGCCGCGGGCATCGTAATCACGAACGATATTGCCGTCCGCGTTAAACACGTTGGCTGTGATCTGCCAGGCGCCTGCCGCATAGGATGCGGTGTTGACGACGCGGTTCTGCGGATCCGTATAGTGCAGGTCTGCATACTTGAAATCAGCCGCGGTGACAGAGGATGCTTTGGAGGTTTTAACGTCTTTTCCTGGCCCGAATACTGCGTAACCCGTGACCGGTCGCTTAGTGCCTTCTTGCTCCCACAGCTTGACTTGGCCTTCGGAAAGGTTGGGGGTGTTCTTCCCATCGCCTACGACGTCAAGACCGTAGACGAAGCGCGCAGTCTGGACTTTTGTATTGCCGTCGGTCGCGTTGCCGCGTTCGACGAGCTCAAGCCAGTCGGAGCGGTCTGAGTCGTTGGCCTTGCCGTAGGTGTAGTAGGTGGGAGCATCCACGCGGGAGCCTGAGCTTGTTTTCTCTTCCGTGGAAGCCAGCAATGGTACCCCGGCTTTGGAGTCAGTGCTGTAGGTGTAGGTGGTGGTGTCTCTGGTGCGATTATCTTTCACACTGATCAGTCGTGCGTCCAGGCTGGTTCCGTCATACCCGTATTCGGCAATACCTACGGTGTCCATCGCCTTCTTGGCTGGGTCCCAGGCGGTGTAGGTGACCTTGGTGATTTTGCCTGACGTGTCGTAGGACAGGTTGATGCGTCGGCATCCCTTCACCGGAGTTGCCTCAGTGTGTACGAGGGTCGCCGTGTCGCAGATGAGGTTGGTTTCGGTGCCGGCGATGACCATGGTGGTTTGGCCGGCCGTGTTCGAGACGAATTTGCTGGTCCCGGTGCCGTTGCCGCCGGTGACGGTCTCGGTGATCCATTCCCAAATCTTGGGGTTACCCTCCAAATTGGCACCGCGCTTGAACGTAGTCACCGTTCCGTCTTCTTCGGTGACCTTGATCCGCGCGTTGGTTCCGGAGCCGGACAGGGCGAGCTTCCAGCCCGAAGCGGTGGCGTCTTCGTTGGCCGGCGTGTAGGTTCCGGTCTTCAACGACACACGGCCGTTGCCTGGCTGGCGGAAGACGGCTGCGGTTTCATCGTCACTGACCAGGGTGATGGAGCCGTCCACTGCGGTGGATTCGGCGACCAATAATCCTGCCAGCCCTTCGTCGGGGCCTTCGATGTTGGCGCGCCATCCTTTGCCGAAGATGCGGGAATTGGCTCCGATCCCGGAATAGGAGGAGTAGGAGCGGCTCACCGACAGGCCGGTATTGCCGGCGTTGACCTCGACGTCGGTTTCGGAAAGGTTCAGTTCGCCGGTGGTCAGTGCGACCTGGCCGTCGCCGGCCTCGGCGACGGGGTAGTTGTCTCCGAAGGCGTGCGGCAGCTTGGTGACCTGGACTGGTTTTTTGGACTTGTTCGTGGTGCACTGCAGCTTAGAAGTTGATGGTGCTCCGGCGTAGTCGAAGCAGACCTGTACTTCTACGAGTGCTGCAATCCGGTCTTTGCCCAGCTCCTTGAGTTTGCCTGCCGGAGCTGCTGCGACATCGATCATGGTGTCGATTTTGACGGGCTGGCCCGCTGCGATCTCTGCCAGTGTTGCCGCTTCGTACCAGCCTGCAGTTGCGCCGTATGTTGAGGTATCTGCCGTTGCGCTGTTGGCTTCGCGCCAATATACCTTTGGCGTGACCGCACCGGTGGAGGAGGTGGGCCCTTGACCGGTGACCTTGAATGAATCCGAGGTCGTGGAACCGGCAGCGGGAGAGCTGAGGGAAGCGACGCCGTTGCCGAAGGTCCACGTGGTGGTTCCTGAGGTGTTGTTGGCCAAATCTGTGGCTTTCACCCGCAGCACGTTCGCCCCCACCGGGTTCAGTGCCACCTTGGCTTCGTTGGCCGTGGGCTTGAGCGCCTTCCAGGGGGCGTCGTTCAGTTGGTAGGAGATCGTGGCGGCATCTGCGTTGGACTTGAACGTGAAGGTGTTCGAAGCGGGCTTCGCAGGCAGCCACCCGTTGTTAGCGATTCCGCCGGTGGAGGTGATCGTTGGGGCGGATGGTGCGACAGTGTCAACGGTGAACGTCGTGGCAGGTCCGGCAGCCTTGGACCTCAGCGTGCCGTCATTGGCCCAGGCCTTGACGGTGTAGGTGCCGTCTTTCAGTGCGGCCTTGTATATGGAGACCTGTTTGGAAGCGACTGATGAGCCAGCTTGCTTGCTCAGGGTGCTGGTGCCGGTCATGTCGAACTCGGCATTGACTTTTCCTCCGTCCGGGTCAGTGACCGTGGAACGGAGTGTTTGGGATTTCTTGTTCACCCAGAGCTTTCCGGTGGAGTCTTTGACGGACTCGCCTGCGCCGAAGGACACTGCTGAAGGTGTGCTGGGGTAGGAGTTGTAGGTGACGATGAACTGCGGTTCGATTGGATCATTGGCACCAGCAATGTAGTTTGCTGAGCGGTACCGCTTCCAGGTGTAGTTGTTTGTCTCATCGGCTGCGATCAACCGGACCCCGTAGTTCTTGGTGGGGTTATCTGCCCAGTACTGGGCGATCGGGGTGATCGGGTAGTAGACGTATCCTGCAGCGCAGCTCGAAGAGTAGCCCTTGGAGACGTTGTTCGTCCCTTCACCACTGGTCGTGGCGGTGGGCTGCTTGGTCCAGCGGACATCGGAGGAAATCCAGTCGCTGGTCAGTCTTTGGACTTTCACTGGGGCGGAGGTGCACGAGTAGGAATGGTAGTTATGCATCTTCAGTTCGGCTTTGGTGATCTTCTTCCCATCCAAGGCCGAGGAAGCGAACTGCAGGAACGAACGTGACTTCAATGCGCCGGCGTTGAACGTGCCTACACGCAGTTCCGGGTCGCCGGCCTTGGAGCCCGGGACATCGGCCTGAACCCACGTATCAGAGACACCCGACGACCAAGTCGGATCAATGGTGACCGGGTACTGACGCTGTGGATCTTGCAACCAGGCGGCATCAGCGTTCAAGGTGAGCACCGGGACACCATCTTCTTCGGTGAGCGTGGTGTCCACGGTGCGTTCGGCAGGATGCAGTCCGGATGCTTCATCGATTTTGGCATCCCACATCGTTGGCGCCGGGGCGAAGAACACAGTCTCGCCCTTACCGTTGATGGCGCGAAGGTCCCCGGTGTCCTTGTCCCTTGTGAGCTTCAAACCTTTAGAGAGCTTGATGGGGAACCGTAGCGACACGTCCCCTTCGGGGGCTTGTTCCAGGACGGTGCGGTGTGAGAAGCCCGACCGCAGCGGCTCGACAACCACGCTGGCGTCCACCGACTGGGGTCCGGCAGGCATCTCGAGTGACGGTTCCGCTGATTCGGTGGCCGGCTCTGAAGAAGTGCTTGCGGGTTCAGAAGGCTCCGGAGTTGAATCTGAGGATTTTGCATCCTCATCCTCTTCGGGCTGCTCTTCATTGACCTCGGGAGTTTCCGTTTCGGTGGGAGACTCTGAAGGAGCGTCCGAAGGGACTGGGTCCACTGTGGAGGTTTGTGGCATGACGTCGCCGGATGGATCTTCGATGATGGGCACCTGCACTTGTTCGGTGTAGGTGGCTTGGTTCTCACTGATCTGCGGGGCAGGTAGTTCACCTTCCCAGCCCAGCTTCAAGGTGGAGCCTTCGTGCTCACCGGTGGACTCCAGCTGAGCGAGGATTACCGAATCCTGGGTGGGGCCATCGCCGATGTCGTCGGTTCCGTCCGCGATGGTGAGCTCGGTACCATCACCTACGACCGGGGATGCGGTGTCGGTCAGTTCCCCGTCGGCGCCTAGGGGAACGAAGCTGTCTTTTCCTTCTTTGAAGCGGGCCGCTGAGGTCGTTTCGGACGTCCAGGTTCCATCCGGGTTGGCGAACACCTGTTCGGTGGCCGTGCGGAGGGACAAGTCTTCGACGCGCTGACCGGTGGCCTTGGCCGTAATTTGGGCTGAAACCCCATCGGGGCGTTCAGTGACGTCCTCGACGGTTTGCTCGGTACCCTGCGGTTCCTCGTCTGCGAAAGCAGAGGGAACGAAAAGGCTCGATGCCAGCAATGCTGAAGTGCTGCCTATCGCGATGGCAGACAGGATTCTCCTCTTGCGCACTGTGAAATCTGTCCACAAGCGTGCAGAGGTATCCCCAAGTAAGTGGTGCACCATGACCCCGTTTTCGATAAGAAATTAAGCTGGCACATAGCCAACACATAGATTCTGCTATAGGGGCACGTCACATAATGCAATTTTTGATGGAGAAATGAAATTGTAGCCAAACTGTGACTAAATCTTGCTTGGCTAACTAACAGCTAAGGGACCGTCTGCATTCATGAAGGGATCGGGCGTCCGCTGGCGCGGCCGGCTGTTGGCCCGGACTTCGTCCGGTCTTTTCCTGTTTTTTGCTGCTGTCCTTCGGAGTGTACGGGCCACCTCCAAACCCACAAGCCACTCGCTGCGCTTCGGGCGTGCTCCACCCAGAAATTCTCGGGCCGCGCTCTTTCGTCGCTTCTTCCGGCCCAAGATTTTCGTGGGTTGCGCAGCCCTGGCGGGTTGATGGATTTTCCGGCTGGCCCCGCTTCATTGCATTTGGCCGGCAGAAAAATAACCGGGGGACGATTTTGGCCGGCTGGCCCGCGCGTAGGCAAGCATACGAGCGGAGGTTGCCCGATAACGGGTACCGGGTTTCGTGTTGCGTGGAGGATAGCGATCTCCCCGCGTTGGGCGAATCGTCAGGGACCGTCCTTTCAAAGTTCCTGCCGTGGCGAGGTCGGACGCCACCGGCAGCGTCTAATATAGTGCGACCCGTACGCCTGCTGGTAGTGATCGGAACCACGGCATCGGTGATGAAATCACCAGCCTGCATCCCCGCCGAGAGACCTGCAGCAGATCCGGACGGAAAAGGACCAAGTACATCGCCATGTCACCACTCATCCATTAAGCGCTGCAATCACCGCAAGAACCCAAGAAACCGTGTCTGCATCTTATGAAACAGCATTGGCCAGTCACTGGTCTTTTCGGAAAATTTCCACGATATGTATACCGGATGATCGATGCCGTTGGAAGCAAGGATTTCGGCTATTAAACCTGTCATCCACCCAATAGAAGGTAATGAATGAAGACCAGAAGAGAAGGAGAGCAGAGCAGAAGAAACCCCTGGTCCATTCCAAATACCATCAGAAATCGGTGGAGATTCCTTCGAGAAGGTACAACGGGAATCAACTTCGATCGCCAGGGCAGTAGAGATCCGCGAGGCGAGAGAGTTGAGAACATCGTCAGAGAAAGCATTCTTATGCCCAGACAGTACCTCGACCGAAATATCCCGTCTATTCTCATTCGTCTCAAGTCCAACAACTCCACTTAGGCCCTCTGATGGGAGCACACCGGAATTGAGATTCTTTAGCTGTTGGAGCGGAACGGCAAAATCAACATGTGCTAGAGGACTAGAACTTGCAGATCGAAAAGTATCGGCTAAAACAGTCAATGCGTAGCATGGAAGAGTTGCGTTAGCCGCAGCAGCTCGGACACCTACCTGGAACCAATAATCCGGCGCGTTCACCGAGCTGTGAAAGTCATCCCGGCTACCCGCATCGTTGACCAGCCATGCACGTTCCACTGACTCATCTTCAACGCCCCACAGTAACTCGGAGTAGTCGTTGAGGAAACCAACTGGGTCGGATAAAGACCTATCGGCCGGCACGCTCGATTTGGCTTCCCAAATGCCAATGAACATCGGCTCTGAATAATTTGACGAGAACAAACTTGAACCCTAAGTGTGTGAATAGGATCTAACGGTTTAGTTAGAGAACACGGCAGTTCACATCGGCCTGCATGCGCTTGATCTCAGTGGTACCGATTCGGCCATCAGCATCTACATCAACATGGTCCCTCCACGAAACCCACCACCAGGATTCAGCTTTGTCTTCTTGGAACAGTTTTACGTTCCCAGTATCCCGAGCCCTTGTAATTGGTGTAGTACTCGTAAAAGCATGAGATCACGTAAGAGAGTGCAAGTGCGATCCGTTGTCCTCAAGTCAGCTCGATTTATGCACGAAATTGGATGGCGTTCCAGCAAGTGCAAATGGGGAACGCGCTGCTTCACGGAGGCGGCATTGGGGCAACGGTGCGGGCTATTTGCGTAGTTGCCGCGTTGCGGGAGTATGTTCCGGACGTGCGTGTCCTTGCACCACGTTGAGGTAACTGCTGCTCAAATGGCCAATATCAAGAGCTCGGATCCCGCGTTCGGAGAGTTTTTTGGCCAAAACGGTTCCGGCCGGGC
Organism: Glutamicibacter sp. NPDC087831; assembly: GCF_044742845.1. NCBI lineage: Bacteria > Bacillati > Actinomycetota > Actinomycetes > Micrococcales > Micrococcaceae > Glutamicibacter > Glutamicibacter sp. NPDC087831. The sequence continues at coordinate 282,069 of NZ_JBIUVH010000004.1, forward strand.
CCAGGGAAATAATGGCAAGGTCCGGATTCTTTTCCAGGGTCTCGGAGACAACTCGCTCCAGATCGGTAAATGCGTCCTTGGGAGTTGAATGGATAAAGTCTGCGGTTTTCAGGTTATCGAAAAGTGCCGGGACCAAATCAAACCGTGAGCCCTCGCCGGTGATGATGACGGCATCTTTCCGGTCCCAGACTTTGCGCCATAGCTCTACTGCTTCCTGGCCCAGGACTTCAAACACTCGGGGCCTGGTGATATGGGCATTGATGTATTTTTGCTGAGGGTTAACCAGTGGCTTCAAGCTGGGCCACAGCTCGGCATACACGTTGGACCAGTGGGCATCTCGGAATAAGAAGGGGAAACCGATGAGCAGGTCTTCGGATTGAGTTTCAAAGACTTCCCGGAGCTGATACTGGAGCTCCTTGGAGTTGCTTTGGAAGCCTAGGTTGAACTCTGGGCGGAGCATGAGCCGGAATTCGCCATCTCCGAATCGTGCGATGGAGGCGTTAGACGCGGCCAGTAGCTCCAGAGACTCCTTAAAGGGCAGGACTTGGTGCGCGTAGACTTCTGCCACTTCGTCCATGAACCGGCCAGTGGTGGCAGTGCGAATCGCGGTCAGCTCGTTGCGATTTTTCTTCAGTTCGGCGATCACTTGCTTGAGCAGTGCCGGCAGTTCCTCGTGGCCGCCCATCTTGACAGGAATGGGTTTCTTATTCCGGATCTCCACGTGGAAGGTGCGATTCGCGATTTCTTTGATCTTTGACAGCAAAACTAGTATCCGTTCTCGCGGAGGAGCCGCGTTATCCCGCACTGCAGGGCCGCAGGGTGATGCGCAGAGGCTGCAATGTATTGCATTGATTCTATGCGTCTGGATTCATCTTACGATGCGCGTCGATGCCAGGTCAGGGCTGTGGTCGTGTCGCTCAAACAATTAGATGGATGGATAAGCGAAGTGTCTGCGGTTCAAATGTGGGCAATTATCCTTTTACGAGTCTGCAGTGGACGCGCAATGTTAAAGCGATTCCAGGGGCGACGCGCGTCTTACCGTCTAGCTGGGAAGGATCGAATGCTGTGATCGCGGTGGACTACTCGACCAATCCGATGCGGGAAGATTCGGTGTACTGGGTTCCTGCGGTCAAGGTAATTGCAAGGTACGGGATGCCTATTGCTACTAGCGTGAGAGCCATTTCGAAGCCCCATGTAACGGGAAGCAAGATCGCGACTGAGAAGCTCACTGCCAAAATCGATGCTATCTATTTCCCATGCAGAGTTTCCAAGGTATGCCCAGGGGAGCCCTAATGCTGGTGCCACCGGGTCAACGTTCATTCCCGGTGCTGAGTTCGTTGGTCAGAACTGTCACGAGTGAGTCTACGGGCAAGGTCGTTCCAGCGAAGCTGAAAGTAGCAAAGCCGCCTGCGACTACTGGCAAGCCACTGGCAGGGAGATCAAAGTAAGCGCTGGTACCTAAAAGGCGAAGGACGTGAAATTTTCGTATCAGTGCCCGCGCTCGGAAAAGATTATCGGCGAGGCCCCCCGGACTATTGGCTAAGCGGGGGCAAGACACCATGCCGAGATTGGTTGGCCGACAGCTCCTATGCTCCTCGGAGATAAGGAGCTGTCAACAATATAACGGGTCTTTGGTGAAGTTGATACCGGCACGGGAGAGCAACTGCATGCGTAATCCGTCGATGTTCCAGCTCACCCATCGGGCGAACTTGCGTGATCGGCTCAACGCGAGGGAGAAGTGGGTGTAGTCGATGACGGGAGAGCCGTCGAGCTGCACGAGATCTTCGGCAATCTCGGCGTTGGCGGTGGGGAGGTCAAGGCCGTGGTGAGGAAGTGCAGGTGAAATCCCGCGGACTCACTGGACAATTCTTTCTACCGACTCATGGATGGCACGTGCGATTTTTCTGGATTCGGCATTAAACATGGAAGCATCCTGCAAAGACCGCGGGATGCTTCCATGCGAAAGAGTCTGTTGAGACATGAACAATCATTGCCACCCTTGTTGCAGATGAGGTCTCTCCCTCATGGGGATTCAGCAATCCTGGACGGCTCCGACGATATCAACCATCACCAGCACCGCGACAGAAACCTCAGCCGTGTGATGCAGACGATCAGAATAATCAGGGGTTTGACCTCAGACTTTTCTCTATAGTTCGGTTACTCTCGCTATTTCATCAAACTTGATGGTGACTGACTCCGCTGATCCATCACTTATCATCAGATCGGCTGTCTTCTCAAACGAATTCCAGCGTGCCGTCACTTGAACAGCACCGACAGATTCCAAAGCCACTGTCCCAGACCCGTTGGAAGATGGAATGCTCACTTCATGGCCGTTGACCGTTACTGAAAGGTTCGCAGGAACTTTTACGGTAAAACAATCATTTTTTGCACAAACATCCATGACGGCATCCACAGATAGTGACTGGGATGTATCTGAAGTTGAGCAACCAGCTGCGATCAGAACAAATGATGCAAGGGCTAATCCCTTTGCCCAGGTGCGTCCTAGCATCGGTAAGACCCGGCTTGGCTTGATTTCTGCCATAGATTTGAGCTCGTATTCCATGAGATTCCGATTGAAGACTTACCTATACTAAAACCGGTCAGCTTTGTAGAGTTCCAAGAATGCCCATATTTCGCAAAAGCTTGAAGGCATTTAGTTGAACTCGTGGTTAGCGTATAGGTCAAAGTTCCTTTATATGTAGGACTGTGTCCGTAAAGCGCGCCGTAGCCCCAATCCTGGAACGCCCAACCCGCACCATATTGATTGTTGGTTTCCAGCCATCCAGTTTTCTCACACTTGTTATAGCTGTTGCACCCCACAAAGGAAACGCCCTTGTTGGTGACGGCGCGGTTGAACGTAATTGCTAGCCCGTCGGGTCCACCGATCTGAGATTTGCCGCGTGGACACTCGGAAAAGGGTGCATTCTTCCAATTGTATCGAGCATACGCATAAATCTTTGTCCCAGATTTTACAATCTGGGGGCGAGAAATATTTATGTCACCTGCACTCGACGAAGGCTTGGTAACACGGCACCCGAGCTTGGCCGGTTCAGCTACCCCAAGAAGAAAATCGCTGGGTTTTACTGTCACTGGGATTGTCGCCAGAGTTTCTGCCGGCTCCGAAAGGCCCAGCTCATTCATCTTGGCTGACGTTAGCTGATCGAGAGTTACCAACAATGACACTTCACTGCGGAATGCTTCCTCTTCAGCACTCGTACGGTCGTCTGCACTGAAAGGTACAATCACCCCGTTTGATAAAGTGATCGTCTTCGATGACGGATCGTCTTTCAGAAGAGACGCAGATTCGGCTGCTGGAATAGGCGAAGCGCTCTTGACATCGCTTAGGTTTAGATCCGTATCTTGTGATGCGTAAGAAGGCATCGCAGCCATGGTCAGCGCCAATGTCAGCCCAGAGACAAGCATCGTCATTAGTCCCTTCAAAGGGCCCTCTTTCAATTGATAGCCAATTCCAAGTAGGGACCACGTCCGCTAGTGCAAGTTCTGACTGCAGGTGGCGCCTCGGAATACGAACGTATTAATGCATTCTGATTTATATGCATTGCATATGATCATATCTAGTAAATTCGCTTTTCACTTCGATGTTGCCAAAAAGTTAGAATTAGACGCATTCGCGCCTCGCTCTCGTGGCTGCAACCTCACGATCCGGGATCCACGCTGTGTCCACAACGGGTTTGGAGCAGGAGTGGGCAAGAGCCCCCACAGATTGAATCGTCCCGGGTTTTATGCCGCTTTCTATTGAGAGAATGGAAAGCATGCCCAAGCAGTACACCCCCGAAGTCAAAGCCCGCGCAGTGGACTACATCATGGAACGACTTGACCGCTATAAGTCGGTCTACGCAGCCTGCAATGACATGGCTCCAAAGCTGAACGTCGGTAAAGAAACCCTGCGCCGCTGGGTGCTCCAAGCCCAGGTTGATTCCGGTGAACGAACCGGACCGACCAGCGAAGAACTCGCCGAGATCAAAGCGTTGAAAGCCAAGGTCCGGGACCTTGAAGAAGCCAACGACATCTTGAAGTCATCAGCGATTTTCTTCGCGAGGGAGCTGGACCCTCGCCGGCACTAATCACCGAGTTCATCGACCAGCAACGCGAACACGGCTACGCAGTCCAGCAGATCTGTCAGGCCCTGAATACTCAGGGCCTGAAGGTTTCTGCCCGCACGTATCGCAGTTGGAAAGCAGCTGAACCAGCACCATGGGTCGTCACGGACGCACTCATTTTGAACGTTCTTCATGACCTGCAGAAACCTGATGAAAAGACGGGGAGACCGAAGCCCGAGGTTCTTTATGGGCGGAGGAAAATGCTGGTCTGGTTGCAGCGCAACGGCTTCCCTGACATCTCAAAACACACCGTGGATCGGCTGATGCGTGTGGCTGGGATGAATGGGCTGGTGCGGGGTCGGAGAACGACTACAACGATCCGCGCTAAAGATAAAATCCGGGCGAAAGATCTATTGAATCGGAACTTCTATACTGATGCACCTAACAAGGTGTGGGTCACTGATTTCACTTATGTTCCGATTCGTGGCGGGTTCGCCTATGTGTCCTTCGTGATCGATTTGTTCTCACGCCGGATCTTGTCCTGGGCTTCGTCGACCTCGCATGACACCGAGTTTGTGGAGGAAGCTCTCCAACTGGCCCTATGGCAACGCCGGATTGAGCAAAAAGCGCATGTGAGATCGGCCTTTGGCACCATCCACCATTCAGATGCGGATAGTGAATATACCTCTCAGAGGTACACGCAGACGCTGGCGATGGAGGGGCTGGTGCCGTCGATCGGAACGATTGGGGACGCGTTCGACAACGCGGCCGCCGAAATGGTGATGGGGTTGTTCAAGAACGAGGCGGTTGCTAAGGATTCACCGTTCCGCACTGGAGTCTTGGCTACCAAGGCGGACGTGGATGACGTGGTCGTGGAATGGGTGCACTGGTACAACAACGACCGGTTGCACTCGACCCTCGGATATCGGGCTCCGGTTGAATTTGAAGAACTCTATTATGATGAAATGAGCGGCTCGTTACCCGATGAAGCCGCCAGTAAACTGGCGGCGTAATTTCCGGGACGGTTCATTGCGCTTCAGTCAGTTGGTAGAGAGCTTCGATCATGCGTTTGACCTCATCAGGACGTACCGCTCTTCCCTGCAATGGTTGATGCCTTGCTTAAGAGGTTTCAACAGCGATTCCCAGCACAGGTTTCGGGCGCTCTGAAGTGAAGCGGATCTGTCCAACGGCAGACTGGTGGACGATCTTCAGCAGCCAAGTTAGTGCGGTAGTTCGCACAGTGGCGAAGCCATCAACATGTCGTTAATCGTCTGAAAATATTCATTGTGCGGCTTCCTGCCTTTGGACTTCATCGCTCAGTTGACGGGCGTCAAAACCGAACACCCTTGGGACAAGTCCGCCATAAGGCTGCGTAGCTGCTTCATCTCCTTGTGCGGCTTGAAGCAAGAGAGCCTCATCCGGCGCTGAACCGTCGGTGATTTCGACTGCCCAATTCGGGATCTTGGGTTCAACGACCCCATACCGTCAAGGACATTGCTCTCGTTCAGGGCAGTAGCTGCAGGTCAAATCTTGGGTAGACGGAAGCCAGGGAACGGGCCCCCAAATCGTGCATCGCCCGTCCCCTGGCTTCTTCAGCTTGATGCTGTAGTACTACTTCTTTGCCGGTGGCATCAGCACCGAATCAACGAGGTAAACGGTGGCATTGGCAGTCTGCACGCCACCGCAAATGACCTTGGCATCGTTGACCATCAAGTCATCGCCGCTGCCGCTGATCTTGACCTTGTCACCTTCAACGGTTTCCAGATCACCCTTCAACTCATCGGGAGTTATCTGGCCTGGGACCACATGGTAGGTCAGCACCTTGGTCAGCATGTCAGCATCCGACACAACAGCGTTCAGGTCTTTTTCTGGAATGGCCTTGAATGCGTCATCCACAGGTGCGAAGACGGTGAACTCATCGCCGTTGAGCGTGTCCACCAGATCCACGTCCTTGTTCAGCTTTCCCGACACGGCCTTGGTCAGGGTGGTCAGCAACGGGTTGTTGGACGCTGCCACGGCTACCGGATCCTGGGCCATGCCAGCAACGGAGCCGTCACCTTCGGGCACTGCTTCTGCGTACGCCGCACATCCTGAACCAACAAGGTTGGCGGCTGGATCCATGGCCGATTCGCTGGCCATGCCCGAATCCTCAGATGCTTCCGGGCTGCTAGAAGCCATGCTCGATGCCGAACTTTCGCTGCTGGGAGTGGACTCGGCGCTGTTGTCCATCGAGCAGGCGCTCAATCCGAACGCGGCTACCGCGGCAATCGAGAGCAGTCCTACCGTCTTGCGCTGCATGGTTTTCATGTCGAACTCCTTACCTGGCGACCCCGTTGGGCCAGTTGGTTTTCCAAACCTCTTGGTTTGGGTTTTCACAGGGCATTCGGGGCAAAGTGGTTCGCGGATTGGAACTTATTTAAAGATTTTCTGTTCCGCACATTAGGGGCTCATATCATGACTGATTGCTAGCGCTTAGCCGAGGCATAGAGCTCGTTGACGAAGCCGTTTGCTCTCTCAAGAAACTTACTTCGCTTGAGTTTCAAAGTCGGTGTCAGCAGTTCACTGTTTTCCCCTAAATCGGTAGAAAGCATAAGAAACTCTTTGACTTGTTCACTTCTTGCTACCCGCTTATTGGCTGAGCTGACGGAGTCGAGGACGACTTGAAACAAGAGCCCGTTTCTAATCCTGTCAATTGACCCTTCTGTGCGAGGCTGAAAAAGGGATGCGTCTGTAATCCCTTGGCTAGAGGCCCACTGTTTGACTGCTTCCGGGTCAATCAGTACGAGGCATCCCAAGAACGGCTTACCTTCTCCAACCATTACCGCGTGGGCAATCAATGGCTCAGTTTCGACGTATCCTTCCCATATGCTGGGGGATATTGTCTTCCCTCCCGCAGTTACTATGACATCTTTGATTCTTCCCTTCAGCGTGATGCGCCCAAGGTTGTCCAAGGATCCCAGGTCTCCTGTGCGGAAGAAGCCATCGGTGAAAGCGTCGGCGTTGTCGTCGGGATTGGTATATCCAGCAAATACGCCGATTCCTTGTGCGAGCACCTCACCGTCGTCCGATATTCGTACAGTGGTCCCAGGCATCGGAACTCCCACGGTTCCAGACTTGATCGACCCGGGCATATTTCCCGTTAGCGGCGCTGTAGTTTCTGTCAGCCCATAGCCCTCGATTACTGGCAAGCCAATACCCCTGAAAAAGAGGGAAACTTCTCTATCTAGGGTTGCAGCTCCTGATAGCAGGTACTCAAGACGACCGCCGACTACTTTTCTTAGACGCGAGTAGAAAATCCGATCAAAAATGAAATGTCTCATCCTAAGGCTAGGAGAAGCTTGCTTCGACGAAGCGGTATCGTGTCCCTCAGCCATCGCGCCCCACTGCGTTGCCGTGTCGCTGGCCCACTTCCAAATACGATTCAGGCGTTTCTGATTGGCGGCCTGTGCTGCGGAGTCTTGGATCTTCTGTAGCACCCGTGGCACTACTACGAGAAATGTGGGTTTGAGGAATTCCAAAGACGGTATTACTTCTTTGGGTTCTGAGAGATGCGCGATGCGCATCCCGTTAGCCAAACAAATCAGCTGTAGACCACGAGCCAGAACGTGGGCCATGGGAAGGAAAATAATCGTATTTCCTGTCTCCTTAACCACTTCAGTGTAAGCGGCAGCAACATTGAGTACTAAGCCAACGAGGTTACCGTGCGTAATTAAAGCGCCCTTGGGTGCTGCCGTCGTTCCCGAAGTGTAGACGATAGTCGCTATCGTCTCTGACGTTGCCAACAATCGTCGTTCTTCAACAGCACCATCGGTGATAGATTTCCCTTCGTCAACAAGATCCTCAAGATCGAGATCGTTCCGGGTGTCCATTGTCCAGATTCTCGACCCGCATATTCCCGCGCCACTTAGCCCGCGCTCGAGAATCGAGGCGTGGTCGGTGCTTCCAGCAACTATAAATTTTGGGGAGCAATCGGCAAGTATGGCTGTGACCTGATCAAGCGACGAAGTTTCATAAATAGGGACCACGACCGCACCTGCAAACCATGCCGCCATATCCACCTGAGCCCATTCGTAGCGTGTAGGTGACATAATCACAAGCTTGTTTCCAGGTTGCAGCCCACTAGCGATGAGCCCCTTAGCCAATGCCTGCACTTCGAGAAAAAATTCTCGAGTAGTTATTTGCTTCCAGGGGGCAGCAACGGGACCATCAGCAGATCGAACTTCGAATGCTATATGTTCAGGCGAATTCTTCAGGCGCTCCATCAAGAGATCGGTGGCATTCCTGTGCATGTGCGAAGTGGCCAATAGCGGCGTCGCAAATTCCCTCATAGCTCGTCCTTCCGGGCAGGGGTAACGGTGGATATCAAATACGGACAGGACTAGCCTGCTGTGGACTACTTCTCGGTCAGGCGTCATTCAAGGTAGGCATTGTTGGGCGCTATCATCTCAGATAGGCAGCATAAGCAGGGACGAGGCAAGGTTCGCATAGCTTGGTTTCAAGCTTGTTTAATGTGGGGCTTGAAGCCAAGCTATGCGTTCCGTTTCGACGTAACAACTAGTCAATCGAGATTAGAACGGTTTTCGTCCAGCATTCAGAATGCTTGATTTGTTCAGTCCGGCCAATTTACAGGTCGTGAACAGTTCTGGGGACGAAAGCTGTTTCTGCGATCCTCCGCCAACAGTAAGCATCTCTTAGACGATAGCCCCGCGAAGAGATGCCATGAGAAGCGTCAAGCCGCGATTCCGTCAAAAGCTTTGGCTCAACCTGTGTCCAATAGTATTGCCCGGTCCCAGAGAATATGATGAGGCGACTCTTGGATAAAAGTATCGCAGGATCCCTGGATTGTCTCTGAGGGAAATTTAACGGAGGAAACCTCATAATGAAGAGCAAGGAACGCAAGGCGCTGACCGCTATGCCTGTAGTGCTTCTGCTAGGTGTGCTGCTTGCATTGTCCGGTAGTGATGGCGGGATTACATGGGGTTCGATGCCCCTCTTCGCTCTGGCTGTACTGGCGTCCTTTATAGCCCAATGGATCGCATTCATACCTTCATTCCTAAGGCAAACAGAGAGATTCTACGACCTGACCGGAACCCTGACCTATACAGCAGTCACATTGCTCCTGCTTCTCTTAGTCCCTGAAGTTCATTCAAGATCGCTACTACTGGCATTCATGGTCCTGGCCTGGACTCTTAGGCTGGGAATCTTCCTCTTCAGCCGTGTCACTAGGGACGGCAAAGATGATCGCTTCGACCAGATCAAACCGTCTTTTATCCGGTTTCTCAGCGTCTGGACCATTCAGGGTCTCTGGGTCTCTTTCACTGCTGCTACTGCTTGGGCTGCTATGACCTCGGAATACTCTAGTGAATTGGACGGATTCGCACTGGTCGGACTCGTCATCTGGGCGATTGGGTTGGGTGTGGAAAGCCTAGCCGATCACCAGAAATCAATTTTCAAACGCGACCCGCAAAATCAAGGGAAATTCATCTCCTCCGGACTCTGGTCCAAATCTCGCCATCCCAACTATTTCGGAGAGATTCTGCTTTGGATCGGCGTGGCTGTTGTGGCCGCTCCGGCGTTGCAGCACTGGCAGTGGGTTGTGATGATCTCACCGGTATTCGTCGCCGTGTTGCTCATCAAGATCAGCGGAATCCCGCTGCTTGAAGCGAAAGCTGAATCAAAATGGGGAGGCCGCGCCGACTATGAAACCTACAAGGAAAACACGCCGGTGCTTATTCCTAAGTTCTGGTAGGAAACGGTTTGCTGAAATAGTTGCTGATGCTCTCTAGACTCTGGCACTTCTAGAATTTGCTCTATGTGAAGTCGTCGAGATGCAAAACGAATCTAGACCAGATAAAGCGGGCTGCGCATCGTCGACAGGCGTAGGTTGCCCTGCATCGCAGGTGACAGCGCGGGCCAACCTGGCCAGTGCGAATCTGCCAACCGGCCATGCTGGATAGTGGGTCTGATTGCCACTGCGATGCTGAGCCTCGGAAATTTATGATGCTTCCGCCACTAAGCGGAAGGCGCGAATGCTTTAACGGAAAATTCCTCGTAGGCCTCTGTCGACCTACGAGGAATTTTGGCCGGATGCAGCCGCTTATGAGATATCCGCAGGGGTAGGGAAGCGCTACCCACAGATGTTTTTAGTCTTCCTCGGACTGGGCAGCGTCATTTTCTGAGGAAGCTTCCTCCCTGGCCTTTTCTTGATGGATCACCGCGGCCAGCAGTTTTTCCATTTCCTTTGCAACACCGGCAGCCGAGGCAGGGTTCTGACCGGTGACCAGACGCTCGGATACCTGGACATTTTCCTCGAAATCATCGGCGGCGATATGGTTGGCCCCCTGCTCAACAAGTTTGTCGGCCAATGAGAATGGAATGATCTTGTCCTTGCCGACCGCGACTTCTTCATCGTTGGTAAAGACAGCAACATCCTTGCCGCTCAGCAACTTGATTCCGTGGTGCAGTTCTACATCCAGTAACCCTGCCGGACCGTGGCATACTGCGCCAACTATGCCTCCACTGTTGTAGACGGTCCCGATGAGCTTTTGCAAGAATTCGTTGTTGGGGAAGTCCCACATGGTGCCATGACCACCGACAAGATAGATGGCATCGTACTGGTCCGGATCAACTACCTCGACCCTGGCCGTGTTGTAGAGGCCTGCTCTCGTGGTTTCGTCTTGGGTGAACTGCACCTGAATCGGATCATCGGTATCGACCGTATCTTGTGGCGGCTGCCCGCCCTTGATGGAGGCGAAGTCGACGAAATGTCCCGAATCCCGGAAAACCTTCCAGGGATGAGCCGCTTCTGCGACGTTGTATCCGGTGGGTTCCCCTCCTGCACCGAGTTCGGAAACGCTGGTGAGGACCATGAGGATTTTCTTCACGTTAATGACCTTTCATAAATTTCGGCTCCCCAGTTTCCATTTCCTATGCTGAGGGGGAATCTGTGGAAGATATCGTGAATCTTGTTCTGAATCGTGGTCTCGCTCCGTGCTGTAGTCTTGCAGACCGCGGAAGACTTGCAGATCTGCTGCTGGCTTCTCACGCTGTCAAGCTACACGCATGAGGGCTGATTCTCGAAGTGTTTTAGCGCTTGAATCAGCGATCACAGTTTCTTTAGCCTAAGATTGTTTTTTGGCATCTTTGATAGAGTCCTTGACGTCCTCCGCCGATTGCTTCGCCTTTGCTGCGGCTTGGTCCTTGAGCCCTTCGGCTTGCAGGTCCTTGTTGTTGGTGGCATCGCCCATGCTTTCTTTGGCTTTGCCGGATACTTCCTGGGCTTTGTTCTTGATTTTGTCTCCGAGTCCCATGATGCTTCCTTTCGATTGGGTGACTAATACAAACTATTAGGTCAGGGTCGTTCTAGCGGATGGCCCGGATTTTTTGGGTTGGAAATCAATGTTCACGTGTTTCTCCGCGAACTGGGCACCGAGAGCTTGCTCCGTCTGAGGAATAAGAACGTCCCGAATCAGGCCTATGCCATCGATTGGCCGGGCATCTGCACGCAAAGTGAAGCGTGCGTAGAGTACGGGGTTCTTCGCTGTTCCATTGATGCGGATATCTGCGCTGTCGACCTCGGGGGTGCTTTCAGCTGCTTCCTCGGCGGCCATGGAGACGGTCCTCGAATCAACGGTGGAGACACCAGTGCCATTATCGGAACGGTAGATGAAAGTTGGTTTGCCTGGTTTCTTAGGTAGAGCTGACATCATTACAAAGAGCAAGATGATCGTCATCATGGCTAGTGCGCCGGCTAAGTAAATGCCTAATTCTGGCATTTGTGCAGGGAAAGTATCGATTAAACGCGTCTGTGCGAGTCCGTTTCGAGTTGAATCCCAGCTTAGCCAGGCCACGGCAGCACCACTTGCCATAAGAAGCAGCCCGAGAAGCGCCAGCATGACTCGTTGCCGAATACTGTTGGGTTTCCACAAATCTACTGCCCTCCTCGGGTAGTTGCTTTGACGCTGACTCTTATCGAATGTGCCAGCGGGATTGCGGATAGCTTTTTTTGGACGTTCGCTTGCACCGACTGTGAAATATCGCTGGTTTCATGCACCGGAGTGAAAACGCTGACATGCAGCTTCTTACCCCGCAATGTCGGCGAGGCGCTACCCACCCCATCAGTGCGCTCTGCTTCATAGCGGGCCAGGTTGGCCAAGCCGCGGTTTTCCGCAACCCACTCTTCTTGTTCGTCGACTGAGTCCCATTCAAGCAACGCTGTTCTGTGCTTTCCCGGGACTAAGGCAACAATGAACAGAAGCAGTCCGAGAATTGCAACGCCCACAGCTACGGCGATCAAATTGTTATTCGCCCAAACAATGTTCTTGGCAGAATCCAGAAATCCGGTTACCCAGCTCGGCCAGGAACCGCTGTCCAGTCTGATCAGGCAAATCACCAGGGACGTAGTTGAGATGCCTAATAGCACTATGCAGGTACTGAGCAGGGTTGCAGTTCTGGCACTGCGGACATGCCAAAATCTGCTCATAACAGACTCCTCTCCCCAGCGTTTGCTGAAACTGCATGAAGCCAAGCAACGTCGATGTCGACTTGGACAGACGAGACCCCCAAGAATTGAACGAGCTCATCTGTCACTTGTTGACGTATGGCCTCGCAAGTTTGCTGCAGGCTCAACGGATATCGGATGCCGACTTTCAGCTTGACTGCTACGGTACCCCCGAGAACGTCGGCCGTAGCAGCAGGCTTCCCTGCGATAGCGCGAGGTTTGCCCAATTGCAACAGGCCGCCAGAGCTGGCTCCGACTCCAGGGATCTTGGAGGCGGCTTTGGCTGCGATCTTGGAATAGATCTGGTTATCCACAGTAGTAGCACCCACAGTGGCACTTTTTGTTTCCACCCTGGTCACCGCCTACGGGTAATGAATACACGCTCCCAATCGACGCGGGTCTGCAGGAACCAGCCGACCACACCACCGATGAGCACGAAGAATGCTACGACTATGAACTGGGTGAATGAGCCGAACGCTATGAGCAGTCCGGCCACTAGCCCTATTGCCAGTCCCCACCTGAGCTTATCCATGGGTATTCCTTTCGTTGCCCATCGGCAGTGTTGTGGCCTACTTCAAGTCTTCGCGCGGCTCGTCGTCTTCGTCATCTTCTGGCAGGTGGACGTCGGTGACATCGATGTTCACTTCGATGACTTCCAGTCCGGTGGCACGTTCCACCTGGGAAACAATGTTCGCGCGGATGTCCTCGGAGACCTCCACAATTGAGAATCCATAGGAGACGACGATGGAGACGTCGATCGCGGTCTGCTGCTCGCCCTTTTCCACGCTCACCCCGCCTGAGGTGTTCGCCGAGGCACCTGGGATGCGTTCTGCCAGGGAATTGAAAGTTCGGCGCGCAGCGTTGCCCATTGCGTATACCCCGGGCACTTCGCGTGCTGCGATGCTGGCGATCTTCTGAACAACCCGGTCTTCAATGGTCGTCTTGCCCAATTCGGTGTGCAGTGGGCCCGTAAGGTGCTCTTCCTGAGCATCCTGGTTCCCCTGGCGCTTGGCTTGACGTTCCAGTTCCTCGCCAGTTGGCTTGATTACCTTGTCGTTCGACATTGGCTGTGCCATGTTCTTCACTCCTATATCGAGGGAAACTTTTTCGCTTACACTCATACAGACGAGGTCCGTACCAATATCCTCACACATAATTTAAGTGATCTACATCACAATAGGGGGATTGTGTGGATGAATTAAAACGGTTAGCGGTCGTGGGCCGGTCCCGTGAGGGTGATTCAGAAGCTTTCGGAATGCTCGTTGCCGAACTGACCCGGGGCTTAGGAGATACTGCCGTTCCTTTTTTGAGAATTGGCAAGATGCGGATGACGCGGTGCAGGAAGCTTGGATCAAAGCCTGGAGAAGCATGCACACCCTCCAGCAGAATGGCACCTTCAAGACGTGGCTTTTTCGAATGACAAGGAATATTTGCCTGGACCGAGTTCGTTCAGCCCAAAGTCGTGTTCACGTAGTTGATGCCGAAGAATTCTCCGGGCAGCCGGCAGCGGAGCACCTTTCGCCCGAATACCTAGCTGTGCAGCGAAGTGAGGTTGATAGGGCGTGGAATATCGTCGCCAAGCTACCATCGACCTTGAAGCAGGCTTTTGTTCTGGTATGCCTTGAGGACATGACCTATGAGCAAGCAGCTACAATCGCCAACACGTCAGAATCAACTATTCGAGGACGGGTCGCGCGGGCCCGCAAGGCAATTATCGAGGCGGTGTCATGAAAACCCTTCCCTGCGGACGCACGATAGAAGACATACTCCACAAGCTAGATGACTCACCAGACCCTCATGAGCTCGAATGCCGCTGGTGCCATCAAGAACGGCGCCACTTAAAGGACCAAACCAGAATCGTTCTGGATCAGCTTAGAAGCGAAGATTACTCTGCGGGCAGCAGAGACTTAAGTAGCAATGTTCTGAACAGGATTTCCAAACTACGACCCACGCAGAGGACTTGGGAAGCAGTCGTACGAGAAACAGGAGACGATGTGCGCATTTCCTCAAGCGAGATTATCAGCGACATCAGGCAGCAGTTCTCGCGATCCCAAACTGCGCAATTGAACTACGCCGAAGTCAAGGCCACGGACGCGAGAATCCCCCATGTTCAGTGGCTGGTCCGATGCACCATCAGCATGCTCAGCGAAGCAACTGTCCAGCAGATCGAGCAAGAGATCTTGGAATATGTTCAGGTCGGCCTCAGTACACGTTTGCTCGTAGAACAATTACGAGTTGAGATAACGGTGGAAGATGTCCATGGAGAAATTCTCAGTTATACGGAAATTACACGCTGATTCCCTCGGCCCAAAGGTAGACCGCGGATCCTAATATAGCTGCCCCCGATGTTACGTCTCAGTGCCCGACAAGCAGCGCTTCGGCCGAAGCGCAAAAGTTCACCTATCCGGCGAATCATCAGGAGAGTTTCTTCGATGGCGCTGTAGAAAGTGGATCGCGCGGGACACACGAAATCGCCAACGAGCTGAGCCAGGGCTATCTGGTAAATGCGACCACTTATCTTGACACCGGAACTAGATCAGGCTGATGTCTGCATAGCTATAGAGAACCCAGCTGAATTAGTTTCGGCGTAAGGCTAACCCCGTAGAGCGGGACGTTACCCGAAGCTTCGTTATGTGCGGCAGAAGCAAATTGAGTATTTACTGCTTTACAGAACTCCAATTGAATCGTCCCGGGTTTTATGCCGTTTTCTATTGAGAGAATGGAAAGCATGCCCAAGCAGTACGCCCCTGAAGTCTAGGTACGCGCAGTCACCAGGGGGTGAGGACCGCGTTTATCGCGAGAAGAACGATAGCTCGGTACTCATGTTCGTTTCATTATTTGGCACCGGGGTTTTGGTTGCTCCTTCATGGGCGTTAGAAGCTGGCAGAGAGCTACCCGATTCTGAACTGGCCAGCCACGCGAAACTTTTGGAACTCAGCACTCCCTATGGTGGGCGGGCTCTGGGGGTGGCGAAGCTGTACTTCAGTGATTCAGCTCCATCATTGCCAAACCCAAACCCAAACCCAAACGCCGAGCTGAGCCGTGCACGAACGGACGCTGTTGATCTAGAAACAGCCTGCCCAGACGAGGACACCGCGGAAGTCGGATTGAGTGAGATGGAGAATACCTTCATATTGCTCAGCGAATCAGAACGTGATTCGCTTCCTGTGGCGGGTGCTGGCTATGACGTGTGGGAAGAAAAGCTGGCCCACCTCGGCGCGCTCGTAGCACCTACCAATCGTCGAAGTGGACTCGGTTTTCAATCTGTCGCTTTTGCTCAGAAGCATGCAATGGACGCCGGCCTGAGTCCTCAATGGCGCGTGCACGTTGATAATGCAGCGTCAATCAGAACGGCGCTGCGCGCCGGGTTTAAGTATGCGGGGACCCAAACCACCGTAATTCTCAAGAACTAGCGCAGCTCCTATGTTCAGTGGGCGGTGCGTTTGAAAGCGATGGCAGCCAGAGCTGCGGCCTGAACTGCGAGCACCGCGTCATCAAAGACGACACGTGGCGAGTGATTCCACTCTGCTTCCGACGCGCTCAATTCCGGTGGAGTGGCCAGTAACGCGATGAATGTGCCGGGAACTTCATCGAGCACAAAAGCGAAATCCTCAGATCCCATCATTGGTGATGGCATGATCGCCACACGCTGTTCGCCGTAGATTTCGCGCATCGTTTCCAGTGCCGCTTCGGACTCAATCGGATCGTTCACGGTCACCGGGTAGAGCGTTTCAAAACTCACGTCTGCGGTGAGCTCATGGGCTGCTGCCACACCATTGATGACACGTGGCAGGCCTTCCTCCAAAACAGCCAGCGATTCGTGGGACATGGTGCGGATAGTGGCCGCCAGCTCGACACTTTCCGGGATGACGTTGATTGCACCGTCTCCGGTGGACAGTCGGGTGATCGAGAGGACCACCGGGTCGAAGGCATTGAACCGTCGAGTCACGAAGCTCTGCAGGGCCAGGACGAGCTCGGCCGCGGCAGGAACTGGATCCAAGGTGTGGTGGGGTTGTGAGCCATGTCCGCCGCGCCCTTTCAGCTTCACGGTTAGCTGATTTGATCCAGCAGCTACGGGGCCGCTTCGTGTTGCAAAGACTCCTCGCGGGCCGGGGCCCACATGGATCGCGTAGGCGGCAACTGGAGGTTCTCCGGCTGCGGAGAGCAGTCCCTCTTCGAGCATGATCTTGGCGCCGCCGTGGCCTTCTTCGCCTGGCTGGAACATGAAGATGACCGAGCCACGAAGTTCACTTTGGCGAGATGACAGCAACTTAGCTGCGCCAACTAGTCCTGCAGTATGCAGATCATGGCCGCAGGCGTGCATGTTGCCGTTGGCAGAGGCAAAGTCCAGATTGGTTTCTTCGGTGATCGGCAATGCGTCCATGTCGCCACGAAGCAACACCGTCGGGCCGGGCCGTTCTCCTCGAAGTACTGCGGTGACCGAGCTGGTGCGCGTGCCGGTGGTGATTTCCAATGGCAGCCCTCCGAGCGCGTCGAGCACCTTTTGCTGGGTGCGGGGCAGATCGAGCCCGAGTTCGGGGTCCGCATGCAACGCGCGGCGCAGTTTAATCAGTTCGGGAAGTATGGTTTGCGCATCAGCAGTAAAGTCGGCAGTGGTCATGAATCAGCCTTTCGTAGGCGTCGTCGACGGACGGGCAGGGCGCCTCAGGATGCGAAGAGTTGACTATGCTGATTATTCAAAATTTAAGTATTCACTAATCAAAGCGTTTATTCCGAACGATTTGAATGTTATTAGCACGCGAGTGAGTATACGCCTCGCAGTTGTGCCATCGTCAAGTTGCCAAGACGCTTTTTGCTGCATCTCACAACTTTCCAGATTGAGAGGAAAAATTGAACGACCATAAGTCGAGCAGTTTCCGCAGTTCCCTCGGATACACCTCGCTGACCCTGGCCTCGCTCATCGCAAGGCCGAACGCCGCCCAGCGCAGATCCATATTCTCGGTGCGCACGAGGCAGCTGTTCTCACCGATCTGCTGGATCTGGAACCAGCGGCCAATGAGCGGCTCCAGCTTTTCGGCGCTTGCCTGAATCCGAGCGCTCACTTCTGGTTGCCCGCTGCCGCGCAATCCTACGCGCACAAAGGCCGCCGCATCGCCACCTGGCACTTCACGCGGCGCAAACCGCAATGCCCTGGGTGAGGGGTTCAATGCGCGATCCACCCGGAAACTGCGCCAGTCATCGCGGTCCAGATCAAAGGCCACCAGATAGTAGCGGTTTCCCACGTTCACTAGCTGGACCGGTTCTACGCGGCGCGAGGTTTCTGCTGACTTGGCATCCTTGTAGTCGAAGGCGATTCGTTCATGATCGCGGCACGCCTGGGCCAATGCCACCAGTACCGCCGGATCCACCGGATCCGTTGCGGAGGACTGGGAATTGAGCGGGACAGTGCTCGCGGTCAGCGCCTGCGCCCGCTTCCTCAATCTGGCTGGCAGCACGGGCACAACTTTTCCCATGGCCCGCAACGCGGCCTCGGCCAGCGCAGAAGAACCGCTGTGCACGGTGGATTGCAATGAGACTACCAGCGCGACGGCTTCCTCATCGTCGAGCACCAAGGGAGGCAGCGCGGTGCCGGAGGCCAGCTGGTAGCCGCCGCCCACGCCGCGATCAGCCTGCACCGGATAACCGAGATCGCGCAGCCTGTCGATGTCCCGGCGAACGGTGCGCAGGCTGACATCCAGGCGTTCGGCGAGCTCGTCTCCTGACCAATAGCGATGGGTCTGCAGCAGCGAGAGCAGGCGCAAGAATCTGGTGCTGGTACTCATGCAACAAGTCTGCCTTGATTTAGGACAAAAACTGGCACTTTTCACTTCTACTCTGGTTACTACCAGCTGGAAATACCGGCTGCAGCTTATGCCAGGAGGCAATCATGAGCACCATGTCCATCACCAACACCACCCTCACCGGGGAACGCGCGGACCTGCTCCAGGCTCTGGCCAACGCGAGGCATTTCCTGCGTTTCACTGTCCAGGGCCTGAACGACGAGCAGGCATCGCAACGCACCACGGTGAGCGAGCTGACCCTCGGCGGGTTGATCAAGCACGTGACCGCGGTCGAAAAGCAGTGGCAGGGATTCATCGTCATGGGCCGGGCGGCCATGGCCTGGGACGGAGCGGATTTCAGCCAGATGCCGCCCGAGGCGGTCGAAGCCTTCCTCAATGAATTCCGCATGCAAGACGGAGAAAGCCTGGAAGAGCTGCTGGAGAACTACGCGCAGATTGCCGACCGCACCGACGCGCTGCTGGCAGAGGTGGACCTGGATACCGTGCATGAGCTGCCCTCGGCCCCGTGGTTCACCGACAAGCAGTGGTCGGTGCGCCGCGCCTTGCTGCACATCATTGCCGAGACCACCCAGCATTCGGGGCATGCGGACATCATCCGCGAATCCCTGGACGGGCAGAAATCGATGGGCTAGCCCCCGATGTAGGACATCTCGATGCGCTTGCGGTTGCCTGGGGTCAGCGCGGCGCGCAGCTCCGAGTAGTTGTCATCGCGCTTGCGCCAGTGCCCGGTCAGTGCCTTGGCAAGATCCTCATCGCTGATCCCGTCGCGCATGAGCTGGCGCAGGTCGTAGCCGGAGCCGGCGAACAGGCAGGTGTAGAGCTGGCCTTCGGCCGAGACCCGGGCGCGCGAGCAGTTGCCGCAGAAGGCGTTGGTGACGCTGGAGATCACACCGATCTCTCCGGCGCCGTCCTTGTAGCGCCAGCGGTTGGCCGTTTCACCCGGTTCGGTTTTAGTCACCGGTTCCAGCGCCCAGCACTTATTGACCATGGCCACGACCTCGGAGGAGGGCAGCACCTCATCCAGCTTCCAGCCGTTGGTGGTGCCCACATCCATGTATTCGATGAAGCGCAGGATCGCCCCAGTGCCGCGGAAGTGCTCGGCCAGCGACAGGATCTCCGAGTCATTGACCCCGCGCTTGACCACGGTATTGATCTTCACCGGGCCCAGGCCCACTTCACGGGCCACGTCGATGGCGTGCAGTACCCGGGAGACCGGGAAGTCCACGTCGTTGATGGCCTTGAACTTCTCGTCATCCAAGGAATCCAGGGATATGGTCACGCGGTTCAGCCCGGCTTCCTTCAACGCAGGTGCGAGCACCGGCAGCGCCGACCCGTTGGTGGTCATTGCCAGATCCACCGGCTGGCCCTCGGGGGTGCGCAGCTTGGCGAGCATGCCCACCAGGTCCACGATGCCACGGCGCAGCAGCGGCTCGCCGCCGGTCAACCGCAGCTTGGTGACCCCCAGCGAAACGCTGACGCGGGCCAGCCGCTCGATCTCCTCGAAGCTGAGCAGCTCGGAGCGCTCGCGGAAAACGAAGTCGCGGCCGAAGATCTCCTTGGGCATGCAGTAGACGCAGCGGAAATTGCAGCGGTCTGTCACCGAAATCCGCAGGTCATGCAGGGGCCGTCCACGGGCATCGCCCAGGGTGCCGGCCGCTTGTGCTTTCATACACTCCACAGTAGCCCCCGGCACCGTTGCGTGGAAGACGGTTAACCTGAAAGTAACAAATCAAGTACGCAAAATGGATCGGCCCCGGTTGGCTCGACGGTAGCATTGGCACCAGCCCCCGATTTCAAGGAGATCCCATGCAGCACCGCCCGTTTCCACGGTTCCGAGCCCTTGCCGGGCTCGCGGCGGCCGTGCTGGCTTTGGCGGGCTGTTCGGCCAGCGGCTCTTCCGATCAGGCCGCGTCCGAACCCATCACCATCTCCGCGGCAGCCTCCTTGCAGAGCGCCTTCGAACAGATCTCCGAGGAGTTCACCGCAGAACATCCGGAGGTGCAGATTGCCGGCATCTCCTATGACGGCTCTTCGACCCTGGCCACGCAGATCCTTGAAGGCTCAAACGTGGATGTCTTCGCCTCGGCAGATGAACGCAACATGCTGGAGGTGACCGAGGCCGGGTTCGGCCACGAGCCGGTGATCTTCGCCAGCAACACCATGGTGATCGCGGTGCCGCAGGAGAACCCGGCGGATATCGATTCGCTGGAAGACCTTGCCGGGGCCACCACGGTGCTGTGCGCGCAGCAGGTGCCGTGCGGCTCGGCCTCACGCCAGCTGCTCCAGGCCCAGGGCGTCGAAGTGGTCCCGGCCAGCGAGGAGCAGAATGTCACCGCGGTGCTGCAGAAGGTGGCCGCCGGCGAAGCGGATGCCGGACTGGTCTACGCCACCGATGTACTGGGTGACGAAAACGTCGCCGCGATCGTTCCGGAAGGAGCCGACGAGGTCGTGAACACCTATCCGATCGCCACGCTGGGCCAGAACCCCGGCGCGCAGGCGTTCGTGGACTTCGTGATCAGCGAGCGCGGCCAGGAAATCCTGGCAGAGCACGGTTTCGGCACCGGGGCTGCGCAGGCCAATGGCTAGCGATACCGGGGTACGGGTTCCAGGCTTCGCCATTGCCCCGGCCTTGCTGGGCGTGGGATTGCTGGTGCTGCCGCTGCTGGCGCTTCTCACCCGTGCCAGCTGGTCCACGCTGGTGGCCGATGCCACCAGCCCCCAAGCCCTCTCGGCGCTCTGGCTGAGCTTGCGCACCGGGGTGGCTGCCACCGCCCTGTGCGTGCTGCTCGGCGTGCCGCTGGCGGTGCTGATGGCCCGCAGTTCGGCCCGGGTTGCCCAGCTGTTGCGGGCCTTGATCGCCGTGCCGCTGGTGCTGCCGCCCATGGTCGGCGGCGTGGCCCTGCTCTTCCTCTTCGGGCGCACCAGCCCCATCGGCCAGTTCATCGATTCCCTGTGGGGGATTACCCTGCCCTTTTCCACCGCCGCGGTGGTCATTGCCCAGAGCTTCGTGGCCCTGCCCTTCCTGGTGCTCTCCGTGGAAGGATCGCTGCGGGCCGCCGGCGCCGGGTACGAACAAGCCGCCGCCACCCTGGGCGCCGGGCGCTGGATGGTGCTCACCCGCATCACCTTGCCGCTGGCCGCCCCCGGACTGGTGGCCGGCGTGATCCTGTGCTTCGCGCGGGCCATCGGCGAATTCGGGGCCACCGCGCTATTCGCCGGCAACGCGCCGGGGGTTACCCAGACCATGCCGCTGGCCATCTACACCGCGTTCAACGGGGCTGGAACTGGACGCGACTCGGCCGTTGCCCTGTCGATCCTGCTCCTGGCCACCGCGGTAGTGGTGCTGCTGCTGGTGCGCGCCTGGCGTCCGGGGGCCTTGAAATGACATTGAAGGTTGCGCTGCGCGTGCCGCGCACCGGATTCGACGTGGCCGTTGAATTCGAAGTGCCTGCCGGCAGCACGCTGGCGATGATGGGCCCTAGCGGCTCGGGCAAGTCGACCATTGTGCATGCGATTGCCGGGATCCAGAAGATTGCCGAGGGGCGCATCGAGCTTTCCGGTTCCCTGCTGGCTGACGCGAAGCAGCACCGCCCGCCGCACCTGCGCGAGGTGGGCCTGCTGGGCCAAGACCCGCACCTGTTCCCGCACCTGGATGCGCTGAAGAATATCGCCTTTGGCGCCCGGGCCGGGGGACTGGACAAGGCTGCCGCCAAGGCCGTGGCCGCCGAATGGATCGGGCGGCTGGGACTGGAAGAAATCGCCACCCACCGGCCCGAGGCCCTCTCCGGCGGGCAGCGCCAACGCATTGCGCTGGCCCGGGCCTTGGCCGCCCAGCCCAAGATCCTGCTGATCGACGAGCCCTTCGCCTCGCTGGATGTCGAAGCCGCCATGGACATGCGCGCATTGGTGCGCGAAGAGCTGGAACGCACCGCGACCAGCGCCATCGTCGTCTCGCATTCGGCCGCCGACACCTTGGCGCTCGCCGATGACCTGCTGGTGCTGGAACGGGGAAGCATCATTGCGCAGGGAACCGTCGAGCAGGTCTTCGCCGATCCGGCCAACCGTTTTGTGCGCGCGGTGGTGGCTACCTTGCCAGCGCAGCACCCCAGGAGCATCCAGGGAGAGCAGCCATGAGCACCGTCAATGAACCCGTGGAACTTGAAGTGCACCGCGCGCGGCTGCTGTCGCAGGTCGTGCCGTTGGCCCCGCAGCAGATCGAGGTGGCAGGCGGTTTCGCCCTCCTGCACGGCGCGGTGCTGGCCGAGGATGCCACCTCCACGCACCCGTTGCCGCTGTGGGACAACTCGGCGATGGACGGCTATGCGGTGCGCTCCGAGGATACCGCTGAGGCGCCAATTGCCCTGGAAGTCGTCGGCGAAGTGCCCGCGGGCAGCGGCTGGGACCCGAAGCTGGAACCGGGCCAGTGCGTGAAGATCATGACCGGTGCTCCGATCCCGACGGATGCCGATGCCGTGGTGCGCATCGAGGACACTTCAGCCGCTGCAGATGGCTGGGATGCCGCCACCGTGCAGATCCATGGGCCGGTGCCAGCAGGCAAGGACATCCGCCGCAGCGGCGAGGACAAGGCCGCCGGTGACCTGGTGGCCTATGCCGGCGAGCAGCTCACCGCGGCCCGTCTTTCCGCCTTGGCGGCAGCCGGTGCCAGCAAGCTGTCGGTGCGCACACGGCCCAAGGTGGCCGTGCTGGTCACCGGGGCGGAATTGCTTGCGCCCGGTGAACGGCTCTCGCGCGGGCAAATCCCGGAAACCAATTCGCTGCTCATGGCAGGGCTCCTGGCTGAATCCGGCATACAGGCAGCTACCGTGGTGCACTGCGTGGATGACACTCAAGCGGTCCGCGAACAGCTGGAGGTGCTCGGCTCCACGCATGATGCCATCCTGAGCACTGGGGGAGTAGGCCCCGGCGCCTACGATGTGATGCGCCAGGTGCTGGAAGCCGAACCGGCAGTGCAGGCGGCCCGGGTGAAGATCCGCCCCGGCCAGCCGCAATGCGCGGGCCGTTTGGAGGCCGGTGCGATGGTCTTCGCCCTGCCCGGCAACCCGGTCAGCGCAGCAGTCAGCTTCGAGCTGTTCGTGCGCCCGTGCCTGCGGGCCATGCAAGGCCACCGCGAGGTGCTGCGCCCGACTTTGCGCGCCATCGCCGCGGTGGGATGGAAAGCCGCGGCCGGACGCATGCAGGTCATCCCGGTAGTCTTCGAGCCTGGGGAGCAACTGCGGTGCGCCCCGGCGGTTCACGCCAGCAGCATTTCCCACTCGGTGGGCGGGTTCGGCGCTGCCCAGGGCTACGCGCTGGTCCCGGCTGGCGTCAACCAGATCCACCCCGGCGATGAAGTCGAGGTACTGGGGATGATCCCATGAGCACGCGGCAGCTCGCCAACTTCAATGCCCTGGTGCTCGCCGGCGGCAGGGGCTCTCGGCTGGGCGGCGAAGGCAAAGCCGAAATAGAGCTGCACGGACAGCGCCTGGTTGACCGCGTGGTCGCCGCGGCCCGCACAACCGGCGCACTACGCGTCGTTGTGGTCGGCCCGGATTCCGCTGGTGCCAAGGCCGATTCCGTTCTCCGGGAGGATCCGCCATTCGCTGGTCCCTTGGCAGGCATCGCTGCCGGGCTTGCAGAACTAGCTGCCAGCGCAGGCAGTGAATGGACCATGGTTCTGGCCTGCGACCTGCAACGGCCGGTCGCGGTGGCCACTGCGTTGATCAACGACTTTGGGCAACGCGCAGCCGATGGCTTGCTGCTGGTTGACGCGCAAGGCCACACCCAATGGCTGGCTGGAATCTATCGCACCTCGGCACTGGCTTCGGTCTGCGCAGAGCTGGGCGGGAACCTGGTCAATGCCCCGGTGCGCCGAGCCTTGAATCAGCTGCAGCTGGCGCGGGTACCGGTGGATGATGAAACCAGCAGCGACATTGATACCCCGCAGGCACTGGAAAGCGCCCGCCAGAATGAAAGGAAAGCCATGGCACAGCATCTGCCACCCGAAGCACTGAACGATTGGCTGGAAGCAGCCGCCAAGGAATTGGGTCTGGACTCCGGCGAAGTGGATATCGCTACCGTGCTTGATGTTGCCAAGCATGTAGCTCACGAGGTGGCCCGACCAGCAGCACCCCTGAGTACCTTCCTGCTCGGACTTGCGCTGGGCAGCGTCAAGGGAGACTTGTCCGGGCTGTCGGAGCAGCTGGTTTCCCGGGCGCATCGATGGGCCGACGAGCATCCGGAGGGCGTTGCATAAGTAGCACCGTGTTCCCTTCGCCTCAGCAGGGACCGGCCGTCATGGAAGGCCAGCTGCACCGGGTGGTCGACGGAAGCGGATTCCGGATTACTCACCAGACCCACCTGTTATCTGGGACTTTGCAACCAGCGTGAGCGGAGGCCAGAGGGCCCACCGGACGGGCAGTTCGCGGCGCGGGGATGTTCAGGCAGATGTATGGCTATGGACCAGCTTCTTGCGCTGCGCTGGTTAAAGGCCCGTCGATGGCAGGCCGGCGCTCCAGATATCCCGGAAGCTCATCGGATCCCCAGCAGGTGGCCAGTGGGCCTCAGTGTAGACCATGCTGGCAGGATGTGAAGCCCAAGAAGAATCGTGGCGTCGGTAGCGGTTCCGTGTGCTTGGGTCGGGCGCACCACGAGGTGCGCGTGCACCTCGTACTGGTTTTTCGGTATCAGCCGGTGGATAGCGCGACGCTGGCTGCCAGATGATAATGAACGGAGTCCCGGTAGCTGCATGCCCGATACTGTTGAGCGCTTTTGCCAGTGGCTCAAGGGCTGAGTGGAAAAACTGCCACCGTCTGGATATGTCTTTTATCCGCGAGCTGTATCAAATAGGATTTATTTATGAAGACCCTGTTCGTTGTTTCTACCATTCTTTTTGCTGTTTGTTCGGTGCTTTCCTTTAGCGGAAATCCGATGGTTGGCATCTTTGCGGCCGTGGCCAGCTTGTCATCGCTGGCGGGATTCTTCGTGGTTCGAAATCGCGAGGCGAAGGCTTAGCCCACGTACCTCTCGTCGATGGAGCCGTGGCGTTCACGGTAAACTCGAGAACTATGGCTATCGGCGCGACTATACACACCTTTGAAGTTCAACTTGCTGATGTAGATCGCGGGGTTTACGAGGATCTTTCGCTCCGTGTTGCGCAGCATCCGTCAGAAACCGATGCCTACATGGTCACCCGTGTGCTGGCCTACTGCCTCGAATATGAAGAAGGCATCGCCTTCTCGGCCGGAGGCGTTTCCACCGGGGAAGAGCCAGCCATTTTGGTCAAGGACCTGACCGGACTCATCACCGCGTGGATTGAAGTGGGCGCCCCCGATGCCCAACGCCTGCATTTGGGCAGCAAGCGGGCAGACCGCACCGCCGTCTACACGCACCGCGATCCTGCCAAGCTTCTGGCTTCTTGGCGCGGCAAAACGATCCACCAGTCGCAGGAGATCATGGTGCGCTCCTTCGACCCCAAATTCATTGATGCAGCGGCCCAAGCATTGACCCGCCGCAACACCATGTCCGTCTCGGTGACCGAGGGGCAAATCTACCTTGAATTGAACGGGACGAATCTGGAAACCCAGTTCAGCACGCATGAGATTGAGTAGAAAAGCTTAATCTCTGTTTCAGCTCAGTGTGGGGTCGCAGTCATCAGCGCGCTGAAACATGGCCGGTGTACACCAATGACACCGACGGAAGTGCTCCATGAAACTGCGCAATATCACCCTTGGCACGGCAACTCTGGCTTTGGCCGTCACCCTGGCAGCTCCCGCCGTGGCTGCTCAGATCGAACCGACTGGATCTGATCCACTGATCATCGGCCACCGCGGAGCAGCAGGCGTGGCACCGGAGAACACCTTGGCTGCCATCAAGGCAGGCAGCCAGTCCGGCGCCGAATTCATCGAAATTGATGTGCAGCTGTCCAAGGACGGAGTACCGTTCATCTTCCACGACGGTACGCCCTCCCGCACCACGAACGTGGCAGAGGTCTTCCCTGACCGCGTCAATGACCCCATCACGTCATTTACCTGGGAAGAACTGCAGCAGCTCGATGCCGGTTCCTACTTCTCAGACGAGTTCGAGGGAACGAAAATTCCCCATTTCGATGAGGTTCCAGGTGCACTGACCGGTGGCACGGGAGTATTCATCGAAATCAAGGATCCAGCCAAGTCCCCTGGCGTGGAGAAGCTGGTAGCCGACGCGCTGGCTGAGGATCCTGAATGGAAGGCACTGGCAGAGGCCAACAAGATCGAGGTCCTTAGCTTCGACGCAGCATCCAACCAGATCTTTGCCCAACTGGCACCTGAAGTACCACTGCAGCAGCTGACCGGAACCGTGCCTTCTGCCGCGGAACTGGCAACCTACGCGACCTACGCGGATTCTTTCGGCACTAGCTACCGCACCCTTGACGCCGCCGGTGCGCAGCGCGTGAAGGACGCAGGCTTGGGCCTGGGCGTCTACACCGTCAACGCCGTCGAAGCAGCCGATGCTGCACTGGCCCTGGGTGTTGAGCGAATCACCGGCGACTTCCCAGCACAGGTGAACCGCCACATCGCTGGCCAGAAAGATTTCCCTGCCAACAATGGCGTGGTGATTGCCAACGCGATCAATGACGTGCCGGGAGATGACATCGCCCCGGAAAATGGCGAGCACGTTATCCTGGAGAACACCGGAAAGCGCACCATCGATGTCAGCGGCTACATCATTCGCGATGCCGCTAACAACATCCTGGAAATTGG
This sequence comes from Glutamicibacter sp. NPDC087831, assembly GCF_044742845.1. Lineage (NCBI taxonomy): Bacteria > Bacillati > Actinomycetota > Actinomycetes > Micrococcales > Micrococcaceae > Glutamicibacter > Glutamicibacter sp. NPDC087831. The sequence goes on from NZ_JBIUVH010000004.1 coordinate 309,169, forward strand.
AGAAGGATACGAGCTGGAGACAGGAGATCAGCTGCGCGTGTACTCGGGTCCGGGTACCAACAGCGAAGAAGCCTACTACGTGGACGGACCGGGAATCCTGAACAACGGTGGCGACTCGCTGGCGCTGTGGGATGCCAAGGGCAAGCTCACCGATACCTTCGCGAACTAGCTCTAGGTAGAGCGAACCCCCGGGAACCATTGTGGACTGCTCCCCAGAATTTGGATAGGGAAACCAGTACTACTTCCGGGGAGCAGTCTACAAAAATGGGGCGGTTTTCCGTATTAAGGCAGGCAACCCGCCAGCACTTGGGGGACGCTGACGGGTTTCACCAGCGTGAGGCCGCTCTTGGGGAAACGAACTCAATGCCTGACTGGTGACTTTTCGTAATTGGCCTAGGCCAATAGCTACTGTAGTTGCAGGAGAGTGAAAGGTGAAGTGGGCGGGGATAAAATAAAAACTTTTCCCAATTCCAAAAATTCTCTAGGCGTTATGGGCTTGACGAAGTATTCTGTGCATAGGTTTCACGCCGGACTGACGTTTTTTGGGGAATCGGAAGTCTTTGGGGAGATGGATGGGGATCCATCGCCCAGCGCAAAACTCGCAACCAGCCCTCGTTGATGATCGAATCAGCGAGGGCTGGATTAGTTTAAGTGACAACACGCGGGTGGATTCTCACGAGCAACAAGGCCGCACTCCCCAGTACGGGTCGGGATTTGAATCTGTTGTGGATTCCCAATGAATCAGACCAGCCTCTTTGCCTACACCTCGCTCGACGCTAGGGTGATTGATAGGCGGCCTGACCCAATGCACCGGGAAGGGTCCGCTGTGATCGGTTGCACCGTTTGTTTGCCTTCTTGCTTACCGTTTGTTGGCAGCAACTGTAGCTGGGAACCCCTATCGGTGGTTCCGGTGTTGTAGTAGGCTCCGGGACCACCGCCAGCTTGGAACGCGGACACTAGCTGTTTGGATTCAGCTAGTATGAGAACGACGGTCATGGATGCCGTCAGTTTGGTGATCCGTAAGTGCAAGCGAAACTGCGACTGCGATCTTTCGCCTTGTCTTCGTCATTGTTGTATGTACGTTGTTGGAGAGTTCCATCCGGTTCCCGCCAAACGACTCGATAACTGTAACCGTGCTTTAGCTCTCGTCGTTGTACCGTCGCCACTTCTACCTTTAACCCGGTTGTTCTATCTTTAATGCAACAGATCCGGAGTCTAAGGCAACAAGCCGATTTGAGATAAGAAAAACCCCGGAATCACAAGGATTCCGGGGCTATTCAACGCGGTGACGGTGGGATTTGAACCCATTATCCTATCCGCGCCATTACTGCTAGCTCCCGAATATCCCTTGTGTTTACTGGCATCTGGGCTCATTGGCTCACAGGTGCGCACCACGTCCCACAGGTATTCCTGCACCAAAATGCACCACAGTGCACCACCGTTAGAGCTGTTCGGCGCGCTGCTTGCTGAGGGCTTCGACCACGTTGTCGAGGTCGTCGGGGAGCAGTGCCGCGTAGGTGTCCAACGTGACCTTGGCCGACTTGTGGCCGAGCATGCGCTGTACCACCTTGACGTTGGCCCCGGCGCTGATTGCCAGCGATGCCGCCGTGTGCCGCAGGTCGTGGGGCGTGACCCTGCGGAACGACTTGTCGGACGCCTGGGCTCGCTTCACGGCTCCGGTGAACCATCCGGTCTTGGCGTTGCCCGGGTTCGCCCCTCCTACTTAAGTAGTATTTACGCCGTTCTTATTTAATGGTGATTATTAAACGTGCTCGTATCTGAGGCAATTCGATCCAGACCGAGGACTTTTGTTGCGGAGGCTCGATTTCGGTCGACCCCCGCTTGGCACGGCAGATGATGCGCCGATCTTTACGAAGATGTAGATTTCGATTCATTCAAAAGGTGATAGTCGTGAAGCTCAAACTTCACTCGATTGCGGACAGGTCAAATGAAGACCACTGTATTCCAATCCCAACATCAAGACAACAATCCAGCTCCGGGGTCACGTACCTCGCGATCGCGTTCGTGGCAATCGCTTCCCTGGTCCTGAGCCTGAGTACGGCTTTGACTAAGCCAGCGGCGGCCGCTTCGTCTCCGGCTGTGACCAGCATCGCCAGCTTCGGCGAGAACGCAGAGATTCTGTCGAAGTCGGAGGCCCTCCAGTTGGCCAAGAATGCCGATCTTCCAACAGAGTCGCTCTCAGGTCTGAAAGTTGACCGTTCCGGCGTCCAAGCATGGTCGATGTCAGACGGGACATCGTATGTGAGCTACCCGCTCGTCGGCGACGGCGTCCAGCTCGCCACAGTCGGTGCACTCCTGGACAACTCAGGCAACGTTGCGCAGCGCACAGAGATGGCTTTCGTTGGCGACGATGCATCTGGTCATGCCCGCATGTGGGTTGACGGAAATCTGACCATGGACAAGCAATTGACCACTGCTGACGCGGCAAACAACGTCACCACATATGCCGGTTTCTGGGACAAGCTCAACAACTGCCTTGCCAACGCGGGCATCCCTGGCTGGGTTATTACCGCCATCACTATCGCCTGCGCGGCGGTCTGCGTAGGAACCGTTGGGCTCGGCTGCGTGGGCTGCATCGCGGCAGCTGCGGGCGTCTGGGGCGGCCAGGTCGGCTATTGCATCGACCAGGCCCAGAAATAGGAAGTGGTCAACATGAAAAAGATTTCGAAAGCAATCATCGCGATGGTTGCAGGCTGGGCGATGCTCTTCGCGGTTGCTAGTCCGGTCAACGCTTCCGAAAGCTCGTTCTCAACCAACCGGCCGCTTTCGGATTCAACTGTTGAGCGAGCGATCGCAATAGCTGAGCCGAGTTTCGACGCTCAGCTGCGAAACGGCGCAGAAGTCGATATCAAGCAGGCAAACGTCGCCCGGATCAATGGCTCCAGTTCGTTGATGGTGGCAGTGGCTACGTCTGGCGACGGCCACAACGAGGGTTCGTTCGCCGTTGCCGTCGTCGACGCCGCGGGAGACGTTGTCCAGAGCTTTGCGCAGGTTCAAGCTACGTACACCAGCGACAGCACTGCCGATGTGAAGCAGTGGGTCGATGGGAGTCTCCTTAAGCAGTGGACTGTTGAAGCCACTCCCGAAGCTGAAGCTCAGGCTGCGAAGGCTTTGAGCGCCATGTCTCCTGCAGACTCGTCGGTGGGCGTTGCGGCCGCTGGTAACGAGGGTGTGATCAAGTGCCTCAACGCGCTGGGCATCTCCACCATGGCGGCGCTCGTGATCATCTCCACCTGTGCGGCATTCTGTGCTGTTACCGTTGGAACAGGCTGCATCATCTGCGTGGCTGGGTTCACCGCTGTCGCTGGCGCATCCGTAGGACAGTGCCTGAGCGGTGCCAGCTAGGCACGAGAAAGGAAACGGCAAATGACAAAGCAACCTAGCAATTCGTCTGCCGCCAGGAAGAGTACCGTGGTGGTGCTTCTGTTCCTTGCGGTAGCCGCGATCAATCTGCCTCGCGTCCCTCAGCTTACTGACTACGCCGTGGTTGGATGGGCTGTCGGCGGAGTGCTGCTGCTCGCAGCACTGATCCTGGCATTCACCAACTACCGCCACCACTCGAAGACCAGCACTTCACGATAGTAGGTAACGCCGGCTCGTTCGTCGAATGAGCCGAGACGAGCACGTCCAGATCCGCTGAGCCTAACCCGAAGAGATCCCCTTGCTGCATCCAGCAGCAGGGGGATCTTTCTCTGTGCCCGGCTTCCTGAGGGCAAGCGCGCGTAGCGCGTGCGGCAGCCCGCCGGGAGGCTATTGGTTCGCAGCGTCCTGCTTGCGCGATGCCCAGTAGGGGCACTCTTCACCGTGGTTGCCCCGGTCGCAGGCGTGCGGGCCGGCATGGTGGTGGAAGCCGTGTTCGCAACGCATGACGACCATGTTGCGACGTCCCTCCGCTGAAATATGCACCACATGTGCACCACGCCAGTTCTTTAAAGGAAGAAAACCCCTGGCTGACCAGGGGTTTTCATTGGCGGTGACGGTGGGATTTGAACCCACGGTACGGGGTTACCGTACACAACATTTCGAGTGTTGCACCTTCGGCCGCTCGGACACGTCACCAGACCTGATAACTCTATAACGAACATCAGGCGAAAACAAAAACGAGAGCGCTGTTTTTGGCCTGAAGTGTTCCGAAACACATCAACGTCGGTTTCTAGCCGCGCTTGCTCCGGAAGAATTCACGCAACAGGTCACCGCATTCTTCTTCCTTGACCCGCGAGTACACCTCGACCCAATGGTTCAATCGCGGTTCACGGACGATATCGAAGATCGAGCCGCACGCGCCGGCCTTCTCGTCCCAGGCCCCGAAGACCAATTTGGGAATGCGCGAAAGGACTATTGCCCCGGCGCACATGGCGCAGGGCTCAAGGGTCACCACCAGGGTGCAGTCGGATAAGCGCCAGCCATCATCTTGTCCCTTGGCTTCCAAGGCCTTGACCGCATTGCGAATGGCGACCACCTCGGCATGCGCCGTGGGGTCCTTGATGGCCTCGCGCTCGTTGCGTCCGGTGGCCAGGACTTCGCCTTCGGGGGAGAGGATGACGGCGCCGATGGGTACGTCATCAGTGGCCAGCGCTTCGCGCGCTTCAGCCAAGGCGAGGTCCATCCAAGCATCAAATTCGTGCACCATAGTGCTTTCACTTTACGTGTTTTGGGACGGTAGCCGGGCGCTCGGAGTGTGGTGCACTGCGCACTGCACTGAAGTTTGCTGTTTCCTTGGGCACACCAAAGTGCTTTAACGGCGGGAAATCGGGGATATCTCTCGATTTGCCTGAGTCGGTGCTGATAGATTTCTACTTATGCGCGTACAGGTAGTCGACCACCCACTGGTGGCACACAAGGTTTCGGTTCTTCGTGATAAGAACACCCCATCCTCGATTTTCCGCCAGCTGACCGACGAACTGGTCACCCTGCTGGCTTATGAGGCAACCCGCGAGGTGAAAACCGAAAACGTTGAGGTGCAGACCCCGGTCGCCACCACCACCGGTACCTCCATTGCCAAGCCGACCCCGCTGGTTGTCCCCATCCTGCGCGCCGGCCTGGGCATGCTCGAAGGCATGACCCGCCTGGTTCCGACCGCTGAGGTCGGCTTCCTGGGCATGGCCCGCAACGAGGCAACCCTGGACATCATCACCTACGCTGACCGCGTGCCAAATGACTTGGCCGGCCGCCAAGTGTTCGTGCTGGATCCGATGCTGGCCACCGGCGGCACCCTGGCCGAGGCCATCAAGTTCATCTTCGAACGCGGCGCAGAATCCGTTACCTGCATTTGCCTGATCGCTGCCCCTGAGGGCATCGAGCGTCTGAAGGAAATCCACGGTGGCGATCATCGCGTGCACATCGTGCTGGCAGCGATGGACGAAAAGCTGGACGAGAAGTCCTACATCATCCCAGGCCTGGGCGATGCCGGCGACCGCCTGTATGGCGTGACCCCGCCCATTGCCTAGTTCCAGCTAAGCGATGTGCCCGAAGGCTGCGGTGACTACACCGCAGCCTTCGGCGTTTCTTCATCGGTTTCGGGCGTGTCCAACGGAAGCCGGACCTCGAAGACGGTATCTCCTGGCTGGGAGGTGACCGTGACGGTGCCCCCGTGGGCTTCGACGATGCTCTTGGCGATCGGCAGGCCCAGCCCGGTCGTGCCATCGGAGCCAGAACGCGCCTTGTCGGCGCGGGTGAAACGTTCGAAGACCCGAGGCAGGAATTCCGGGGCAATGCCCTCACCGGTGTCGTGAACCCGGATGATGGCTTCATCGGTGTCTTCGTCTTGGTCCACCGAAACGGTGACGGTGTTTCCGGCCGTCGTGTGCTTGCGGGCGTTGGCCAAGAGGTTGGTGATCACCCGGCGAAGCGAGGCCGAGTCGCCATTGACAATGGTCTGCGGCGCCTGGCAGTCGAACTCCCAATGGTGGTCGCTCGCGGTGAGCTTGAAGTCCTCGGTGATATCCGATGTCAGCGAGCACAGGTCAATTTCGCTGCGCTTGAACGCATTCTCCTCATCCAGCCGAGCCAGGAGCAGCAGATTCTCAACCAGTGAGCTCATTCGGCTGCTTTGCTGCAGAACGCGGTCCACCGAGCGCTGCCCGTCCGGGGAGAAATGCTCGGTGGCCGAGAGCAGCTCGGTGTAGCCGCGGATCGCCGAGAGCGGAGTGCGCAGTTCGTGCGAGGCATCGGCGACAAATTGGCGCATCTGGGCCTGGGACTTCTCGCGGGCGGTCAGTGCGGTGGCGACGTTGCTGATCATCGCGTTCAGCGCATTGCCGACATTGCCCACCTCGGTACCGGGGACTGCATCTTGCGCCGGGACGCGCTGGGTCAGGTCCACCTTTCCTGAATCAAGCTCTTCGGCGGCAACCGAAGCAGCCACGGTGGCCACGCGCTTCAGCGAGGCAAGCGAGCGGGAGATCAGCCACGAACCGGCCAGGCCCGCACCGGCGATCAGGATCAAGGCGATGAACAGCGTCAGCCAGGCCATGCCGCGCAACGCCAGATCGGTGCTGTGCAGGGGCAAACCGACAATCAGGATGCCGTTGGATCCAGAGTCCTTGACTGCGACGAGGTAATAGTCGCCCACAGTCAGGTGGGCACGTACCGGCTTGAACTGCCCGCCGGCACGCAACGTGCTCAGCTCCAGATCCACCATCGGGATGGCATCTTCCTGGCTCAGCTGCTTCAGCACGCCGGTGCGTTCGTCCAGCACACCGCCGTTGAAGACGTATTTGTCGACGAACCGCGCGGTCAGCGTGCCGGCGGACTGGCCGGGGGCATCAAGCCGGGAGTTCACCGCTGGTGCACCCTGCGAATAATTCAGCGCGCGTTCGGTGGTGAGCCGCAGCTGGCTGTTGAGCTGGTCCATCAAGGTCTGGCGCATGCCCGCGTTATAGAGCAGGCCGAGCAAGACAGATACGGCGGTGACCGAGGTCAGCAGGATGAGCAGCAGTTTGCGCTGCAGCGCGTGCGGCGAGCTCACCCTGGTGTTCGGGGAAAAGAAACTCATGCAGCCGGCTTCAGCACGTAGCCAACGCCACGCACGGTGTGGATCATCGGCTCCGCGTCAACGTCAATCTTCTTGCGCAGGTACGAGATGTACAGTTCGACGATGTTCGCCTGGCCGTCGAAATCGTAGTGCCAGACGTTGTCCAGGATCTGCGACTTGGATACCACGCGGCGGGCGTTGTTCATCAGGTAGCTGAGCAGGTCGAATTCGGTGGCGGTCAGCGAAATTTCGCGGCCTGCGCGGGATACGTCGTGCGAGTCCATGTTCAGCACCAGATCGCCGACGACCAATTCAGCGGAATCCGCAGTGGCCGCACCGGAACGTTCCACGAGTCGGTGCAATCGGATCAGGACCTCTTCGAGGCTGAAGGGCTTGGCGACGTAGTCGTCTGCACCGGCCCCCAGGCCCTCGATACGGTCTTCAACCGCGTCCTTGGCAGTGAGGAAAAGTACGGGGATTTCAGGGAAGTGGGTGCGCACCTTGCGCAACACCTCGGGGCCGTCGAACCCAGGCAGCATCCAGTCGAGAACCAGTACGTCCGGCGCTAGGGAGCGAGCGGTGGCTACTGCTTCGGGCCCATCGTGGGCCATCGTGGCTTCCCAGCCGAGCATGCGGGTTCCCATGGCGACCAATTCCGCCAATGAAGGTTCATCATCGACCACGAGAACTTTGATTGCCGTGCCATCAGGGTGAGTCAGCCGGGGCAATTGCGAAGGGGAGAATCGTGATTCATTCATGTTAATCAGCTTGTCCTATTGCCATGGGCCGAGAATATGTTTTTGCTGTGTGCCAGCTATGACTATAAGTCGATTTTATGCGGGGAAAACCCGAACCGATAGTGGTTAATTTGGTCAACCCCCAAGAACGACGAATGATTGAAGCGTGGACGGACCATAGTGATGAATGAATATTCAGGCCTATGAATGGACCGGACATAATGACGAAGTTCTATTGATATGTTGACCATATTGTTTAGTTAAGCGCTTAGGTAGCCTAGAATTGTCTAAAGTGTTGTGCGTCACGTTTGGAAACATTCGTCTCACTATGTGGACGCAGGTGTTCATTGTTACTTGCAAGTTGCCAATGTTACGAGGAAACTAGAGGTGTGAGTACGGCGCAGGACGGTAAAAGCACCTCGGATTCCAACATCGAGTTGCCCAAGATCGTCCTCAACGAATGCTCGGCGTCCATGGCCTCCAAGTCGAATTATGAGTGATTTGTAATCCGATTTTGGGAGTTATTGACGGGAAACCCAACTGCTGAACGTGGACGAAGGCCGCGAACAGCGCAAGCAAAACCCGAAGCATGAGCGCCAAACCACTTGGCCTTCGCACTAAAAGAGGAAAAGATTATGTCGGCTGGTTCCGGATACGTCCACGTTTCAATTCGCAATGCGCAGAACCGCGCAGCAGCTGCGCAGCGTTCAGCTTCTGGCAGCTATGCACCAGCGGGTTACCGTCCGCTGCGCGCGGTTTCCAATGTTCATGAAACACGTGATGCATCGCATCAGCCGGCTAGCACTCCAGTGCAGTCAACAGGCCAGCCAAGCGCCGACACCTCCGCACGCGGCTTCGTGCTCTACGTGGGCCTGGATGAAACTGCCGCCCAGGCGCAGGGCACCTCGCTGGGCAAGCTGGCCACCCAGGTCCGCGCCTTCCTGGCCACCTTGTCGCCGCAAGCGCAGACCCATGCCGCCGTGGCACTGGCTCCAACTAGCGCCCAGGGTGAGCCCATCGATGTAGTTCGCCAGGCTTTGGGCGATCCGACGATTTCCCGCCGGCCACGCGCTGAAGCCCGTCCATCCACCCCGCGCCCATCTGGCGTGCTGATCGACCTCTCGCGCCGCGAAGTCTACCTGGATGGCGAAACCCTGAACCTGACCTTCAAGGAATTCGAGCTGCTGAACTTCCTCGTGGAAAACGGCACCCGCACCGTAGGCCGCGAAGAGCTGCTGGAAAACCTGTGGCGCAATGCCGAAGAAGTCCCTAACGAACGCACCATCGACGTGCATATCCGTCGTCTGCGTTCCAAGCTGGGACGCCTGGCCAATACCGTGCGCACCGTACGTGGCCAGGGCTACCGCTTCTACGAGCACCCAGAAGTTGTTGTCTGGGCAGCTCCGGAATACTCCATCTAGCATCAGCTGGCAGCAGTGGCGGGCAAACCGGGTTCGGTTTGCCCGCCACTGCTGTCTTAAGCTGGAACAATGAACACCATGCATTCCCGCAAGCTCATGCTGATGCGCCACGCCAAAGCCGACTACCCGCTGGGCGTCGCGGATCACGACCGGCCGCTGGCGGCCCGCGGGCACCGCGAAGCCCCGGCCGCCGGAGCCTGGCTTGTGGAGAATGGCCTAATACCGGACTACATCATCTGCTCCGACGCGCTGCGTGCGCGCTCCACCTGCGCCTGGGTGCTTTCCGAAATCGGCGAGAAGGGCCCGACCCCCTATGTCGATTCGCGCATTCTCACCGCAGGAGTCTCGCAGCTGTGCTCCATCATCAATGAAGTTCCCGATACGGTCAGCAACCTGCTGGTGATCGGGCACCAGCCGGTGCTCCAGGAATTGGCGCTGCGCTTGGCGGCAATGGACTCGGATGAAGAAGCCGTTTACGAGCTGGCGATGAACTATCCGACCCTGGGAACCACGGTGTTGGAAACCAAGCATCCGTACTCGCACCTGGATGCCCGTGATGCGCGCGTCACGCATTTCACCGCACCGCGGCCCGCATGAGAGAAGTCTCATCAAGTTTTTTCTAATGCACTAGTCAGCCTGTAAATAAGCGGTGATCTGCCTTTATGAGAAGCAGATGATAGGCCTCTCATCGAATACACCTCGCCGCCTCATGAACCGTTCACTTTCAGTTAACCATTGCTCGTTTCACTGGGAATCGTTGGCAGCACGGCCAGCACCGGCAAACCGCAACGGCGGGCCGGAAACACTGAAAGAGGAATAGGCAGATGGCCATCATCGCAGAATCACTTCCAACGCAGACCCCCGCAGCGCGCAATGAAGTGCAGCAGCAGATCGATGCACAGCGCGCCCGCACCATCCGCGCTGCCTACACCACCCGCTTCGTTGCAGCCGAGCTGCAGCGCAATCCGCAGGATTTCGAGATCGTGCGCCGCGCAAACATGGTGCCGCGTGCCGGTGACGTCGTCATCGCGGCTGTGACCGAGCTAGGCAAGCACACGCGCCTGCAGTCCCCGGTTTCCCGACGCCAGCTGATGTTCGTCGGACAGGAAATCATGGTCGCCTACGGCCACCGCTACGCACCAGACCAGTTCCTGGCCCATGTGCCGGATAACCTGGGTCCATGCCAGCTGGTTGCAGGCGGCGGTGTCGCCAGCGAAGTCATCGAACAGCACGCCTCGATCGATATGGCGACACAGCTGCAGCCCGCAGGCCTGCTGATGCGCCACGGCAAGGTCGTGAACCTGGTGGACTTCGCTCCACTGGGCATCGAGAACGCATCGCCGCGCGCAGCGCAGGTTGCCGCGCCGCGCCCGCCGATGATCGCAGTGCTGGGCACCTCGATGAACTCCGGCAAGTCCACCACCCTGGGATGCCTGGTCAACGGACTGGTCAACTCCGGCATGGAAGTTGCCGCAGGCAAGGCCACCGGCACGGGTGCCGGCAATGATCCGAACCTGTTCACCGATGCCGGCGCCTTCAGCGTCTGCGACTTCACCGACTTCGGCTTCCCAACCACCTACCGCTTGGACTACGAAACCGTGCGCGACCTGCTGGTGGCGATGATCCGCGAGCAAAGCGCCACCGGCGCAGACGCAGTGGTCATCGAGATCGCCGACGGGCTGTTCCAGGGCGAAACTTCCCGCTTGCTGCGCGACCCGATTTTCGCCGAGCATGTAGACCGCGTGCTGTTCAGCGCCCAGGACGCTTTGGGTGCCCAGGCCGGAGAGCGAATCCTGCGCGAAGCAGGCCTGGATGTTGCCGCGGTTTCCGGGGTGCTCACGGCCTCCCCGCTGGCCGCGATGGAAGCCCAGGCGCAGCTGTCCACCCCGGTCATCGGGACCTTCGACCTGTGCCAGGCAGAGGTTGCCGCCGCCCTGCTGCCAACCCGCTAGGAGCCAAGATGCTGGACCAGAAGATCGCCGTTGAGCAGCCGGCGCAGCCTGGGCGCCTGCCGGCCCTGGTAGCGCCCGGGCGGCGGATGCTGCTGGCCGGATTGCTCAGCCTGGGCATTCTCGCCGGCTTGCTCTCGATTGCCATCGGCTGGCTGATCGGACAGCTCTCGGCCCGCATCAGCTGGGCAGCTCTTGGCGCGGTCCGGGGCTTGGTGGGATGCTTCTTCCTGGCCAAGTACGCTGAACGGGTGCTGGCCGAGAAGCTCGGCCAGCATTATGTGGCCCAGCTGCGCCGCGGGCTGGTCACGCACGCTTTGCGCAGTGCACGCGGTCCGTCCATGGGCATCACCATCGCCCGTTCCACCAACGACCTGTCCTCGATCCGCAACTGGATTGTGCAGGGCATGGTCCCGCTGGTCGCCGGCTTGCCATTGCTGATTGTCAGCGGTGCGGGCCTGTGGTTCCTGCATCCGCTCCTGGCCCTGAGCTTGGCCGCGACCCTGGTGCTCGAGGGCGTCCTGCTGGCGGCCTTGGCCGGGGGTACTTTCCTGAGCGCCAGGACCTTGCGCCGGCACCGTGGGAGCCTGGCCTCGCGCATTGCCGATACCGTCGCGGCGCGGACAGCTATTGCGGCCGGCGGCGGCGTGGAACGTGAAGTGCAAAGGGTGCAGGACTCCTCGCAGAAGGTGATCGATGCTTCGGTGCATCGCGCCCGGTTCGCCGCCGCCCTGCGTGGCGGGGCGCTGGCCATTCCGCTGCTGGGTACCGCGCTGGTTGTGGCGGCGGCCTCGATGGCGCAGCTTCCGCCAGCCGCCGTGGCGACCGCCCTGACGCTGATGGGAATTTGCGCAGGAACCCTGGGCGAGTGGGGCCGCGTGGTGGAGTACCGGCAGAATTACAAGGCGGGCCGGCGAATCATCGCGCCGCTGCTGGCCGAGCAGGAACGCTGGCGGGCCCGCGAAGAATCTTCGGCAAGCACCCGCGATGCCAAGGAGCTGATGCTCCAGCCTTCCTCGGTGCGCATCCAGGTGCCCGCAGGGATGGCCGACCAGTTTTCCACCCTGCGGGCACAGCCCGGGGAGCGAATTGCGCTGCGTGGAAGCCAGGGCCAATGCGCGGCGCTGCTTTCGGCCATTGCTACCGGCGCCCTGGTGCACGGCGCCGACCCGCAGGCCGGGGTGTGGATCGCCGAGGGGCGCAGCGAGGATCTGCCTGCTGCCGGCCGCCGCAAGCTCGTGGGCTCCGCGTTGGAATCCATGGTTCCCGAGCGCGGAAGCGTCGCCCGTGCGCTGCGGTATCGCCATCCGGGCGCTTCGCTGCGCAAGGCCGTGGCGCTGGCTGAAACCTGCGGTTTGAAGATGGCCGATTTGCCCGGTGGAGCGGAAGCCCGCTTGCGCCGGGGCGGCGAACCGCTTAGTTCCGGGCAGCAAGCATCGTTGCTGGTGGCACGGGCGCTGTTGCGCGAACCGCCCTTGCTGGTGGTCGATTCGCTGCTGACCCGCTTGCCCGATGGAGCCTACGGCGACGTGGCCGAACTGCTCAACGGCTATCCCGGGGTGCTGCTCTTCAGCGCCGGACTGCCTGGCATCAGGGAAACCGCCAGCTGGGACGCGCAGGCCTAGGAGCCGGCCGCCGGACGGGTAGCGCGAAGCCCATCCACGGTGAGCAGCACGGCGCGCACCGTTTGCCCGCGATCCAGGCCGGTCTGCCCCGAGGCGCGCATCCGGGCGGTAAACAAGGCGGCACCGAAAATACTGGTGGCTACCGAGAGCTTCTGGTCGGGCTCGAGCACGACCAGGCGTTCGAGCACCTCGATGATCAGCCCGGTCACCTGCGTGTGCAGCGGGGTGCTGGCGAACGCAGTGGCGGTGTCCGCGCTCAGCTGCTCCTGCATCCACAGATGGGCAAAGGAGGGGTAGCTGGCGACGAAGTCCATGGAGAATTCCACCATCTGCCTCAGCGCAAGGTAGGGGTCTTCCCCGGAGGCCGCACGTGCCAGTTCGCCCATGAGCTTGTGCGCGCCGTAGCTGAGGATCTGGCTGACCAGCTCGTCTTTGGAACCGAAATTGTAGTAGACCGTGCCCTTGGAAACGCCGGCCGCGGCCGCGATCTCGTCCACCGAGACGGACTCGGGGGAGCGCGAACCGAGCAGCTGCATGGCCGCTTCGAAGAGCTTCTCCTTCGAATCCGTGGCCCGCACACGGCGGCGTTGGCCCGTTGGCGTTGTCATTCTTTCAGCTCCGGTTGCAGTGTTTTCAAGCTCCAGGTCTTGTTCTTGCGTACCGCAAGCATACTCAAGACTAGTCCAATGGCGGTGTAGAGCAGCAACGAACCGGTAACCGATGGCAGCACTCCCAGATCCGCGCCGTACATCAGGTGGCGCATGCCGATCACCACATTGCTCATGGGCAGGATCCGGTGCAGCAGGTGCAGCGAATCAGGCAAGGTCTCCCAGGGGAAGGTGCCGCCTGAGGTGACCAGCTGCAGGACCATCAGTACCAGCACCACGAACTTTCCAGCGGTGCCCAGCAGCGCGAAGCACCCCTGGATCAGCGCACTGAAGCATAAGGCAGAACCGGCCAGCAAAGCCCAGATCAGCCACGGGTGGGCGGCATGCAGTCCCAGCCCGAATCGCACCACCGCGTAGAGCAGGCTGGTTTGCAGCACTGCGATGGCGGCGAAGGGCAACCAGCCGCCGATGGAAATTTTCCAGTTGCTGCCGTTGGAAGCCAGCGCGCGCTTGGTCATCGGGCGCATCACCTGGGTCAGGATCAGCACGCCGATAAAGGTCGCCAGGGTCATGAAGAAGGGGGCAAGGCCTTCGCCATAAGCCTGCGCTTCGGCCTGCTTGCTATTGGAGACAGCTACCGGATTGCCCATGACTTCGGCCAGTTGCCCGCTGGTGGACTTATCGGGGTTCGGCACCTTCCCGGTGCCGTCCTCCAGGCCGGCGGCCAATTCATCTGAACCGTCTTGCAGTTCTTCGGTGCCGTCCGAGAGCTCGCCGACTCCATCGGAGAGCTGCACCAGTCCGTTGTGCAGGGCTCCGGTGCCGGCGAGCAGCGTGCCGGCACCCTGATCCAGTTGGCTTGCGCCGTCAGCCGCGTTGGTGGCGCCATTCAATGCGGACTGCTGGCCCTCGGCCAGGGTCTTTGCCCCGGTGTGGGCTTCGGCGGCGCCGGAGGCGAGCTTCGCCGAGCCTTGGGCTGCCGAGCCGATGCCCTTCGCGAGTGCAGGCATGGCGTCATCCAACGCCTTGGTGCCATCCGCGAGGGTGCCCAGGCCGGTGGCCAGCTGCTGGTTTCCTTCGGCTACCTGCGCCGATCCGTCGGCGAGGGTGTGCAGCTGCGTTTGCAGGGTAGATAACTCGGTATTGACCTGGGTCACTTTGGTATCCAAGGCATTGCCGAGCGTAGAATTCTGCACGCTTTGGCTGACCGTGTTCTGGATGGAATCAGCCTGGTCCTGGGTGAGCACGCCACTGCTGACCAACTCGTCCAGGCGCCGCTGCGTATCTTCCTTGACGCTATCCAGCTGCGTTTTCGTGTTGGCCTGCAGCTGGTCGATTACCGCGATGGCGTCATCTGCCGTGCTGGCCAGCTGCTGGTTGCCGTCTGCGACCTGCTGTGAACCGGCAGCAAGCTGGTCGGCGGCTTCTTTCGCGCTGGCGGCGCCCTGATCCAGCTTCGAGACGGAACCGGGCAGCGCTTTGGTCTGCGTCTTCAAGGTGTGCAGACCGTCGCTCAGCTCTTTGCTGCCGTCGGCCAGCTGCGCGGTGCCGTCGGCCAGTTCGGCGCTGCCGTCGCGCAGCCGGGTTTGGCCGTCGACCAGTTGGCCCAACCCTCCCGACAGGTCGGCGGTGCCATTCTTCAGGGTCTTGGTGCCCGAGTTCAGCTCGGTGCTGCCATCGACGAGCTTGGTGGTGCCATCGGCCAAGGTGACCACGCCATCGCCCAGTCGCAGGGTGCCATCGTAGAGCTTCCCGGCGCCGTCTGCGGCTTCGCCCATCGAATCGTGGATGTCCACGAATCCGGCGATCATCGCCGAAGCCGTTTCGGTTCCCACTTCCTGGGCGACCGAGGTGCGCACCGTGGTAGCCAGCGTTTTGGCGAAGTTGGAAACCATGAAGTTATTGGCATCGTTGGTCAGCAGCTCGATATTGGCCTGTTCGGCATCATCGAAATCGCCCGGCGAGACCAGGGCCGAGGAAAAGTCCTCGGGCAGGATCAGCGCAAAGGCGTACTGGCCGGTGGCCACGGCCTGCTCGGCTTCCGCCTTCGAATCCACGTGCGCCCAGCTGAAGGTGCCGTCGTCTTCCAATTCCTCGACGACGTCGTCGCCGACTCGGGTTTTCTCGCCGTCCTGTTCAGCGCCTTCATCCAGATTGACCACGGCGGCCGTGACCTTGTCGAGGTTTCCCTGGGGGTCCCAGTTGGCGTAGAGGTAGAGCGCGCCATAGAGCAGCGGAACGCAGGTGACCGCGATGAGCGCCAGTTTGGGCAAGGTGCCGCGGCTCATCCGCTTGAGCTCGGAGAGGGCAAGTCGCAAAGTTGTCATGGGCTATTCCTTTGCTTCGCACTGAACAGCGTCAGCAAGTTCGTCGGCTGGGAGGAAGAAATCGTGGTTGTCCGCGATGCCCTCGGCCATGGCCAGGTGATCCAGGCCCAGATCGAGTTCGCCTTGGATGAACCCGGTGGATGGATCGGGCAGCGGGAGCACTGCTGGTTCCGGGTCGGCGGCCTGCCCGGTTTGCGGCTGCCAGCACTGGGGCAGCCGGCTGACGATAGCCAGGACTGCGAATTCCCGATGCGAGGAAGCGAAGTTCTCCAGGGTCTCGAGCCAATGCTCGTCTTCCAGATCGTGCCGGTCCGGTGAATCGACGATGAGCAATTCAAGACGGGGATTCTCGGCAGCCAGCAGGAGCTGGAGCTCGAAGAGGCGGCCCGGATCGATGGCATCGCTCCAGCAGCTGGCGATATCGTCGAATCCATGCTGCGCCATCCACTTCCTGGCGCCGGGCTTGCGCCAGCTTGGCCCCGGGATCAGCCCCAGATCTTCTGCGACAAGATCGCAAACCTTCAAGTGGGATTCGGGTTCATTGATCCCCGGCGAATCGACCAGAGCGCTGTGCTTGCGCAGGGTTCGCAGCTTCGGATCCGCATTCCACACCACCGTCCCGGAGCTGGGTGCCATGCGTCCGCTCAGTACAAGGGCCAGCGCGGTCCGGGAAATCTGCGGCTCGGATACCAGCAGCTGCAGTTCACCTCTTTGCAGTTGCACGGAGGTGGGCCCCACGAGCTGGTCGTGGCGTCCCTTGACGGTAATGGAATCTGCGGTAAGCACAGTTAAAGACTAATTGAACTGACCAGTCAGTTCAATTAGTGAAAAGGTTCCTTTAATCACTACTGGACGTAAAGCGTTTGATGACCTTTGATGGTTGTTGGGTACGTCACGAAAAAGCGGGGCAGAGTTCAGGTGCAGTTAATCGGGCTTTGCTTACCTTGGAACCAGGCCCATGCACGCGGCAGGGCCGCCGCTGCTTGAATATCTACCTAGGGAAAAACATGATCAATAGACGTCCCACTCGCATCGCTGCCGCGGTGCTGGGAACCGCGCTTGCGGTTTCGAGCTTCTCGGCGGCGCACGCCGATACTGCCGAAATCACCCCCATCGAACAGATCCAGGGGACCGGCGACAGCTCACCCATGGCTGGCCAGGACGCAACTGTGCGCGGTGTTGTCACCGGAGCCTACGCCGACGGCGGATTCCGCGGTTTCTATCTGCAGAGCGCTGGCAGCGGCGTAGATGCCTCGGGCCAGGCGAGCTCGGCGATCTTCGTGTACGCGCCGGACGAGGTTTCCTCGGTGAGCGTCGGCGACCATGTCCAGGTTTCTGGCGAAGTGTCCGAATACTATGGCTTGACCCAGCTCAAGGCCGGCAGCGTCGAGGTGCTCGATGAACCGGCACAGGGCGTCAAGCCGCTGGCGATTTCGCTGCCGAGCAGCGATGCCGAGCGCGAGCGCTTTGAATCCATGCTGATCGAGCCGCAGGGCGAGTTCACCGTCTCGGACAATTACTCGCTGAACCAGTACGGCGAGCTGAGCCTGGCCATGGGCACCAGCGAGATCCTGCCCGGCGAACGGCTGCTGCGCCAGCCAACCGATGTCTTCAAGCCGGGCGGTGCCCAGGCCAAGGCTCTCGCGGCGGAAAACGAGCAGCGCTCGATCGTGGTCGATGACGGGGCTACGCTGAACTTCTCCACCAGCAAGAACAAGCAGATCGCCCTGCCGTACATCGACGCGCAGCAGCGCGTCACCGTAGGCGCTGACGCATCCTTCATCGCACCGGTCATCTTGGACTACCGCTACGATATGTGGCGTTTGCAGCCGCAGGGCCAGGTGGTCGGCGCCGATGATGCCGATATCGCCGTGAACTTCGAGCAGGTCGACAACGACGCTCCGCAAGAGGTGGGCGGCAATGTCAGCGTTGGCAGCTTCAACGTGCTGAACTACTTCACCACTACCGGCGACATGCTCGATGGGTGCTCGTACTACACCGACCGCGAGGGCAATCCAATCAATGTCCGCGGTGGTTGCGATGCGCGCGGCGCGGCGACCGCTGAAAGCTTTGAGCGCCAGCAGTCCAAGATCGTTGCCGCACTGGGCAAGTTCACCGCAGACGTGGTGGTCCTGGAAGAAATCGAGAACTCGGCACGCTTCGGACAGAACCGCGATGCCGCCCTGGCTCACTTGGTCAACGAGTTGAACCAGGAAGCTGGCCAGAAGGTTTGGAGCTATGTCCCGACCCCATCGGTTGTGCCCGCTGACGAAGATATGATCCGCACCGCGATCATCTACCGCGACAAGTCAGTGAAGCCCATCGACGAGTCGGTCATCCTCGACGATCCAGCATTCGTGAACGCCCGGGATCCATTGGCCCAGGCTTTCCAGCGTGTTGGCGGAAACCAGAACACCCGCTTCCTGGTCGTTGCCAACCACTTCAAGTCCAAGGGCTCGGATCCTGCTGATGGATCGGGCAATGCCGACAGCGGCGATGGCCAGGGCGCTTGGAACGAAGCCCGTGTCGGCCAAGCGGAAGCGCTGGTTGGCTTCGCGGACGAGCTGAAGAAATCGCGCAATACCGACCAGGTGCTGCTGGCGGGGGACTTCAACTCCTATTCGGCTGAAGATCCGATGCAGGTTCTGGTTGAAGCCGGTTACGTGGACCTGGGCGCCGCAGCCGATTCCCAGAGCTACCTCTACGACGGCTTGGTGGGCTCGCTGGACCACATCTTCGCTTCGGAGAAGCTGGCGGGCAAGGTGACTGGAGAAGACATCTGGAACATCAACGCCCTTGAATCCGTGGGCTACGAATACAGCCGCTACAACAACAACATCACTAACCTGTTCGCGGCTGACCAGTACCGTTCCTCGGATCACGACCCGGTGCTCGTCGGACTGCAGCTGGATAAGAAAAACTGACTTTTCCCGCCTGCGCGGTGGCCGGGCGCTCTTCTTCCCTGAAGAGCGCCTGGCCACCTTCTTTTAACCCGCTTTGGGGAACCCAAAGGGGTGCTGGCTGCGGGGCGGAGAATTCTTTGGGGAAAAGGCTTGACAGAAAACTTCCATCGTGGAGAATTGTTGGAGAAGATTTGTGAGAGCGCTCACAAAATGTTTGGCAGAGTCGCTTTCATCGTTTCAGGCATCCAGGAAATCGCAGGAATTTTCTTTTTTGCCGTATTTTGAGAGCGCTCTCAAACTTGTTGGCGCTCGCCCGCTCGCACGATTCATATCCGAAATGGAGTCACCGTGAAACCCTCACGCAAATCCCCACTGGCACTGGCCACGGCCGTTGCCGGAAGCATCGCCCTGGTAGCAACCGGCTGCGCAGCCGACGCAAGCAAGGATGCCCAGCCGGCCTCGGCTGATAACCCGGTCACGCTGACCGTGACGACCTTCGGCACCCAGGGACTGGACCCGCTGTACGAGAAGTACCAGAAGGAAAACCCTGGAATCACCATCGAAGCCACCAACATCGACACCGGTGGCAACGCGTTGACCGACTGGAAGACCAAGCAGGCTGCGGGTGCTGGCCTGCCAGATGTCCAAGCAGTGGAAGAAGGCTGGCTGGGCCAGGTGATGTCGGTTGCAGATTCCTTCACCGATCTGCGCGAGTTCGGTGCCAATGAGGTAGCGGGGGATTGGGTTGACTGGAAGGTCAAGCAGGCCACCGACCCAGAAGGCCGCGTCATTGGCTACGGTACGGACATTGGGCCGATGGGCATCTGCTTCAATGCCAAGCTGTTCAAGGATGCTGGCATGCCCAGCGAGCGCGAAGAAGTTGCCGAGCTGCTTGGTGGCGACGACGCAACCTGGGAAGACTTCTTCAAGGCAGGCAACGAGTATGTGAAGAAGACCGACAAGGCCTTCTACGACCAGTCCGGTTTCGTCTGGAATTCCATGGTCAATCAGCTCGACGAGGGCTACTACAAAGCTGACGGATCACTGAATATCGAGGGCAACGCCGAACTGCGCGAGCGCTGGGACCTGCTCTCCGATGCTGCGTCCAAGGGGCTGTCGGCCAACCAGACCCAGTGGGACTGGGGCAAGGGCCAGGCCTTCGTTGACGGTTCCTTCGCCGTCATGCCTTGCCCGGGCTGGATGCTTGGCACGGTCAAGGGCCAGGTTGAGGGTGCCGGCGGAGACTCCAGCGCAGGCTGGGACTTCGCAGATGTCTTCCCGGGCGGCGCGGCCAACTGGGGCGGCTCGTTCCTGACCGTGCCGACCACCTCCGAGCACCCGGCCGAGGCTGCGAAGCTCGCCCAGTACCTGACCAGCGCATCGTCGCAGGCGACCTCATTCGAGGAAGCCGGCACGTTCCCTTCGAACCTGGAAGCGCAGAAGTCCGAGGCAGTGACCGGCACGAATGAGATGAGCGAATTCTTCAATAACGCACCGGTGGGCGAAATCCTGGGCAACCGCGCCAACGGCGTCCAGGCCCAGTACAAGGGCCCTCAGGATTCGGTGATCCAGGAGCAGGTCTTCGGCCCGGCTATCAAGGCGATCGATGCTGGCAGCGACAGCGAGACCGCCTGGAACAAGGCCCTCTCCACCCTGCAGGAACTGGAAATCAAGTAATCCCGTAGCCCGCTTCGAATCCAGGCAGGGGCCGCGGCACGCAACGAGGTTGCGGCCCATGCCTGGACAGCTACTGCAGCAGGAAAGATGCCACTGATGAGCACCACAACACACGATGCCCCGGAACAAGACCGGGACGCCAGCGCGCCCAGTCCGCAGCCCCAGCGTTGGAACAAGGGGAACAATGCCCCGGCCGGGGGTAAGACGGCCGAGACCAGGGACGAGCGCAAGACGCGCCGCCGGCACGTTCGCGGGCGGTGGGATTTCAAGTACTCCCCATATCTCTACATCTCGCCTTTCTTCATCCTCTTCGGCCTGGTGGGCCTGTTCCCCCTGATCTACACGTTCGTCGTCTCGATCAATGACTGGGATCTGCTCGGCGGAGCAGGAGCCTGGATCGGCCTGGAAAACTACAAAGCCGAACTGACCTCTCCGCTGTTCTGGAATTCCCTGTTCAACACCTTCAGCATCTTCCTGCTTTCGGCCATCCCGCAATTGGTGATCGCGACGTTCATCGCGGCCATGCTGGACCAGAACATCCGCGCCAAGACCTTCTGGCGCATGAGCGTGCTGGTTCCCTACGTGGTCACGCCGGTGGCCGTCACACTGATTTTCTCCTCGGCATTCGACGAGCAGTATGGCGTGCTGAACAACCTGCTGGCCGCCGTGAATATCGACCCGATCGCGTGGAAGACCGAGGTCTTCCCGTCGCATATGGCTATTGCGACCATGGTGAACTGGCGCTGGACCGGCTACAACGCGCTGATCCTGCTGGCAGCCATGCAGGCGGTGCCACGCGAACTGCATGAGTCGGCGGCCATCGACGGCGCCGGCGTGATCCGCCGCTTCTTCTCGATTACCTTGCCCAGCATCCGCCCCACGATGATCTTCGTGATCATCACTGCCACCATCGGCGGCCTGCAGATCTTCACCGAACCCAAGCTGTTCAACCCCAGCAGCTCGGTTCCAGGCGGCCCGGACCGCCAGTACCAGACCACGGTGCTCTACCTCTGGGACCTGGCATTCAATCGCGGGGACTTCGGACGCGCTTCGGCCGTGGCCTGGATCCTCTTCCTGATCATCATCGTGATCGGCGTGATCAATTTCCTGATCTCCGGATCCATCGCTTCCTCGGCCGACAAGAAGGGCGCCGGCAACACTGGCAGAACCCGAGCGGCACGTCGGGCAGCTGCCCGAGCCCAAGCCAAAGCAGCAAAGCCGGCCAACGGAACGCAGAGCGGAAGTGCAGCAAATGAGTAATGCAACAGTGGAACGCCCAGCGCGCCAGGTCCGTGCGCCCCAGCGCCGCGGCAAGAACTTCTCCATGGACCGCCGTCCTGGCTTCCTCACCTACGGAATCCTGCTGGCCTTCCTCATCGGCAGCACCTACCCGCTGTGGTACTCGTTCGTCATCGGTTCCTCCACCGGTGCGGTGTTCGCCTCGGCGTACCCGCCGCTGCTGCCAGGCGGCCAGTTCTGGACCAATGTCGCCGAGGTCCTGGACTCCGTCGATTTCTGGGCGGCCCTGGGCAACAGCATCATCGTCTCCTCGGTGATCACCTTCTCGGTGGTTTCCTTCTCCACCCTGGCAGGCTACGCGTTCGCCAAATTGCGCTTCCGCGGGCGCCAGGGGCTGCTGGTCTTCGTGATCGCGACCTTGGCCGTGCCCACCCAGCTGGGCATCATCCCGATGTTCATGATGATGAAGCAATTCGGCTGGACCGGCTCGCTGGGAGCCATCATCATCCCGACCCTGGTCACTGCCTTCGGCGTATTCTTCATGCGCCAGTACCTGGTGGAGAACATCCCCGATGAACTGATTGAGGCCGCCCGCGTGGATGGCGCCTCCATGATCGGCACCTTCTGGCATGTCGGGGTTCCAGCGGCTCGCCCGGCGATGGCGATCCTGTCGCTGTTCACTTTCATGACCGCCTGGACCGACTACCTGTGGCCCATGCTGGTGGCACCGCAGAACCCAACCTTGCAGGTGGCGTTGAGCCAACTGCAGTCTGCCCGATACGTTGACTACACCATCGTGATGACCGGGGCCCTGCTGGCCACGATCCCGCTGCTGGTGCTCTTCATACTTGCAGGCAAACAACTTGTATCCGGAATTATGGCAGGAGCTGTAAAGGGCTAATGATGAACCACCTATCCCAAAAATTCGCGTGGCCTAAGGAATTCCTGTGGGGCTCGGCTACGGCAGCAGCCCAGATCGAAGGCGCTGGCCATTCCTACGGCAAGGAAGATTCGGTCTGGGACGCCTTCGCCCGCAAGCAAGGGGCCATCGCAGGAGGTGAGAACCTCGAAGTCGCAGTGGACCACTACCACCGCTACCGCGAAGACGTGCAGCTCATGCGCGAACTGGGCCTGGACTCCTACCGGTTCTCCACCAGCTGGGCTCGCGTGGTCCCCGGGGGCCGCAGCGTGAACCCCGAAGGCCTGGATTTCTACTCCCGGCTGGTCGACGAGCTGCTGGAGAATGGCATCCTGCCGTGGCTGACGCTCTACCACTGGGATCTGCCGCAGGGATTGGAAGAGCGCGGTGGCTGGACCAACCGCGAGACCTCCTACAAATTCCTCGAATACGCGGAGGCTGTGCATGAAAAGCTCGGTGACCGCGTGAAGCACTGGACGACATTCAACGAACCGCTGTGCTCTTCGCTGATTGGCTACGCCGCCGGCGAGCATGCCCCGGGACGCCAGGAACCGGAAGCGGCGCTGGCAGCGGTGCACCACCAGCATCTGGCCCACGGGTTGGCCACCGCCCGGCTGCGCGAACTGGGCGCGGAGCATATCGGCATCACGCTGAACCTGACCAATGCGGTTCCGAATAATCCCGGCGATCCGGTGGATCTGGAAGCAGCGCGCCGCGTCGACGCATTGTGGAACCGCATGTACCTGGACCCTGTCCTGCGCGGTTCCTACCCCGAAGACCTGCTTGAAGACGTCCGGGGTTTGGGGCTGGCTGAAGTCATTGAAGCAGGGGACCTGGAGATCATCTCGCAGCCAATCGACTTCTTGGGCGTGAACCACTACCACGATGACAACGTTTCAGGCCATCCGCTGCCCGCCGGCCAGCCGCAGCCCGTGGTGCCTACCGATTCGCCGAAGTCTTCGCCTTTTGTCGGCAGCGAGTATGTGACCTTCCCGGCACGCGACCTGCCGCGCACGGCCATGGGCTGGGAAGTGAATCCCGAAGGGCTGCGCGTGCTGTTGAACCGGTTGAACCAGGACTACGCTAACCTTCCGTCGCTGTACATCACGGAGAACGGCGCTTCCTACACCGACACGGTGACGGAGGCCGGAACCGTTGAAGATCCCGAACGCGAGGAATACATCCTCAACCACCTTGATGCTGTGGCCCGCGCGATAGAAGACGGCGTGGATGTCCGCGGCTACTTTGTCTGGT
This sequence comes from Glutamicibacter sp. NPDC087831, assembly GCF_044742845.1. NCBI lineage: Bacteria > Bacillati > Actinomycetota > Actinomycetes > Micrococcales > Micrococcaceae > Glutamicibacter > Glutamicibacter sp. NPDC087831. The sequence continues at coordinate 332,822 of NZ_JBIUVH010000004.1, forward strand.
CTTTGCTGGACAATTTCGAATGGGCTTGGGGCTACGCGAAGCGCTTTGGCATTATCCACGTCGATTACCAGACCCAGGTGCGAACGATTAAGAATAGTGGCAAGGCCTACGCAGGGTTGATTGCCGCAAACCGTACAATGGCATAACACCTGAGCATGATGGTCCGCAGCCTGCCGATGGTGCTGCGGACCATCATCGTGTTTCACCGACGGACTACTGCAAGGCACCTGGATAAAGATCATGATCATGCACGAAGCGCGGAGCCCGAAACCGACCCTCGAGTTGGTGGCAGAACGCGCAGGTGTCTCACGGGCTACGGTCTCCCGTGTAGTGAATGGCTCGGATCGGGTGAAGCCGGGGGCACGCAAGGCTGTTGAATTGGCGATCCGCGAATTGAACTACGTGCCTAACCGTGCCGCCCGTTCCCTGGCGCAGGGCCGGACCAATTCCATCGCCTTGGTGGTTCCCGAGAACACCGCGAAGTTCTTCGCAGACCCGTACTTCGCCAAGGTCGTCCAGGGCGCTGCCCAGTACCTGGCCGATACCGAATTCATGCTCACCTTGCTGCTGTCTACCGAAGCGGATCCGGTGAAAACCACCCGTTACTTGCAAGGCAGCAATGTGGATGGCGCGCTGGTGCTTTCGCACCACGCGGATGACCGTTCCTATGCGGATCTCGGAACTGTGCTGCCCATGGTTTATGGCGGACGCACCATGAGCACTGATCAAAAGGACATCTATATTGTCGACATCGACAACATCGCCGCCGCCAGGCAAGCGACTGAGGTCATCCTTGGCCAGGGGCGCACCAAGCTGGCAATTATTGCCGGGCCACAGGACATGGGCGCGGGACTGGACCGTTTGGTGGGATTCAAGCAGGCAGTTGAACGCGCGGGCCTGGAGCCTGCGGCTATTGAGATCGGCGACTTCACACCGGCTAGCGGACGGCGCATCATGCAGCAGCTGCTGGACGCGGATGTTGCGGTAGACGGCCTGTTTGCCGCCAGTGCCCAGATGGGCTTCGGAGCTTTGCAGGCCCTAGGGGAAGCTGGTGTGAAAGTGCCGGAGGACATTTCGGTAACGTCCGTTGATGATGACTCTTTCGCGCGAAGCTCGACACCGCCGTTGACGACCATTGCGCAGAACCCGGAGCGCCAGGGCGAAATCATGGCGGAACTGTTGATCAAACGCATCAACGGAGAACAGGTACCCGAGTGGAGCATCATGGACACGAAATTGGTGTTGCGCGCTTCGCACTAGTCTGTTGCGGCACCGCTGCCGTTCCCCGCCGGGATTTGACAAAAAATTCCCACTCGATCGAGTGGGAATTTTCAGTTGGTGCGCCCAAAGGGATTCGAACCCCTGACCTTCTGTTCCGTAGACAGACGCTCTATCCAGCTGAGCTATGGGCGCATATTCATTTATTAGCCGTCTTGACGACTTGAATAACTTTACACGAGATTTCCGGGGAGCAAGAACCAAAACAGCAAAAAGTGCCGTGATTCACAAAATAACTAGTCGACTACGGAATCACTGGGATTGGAAGCCGAATGATCGTGCAAGATCGCTTGGTAGAGGTTGTGGTTCTGCCAGCGTCCTTCGATCTCCAGATAGTTCGGCGCCATGCCAATTCGGACGAAGCCGTTCTTTTCAAGAACGCGCTGCGAGCCGTAATTGTGGGGGAGCGTACTGGCTTCCAGCCGGTGCAAGCCCAGATCGTTGAGCGCCACCGTGCGCAAGGTGGCCACGGCTCGGGAAGCCAAGCCCCGCCCGGTGTATTCATGATCGATCCAGTAGCCCAGGCTGGCGCTTTGGAATGCGCCACGGGCCACTCCGCTGATATTAAAGCGTCCGATGAGCGCATCCCGTTCGAAGAGCCCGAAGGGAAAGGCCAATCCGCTTCGGCGAGCTTCTGAGGCGGCTGCGAGGTGTGCCGCTTGCCGCGTCTCGGTGAAGAATTCTGCGGGGCGAGCCGGCTCCCAGGGCTCCAGGTGCTGTCGATTGCGCTGGTAGGACTCAGCGACTTGCTTTGCGTCGGCGACTTCCAGCAGGCGCAGGCTGAGCTGGCCGCCTAGAGCAAGCTGTGTCATCGGGCAATCCTTTGGGGGAAACAAAAAATTCCCACTCGAGCGAGTGGGAATTTTTCAGTTGGTGCGCCCAAAGGGATTCGAACCCCTGACCTTCTGTTCCGTAGACAGACGCTCTATCCAGCTGAGCTATGGGCGCATATTCTTTTGTGTGGCTTGTTCTCACGAACCTCGAATAACTATACAGGTCGATTTCGCGCTGTACAAATCGACGGGTAAAGCTAGTGGGTCCAGATGAACATAAGGTTATGTGAAGACGTTGAAAGGGTACCGGTCTACGTGACCTTCGTCACATAATCGAGTCAATTCGTTTAGACCAACCCCCGGAATTTCGGGAATTTTTTCCTTCTGGTCCTCCGGGTTTCACTTTCATGAGGTTTCGATCACACGGCGCTGGAGTTGAGCACCTAATAGCCTTGATTTATTGCAAGTTCAGCCCAATGGAGGGAATGGATAATGAGCACGAGCTCGGATCAGAACGTTATCAGCGCAGCACCTACTTCGCACGAGAAGTTGGCATCCTGGGTTGAGGAAGTTGCCGCACTGACGAAGCCGGATCGTGTTTATTGGGTTGATGGGTCAGCTGAAGAAAATGATCGCCTGACTGCCGAGCTGGTTGAAGCCGGCACCTTGGTCAAGCTGACCGATCCGAACTTCCCTAACTCTTACGCTGGTTTCTCGGACCCCAAGGATGTGGCCCGAGTCGAAGAGCGCACCTTCATCTGCTCCGAAAAGGAAGAAGATGCAGGCTTCACCAATAATTGGGAAGACCCAACCAAGATGAAGTCCATGCTCAGCGGCCTGTTCGATGGCTCGATGCGCGGACGCACCATGTACGTCATCCCATTCGTCATGGGCCCGCTGAACGCGGAAGTGCCTGCCTACGGCGTGGAGATCACCGATTCCGCCTACGTCGTTGCCTCGATGCGCATCATGGCCAAGATCGGCAATGAAGTACTGCGCAAGATGGAAGCCGAGGACGCATTCTTCGTTCCAGCGCTGCACTCGGTAGGTGCACCCCTGGAGCCGGGCCAGGAAGATGTTGCCTGGCCATGCAACGAAGACAAGTGGATCGTGCACTTCCCCGAAGAGCGCGCCATCATGTCCTACGGTTCGGGCTACGGCGGCAACGCGCTGCTGGGCAAGAAGTGCTACTCGCTGCGCATCGCCTCGGCGATGGCCCGCGATGAAGGCTGGCTCGCAGAGCACATGCTCATCCTGAAGCTGACCAGCCCGCAGAACAAGTCGTACCATATTGCCGCGGCATTCCCGTCGGCCTGCGGCAAGACCAACCTGGCGCTGCTGGATCCAACCATTGAAGGCTGGAAGACTGAGACCCTGGGCGATGACATCAACTGGATGCGCATCGGCAAGGACGGCGAGCTGCGCGGCGTTAACCCCGAATACGGCCTGTTCGGCGTGGCGCCAGGCACCGGCTGGTCCACCAACCCGAACGCGATGCGCGCCATCTCCAAGGGCAACAACATCTTCACCAATGTTGCGCTGACCGATGACGGCGGCGTCTGGTGGGAGGGCATGACCGACGAGGCTCCTGCGCACCTGACCGACTGGTTGGGCAACGACTGGACTCCTGAATCCGGTCGTCCGGCAGCGCACCCTAATTCGCGCTTCTGCACCCCGATCGACCAGGTCGACATGCTTTCCGAGGACTACTACTCGCCTAACGGCGTGAAGATCGATGCGATCCTCTTCGGCGGCCGCCGCAAGACCACCATTCCGCTGGTGACCGAAGCCCGCAGCTGGACCAACGGCATCTTCATGGGTTCGACCCTTTCCTCCGAGACCACCGCAGCCGCTGCAGGTGCGACCGGAGTGATTCGCCGTGACCCGATGGCGATGCTGCCATTCATCGGCTACAACGCAGGCGACTACCTGAACCACTGGGACAAGATCTCGAACAAGCTCAACCCAGAGCAGATGCCGAAGATCTTCCTGGTCAACTGGTTCCGCCGCACGGCTGACGGTGGCTTCGCGTGGCCAGGGTTCGGCGACAATTCGCGTGTGCTCAAGTGGGCTGTCGAGCGTATCGAAGGCACCGCGGACGCCCGGGAAACCATCATCGGAAACGTCCCGACCGGCGAGTCCCTGGATTTGGCTGGCCTTGAAGGGTTCACCCCAGCCGACGTTGAAGCGGCAGTAGCTGTCAACAAGGATGAATGGGCTACCGAAGTCGAGGCCATCGAAGAGTGGTACGCCAAGTTCGGCGATGCGCTGCCGGCTTCGCTGCGTGCAGAGCTCGACGGCTTGAAGGATCGCCTGAACGCGTAGTTGACTAGGATCTCCAGCAGATCCGCACATGGGAACGCCCCGGTGACTGGAATTCCAGTCGCCGGGGCGTTCTCGTGCGCCACGGAGGAATTGTCACAATCCGGGTACAGTTTCCACACGCCGGGGCAAAGTGGGTGCAAAATCAACTATTTATGAAAAGATTGCTCTATGGTTTTGGCACGATTGATTCTCGGGCTGCTGTGCTTGTCGCCCATGACTGGCTACGAGCTCAAGAAGCACTTTGACTCCTCTATTAACCACTTCTGGAACGCAGACAAGGCGCAGATCTATCGCACTTTGGCGCAGCTGGTGGACAAGGGGTATGCCACCGTGCGCACCGTCGCGCAGTCGAATTACCCTGACCGCCAGGAGCACCACATCACGGAAACGGGACGTGCGGCACTGGCCCAGTGGCTTTCTGCTGGTGCGGTGCAGTCTCCCGAGCGTGATCCCTTCATGGGGCAGGTGTTCTTCGCCGCCGAACTCGAACGCGATGATATCCAGAGCTTGCTGGAGGAACGCCGCCAAGCCACGCAGTTCATCCTCGATGACTACCTCTCCCAGCGCGAAGGCATTGACATGCGAGCCGCTGCGGACCGTCGCAGCTTCCTGATGGCTGCCACACTTGACCATGCAATCCGACAACAAGCCGCGGAGCTGGAATGGCTCGACGCGGTATTGGAGTACTTGCCATGACTGCAGCCAAAGACCAGAACAAGACCCCTGCAAGCGGTGCCGGGCGCGATGCCACCGATTATCCGGAAGTGCATCCCGGGCGGCATCACGATGGGCAACGGTCGATGAAGACCCTGGTCTTCCTCCACGGCGGAAACGTCGGCAACTGGAGCTGGGACCCGCAGGTTCTGGCCTTTGGCGACTGCAACATCCTGACTCTGCACCTGCCGGCCTTTGGCGCCCGGTTCGAGGAGACCTGGGATGGCCTGGAATCCGCCGCCGATGATGTCGCAGCCTTGATCGCCGACGAGGTTTCCGAAGGCGGCGTGCACCTGGTTGGCATTTCCCTGGGCGGAGTGATTGCTTTGCACGTGGCCGCACGGCATCCGGAGCTCGTTGACTCCGTGCTGATTACCGGCACTCCGGTGACCGGTGTGGGCCAGGCGGCCCGGGCTTTCCAACGGATGCAGCTCAAGCTCATTGGCAGCGAGTGGTTCTGGCGTTTCCAGGCTGGTGCCTACGGAATGGTGGATGATGAGCGCGAGCTGTTCACCGAGCACGGCGTGAAGCTCAAAGCCGAGAACATGCGGGCCATCATGGACGAGATGGACCCAGGGGGATTGCCGCAGAAGCTCGGCTCCTACCGGGGCCCGGTACTGGCCCTCGCTGGAGCCAAAGAGCCCAAAGTTGTGCAGAAATCCTTTGACGCGCTGCGCGCAAGGCTCCCGCAGGTGATCACGCGCGTGGTTCCGGGCATGCACCACCAATGGAATATCGAGAACCCGATCCTGTTCAACTCGGTGCTGCGCAAGTGGATTTCCGATGCGGGTCTGCACCAGATCCTAGTTGATCCGCAGGCTGCGAAGCCGGCACCCGGCGCGAAAGCAACACCGGTGGAACAAGCCGCTGAAGCGCCGGCGAATCAGGACCTGGAAGCCGGGGAGCCCACGCCGCCAGCTCAAGAAGCCGGACAGAAGAAGCCTGGCAGGTTCGCCGGGAAAATCGATCCTCGAAAGCTGGACCCGAAAAAGTTCGATTTGAAGAAGAAGGCACCGAAACAGGGCGGCAAGCCGGATTCTCCTGCGGATACCGGAAAATAAAGGCAAAAAAAGTGCTGCAGGCGGATTCCCCATCGATCCACCTGCAGCACGGCTCTGTCACCAGGAAGCTAGGCAGCGAGCCATACATCCGGGCCGAAGAGTTCGTAGTGGATACGCTCGGCCGGGATGCCGGCTTCCAGCGCCTGGTTGCGCATTGCATGCATGAATGGCAGCGGGCCGCACAAGTAGACCTGGGCATTCCCGGTCAGTGCGCCGGCGAGATCCATGTAGCCGGACGTGGCGTTCAGCCCCTCCGGCAATTCCCCGCGTTCGAACCAGGTGCCGATGGTGGCTTCTGGCAGCTTGCCGATGGATTCGAGCATCTGCTCGCGCAATGGCCAGGCGGTGGCCGTCTGGTCTGCGTGCAGCACGGTGACCTTGCGGGTGGAGCCGCGTGCGGCCAGGGTCTGCAACGCGGCCGCACTCGGGGTGCAGCCGATTCCGGCGGTGGCGATCACCAGCGGCGAGCCATCGTCATCGATGACCAGGTCGCCATACGGATTCGATAGCTCCACCACGTCGCCGAGTTTCAGGCCATGGTGGATCACCGGGGAGAATTCGCCGTTCACATCCAGTTTGACCGTGACGGTGCGGCGGTCGGTTCGCTCGATGTCGCCGCTCAAGGTGTACTGGCGGACCTGGCGCAGGCCGTCGGCCATCGGCATGCGGACCGAAACGAATTGGCCCGGCTTGGCGACGGTGGCAGGGGTCCGGTCAGCTGGCTCGAAGCTGAAGCAGACCGAATCAACGCCGGTTTCGATGCGCTCGACAAGCTTCCACGGGGTGTAGATCTCGGCGTTGGCCTGCTGCGCGTACAAGCCTTTCTCGATCTTGACCAGCGCGTGGGCCATCAGCCAGTAGACCTCGGTCCAGGCCTCGGCGATCTGCGGAGTCAGCGCCTCGCCCAGGTCTTCGGCGATGGCGTCGAAGAGGTGCTTGTAGACGATGGGGTACTGCTCCTCGGCGACACCGAGGGAAGCGTGCTTGTGGGCTACGCGCGCGAGCATGGTTTCCGGAGTGGTGCCCGGGTACTTGACCAAGTAGGTTGCGAAGACTGCGATGGATCCCGCCAAGGCCTGCTGCTGGGTGCCGTTCTTCTGGTTCGAACGGGAGAAGATTCCGTCGAGCAGTTCCGGGTGAGCGGTGAACAGGCGGTTGTAGAAGTTCGGGGTAATGCTGGAAATGCGCTCTGCGATGATTGGCAACGTGGCTTCAACGACCGGGAAGGACTTCGTGGACAGCATCGGGTCTCCTTGGAGTAGGCGATAACTTGTATTCCAGATACAAGATTTATGATTCATTTCTACGCCTAGTAGAAAAGGATTGCAAATCCACCGGCCGGTATTCGTAACAGAAATCGGCGATGCGACCCCCGGGGGCCGCAGGGGAATCAGGAAAGGGCGCGCACCGTAGGGAAGGGGAGCGCCGTGAAGGGCATCGCGGATGATGCCGGGCAGATGTCCTGGATGGTCAGCGGGTCCAGTGAAGCGTAGAAAGCTTCGCGGGCCTGCCGGAAGACTGCCCGCAAGCGGCAGCTGCCCGAAAGCGGGCAGTTGGATTGCGCGTCATGATCGGAGCAATCCACAATATCGGTGCGCTTGTCCAACTTGCGCAGCAGTGAGCCGAGGGAAAAATCCAGTGCTCCATCGCTCAGCTGCGCGCCGCCATTGCGGCCGCGGGTGACCTGCAGGATTCCCAGCGTGCGCAGTTCCAGGACGGCTTTGGCAACGTGGTTGTAGGGAACCCCCACGGACTCGGCGATCTGGCGGCTGGTCAGTTGCCCGGTGCCGGGCGTTGCAAGGACCATGACGGTTCGCAAGCATACGTCGGTGAAGGCACTGAGTTTCATGATTCCTACTTTACGTGGGAAAAGCCTTCCGGGGTCAGCAGAGTGACTATGCCGACCCCGGAATCACCAACTGCGGTCTAGAGCGCGTTGGCCCAAATGGCTTCCGCCGACTCTGCCGCTGGCTCGTCGAAGATCCATTCGCCGCCTGGCTCTGCAGGCATGGTGTACGGCTGCACGATGGCCAAGGCCGCACCGACACGGTGCTCGGCCACAATGTGGATGGCGTCCTGGTCGTTTTCCTGGAGCAGCACATCCGAGGCGACGGCGATCGCCTGGAAGTGGGTGCCCTGCTGGTTCAGCACCTGCATCAGGTCCGCAACCATGGCTTCGGTGTCGATGTCGGCTTCCGGATCCTCAGGATCATCCGTTGGCGGAACAGCGATCAAGCGCAGCTCCGGCTCGTCTTCCTCTTCCTTCGGCTCCAGCGCGATCGCAAAAGGCAGGAACACGCCCTGCTCTTCGAGCTGTTCGCGGGCCACGCCCAGGGCGGTGCCCAAGACCTTGTTCAGCGCGTCCTTGACGCCCTCATCCAGTTCTTCGAGGTTCATGTCTTCCCTTTGCTAGTTGGTGACGTTCTTTTCACGCACGATAGCCAGAACGGCATCGCGGATGGGCTCAATGATTTCTGCGGTCCGGCCTTCGCCGTTGAAACGCAGGAATGGTTCGGTATTCGATGGGCGCAGATTGATCCACCAGCTGCCATCGGCCGCTGAAATGGTCGTGCCGTCCATGGTGATCACTTCTACTGGCTGGTCTTGGAAATGCGACACGACCCGGGCAGTAGCACCTGCCTTGTCCTCGACCTCTGAATTGATTTCACCGGTGGCAGCGTAGGGTTCGTATTCGGCACCCAGCTCGGAGAGCGGCAGTTCCTGCTCGCCCAAGGCGGCCAGCACATGCATGGCAGCGAGCATGCCGGTATCGGCATTGTAGAAGTCGCGGAAGTAGTAGTGGGCGGAATGCTCGCCTCCGAAGACCGCGCCCTGGGAAGCCATTTCAGCCTTGATGAAGGAGTGGCCTACGCGGGTCATCACCGGAACGCCACCGGACTTGGCGACGAATTCAGGCACTGCCTTGGAAGTGATCAAGTTGTGGATGATCACCGGGGACTCTTCGCCAGCTGCCTGCACACGGGCGATTTCGCGCACCGCGACCAGTGCGGTGATAGCCGAAGGGGACAGCGGCAGCCCGCGCTCGTCGATCACGAAGCAGCGGTCGGCATCGCCGTCGAAAGCCAGGCCGAGATCGGCCCCATGCTCCAATACTGCGGATTGCAGGTCCTTGAGGTTTTCCGGTTCCAGCGGATTGGCCGGGTGGTTGGGGAAAGTGCCATCCAGCTCGAAATACAGCGGGACAATTTCGAGCGGCAGCTCAGCGAGCACCGTGCCCCCAAGAACTGCAGGGGTAGTCATGCCGCCCATACCGTTACCGGCATCCACCACGATCTTCAGCGGACGAATGCCCGACAAGTCCACCAATTCTCGCAGGTAAGCTGCATAGTCGGCCAGCACGTCGCGCTCGCTGATGCTGCCCTGCGGGGCGTCACCGGAGACCGGCAGTCCCTCGTCAAGGTACTGCTGGGCCAGGTCGCGAATGTCGAAAAGACCGGTAGCCGAAGAAATCGGGCGGGCGCCAGACTTGGACATCTTGATGCCGTTGTACTGGGCGGGATTGTGGCTGGCGGTGAAGACAACACCGGCGGCATTGAGCTTGCCCGATGCGAAGTACAGCTCATCGGTGGAGATCAATCCGAGCATGATCACGTTGGCGCCGCGGTAGGTGGCGCCACGAGCGAAGGCTTGGGCGAATTCTGCGGAAGACGGGCGCATGTCACCGCCAACCAGTACTTCCTTGCCGGACAGGGACAGGACGTCGACAAAGGCCGCGCCGATGGCTTCAATTGCTTCGGCATCCAGGTTCTCGCCGACTACGCCGCGTACGTCGTAGGCCTTAAAGCTCTGATTAAGATCAATTTCTTCACTCACGCCTTTCAGCCTACCGGTTTGACTGATTCAAATCATTGAGAACTAGGCGATTGCGGATGGGAAATGCCTAACATTTCAGCTATTTTCCCCTGCCGGCACCGCAGCTTGCGAGAGCTCATCCACAATTAGCGGACGCCACGGGCTAAATCGTGGGCAGGAACTGAAATACTGGAGGCATGGATGGCTCAACGCAAGTGGATCTGAAAACGCTGGCACTGCAGAAACTGCGCGCACTGGTGCAAAACCCGGACGCGCAGTTCCATGATGGCCAGTATGAAGCGATCAGCGCACTGGTGGCCGAGCGGCGCCGCGCACTGGTCGTCCAGCGTACCGGCTGGGGCAAGTCCGCCGTGTACTTCATCGCTTCCCTGCTGCTGCGAGAACAGGGCTACGGGCCAACACTGATCGTTTCCCCGCTGCTGGCATTGATGCGCGACCAGGTTGCGGCCGCGGAGCGTGCTGGAGTCCGCGCTGCGGCCATCAATTCGGCCAATGTGCTCGAATGGCGTGAAATCCTCGAAAAGCTGCAACGCAATGAGCTCGATGTGCTGCTGGTGTCCCCGGAGCGTTTGAACAATCCATCCTTCCGCGAGCAGCAGTTGCCGATGTTGATGCAGCGCTTGGGCCTGCTGGTCATCGACGAGGCGCACTGCATTTCGGACTGGGGCCACGATTTCCGCCCGGATTACCGCCGCATCCGGGACCTGATCGCCCGATTGCCTCAGGGCCTCCCGGTTTTGGCGACCACTGCAACAGCGAACAGCCGAGTAGTCCAGGACGTTGCCGAACAGCTGGCCGGCGGCACCGAGGAGGTCTTCACGCTGCGCGGCACCCTGGCTCGCGACTCGCTGCGCCTAGGTGTCCTGCGTCTGGCTTCGCCGCGCATGCAGTTAGCCTGGTTGCTCAGCCACATCGAGGACTTCAAGGGCTCGGGCATTATCTACACCCTGACGGTTTCTGCGGCCGAGGATATTGCTCGCCTGCTCAAGGATGCCGGGCACGAAGTTGCTGCCTACACCGGGCGCACCGATTTGGAAGAACGCGAACGCCTTGAACAAGCGTTGAAGAATAACGAAGTGAAAGCGCTGATCGCCACGAGCGCCTTGGGCATGGGCTTTGACAAGCCAGACCTCGGTTTCGTCTTGCACATCGGTGCCCCCAGCTCGCCCGTGGCCTACTACCAGCAGGTGGGCCGTGCCGGGCGTGGGAGCATCAACGCAGATGTCCTGCTGCTGCCCGGGCCTGACGACTCGGAAATCTGGGAATACTTCGCCACCAGCTCCATGCCGGACCAGATACGCGCCACCCAGGTGCTCGAGGCCTTGGCCAAGACCGACGGTGCGATGAGCGTCCCGGCGCTGGAAAGCGCCGTGAACCTTCGCCGCTCGCCACTTGAGCTGTTGCTGAAGGTGCTGGCCGTGGATGGTGCGGTGGAGCGTGTTGCCGGCGGCTGGATGCGCACCGACATGCCATGGACCTATGATGCCGATCGGTACAAGCGAGTGGCGCAGAGCCGGATCCATGAACAAAACCTCATGGTCAGTTACGAGAACACTCGCGGATGCCGCATGCAGTTTCTGACCGACGCCTTGGATGATCCCCAGTCTGCTCCCTGCGGCCGGTGCGACAACTGCGCTGGCGTTTGGTTTGACGACCATATTCCTGACGATTCGAAGGACAGCGCGCAGGCGGCACTTGGACGGGTGGGAGTTCCTATTGAACCGCGCAAGCTGTACCCTTCGGGACTGGACCGGCTGGGGTACACGCTCAAGGGCAAAATCGCTATTGACGAGCAGGTGGCCACGGGCCGGGCGCTGGCTCGCCTGACCGACCTGGGGTGGGGCAACCGATTGCGCCAGCTCTTTGCCGACCCCACCGATTCCCCTATCGACAAGGCGATGTTCGATGCGTGCATCAAGGTGCTTGCCGAATGGAATTGGGAGGAACGTCCAGTGGGCGTTGTAGCCATGCCATCGAATAAGCGTCCCCAGCTGATCACCTCCCTTGCTCAGGGCCTAGCTGAGGTGGGGCGGTTGCGCTACCTGGGGCAGCTCGAATATCGCGGTGCTGGACCACAGAATGGCCCGGGCGGGAATTCCGCTTTCCGTGTGGCTGCGGTTGCCGATGCTTTTGAACTTCCAACGCAGCTCGAACAGCTCATTGCCGACGCTCCAGGGCCGGTGCTGCTAGTTGATGATCTGGTTGATTCCCGGTGGTCCATGGCGATGGCTGGGCGGGCCCTGCGCATCGCCGGCGCACCGGGTGTCATGCCTTTCACTTTGGGCGTAGCCGGGTAATCGCACAGTTAAACAAAGTAGTCTGGAAGTATGGAATTTCTCATCTGGCTCGTTGTCCTCATCGCAGTGATTGCCCTGGGCTACTTCGGTCTGCAAGCGCTGCGCAAGAAGAACACTGCGCAAATCGCGCAGGCGATTTCCCGTGAAGCAGCGCAGGCGGCAAACGCGAGGCTGGATGATGCTTCACGCAATTCGGTGTACCGCAATCTGGCCAAGGGCGACGTCATGGGCGCGGTCAAGGATTTCCGCGCTGCTACTGGCGACTCGGTCAAGGATTGCGTGATTGCAGTACGCAGCCTCGACAAGTACCCGCAGACAGCCCCTGCCAAGGAATTGCCGAATGATGATGCAGAGATCAAGGCTTTGAGCGACAAACTCGAAGCTCAAGTTGAGCGCGAAGATCGTGAAGCGGCCGCCACTGCCGCAGAGGATGCCACACCAGCACCTGCCGATGACACTTGGGTTGTACCCCAGGAATGGAGCGAGCAGTTCAGTTCCCTTCAGGAACCAAGTGCTACGCACTTCAAGATGGCGTTCGAACTTGATGGCGAGAACCGCGAATTTTCCAGCGAACAACTGCCGGCAAATGAATACGACCAGCTATTCTCCATGCTGCGGGATTCCAATTTTGAAGAAGCGGCAAAGATCCTGCACGGCTATACGGATCTGCCGGTCGAAGACCTGGAACGCATGATCGCGACGTCTCCCATGTCTGGCGCGAGCGCCAACGGCAATATTGCAGACTTCCGCTTTGAAGGCCAGGGCCCGGATGGTCCAGTGCATTTCGATGCTGCCGAACTTCCAGAAGCTGACCGCGAAGCGCTCTTCGACGCAATCGCCGATACCGATCTGGACCGGATGTCGGAAATCATTGTTCGCCACACCTCGTTGCCAGAGGATATCGTGCAGAACATGCTGCGGACCTTCGTTAAGCGCGACGACCAGTAGCGGAGAAACTGCTGTCCTGGAGTTTTGAAAATCCCCCGGATTCACCGAAAAATCGGTGAACCCGGGGGATTTACCGTATTCGGAACGTTCTCGTCGAAAAAGTGCCATATGAACGAAAAACCCCCTACCTGAGTAGGGGGTTCTTGGCGGACACGGGGGGATTTGAACCCCCGGTCGAGTTTTAGCCCGACCCTTCATTAGCAGTGAAGTCCATTCGGCCGCTCTGGCACGTGTCCATCCGCTGTTTCCAGCAGAATCTAGCCTACCCGAAGATGGGCGCGTGTTCCAAAACGAGAGAGCTAACGCACCTGTCGCCACAGGAATTCGTAGCTGGTCGCCAGCATTTTGGCGGTTGACTCGTTATCCGTTGACCCGGCATGGCCACCGCCCTGTGGCTCGTGGTACCGCACATTGGCAATGCCCAGATCCATCATTTTGGCTGCCATGATGCGTGCCTGCGAAGGGCCGACACGGTCATCAGAAGTCGTGGTCCAAATCAACGAGGCCGGATAGTCATTGGCTGGATGAGGCTGGTCGGTGAGTCGATGCACGGGGGAGAAAGTCCGCAGGAAGTCCCAGTCCCCGGGAACCTGCGGGTCGCCGTACTCGGCAATCCAGGAATGGCCGGCAGCTAGCTGCGTGTAGCGCTGCATGTCCAATAGCGGGACGCCGCAGGAAATTGCTCCGAACAAGTGCGGGTAGCCAGAGATCATATTGCCCATGAGCAACCCGCCGTTAGAACGCCCTGTCGCGGCCAAATGCACGCGGGACGTCACCCGGCGAGCCACCAGGTCCTGGGCGATGGCTGCGAAATCCTCGTAGGCACGATGGCGCTTTTCACGCAGGGCAGCACGATGCCAATCCGGCCCGTACTCGCCACCACCGCGAATGTTGGCCATGACGTATACCGGTTTGCGGCCCTCAACGTTACGCCGCGATAACCAACCGGTTCCCATGGCGGCTGCATAGCCAGGAGTCATGCTGTGCTGGAAACCGCCGTAGCCGTCCATCAGCACCGGGTTCTTCCCATCGTGAACCAAGTCGGATGCCGCGACTTGGAAATATGGAACCCTGGTGCCGTCCGCAGAGGACGCAAAATGCTGGGTGACTTCAAAACCACCGGCATCAAAGCGATCCGGCGATTTCTTCACGACCTTTGCTGCCGAACCAACTGTGCCGCGCAACAAGGTAGTAGGGGTAATGAATCCGGTGATGGTCATCCAATAGTCATCGCCATGCTCCGGGTCCTCATCATCAACGGCTCCCACCGAGACGCTGAGCATTGGATCCTTCAGCGGCATGTCCGACTGGCTGAAATGATCTGCGAGATCAATAATGCGCACTTGCGAAGCCACATCACACAATACGGTGAGCAGCAGATAATTGGCGGTAAAGCTCAGTGATTCCAGCGCAGTGTGCGCATCCGGGACGAAGAGAACCTTCTCGATGCTGCCGGACTCGAGGAATCTATCCAGCCGGGCGATAGCCAATGAACCCGCAGCGATCTTCTGGCCCTGGTGTTCCCAATTGGTTTGGGGAGCAAAGATGACCCACTGCCGGTGCAGGCTGACCTGCACATCGGTTGGAACATCGATCAGATGGTGTTCCCCGTCGATGAGGACACCGGCATTGGAATTGTAGAAGTCGATGGCATCAGTGGTGACCACGCGTTCGAATCCCGGAGTCGAATCGAAGTAGCCGAAGGCTGCGACATGTTCTCTATCGACTTGGAAGAGAATTGGCGCTTCTTCGATCTCCATGCCGCGGCTGAGCCTTCGCAGGGTATTCGCGTAGGTCGAACGGGTCGTGAACTGCTCGCTGCTGGCGGAACCGACAAGCAAGGTATCGTGGTCAATCCACGAGGCTTGGGTCTTCGCGACGGGAACGTCGAAACCGCCGGCAACGAAGCTCTTGGAGGTCAGATCGAATTCGCGAATGCGCACCTGGTCGCCGCCGTCAGGACTCAAGCGAAGCAGGGCCCGCTGGTAGGCGCCACCGGCCGCTGGACGCAGGAGTGCTGAACCAGCGAAATGCCATTCGTGGCCTTCCAGCTGCGCATGCAGGTCAAGATCCAATAGGATTTCCCACTGCGGGTCGTCGCTGAGGTAGGAATTCCAAGTGGTGCGACGCCAAAGTCCAAGACGATGGGCGGAATCGCGCCAGAAGTTGTAGTAGTGATCGCCACGCTTGGTCACCATGGGAATGCGGTCTTGGGCATCCAGGACCGTTTTGATCCGCTCCGCAGTAGCATGGAACGAGTCGTCGTACAGCTCGGACTCGGTACGCTGGGTCTGATCCCGCACCCATTCGAGTGCCGTTTCGTCGTGAATTCCTTCAAGCCAGGAATACGGATCAGCGCTTGCAACCTCAGAATCATGCTCAGTCATGGCCATAGTCTATGCGTCTGGCCCATGCCCTGTTCCAAAGGTAATAACCTAGAGGAGTGAACAGCGAGATAGCAACACCAAAGAACGAGTTCAGCCTGGCCCTTGTCGGGGCAGGCCCACGCGGCACGAGCGTGGTTGAAAGACTCGCTAACTTGGCGTTGAAACTCCCGGCCCAAGGCACCGTTCTGAAAGTTACGGTCTTTGATCCGTTCCCTCCGGGCTCCGGCCACGTGTGGAACCCGAAACAGTCGGAGCATTTCCTGATGAACACCCCGTCATCATTTCCGACAGTGGCCCCCGAACGGTTGGGCGATGAACCGGGGTTGAGCTTTCGCCAGTTCGTCGCACTGCGCGGCGATGGACGCAAGCTCACCGATGAGCATGCCAAGCTGATCGGGCAAATTGAACCCGGCTCCTATCCGTCACGCGCAATCTATGGCGAGTACCTCGAGCACGTGTATGAGCGCAGCGCAGCGATACTTGCCACCCACGAGAATTTCAGCATCGAACATGTAGCCGCAGAAGTCGTTGCGGTCCGCCCCGTCGGCAACGCCTATCAGATCGATTTCCGCAGTAACCTGGAGGGTGCCGAAACCCGTCAGCTGGCCGCTGACGCTGTGGTGCTGGCCTTGGGCCACCAGCCGGCAGAACTGAACCCATGGCAGAAGCAGCTCAAGGAAGCTGCCTCCCAAGCCGGGGCCACCTACCTGCCACCGAATGTTCCAGCGGACCTCGACTACTCCCAGTTCAAGGAAGGCCAGCCTGCGTTGATCCGCGGGTTGGGCTTGAATTTCTTTGACGGCATGGTCGAGCTGACGGCAGGCCGCGGCGGGATTTTCCGTGAGGCCAGCACCGAGCCGGGGCATCGCCTGCAGTACATCGGCTCAGGCCGGGAGCCGGCACTGATCGTAGCTTCGCGCCGCGGTACCCCCTACTGGGGCAAGCCAGTAGTGGAGCAGTTCATTCCTGATGAAATTGAACTACGCTACTTCGACGTTCCGGAACTCATCGGGCGCCTTGCCGAAGCACGCGCCACCAACCCTGCCTCCTCCTTGGTGTTCTCACGCCATATTTGGCCCAAACTGCACCGGGACATCTTGTTCGCCTACTACAGCACCTGCGCTCGCGCGCATGGTGCCCCGGAAGGCCTCGATGAGCGAGAATTCGTTGATCAGCTCGACGCGATCCTCTCTGCGGAGCACCATGAAGGAAGCCAAGTGTGGCTTAGCGAACTGCGCAAGTTCGTCGGGCAGTTCCCGCAGTTGCAGTGGCTCGATGTGCCAAAGCTGGCAAGGCCATTTGAAGAACTCGGGTTCAGCTCCGATGAGCAATACCAGCAGGCAGTACGCGACTACCTCGTGGGCAATGCCCGGCACAGCACCGGCGGGCTAGAAGACCCGTTGTCATGCGCCATCATGACGATGAATGCCGGACGCATGCTGGTCAAGGAGCTGATTGCTTCCGGCGTGATCGACGAGCAGTCGCGCATTGAAGAAATCCAAGCGCACTTCGAACCACTGGTCGAAGGACTGTCCTCAGGCCCGCCGCTCGAACGCATTGAACAGCTGCTGGCGCTCTCGCGCGCCGGGATAGTAACCTTCCTTGGTCCGGACCCGGAGTTCGGCTTCGACGAGGTTTCCGAGCAATTCACCGCATCCTCGCCCTGGGTAGATGCGGAGGTGCACACTGCGAAGACCATGTGCGAAGCGATGATGCCCAGTAACCGCGTGCTGCAAAATAACGCGGCGCTGATAAAGCAGCTCTTGGGAGATCACGTAGCGCGCGTGCACACTTGGAAGAACACGGAAGGCGAAAGCCTGCCTGGATCCGGTTTCGACGTGGTCGGTGAACCATACCGTCTGGTCAACAGCGATGGGCTGGCGCACCGCGGGCTATTCGTGCTGGGATTGCAATTGTCATCAGCGCAGTGGGGGACCGCTATTGCCGCGCAAGCGGGCGACCTGCGCCACCCCGCGGCCCGAACCTTGCAAGACGCAGCCAACGTAGTGAACGAAGTGGCTCGCCTGGCGGGGCTGATCGCCAACGAAAGATTAAGCGCGGAGCAGTATTAAGCAGTTTGGCGGGCTGATCCAAGGATCAGCCCGCCAAACTCGAAAAGCGCGGATGGTATGGGATTTGAACCCATGAGACGGGGTTGCCGCCTACTGGTTTTCAAGACCAGCTCCTTCGGCCGCTCGGACAACCATCCAACCCGAAAAAGTATACGGCATGAACCCCTGTTGAAAGGAATTGAAGGCCATGAACGACGTTATGAACGCCTATATCTACAACCGTGCCGGTGGGCCAGAAGTCCTTGAACTGGTCCAACGGCCAATGCCGGTCCCCGCAGCTGGGGAAGTGCTGGTCAAGGTCGAGGCCTTCGGACTGAACCGCGCGGATGTGCAGCAGCGCAAGGGAGTGTATCCGCCACCTCGCGGAGCCAGCGATATCCCCGGGCTGGAAGTCTCGGGCAGCATCGTGGAGATCGGCGATGGCGTCAGCGGATGGAAACCGGGAGCGCGAGTTGCCGCCCTGCTCGCTGCTGGCGGGTATGCGCAGTACGTCAATGTTCCGGCAGAACTGCTCATCGAAATCCCTGGAACGGTTTCGAGCATCGAAGCCGCCGGGTTGCCGGAAGTCGCCGCCACCGTGGTCTCCAACCTCTTCATCGAAGGCGGACTAGGCCAAGACCAGACGCTGTTGATCCATGGCGGAGCCGGCGGCATCGGCTCCATGGCCATACAGCTCGCCAAGGCCGCTGGCGCCCGCGTCATCGTCACCGCTTCCTCGGCAGAGAAATTGGACTACTGCCGTGCCCTCGGCGCCGACGAGGGAATCAACTACCGGGAAGAGGACTTTTCTGCACGCGTCAAGGAACTGACCGACGCCAGGGGCGTGGATCTGATCCTGGATGTCGTGGGCGCCAAATACCTGGGGGAGAACGTCAAGGCGCTCGCCGTCGGCGGACGGATGGTAGTCATCGGACTGCAAGGCGGAGCCAAGGGAGAACTGAACTTGGGCCTGCTGATGAGCAAGCGGGCGCGGATCATCGGCACAACTTTGCGTTCCCGCCCGCTGCATGAGAAGGCGGAGATCGTTCGCCAGACCATTACCCGCGTGATGCCGCTGCTGGAACAGGGGAAACTGGCACTGAACGTCACCAAGGCCTTTGGATTCCCGGAGCTGGCCGCTGCCCACGAATACTTCGATTCCGGTGAACATACGGGAAAAGTTGTCATAGAGGTTTAAAGCAGCGGGAAACCAGTTGTAAGGTGACTCAGTAGTCATTAATGCGTGACTAGCCTAATAACCGCTGGTCGCGCACATCACTTGCACTGTTCCTAGGAGGTTGCTCGATTTGAGTACCCAAAATACCTTGCCACCAGCGGGTGTCGATCCTGAGGTTGCCGAACGCGAAGAAAAGCGTTGGACCCCCGCCAAGATCGCCATCTGGGTTGCCATCGCGCTGGTCGGCGGAATCGCATGGTCGATTCTCGCCTTCTCGCGCGGGGAAACCATCAATGCCATCTGGTTCGTCTTCGCCGCTGTTGCGACCTACCTGATTGCCTACCGCTTCTACTCGAAGTTCATCGAGCGCAAGATCGCCAAACCGGATGATTTCCGGGCCACCCCGGCCGAATCGGTCAATAACGGCCGTGACTTCGTTCCCACCGATCGCCGCGTGCTCTTCGGCCACCACTTCGCCGCCATCGCAGGCGCCGGTCCGCTGGTTGGACCGATCCTCGCAGCGCAGATGGGCTATTTGCCAGGCACCATCTGGATTATCGTGGGCGTGGTGCTGGCCGGGGCGGTCCAGGACTATCTCGTCATGTTCTTCTCCATGCGCCGTGGCGGACGCTCGCTGGGCCAGATGGCCCGCGAAGAGCTGGGCCTGATCGGCGGCACCGCTGCCCTGATCGCCACCCTGGCTATCATGATCATCATTACCGCCATCTTGGCGCTGGTGGTCGTCAACGCACTGGGCGAGTCCGCTTGGGGTGTCTACTCGGTGGGCCTGACCATCCCTATCGCCTTGTTCATGGGCATCTACCTGCGGTTCATCCGCCCGGGCAAGGTCCTGGAAATCTCCATCATCGGCTTCGTGCTGCTGATGTTCGCGATCATCTCCGGCCGCTGGATTGCCGAGTCTGCGTGGGGTGCCGAGTTCTTCCACCTGGATCGCACCACCATCGCCTGGGCCATCATCATCTACGGCATCATCGCCGCGGTGCTCCCGGTATGGCTGCTGCTGGCTCCTCGCGACTACCTGTCGACTTTCATGAAGATCGGCGTCATCGGCCTGCTGGCCGTGGCGATCATCGTCGTCCGCCCGGAAATCGATGTTCCGGCCTTCTCCGAGTTCGCTGGCCGTGCCGATGGCCCGGTCGTTGCCGGGCACATCTTCCCATTCCTGTTCGTGACCATTGCCTGCGGTGCGCTGTCGGGCTTCCACGCACTGATCGCCTCGGGCACCACCCCGAAGCTGGTCGAGAAGGAAAAGCAAACCCGCTTCCTGGGCTACGGCGGCATGCTCATGGAGTCCATGGTCGCCATCATGGCGCTGGTTGCAGCGATTTCCATCGACCGCGGCATCTACTTCGCGATGAACTCCTCGGCTGCCGCTACCGGTGGCACGGTGGAAACCGCGGCGGCATTCGTGAACTCGCTGGGTTTGGCCGGCGTTAGCCTGGATCCAAACCAGCTGACCGAACTTGCCAATAACGTGGGCGAGAGCTCGGTTGTCTCGCGTACCGGTGGCGCTCCGACCCTGGCTGTGGGCATTGCGCACATCATGCACCAGTGGTTCGGCGGCACCGCGATGATGGGCTTCTGGTACCACTTCGCGATCATGTTCGAGGCACTGTTCATCCTGACCGCGGTTGACGCCGGTACCCGTGTTGCGCGCTTCATGCTGCAGGACACCATCGGCAACTTCTTCCCGAAGTTCAAGGACACCTCGTGGCGTCCGGGCGTGTGGCTGTGCACGTTGATCATGGTTGCCGGCTGGGGCTACATCCTGATCCTCGGCGTGACAGATCCCCTGGGCGGCATCAACACCTTCTTCCCGCTGTTCGGCATCGCCAATCAGCTGCTGGCTGCGATAGCGCTGGCCGTGGTGATGACCATCATCGCCAAGCAGAACAACTTCAAGTACCTGTGGGTCGTGGCTCTGCCGCTGGCCTTCACCGTGGTGATCACCTTCGTCGCGAGCTGGCAGAAGATCTTCTCCGCAGATACCAAGGTGGGCTACTTCGCCAACCACAACGCCTACAAGGAAGCTCTGGCCAATGGCGAGACTTCCCTCGGCTCGGCGGGCAGCGTCGAAGCCATGGAGGCCGTGGTCCGCAACACCGGTGTCCAGGGCTGGCTGTCCGTGGTCTTCCTGGTACTGACCGCCATCGTGCTGGTTTCGGCGGTTGTCGCAACCGCCAAGGCCAAGCAGAGCGGTGGTGGCAACAGCACCGAGGATCCTGCCGTGCCATCGAAGATGTACGCACCCGCCGGCTTGATCTCGTCGCCTGCCGAAAAGGAACTTGAAAAGGCTTGGAAGCAAATCCCTGCCGAAGCCCAAGTCCAGCGAGGCGGCCACTAGCCATGGCGACGCTTTTGGAACGCCTGGGGCAAGCCAAGAAGTTTGTCGACGGGGTGCTCGGGGCCGACAAGTACCAGCACTACCTGGAACACCACGAACGCAATCATCCTGGCGCCAAGCCAATGACCGAGCGCGAATTCTGGAAGGACTACACCGACTGGCAGGAAAAGAATCCTGAAGGGCGTTGCTGCTGAACGCGACTGGTACCGGCCGTGAGAACCATTGGCGAAAGCGGATGGGGCTCGCGGCCGGTTTCGTTTTATGTCGACCCCGCTGCCGGGAACACTGCGGTGATCCCGGTAGGCTAGAACCAGTAATTCATCGGAAACCACCGGCAGAGAAGTGTAATGGCGTTCTTTTCACGACTGCGCGCTGAGCGTGCTGCTGCTCGCGAACTTGGCGAGGGCGTCTGGCGTCGCGCCCATGACCGTTTCCAGCGGTCATTGGACCGGGTCTTCCAGGTGGTAGAGGGCATCAATGATGACCAGGTTTACAACCAGCTGGTCCGAGAAGCCAATGAGATGGCTGTGCTGTTGCCGACCGTGCGCCAGCTTTGCTGTGCGGCGCATCGGATCACCCCGAGCAATGACGACACGATCCCGCAGCTGACCTCTGCGGCGCATCGTTCGCTGACTAAGGCCGCCAACGATTTGGCGACGACCGCACAGGTCGTAGCGATGATGCGCATGCAGGCCGAAGCCGGCAAGCCGATCGATATCGAAGCCGTGCGCCATCGTGCCATGCTGGTGAAAGAAGACGTCAGCCGGGCCGTGCAATTGCTCGCTTCCAGCGAATAATTGGGTTTTCCCGATCGCTCGCGTGGTGTTCCACCGCGCAGGGCGCATCAGTGGACTAAATTAGTTGCATGACCCAAACAATTCCTGAACTGAAGTTCCTTGACGGAAACACCATCGACCAGCTTGGCTACGGCGTCTGGAAGGTCGCCGACGAGGACGCGGAAGCAGTCGTTGGCCAGGCCATCGACGCCGGCTACCGCCACATCGACACCGCACGCATCTATGGCAACGAAGCTGGTGTCGGCCGCGCAGTTGCAGCCAGCACCGTGCCGCGCGAAGACCTCTTCATCACCACCAAGGTCTGGAACTCGGACCAGGGTTTCGAGAAGACCCTCGCCGCAGCGGATGCCTCGCTGGAACGGCTCGGCCTGGAATACGTCGACCTGTACCTGATCCACTGGCTGCAGCCCAAGCGCGGCACCTACGTGGACACCTGGAAGGCACTGATCCAGCTGCAGAAGGACGGCAAGGCCAAGTCCATCGGCGTTTGCAACTTCACCAAGGAAGCACTGGAAGAGCTCTACACCGAAACCGGCGTCCGCCCGGTGATCAACCAGGTCGAAACCCATCCGTACTTCCCGCAGGGCGAGCTGCGCGCCTACGAGGCCGAGCACGGCATCCTGCACCAGTCCTGGTCCCCGCTGGGCCACGGCGGCGAACTGCTCAGCGACCCAGTGCTGGTGGAGATCGCCAAGAAGCATGAAGCATCGGTGGCGCAGGTAGTCATCGCGTGGCACCTGGCGGTAGGCAACGTGGTCATCCCGAAGTCGACCACCGAATCGCGCATCGTCGAGAACTTCGAATCGCTGAACGTGCATCTGGACGAGGAAGATCTGGCTGCCATCGCTACCCTGGACCGCGGAGCGGAAGGCCGTATCTCGGCTGACCCGGCAACCGCCGACTTCGAGTAAAAAAGCTAGGCAGAACAGAAGGCTCCCGGTTTCTTCCGAAACCGGGAGCCTTCTGCCGCAACTGCCTTGTGCCTGGCCTCTAGCAGTCCGGTACGGTTGGTGCAGCGAACAGCGTATCGACGCCTTCGGCGTACAGAACCGAGTCAGGAGCTCGATCAGCGAGAGTGGCGAAACCGGCGGCACGCAGCAGTCCATCGTCGAATTCAACGAGTTGTGCAGGTTGCAGCGGCCACGATTCATGGTGGTTCCGGCAGTGCAAGGTGCGCCCAAGATGCCGCTGGTGGAACGCCCACTGTGCCGATAGCGCGATGGCGGTCTGCGAACCCGGGGTAATTGGATCGGCACTGGCAGAAGCTTCTACCGGACGCACGACGATGCGGGAACGTGCGCTCGGATTTCCGATGCGCCGTGTTGCATAGCTGATCGTGCCGGCCTTCTTCAGGATCTTCATGGACGACCACTGGTACTTCAACCCGAAGACTGCCCGCGCCATGAGCACAGGTAGCAGGCGTGTTGCTTCAAGGCTCAGGAATACCACTGCGCGGCGTCCTTGATTATCAACGGAATAGAGGCGCACATTGATCTCCGGGAAGTCACCCAACCACGGAATCGCAGGACCGGAGAAGAACGCACTGCGCGACATCTGGAAAGCGACGAGGCCCACCCAAGCGCTGCCGGCGACAATATCTGGCCGGCATCCTTCGGGCATGTACGGCGCCACCTCATCCGGGCTAACCCGCCAATGCAGGAACGCTACTTCGCTCCACCGTTGGCGCATGATCGCGTTGCCGCCTAGCGATGGCGGTTCAGGGGAGTACTGCAAGGATTGCATCAGTTTGGAATTCCTTGGAAATTGCTGTCGAAGGCTTATACCGCTATTGCCGGTCGCGAACCAGGATCGATGATCTGCTGATCGCGGAGTGAAGAATCGTTTGCCGGCTCTGGCCTAATTGAATATCCAAAAGCGCCGTTGGGCAAGATGCGGGATAAGAATGGACTGCGTGGGAATCGAAGACCCCGGGACCAGTCATGAAAATCCATTGAAAATTGCGAAAACCCCGGAATCATGCGGCAAGCGCGATTCCGGGGTTTTCTTCACAACGAGCCCCCTGCCGGATTTGAACCGGCGACCTGCTCTTTACGAGGGAGCTGCTCTACCCCTGAGCTAAGGAGGCCTGTACCTGCAAACAGGCACCACGTCACTTTATCCGAGGAATTGTCTGAACGTCAAAACGGCGATGACATCATCAAGCCCAATCAGCACCGGGTGCCGGCTTCGGGGACTTTGCCGTCAATCAGGTACTTATCCACCGCTTTGGTAATGCATTCATTGGAGCGTCCATATGCGGTGTGGCCATGGCCTTCATAGGTCAGCAGGGTCGCGTTATCCAGCTGCTGCGCCAATGCCTCAGACCATGCGTAGGGGGTAGCTGGATCGCCGACGGTGCCAATGACGAGGATCTCATTCGAGCCTTCCGCGTCGAGGACCTCAGGCTTGCCAGTGGCATCGTGGTCCCAGGCCTCGCAGGTGATGCCGCCGTAGGCGAGATACTTGCCCAAGGTCGGGGCCGCACGCATCAACTCTGTTGCTTCGGCCTGCATCGCTTCTGGACTGGCGTCCATTGGACGGTCCAGGCAATTGATGGCGGTGAAAGCATCGGTGGAATTCGATGCATACGTGCCGTCGCCCTCGCGGTCCGCCGAGAGATCCGCGAAGCCGAGGATCATATCCACATCCGCGTCGTTGACGGCAGCGTTCATCGCATCGGTCAAAATGGGCCAGCTGGAATCGTCATACAGCGGCAAGATGAAGCCGTTGATGAAGTCGATGATCGGCACTGCACGCCCGTCGCTGGCAGTCATTGGTTCGTTCTCCACCTGCGCAAAGAACTGCTGCAGCTGCACCTTGGCCTCTTCAACGGTTCCAGTGAACGGGCACTCACCGCTTTCAAGGCAATTGGCGAGCCACGCGTCGATCTCCTTCTCGAAGCCAACGGCCTGGGCCAAGGTGAGGTCCGAAGCTGTGCTGGTTGGATCCATGGCGCCATCGAGTACGAAGCGACCCACATTCCGAGGGAACAAATCAGCGTAGGTTGCTCCGAGGAAGGTTCCATAGGAGAAACCGAGGTAGTCCAGCTGTGCATCACCGAGCACAGCACGGATCACGTCCATGTCCTTCGCTGCCGAAACGGTATCGACGTGGCTTAGGAGATTGCCGGTATTGGACGCGCAGTCAGCTGCGTAGTCCTCGGTATCCTCGACAATTTCGTCCTGGTCTTCAGGAACCCAAGCCCGCAGGTTTTCCTGGCGTCCCTCATCGGTCTCGGCACCGCTTTGGCAGGTGACCGGGGAGCTTTCTCCCACGCCTCGCGGATCGAATCCGATGACGTTGTAGGCGCGCTGCAGGTCAGCGCTGAACATGCCTGGTACCGAGGACGCCACCAGATCCAGGCCGGATCCGCCTGGGCCGCCGGGGTTTACCAGCAGATTGCCTGTCGCTCCGTCCACTGCGCGGCGGTTCAACGCCAGATCAATGCTCTCGCCTTCGGGATCGGCATAGTCCAGCGGAACCTCTATGGTGGCGCATTCGATGATGCTGCCGCATTCTTCCCAATCGAGGTCTTGGCTGTAGAAGGATTCCAATCCTTGCGGCGTACTGGCGTTGGGCGCGGACTGCGACGCATCCGATGCGCCGGACTGCGAATCCGCTGTAGTGGAAGAGCAGCCGGCCAGGGTCAAAGCCAGAGCGGTCCCCACTGCGGCCAAGCGCATCATCGGTGAGCGTGCAGGCACTTTTAGTGTCTCCTTGTGATGGGTTAACGGCGTCCCGGCTGCGGCAGCAAACGGGTCATGAGTGCTTCCAGGGCCATGAGCTGGTTGACGTTGGCAGCCAAGCGGCTGCGCGTTTCATTGATGGCATCAAGCTGGGCCAAGGACTTCTCGCTGGACTGTTCCGCTGCGAAACGTTCGAGCTGCTCGCGCAGGTGCTCGTTGATCAGCTCAATTCCGGTTTTCAGCTGGATGCTCAAAACATCGCGGAAGAATGTGGTCAGGTCTGTCAGGGTACGGTCCAAGGCATCGAAAGCCGCACGCCGAGCGAATCGCTTGGCATCATCCTCCAGCGCCTTGAACTGTCCACGCAATCCAGCGGGGATGTTCTCCTCTGGACCCAAGCCGTTGGCGTGGCGCAGCTGGGCAATCTTGTTCTGCAGATCGGTGCCGGTAATGTTCTCGGCACGCTCGCTGGCCAGTTTGGAAATTTCTGCGGCAGCGGCCATCGCCTGCGGCAAGGTGGTGGTGCGCAACGGCAGGGTAACGACTTTTTCACGCTGGATGCGTGCTTGCTCGTCACGGGCCAGCAAACGGGCTACGCCAATGTGGGACTGTGAGACACGGGCAGCGAACAGCGCCTGTTCCGGTTCCAGCCCGTCACGGCGCACCAGAAGATCCGCAACATCCTGGGTGGACGGCACGGAGAGATTTACCGCGCGGCACCGTGATCGAATGGTCACCAGGACATCTGCAGGAGACGGGGCGCTCAGGATCCAGATCATCTTGGCGGGCGGTTCTTCAATGGCCTTGAGCAGCACGTTGGTGCTGCGCTCGGACATGCGGTCGGCATCTTCGATGATGATGATGCGCCAGCGGCCGGTGCCAGCACTTTCCTGTGCACGGGTAATCAGATGGCGGACGTCAGCGATCTGGTACTCGAATTTGTCGGTGGATACGAAGGACACATCCGGGTGCTCCGAATTCATGACCATTTTGCAGTTGGCGCACTGCCCGCAGCCGGCCGGGGCCTGGGTGCACTGCAAAGCTGCCGCGAAAGCCCGCGCCGCGGTGGTACGGCCCGATCCCGGGGGACCGGTCACCAGCCAGGCATGGGTCGGGTTGCCGCGATCAACCTCAGCGGTCAACGTGGCAATGACACGTTCCTGCCCGGCAAGTTCTGCGAAGACCGGCCGGGTCACAGCAGGCCTGCCAAATGCTGCGCAACCGACTGGTGCAGCTGCTCCACGCTGGCGGTGGCATCCAGGACCAGATAGCGCTGCGGATCACGGGTCGCCAAGTCGAGGAAGGCGTTGCGGATGCGTTCATGGAAATCATCCGGCTCGGATTCCAAGCGATCCGAATCCTCCACGCCGCCGCTGGCCGCAATGCGCCGGGCACGTCCTTGCGCGGCGGAGATATCAAGAATGATGGTGGCATCCGGCTTCAGTCCGCCGGTTGCGAAGTCGTTGATCGATGCGACGGCATCAAAGCCGAGGGCACGGCCCATGCCCTGGTAAGCCAGCGAGGAATCAACGAATCGGTCGCAGATGATGTGGGTTCCGGCATCCAGCGCGGGGGAGATGACCTGCTGGACATGGGCGGCACGCGCCGCCGAGTAAATCAGGGCCTCGGTACGGGCATCGATCTCGCCGTGGCCGTGTTCGAGCACCAAGGAACGCAGCTCTTCGCTGATCTGGGTTCCGCCTGGCTCACGGGTAGTGGTGACCTTGGCGCCACGGGACTCCAGCCACTGCTGGGCCAGGGCGACCTGCGTGGACTTCCCAGCGCCGTCACCGCCTTCAAAAACGATGAACAAGCCACGGGTTGGGGTACTCGATTCGATACTCACCCCACTAGCCTATCCAAGGACATTTAAAGATGTGCGTTGCAACGGCAGGATGTGCAACGAAAATGCACCCAGTGTGGTGGATCAGTCAGATGAAATGTAGTGAAATCCACCGGCTGGCAGCGTCAAAGGAAGCGTAGAGTTTTTTCCATGAACCCCCGCACCGCAGAATCAGGCGCCAATCCGGCCTGGGATCCGAAAACTTTGCTCGTTGCCGGTGGGCGTCCGGCCCATGGGTACGATGCTCCAGTCAACCACCCGGTGACCTTCACCTCGACCTACCACTCCAAAGGCCAGGCGGTGCCGGGTGAACGCGTATATGCGCGCTTCTCCAATCCGACCTGGGATCCGTTTGAAGAAGTACTGGGCCAGCTCGAAGCGGCAACGCTGCCTGCCCTGGTGTTCTCCTCGGGCATGGCAGCTATTGCCGCCGCACTGAGCATCGTGCCAGAGGCCGGCGTGCTGGTGATGCCGCAGCATTCCTATAACGGTTCGCTGGCGTTGAGCGCAGAGCTGCAAGAGGCGGGACGGCTGCGCATTCGCCCGGTGGATATTGCCAACACCGAAGAAGTGCTCGCTGCCTTGGAGGGGGCCGATGTGCTCTGGGTGGAATCGCCAACCAATCCGATGCTGGAAGTTGCCGACCTGCCGACCCTGCTGGCTGCCGCCAAAGCGAAGAACGTCGTGAGCATCGTGGATAACACCTTTGCCACCCCACTGCTCCAGCAGCCGCTGGTCCACGGTGCCGACCTTGTAGTGCACTCGGTGACCAAGTACCTGTCGGGCCACTCGGACGTGATCATGGGCGCGCTGGTCACCAGCGACGAGCAGCTCCACAGCCGCCTGCATGGGTACCGGACCTTGCATGGCGCGATCGCCGGCCCGATGGATACCTTCCTCGCATTACGCGGGGTGCGCACCATGGCCGTGCGCCTTCAGCGTTCGCAGTCAAACAGCCAGGTGCTGGCAGAACGCCTCGCGGCACATCCCAAGGTGCACGCCGTACGCTACCCGGGACTGCCCAACGATCCGGGCCACGCACGCGCTGCGGAACTCATGGGCGGGTTTGGGTCGGTGATCGCCTTTGAAGCGGGAAGCACCGCCGAAGAAGCAGACCGGGTACTGGAAGCCTTCCAGCTCATCACCGGCGCTACCTCGCTTGGAGGCGTGGAGTCCCTGGCCGAGCGCCGGGCCCGCCACGCTTCGGAGCCGGCCAGCGTCCCGGCCAGCCTGATCCGACTGTCAGTAGGCATTGAAGAGGTGGAAGACCTCTGGGCCGATCTGCAGCAAGCGCTGGACCGGCTTTGATGCCCGCGGGCGCTGATTTCCGCGCGTGGCACAGCGCCCATCATTTGCGCCAAAAAGGTAGAGTACAAGCATGAACATGTTGCGCATGGCCCAAATAATCGAGTACTACATGATGATCGCTTTGAGCATTGTCATCGTTGCGCTCGCCGTCTGGGCTTTGGTTGATTGCCTGCGTCATGGCGCAGATCGTTTCGCCCAGGAAGGCAAGCGCACCAAGGGGTTCTGGCTTGGACTGACCGTCGCCAGCACCGCCGTGGCACTGCTTGGCATCTTCAGCCAGGGCGGAATCGGCTTCCTGCAGCTGATCGGCGCCTGCATCGCCTGCGTGTACCTCGCGGACGTCAAGCCTGCCGTCAGCGGCAAAGGCGGCGGCTGGTACAACTACTAGGCGTGCCAAGGCACCAAGTTTTCCCGAAGACCTGCATCCGCATCTTGGCGGACTGCAGGTCTTCGCACTTTAATCACGGGCCTTAACTTTCGCACGAGCAGGCTTGCGCATTGGTTAGGATGGATTACATGAGCCACACTTTGATTTTGCTTCGCCACGGACAGAGCGAATGGAACGAAAAGAACCTGTTCACCGGTTGGTACGACGTATCGCTGACCGAGAAGGGCCGTGCTGAAGCTGCCCGCGGCGGCCAGCTGCTGACCGAAGCTGGCTACAAGCCGGAGGTGCTTCACACCTCCTTGCTGACCCGCGCCATTGTTACCGCGAACCTGGCCCTGGAAGCCGCTGGCCGTTCGTGGATCCCGGTGAACCGCGACTGGCGCCTGAACGAGCGCCACTACGGTGCGCTGCAGGGCAAGGACAAGGCGCAGACCTTGGCTGAGTTCGGCGAAGAGCAGTTCATGGAATGGCGTCGCAGCTACGACACCCCGCCACCAGCACTGGATGATTCCTCGGAGTTCAGCCAGATCAACGACGAGCGCTATGCGGCATTGGGCGACTCCGCCCCACGCACCGAGTGCCTCAAGGACGTGCTGGATCGCATGCTTCCCTACTGGGAGAACAACATCAAGGCCGACCTGTCGGCAGGCAAGACCGTCATGGTCACCGCCCACGGCAACTCGCTGCGTGCGCTGGTCAAGCACCTGGATGGCATCAGCGATGAAGACATTGCTGGCCTGAACATCCCAACCGGCATCCCGCTGGTCTATGAGCTGGATGACAACTTCCAGCCAATCACCAAGGGCGGAACCTACCTGGATCCAGCAGCCGCTGCGGACGCCATCAAGGCCGTTGCCAACCAAGGCCGCAAGTAGGATACGCTTTTCGGCGGCATCGAGGCTGCTGGCTACTCGCCAGTAGTTCGCGATGCCGCCGTCCGCTTGTTAACGCCGAGGTAACGCCAAGCATCCGGCTGTGAGCGAAACAACTGCGCACGATTGTATTTTTGGCATTAGTATGCTGTAATCTCCTATTTCGAATAGGCTCAATGGCTCACGTTAGGAATGCAATTCGTGGCAACTGATTACGATGAAGTCCGCCCAGACGTTGCTGAGGCACGTAAGGCTTCTCTGGATGCGGTGAAGTCCGCAAACGCACCGGACGCCAAGTCGGTGGTGCGCGAGCTCGACGAGACCGACCACACCGATGGCATGGATCTGCCAGGTGCGGATCTATCCAACGAGGAATTGACCGTTACGGTCATTCCGCAGAAAGACGACGAGTTCATTTGCGGCTCGTGCTTCTTGATTCGCCACCGTTCGCAGCTGGTGCGCGAAGAGGGCAATGTAGGCTTCTGCGTCGAGTGCGAAGGCTAGAAGCCCGCTAGACGCTGGCGCCACTTGCGCGCCAACAACCTGCGAGGGCAGTCCACCGATCGGTGGACTGCCCTCTGCTGGTTTAACGGGCTGGATTCCCCGGATGGGACCGGACTCCAACGACGGTCCCTGGGCTGCCCAGCGCTGCGTCGTGCGTCCGCTGGCATCCTGCCGGGGCAATGGCTGGATGTGCGCTCACCGGGAGCGCGTGGAGCTGCATGGCCGGACGAGGCGCAGCACTGCCATGCCAACGGGGCCGCGGGCCGCGGCGCGGTACCCAGTTCGCGCCTCGACGCGAAAGGCATCCTGGACCCCGGACAGCCAGTTTCAGTGCTTCCAGCCTTCCGGCCCGTTGCCGTAATCCGCGGTTCCATTGCTGAATGAGCTGGAGAGCAAAAATGGCGCCTGCCATCCGGTGGTACCGGATGGCAGGCGCCAGGGCGCAGCCTTATAGCTTGGGTCCGCGGACCTAGATCTCGGTGGGGTCCCATTCGCCGGTCACCAGATAGGTGACCTTGCGAGCTACGGACACACCATGATCGCCGAAGCGCTCAAGGTAGCGGCTGGTCAGCGATACGTCCACGGTGGTGGGTGCATTGGCATCCCAGTCGTCGGCCGCGACCAGGGTGAAGACGCTGGAGTGCAAGCGATCCAGCTGGTGGTTCAGCTCGATAATTTCGGTAGCGATCTGCAGATCGCGGGTGTCGAGCAAACGCGCAACGGCCTTGGCGATGTCAATATCGATCTTTGCCATCTGGGCAAAGGTGTCGGAAATCCTGGCTGGGATTGCCGGGTTGGGGAAGCGCAGGCGGGCCAGCTGCGCCAAGTGGCGTGCCAAGTCGCCCATGCGCTCCAGCGAAGCACTCATGCGCAGCGAACCGACGATCATGCGCAGATCGCTGGCTACCGGTCCCTGCAAAGCCAAGGTATCGATAGCGCGCTCATCGAGCTGGTTCTGCAGGAAGTCGATCTTCGCGTCCGCTGCGATGACTTCCTGGGCCAGCTCGACGTCGACGTTGGCTAGCGAATCCCAAGCTCGATCCATTGCGGTTGCGACCTGGTTGGCCATCTCAATGAGTTCTTCGCCAATTTGCTGCAGGTCTGCTTGAAATACCTTACGCACAGCAGTTCCTTTCGAGTGTCGGTATCCATGCCGGATGGTGGACTGCCGTGGCAGCCAACCGCCCCGAAACAGTTTTGTGGCATGGTGGAGGGTCTTGCTCCAGCTTGTCAGCGGGTGATTAACGAATATGCCACGAAAGGTGAACGTTTGGTGAACAGCGCGCCGAAATCGACTAAATCACGTCATTTAGGGCCGGTGCCACCCAAAGGTGAAGCTAGTCTAAAGATGTGAACGAAGTGATCTCGACTCTTATAGCCGGCGTCCTCGGCCTGGCTCTGGGGATCGTTGGCGTCATCGCCTTCCGGCTTTCCCAGAACCGCTCCTCGAAGCTGCCGCAGGTCGACGAACCCGTGCTCCCCGAGGGAGCCGCCGCCGTCCTGTCGGTCATTGGACGCGCCTTCGTGATCCTTGATGACGTCGACGGGGTGGTCCGGGCCAACCCCGCTTCCTACGCCTACGGACTGGTGCGAGGACACACGCTCGTCCACAACGAACTGCTCTCGCTGGTGCGGCAGGTTCGCGCCGACGGCGTGATTGCCGAAAGCCAGTACGAGCTGCAACGCTCCACGCTGGGTGCCGGGCAGCTGATTGTCCATGTGCGCGTGGCACCGCTGGGCGACGAGTACATTCTCCTGCTGGCCGACGACCGTACCGAAATCACCCGTACCGAAGCGATGCGCAACGACTTCGTGGCCAACGTTTCCCACGAGCTGAAGACTCCGGTCGGCGCGATCGGCCTGCTGGCCGAGGCCATTACCGAGGCTGCCGATGACCCCAAGGCGGTACGCCGCTTCTCCACCCGGATGGACAAGGAATCGCGGCGCCTGGCCGCCCTGGTCCAGGACATTATCGAGCTCTCCCGCCTGCAGGCATCCGATGCCATCGTGCAGGGCCAGGAAGTGAATATCGACAGCGTCGTGGCCGAGGCAGTTGACCGCAGCCACCTGATTGCCGAGGAAAAGGGCATCGCCATCACCGTAGGCGGACATCTCGAGGAGCCGATCCTGGGCGATGCGGACCTGCTGATGACTGCGATCCGCAACCTGATCGATAATGCCATCCGCTACTCCCCGGAGAACACCACGGTAGGCGTGGGCATCCGGCAGCGTGATGGCTATGCGCAGATCTCGGTCACCGACCAGGGACCCGGGATTTCGGCCGAAGAGCAGGAACGCGTTTTCGAGCGCTTCTACCGCGTGGACTCCGCACGTTCGAGGCAGACCGGGGGCACCGGCCTGGGGCTGAGCATCGTCAAGCACGTGCTGGCCAACCACGGCGGCGAAGTGTCGCTGTGGTCGCAGCCGGGCCACGGATCCACATTTACCCTAAGACTTCCCCTAGCGGACGAAGAACCGGCGACCAGCAATGTGCTTGCCGGCCAGACGATGAAGGAACGAACGATCGAGACGAATGCGTCCGATCGTGAAGGAGGACGCCGATGACCCGCATATTGATCGTTGAGGACGAGGAATCGCTCTCTGACCCGCTGTCCTACCTGCTGGAACGCGAAGGTTTCGAAGTCCGGATCGCCGACGACGGTCTGAAGGCCGTGACCGAGTTCGAACGCCATGGCGCAGACCTGGTGCTGCTGGATCTGATGCTCCCGGGCCAGCCCGGAACCGAAGTGATCCGCCAGATCCGCCTGAACAGCCAGGTCCCGGTCATCATGCTCACCGCAAAGGACTCGGAGATCGATAAGGTCGTCGGCCTGGAGCTCGGCGCCGACGACTACGTCACCAAGCCGTACTCCTCCCGCGAATTGCTGGCCCGCATCCGTGCTGTGCTGCGCCGCCAGGGCGAAGGCGAAGAACTGATCAGCAATGTGGTCACCGCCGGTCCGGTGCGAATGGACGTGGAACGCCACGTGGTCTCGGTCGACAACACCGAGGTATCCATGCCGCTGAAGGAATTCGAGCTGCTGGAAATGCTGTTGCGCAACGCCGGTCGAGTGCTCACCCGAGGCCAGCTGATTGACCGCGTCTGGGGCAGCGACTACGTGGGGGACACCAAGACTTTGGATGTGCACGTCAAGCGCCTGCGCTCCAAGATCGAGGTCGACCCGGCGGTGCCCGAACGCCTGGTGACCGTGCGCGGGCTGGGCTACAAGTTCGTGGTCTAAAGCCAAAGAGCCCGGATACGGCAAGAGCCTCGGGCAGAATCTTTCGATTCTGCCAGAGGCTCTTGTTTTGTCTTGCGCGAAGCTTAGTGGCCCGAAGTGGAGTGGGTCTCTTCTGGAATCAGGTGCTCGGTAACCGACTGGTCAGCACCGCCTGGTACGAAGTCGCGGTATTCAGCCAGGGTGCCATCGACAACTGGAACGCTGAATTCCACGTTCTCACCGGCAACGGTGAAGACCGAGTCGGCGTGTTCGCCAGCTGCGATGCCCATGTTCTTGATGATCTGCTGGTTCTTGTCTTCTTCAAGCTTGATGGTGCCGTCTGCAGGAACCTGGATGGAGACAGGTGCTGCGTTGTCAGCCTTGACCGACAGGGTCAGCGCGGAATCGCCGGCGTTGACTACGGAGCCGATCAGGCGGGCTTCAGTGTCGTCGCTGTTGGTGACGAACATCAGGTTGCGGACCTTTGCGTCTGCGACATCGACGTTGACGCCATCGCTGGCGGCGTAGTCGGTGTTGGTGGCCTGCTCGTTGATGGCGCCACAGCTGGTGACACCGAATGCCAGGGCAGCCACAGCGAGGGACGCGGCAATGCGACGTCCAGCGGTCATGCGTGCGGTGATCACGACACTAACTCCTCGGTGAGAAAAATGAGTTGCTTCGGTTCGTGGTCTGCTTAATCGAATGCACCTAGGGCAGGCGCAATCGAAAATTGGACCACGATTACCTCTAAGCCTAGCTGTTTTTCACGCAAAGACGCGATTTAGCGACGTGCAACACACGCATTTCGACAAGTTGTAGACAACCGATGTGGGGAAGGGGGTTGGTGCGCAGTCGACTGCCCTACCTTCTTCATAGCATGTTTCTCTTGCAAGTGGAAGAGGCATTTCCGCGTGAATTCGCGGTTATATGGGGCACAGTCGCAGGATCCGGAATAGCAAACATGGTAGACTAGGGCGTGGGAAAGGGGTTTATCCACATGGTTTTTGAGGTTGGCGAGACTGTTGTCTACCCGCACCACGGTGCCGCGATGATCGAAGAGATCAAGATGCGCAAGATCAAGGGCGAAGAGAAAATGTATCTCAAGCTCAAGGTGGCTCAGGGCGACCTGACCATCGAGGTTCCTGCTGAGAACGTTGATCTTGTTGGCGTACGTGACGTGGTAGGTCAGGAAGGCTTGGACCATGTGTTCGATGTCCTTCGTGCTGAATTTACCGAAGAGCCGACCAACTGGTCGCGCCGCTACAAGGCAAATGTCGAGAAGCTCGCTTCCGGCGATGTCATCAAGGTTGCAGAAGTAGTCCGCGACTTGTGGCGCCGAGAAAATGACCGTGGCCTGTCGGCAGGCGAAAAGCGCATGCTGGCAAAAGCTCGCCAGGTATTGATCAGTGAATTGGCCTTGGCCAAGGATCTGGACGAGGCCAAGGCAGAAGGCCTCTTGGACGAGGTTCTGGCTTCGGCCTAGCCCCGTTCCGGTAACGCATCGCCGTGAAACGCTCCCAAGCGTTTCACGGCTTTTGGCGTTAAAGCGGCCAAGGCCGAACCGCGCGGCACGATAAGCTGGGCGCTGTGAAGCAAAGCGAAGTGCATAACTCAAGCCTGATCCTCGTGGCTGCTGGAATGGGAACCCGCCTCGGCGCTGGCCTTCCCAAAGCGATGGTCCAGGTGGCCGGAAAATCCCTGGCTGAACATGCCGTGGACCGGGCGCTGGGAATTCCGAAGATCACCGAAATCATCGTGGTTACCCCGCCGCAGGACGAACGCCTGGCCGCGGCCATGGCGCAGTACGGGGACAAGGTGCGCACCGTGCCCGGTGGCGCCAGCCGCGCCGCGTCGGTCCGTGCCGGCTTGGCTGTAGCCAGTTCCGCCGCCACCAACATTCTGGTCCATGACGCCGCCCGTGCTTTTGCCCCGGCGAAGCTGCATGAACAAGTGCTTGGCGCTCTGGCCGACGAGCAGTGCAACGCCGTCATCCCGGCGTTGAACGTCACCGACACCATCTGCGTGGTGGAGCTCGATGCCGCCGGCGAGCACGAAATCATCAAGGAAACCCCGGCACGTTCCATCCTGCGCGCGGTGCAAACCCCGCAGGGCTTTGACGCGCAGCTGTTGCGCGATGCCCATGCCCAACTGGATGGCTGCACCGAGGCAGAACTGGAGAAGGTTACCGACGACGCGTCGATCGTGCGGGCTTTCGGAGCCGAAGTCCATGTGGTGCCGGGATCGCAGCAAGCCATGAAGGTCACCTATCCCGGAGATCTCGACGCGGCAGGCAAGCTCGCGGCGAACCAGCCCGCGGCCACCCCAAGCGCAAAGGAAGAAACCATGATCCTGCCACGAGTCGGCAACGGCATCGATGTTCACGCGGTTAGCGAAGACCCGACTCGCGAAATGTGGCTGGCAGGACTGCACTTCCCGGAAGACACCGGGCTTTCGGGCCACTCCGATGGCGACGCGGTAGCGCACGCGGCCTGCGATGCGCTGTTCTCCGCGGCGGGCATTGGCGATCTGGGCACGCACTTCGGGGTGGACCGACCGGAATTCGCCGGGGCCAGCGGTGTGAGCCTGATTGCAGAAGCCGCGCGCCTGGTGCGGGAGGCGGGATTCGAAATCGGCAATGTCGCGGTGCAGTTCGTTGGCCGCCGCCCGCGCTTTGCCGCGCGCCGCGAAGAAGCCAGCAAAGTGCTGAGCGAGGCTATCGGCGCCCCAGTCAGCGTCATTGCGACCACCAGCGACGGGCTGGGCTACGAGGGGGAAGGCAAGGGCGTGACAGCCTATGCCACCGCACTGGTCTACCCGGTATCGGGCTAGGCCCCTTGGCGCAACCGCGGGGCTTCGATCATCGAGAGTGTCACAAGTGAAGTACAAAGGGTGCATCCATCGGATAACCTTAAAGGCGTGAGCCTGCGATTCTATGACACCAAAACAGCATCCGTACGCGACTTCCAGCCATTGGCGGAAGGCGAAGTCAAGCTGTACTACTGTGGCGCCACCGTGCAGGGCATGCCGCACGTGGGCCACGTCCGCAGCGCCATTGTCTTCGACCTGTTGGTGCGCTGGCTCGAATACCGCGGCTTTGCCGTCACCACCGTCCGCAACGTGACCGACATCGATGACAAGATCCTGGAGAAGTCGGCGAAATCCTTCGCCGAGGACTTCGAGGCGGATGCCCATTACAAGCCGCGCGAAGAATGGTTCGCCCTGGCGTACCGCTTCGAGCAGGAATTCGCACGGGCTTACGAGGCTCTGGGTGTCCAACGCCCGACTTACGAGCCCCGCGCGACCGGCCACATCACCGAAATGCATGAGCTGATTGCACAGCTGATCGAACGCGGCCATGCCTACCCGGCGGCCGACAGCTCCGGAGATGTCTATTTCGACGTGCGCTCCTATGAGCAGTACGGCGCACTGACCCGCCAGAAGATCGAAGATATGCAGGACGCGCCGGATTCGGATCCGCGCGGCAAGAAGGATCCACGCGACTTCGCGCTGTGGAAGGGCTACAAGGGCACCGATCCGTTGACCGCTTCCTGGCCAAGCCCCTGGGGACGCGGCCGCCCGGGCTGGCATCTTGAGTGCTCGGCGATGGCTGGCAAGTACCTGGGCAGCGAATTCGACATCCATGGCGGCGGACTGGATCTGCGCTTCCCGCACCACGAGAACGAAATGGCCCAGTCCAACGCGGCTGGCCACGGCTTTGCAAACTTCTGGATGCACAACGGCATGGTCACCTATGAGGGTGAGAAGATGTCCAAGTCCATTGGGAACACCATTTCCCCGGAAGAAATGCTCGCGCTGGCCGACGCCCGCGTGGTGCGCTACTTCCTGGGCCAGGCGCAGTACCGTTCGATGCTCGACTACCGCCCGGACTCGCTGACCGAAGCGGGGGCAGCGGTCGAACGCATCGACACCTTCATCTCCAACGCGCGCTACCGCCTGGGTGCCGTCGCCGAGTCGATCGTGGCCACCGGGGTTCCGGAAGCTTTCGGCACCGCGATGGATGATGACCTGAACGTTCCAATGGCGCTGGCCGCGCTGCATGAAACCGTGCGGCTGGGCAATGCATCCTTGGATAGCCGTGACGACGCTGCCACTGCCAAGGCCTTGGGCCAGGTCTTGGCCATGACCCAGGTATTGGGCCTGGATGATGCCGGCAGCAATGAAAGCTCGAAATCTTCTGCAGAGCACGCAGCCCTGGATCAGCTGATCCAGGCCCAGTTGGCTGAACGCGCCGAAGCACGCGCTGCCAAGGACTGGGCACGCTCCGACGCCATCCGCGATGCGCTGGCATCCGCTGGCATTACCGTGGCGGACTCGGCCGATGGCGCTCGCTGGACTCTGGACAACTAGTCGCGAACACGCGCGGCACCAACGAACTCAAAACTAAAGGACATGAACCAATGAACAAAAAGGGCCCAACCAAGGGTAGTGGTGGCAAGGGACGTCGTTCCCTCGAGGGCAAGGGCCCGACCCCCAAAGCGGAGGACCGCCCGTACCACAAGGCTTACCGTGCCAAGCAGCTCTCTGAGCGCTCGGCCGCCAAGCGCAGCACCGGCCGCCGAACCGACCGCATCAAGGTTAACGCCGAATTCGTCACCGGCCGCAACTCCGTCGTTGAGGCGCTGCGCGCCGGCATCCCTGCCAAGGCGCTGCACGTTGCCATCCGCATCGACGTCGATGACCGCGTCCGCGAATCCCTGAAGCTGGCTGCCGAGCTGGGCATCCCGCTGATGGAAGCATCCAAGCCCGAGCTCGACCGCATGACCGATGACGCGATCCACCAGGGCATGGCCCTGCAGATCCCGCCATACGAATACAAGGATGCAGTCCAGCTGGCTACCAAGGCCATCAAGGACTTCGACAAGGGATACACCCGGACCCAGCCGCTGTTCCTGGCACTGGATGGCATCACCGACCCGCGTAACCTGGGTGCGATTGTCCGTTCGGCTTCGGCCTTCGGCGCAGACGGCGTGATCATTCCAGAGCGCCGCAGCGTCGGCATGACCGCTTCGGCATGGAAGACCAGCGCCGGTGCAGCTGTACGCGTACCAGTAGCCAAGTGCAGCAACCTGACCAGCGCACTGAAAGAAATCAAGGCTGCTGGCATTTTCGTGATCGGCCTCGACGCCGGTGGCGACATGGAGCTTCCGAACTTCGAATTGGCTACCGGCCCGCTGTGCATCGTGGTTGGTTCCGAAGGCAAGGGCCTGTCCCGGCTGGTCCGCGAAAACTGCGACGCCATCGTTTCGATTCCAATCGACTCGGCAATGGAATCGCTGAATGCTTCGATGGCTGTTGGCATCTCGCTCTACGAGGTATCGCGTTTGCGCGCTGGACAGTCCAAGTAGTCTCCAAGCACCGTGAAGGGGCCATAACTTGCCAAGGCAAGTTATGGCCCCTTTTCATTGGGGTGACCTGCTTCATAACAACAATTTTCCGTTGTTTTTAGCCGATATTCACCTTGGACCGCAGGGAATCCGCATGATTCCGGGGATTCTGCGCAGAAAAGCATGGAAACTGGCCGATTTTGCGTCGTGGCTGAACCCGTGTAGAGTTTTATCTCGCGCCGCTGATCCGGACAGCCTGAAAGGGCGAAACGGAAACGGCGGGGTGA
>NZ_JBIUVH010000005.1:0-324842 GCF_044742845.1 Glutamicibacter sp. NPDC087831
CGCGGTGGCGGCTTCAAGCGTGACGACAACCGCGGTGGCGGTTTCCGCAATGACGATCGTGGCGGCTTCAAGCGTGATGACAACCGCGGTGGCGGCTTCAAGCGTGACGACAACCGCGGTGGCGGTTTCCGCAATGACGATCGTGGCGGCTTCAAGCGTGATGACAACCGCGGTGGCGGTTTCCGCAATGATGACCGTGGCGGCTTCAAGCGTGATGACAACCGTGGTGGCGGTTTCCGCAATGAAGACCGTGGTGGTTTCCGCGGCGAGCGTCGCGATGACAACCGTGGCGGTGGCTTCAAGCGTGATGACAACCGTGGTGGCGGTTTCCGCAATGACGATCGTGGCGGCTTCAAGCGTGACGATAACCGTGGCGGTGGCTTCAAGCGTGATGACAACCGTGATGGTGGCTTCAAGCGTGCCGACGACCGTCGCTCGAAGGGTGAGTACCCAGCACGTGAAGACCGCTTTGCTGATAAGCGCGGTGACGCACCGCGCGCACATAATCCTGGCGATCTTCGCATCTCGAACCGTGCCGATCGTGAACAGTCCCCAGATATCGATGAGGATGTTACCGGTAAGGAGTTGGACCGCGTAGCACGCGCCCAGCTGCGTTACCTCGAAGAGCGCTCGGCAAGCTGGGTCGCAAAGCACCTGGTGATGGCTGGCCGCCTGCTGGAAGACGACCCAGAGCTGGCATACGAGCACACCCTGGCAGCATCGCGCCGCGGCGGCCGTGTCGCGGTGGTTCGCGAGGCCGTTGGCATCGCTGCCTACCACGCTGGCAAGTACGCCGATGCACTGCGCGAACTGCGTACCCACCGTCGTATTTCCGGTTCGGACTACAACCTGCCATTGATCGCTGACTCGCTGCGTGGCCTGGGCCGCCCAGAGAAGGCAATCGAGCTCGCCCAGTCCGAGGAATGCGCCAATCTGGAAAGCGCCGTCAAGGTTGAAATGCAGATGGTTGCTGCCGGTTCGTATGGTGACTTGGGCAAGCTGGATAAGGCTCTGGCTGAGCTGGAGTCGCTGGAACAGCTGAACTTCAACCGTGCCTTCTCCTTCAGCCCACGTTTGTTCACTGCCTACGCTGATCTGCTGTCGGCTGCCGGCCGTGCAGAAGACGCGAAGCGCTGGAACGCTCAGGTCGAGGTTGCAGAAAGCGCCCTGGGCATCGAGCGTGAAACCGAATCCTTCATCATGGACCTGGCTCCGGAGATGGATGAGGAAGAGGAAACCCCACGCGCCAAGGATCTGATCGAGCCTTCGGAAGCTGAAGAAGCAGATGCCGACGCCGAGGCTGAAGAAGCAGATGCCGACGCCGAGGCTGAAGAAGCAGATGCCGACGCCGAGGCTGAAGAAGCAGAAGAGGCAGAAGCCGAGCAGACCGGCATCGACGAGGAAGATGACCTGAACGAAGTCATCGAATCCGACACGGAAGCTGGCGAAGCTGACGTGGAAGAAGAATCGGCGAAGTAAGCTTTGGCGTAGTAGCCAAACACCTCAAGTAGTAGGAACCACCACCGAATGCTGATTTCCGGATTTGATTCCGTCCTCTCCGACTTGGACGGCGTCGTCTATGCTGGCCCGAACGCCATTGACGACGCCGTGGAGTCGCTGAACACCCTCGCGGAAGTGAATGTCACCTTGGCGTTCATTACCAACAATGCTGGGCGTTCGCCGATGTCCGTCGCGGCCCACCTGCGCCAGCTGGGCGTGAAAACCAGCGCTGAGCAGGTTTTCGGTTCTGCCGACGCCGGTGCGGAGATGCTGGCCCGCGAATTGAATCCGGGATCCAAGGTTTTGGTGGTGGGTTCCCCCTACCTGCGCGAATGCATTGCCGTGCGCGGGTTGGAAGTCGTCGAATCCCATAAGGAAGAACCCGTAGCGGTGATCCAGGGGTTCGACCCGGACATCTCGTGGAAGAACCTGGCCGAGGCCAGCTACGCGATCAATCACGGTGCCCAATGGGTTGCCACCAACACCGACCTGACGATTCCGCGCGCCGAGGGCCTGGCCCCGGGCAACGGATCGCTGGTCAATGCGGTGAAACTGGCCACGAGCGTGGAACCACGCGTGGCGGGCAAACCCGAATCCTACCTGTTCGCTCGGGCCGCGGACCGACTGGATTCCCAGCGCCCGCTGGTCGTCGGCGACCGCCTGGATACCGACATCCTTGGCGGCTTCCGTGCCGGGTTCTCCACCGCGCTGGTGCTGACCGGTGTGGACACTCCGCGCACAGCACTGGGCGCACCGGTCGAGCAGCGCCCCAACTACCTCATCAATTCGATGGCTGATCTGTACCGGCCGTACCCGACCATCAAGGTACTGGGCTACGGCGTGCAGGTCGGCGACGCGGTTGCCAAGGTCGATAACGGCGCGATCGAAGTCTCGGGCAGCGACCAGGACCTGAATGCCTGGCGCGCCGCCTGCCATGCCTGGTGGCTGGCCCATCCGCGCCAGTCGGGGCACGAAGAACCGGAAATCCGGTTTACCGAACGCGGGCTCGATGCCCTGCGCAAGATCCGGGGCTAAGCATGCAGCCGCAGAATCCTCTTCCGAGCCCTGGCCCTCGCGGGCCGGATGATGCAGCAGTGGAGCAGGCGCTGTCTTCCCTGGCCGACCATGACATTACCGAGCATGCCGGAATCTATGAGCAACTGCTCGCCGGCCTGCAGCAAGAACTGAATCGTACGGAGCACGGCGCGTGAATCGCCTGGATCAAGAACTTGTCACCCGTGGGCTGGCGCGCTCGCGCACCGAAGCAGCCAAGCTGATCGATGCCCAGCGGGTGCTGCTGAACGGGCAGGCCGCCACCAAGGCCGCCAAGAAGGTTTCGGCCACCGATGAGCTGGCGCTGGTGCCCAGCGAAGGCGAAGAATACGTCTCCCGTGCCGGGCATAAGCTCGCCGGAGCCCTAGATGCTTTTACGACTATTGACCCCGCTGGCCTGCACTGCCTGGACGCCGGTGCCTCGACCGGCGGCTTCACCGACGTGCTGTTGCGCCGCGGTGCGAAATCTGTGGTCGCAGCCGATGTAGGCCATGGCCAGCTGGTCGACGAGCTGCGCGAAGACCCCCGCGTCACGGTCCACGAAGGACTGAACGTCCGCTATCTGGCCCCCGAAGATATTGGGGGACCAGTCGACCTCGTAGTAGCCGACTTGTCCTTTATTTCGCTGCGCCTGGTGATCGACGCCTTGGCCGGGGCCGCCAAGGACGGCGGCTTCCTGCTGCTGATGGTCAAGCCGCAGTTCGAGGTCGGGCGCGAACACCTGAACCGCACCGGCGTGGTCACCGATCCCGCCCTGCGCCGCAGCTCCGTTGAAGCGGTGGTCGCCAGCGCGCAAGCCGCGGGACTGCACCTGCGCGGGCTGGCACGCAGCCCGCTGCCGGGACAGGACGGCAATGTCGAATTCTTCCTTTGGCTTGCCGCAGGAGAGGATCCACAGCCTGCCGATGTTCCACGCATCGGGCAGGATGTTGACTATTCTTAGTAGTGACGTGTTTTAGCCGTGGTCGATAACCACGGTCATTTTGCACCTCGCGATGCTGAGAGGGGCCGACCGCCTTGCGCCGAATCCTGATTTTCACCCATACCGGACGCCAAGAAGCGATCACCGCGGCCATAGAAACCTGCGCCCTGCTCAACGCCGCCGGAGCTATCCCGGTGATGCGCGGCAAGGACCAGCTGGCGATGACCGAAGCGATCGGCGCGGCTGTGCCTTCGGTGCAGGTGCTCGGCGAGGATTGCCAGATCGAGGACGTCGACATGGGCGTGGTGCTCGGTGGCGATGGCTCCGTGTTGCGTGCCGCGGAATTGGTGCGGGAATCCCCGATGCCGCTGGTGGGGGTAAACCTCGGGCATGTGGGTTTCCTCGCCGAAGCTGAACGCAGCGAACTGGCCTCCACCGTGGAAGCACTGGTCAATGAGACCTACACCGTGGAAGAACGCATGACCATGGAGGTCAAGGTCTGGCTGGACAACGTCTGCCTCGCCGAGACCTGGGCCTTGAACGAGGCCGCGGTGGAAAAGGCCAACCGCGAACGCATGGTCGAGGTCGTGATCGAGGTCGACGGCAGGCCGATCTCCACCTTCGGTTGCGATGGTGTCGTGATGGCCACGCCTACCGGTTCCACCGCGTACTCCTTCTCCGCCGGCGGCCCGGT
This sequence comes from Glutamicibacter sp. NPDC087831, assembly GCF_044742845.1. Classification (NCBI taxonomy): domain Bacteria; kingdom Bacillati; phylum Actinomycetota; class Actinomycetes; order Micrococcales; family Micrococcaceae; genus Glutamicibacter; species Glutamicibacter sp. NPDC087831. The sequence continues at coordinate 4,170 of NZ_JBIUVH010000005.1, forward strand.
GGTCTGGCCGGACGTGGCGGCGCTGATCATGGTGCCGATCTCCGCGCACGCACTGTTCGCCAAGCCCTTGGTCATTTCCCCGGATTCGATCATGGCCGTCGAAATGCTGACCCGCACCGATGCCGGGGCCGTGCTCTGGTGCGATGGACGGCGCACCATCGAGCTGCCGCCGGGAGCCCGTGTGGAAGTAACGCGCAGCGACCGCCCGGTGTACATGGCGCGATTGAACACGACGCCGTTTTCCGAGCGCCTGGTCAACAAGTTCGAGCTGCCCATTACCGGTTGGCGCGGACCAGCGAAGGAAGAGGCGCGCCGTCCGGCCACTACGGCACTGCCGGTGATCGGACCAGGCCTGCAAAGCGTCGATCCGCATTACCGCGATGAACCGGGCATTCCCATGGTGGGACGCCCCGAGGACCAGGACTGAATAGCGGCCTCGAAGAAAAACTTTCCACACGCTCGAACATAGTTACGAAAAATAGGGTTAGAACACATATACTAAAAGCGCACGGTACGACTTGAACTCGACATTCGGGAGCAGGCATTGATTCAGGAAATCCAGATATCCAACCTTGGGGTGATCACCGAGGCCACGCTTCCGCTTGGTCCGGGACTCACGGTAGTCACGGGTGAAACCGGCGCTGGCAAGACCATGGTGATCACCGCCTTGTCCCTGCTGCTCGGGCGCCGGGCCGATGCCGGTGCGGTGCGCAACGGCGCCAAGCACGCCCTGGCTGAAGCCGTGGTGCACTTGCCGCCAGATCACCATGTGCTCGATGCCGCAGGCCAAGCAGGCGCATTCATCGAACCAGCAGGGGAGAACAGCGAACTGCTGCTTTCACGCTCGCTCTCGGCCCAAGGCCGTTCACGCACCACCATCGGCGGACGCAGCGCCCCTGTCGGCCTGCTGGCCGAGCTGGGGCACGATCTGGTGGCCGTCCATGGCCAGTCGGACCAGATTCGCCTGAAAGAGCCGGTAGCCCAACGCGATGCCCTGGACCGCTTTGCTGGCAGCTCGCTGTCGCGCACGCTAAGCAACTACCAGCGAGCCTACCGCCAGTGGCGATCGGCTTCCAAGGAGCTGGCGGGGCTCAAAACCGAATCGCGCAACCGTGTTCGCGAAGCAGAGAACTTGCGCCTGGCGCTGGACGAGATCGATTCCCTGGATCCGCAGCCGGGCGAGGACGAAGCCTTGCGCGAGCAATCCATGAAGCTGGGCAATGTCGAGTCCCTGCGCACCGCCGGCCGGCAGGCGCAAGCCGTCATCGACTCGGAGGATTTCGAGAACCCGGGCGTTACCACCCTGGCGGAGACCGCCCGCGGCGTGCTGGCCCAGGCCAGTGACGATGACACTGCGCTGGCCGCCTTCGCGGAGCGGGCAGCGGAACTGGGCATTCTCGCCTCGGAACTCTCCAGTGATCTTGCCGTCTACGTTGCCGACCTCGATGAAGAAGGCCCGGAGCGCTTGGCGCAGATTGAAGCCCGCCGTGCCGATTTGAGCAAGCTCATGCGCAAGTATGCACCGAGCATTGATCAGGTGCTCGCCTGGGCTGCCGATTCCCGTACCCGTCTGGAAGAACTCGGTGGGGATGACTCGCGCATCGAGGAGCTGGAAACAGAAGTCGTTGAATTGGAGCACAAGGTGGCCTCGCTGGCCTCGGACCTCTCCGACGCGCGCCGCAAGGCTGCCAAGAAACTCTCCGCGCAGGTTTCAGCCGAGCTCAAGGCCCTGGCGATGCCGGATGCCAAGCTCGTCATCGAGGTGAAGGAACTGGAAGAACCAGGTGCCTTCGGCCAGGACGCGATTTCCATGCTGCTGGCCCCGCATGCCGGAGCCTCGCCGCGACCGCTGGGCAAGGGTGCCAGCGGCGGCGAGCTCTCCCGCGTCATGCTGGCCATTGAAGTCGTCCTAGCGGCGGTCGACCCGGTGCCGACCTTCGTCTTTGACGAGGTGGACCAGGGCGTGGGTGGCAAAGCGGCGGTGGCCATTGGCGAGCGCCTGGCGATGCTGGCAAAGCATGTGCAGGTCATCGTCGTGACCCACCTGCCCCAGGTGGCCGCCTATGCGGATCGGCACATTCGTGTGATCAAGAATTCAGATGCCAAGTCGAAGGCGGGAGCTGGCTACACTGCCAGCGATGTCATCAGCTTGGATCAGGAAGCCCGCGTCAAGGAACTTGCGCGCATGCTCGCCGGCCAAGAGGAATCCGGCACGGCGCAGGCGCATGCTGAGGAGTTGCTTGAAGAAGCGCAGAACCTAGTGTCATCGCTCACCTCCAAGAAAATGGCGAAAGCCTAAAAGTCTTGGTGAGCCCCTGAATTACGGCAATGCTAGGGCATTGGCCGGAGGTGCACTAGAGTCTTATGAGGATGCGAAATATTGGAATGGTGATAGGATGAAATCCCGTGGTGCAGCGTAATTCAACTCGTGATTCTCGGTCGTCTGAAACGACAAAGCATATCTTCGTCACCGGCGGTGTGGCCTCTTCCCTGGGTAAGGGATTGACGGCATCCAGCCTTGGACATCTACTTCGAGCTCGTGGTCTCTCAGTGACCATGCAGAAGCTCGACCCGTACCTGAACGTCGATCCAGGTACTATGAACCCCTTCCAGCACGGTGAAGTCTTCGTTACTGACGATGGCGCAGAAACCGATCTGGATATCGGACACTATGAGCGTTTCCTGGATGAGAACCTTCCGGGTACCGCCAACGTGACCACCGGACAGGTCTACTCGACCGTTCTTGAACGCGAACGTCGCGGTGAATACCTCGGCGATACCGTTCAGGTCATCCCTCACATCACCGATGAGATCAAGCGTCGTATGCGCTTGGCAGCAACCGAACCAGGGGCCGGCAAGTCGGCACCTGACGTGATCATCACGGAAATCGGTGGCACCGTCGGCGATATCGAATCCCAGCCATTCCTCGAAGCAGCACGCCAGGTCCGCCAGGACATCGGCCGCAAGAACGCATTCTTCGTACACGTTTCCCTGGTTCCATTCATCGGCCCAAGCCATGAACTGAAGACCAAGCCTACCCAGCACTCCGTTGCCGCTTTGCGTTCGATCGGTATCCAGCCAGATTCGCTGGTAATCCGCTCGGACCGTCCAATCCCGGCAGAAATGCGCGCCAAGCTCGGCCGTACCTGCGATGTGGACACCGAAGCAGTGATCAACTGCGCCGATGCTCCAAGCATCTACGACATCCCAAAGGTCATCCACTCCCAGGGCCTGGACGCTTACATCGTCCAGACCTTGGAGATGAAGTTCCGCGACGTCGACTGGGCTTCATGGGATCGCTTGCTCGAAGTCGTGCACAACCCCGCAACCGAGCTGACCGTAGCTTTGGTGGGCAAGTACATCGATCTGCCCGACGCCTACCTGTCGGTCACCGAAGCTCTGCGTGCCGGCGGGTTCGCAAACAACGCCAAGGTCAACATCCGCTGGGTACCAGCAGATGACTGCGCTACCGAAGCAGGGGCCGCCAAGGCGCTTGAGGGTGCAGAGGCAATCTGCGTCCCCGGTGGCTTCGGCATCCGCGGTCTGGAAGGCAAGCTAGGCGCGCTGCGCTTCGCTCGCGAAAACAAGCTGCCAACCCTGGGCCTGTGCCTGGGACTGCAGTCGATGGTCATCGAATACGCCCGCAACATGGCTGGCCTCACCGATGCATCGTCCACCGAATTCGATCCTGAAACCTCGACCCCGGTCATCGCGACCATGGAAGAGCAGCTGGACATCGTTGAAGGCAAGGGCGACCTGGGCGGCACCATGCGTTTGGGCCTGTACGACGCAAAGCTGCTTGAGGGATCGGTTCTGGCTGAGACCTACGGCAAGACCGAGGTTGCGGAGCGCCATCGCCACCGCTACGAGGTCAACAACTCGTACCGCGCGCAGCTCGAAGAGGCTGGCCTGGTCTTCGCTGGCACCTCGCCAGATGGCAACCTGGTCGAGTTCGTTGAACTGCCAAGGGAAGTACACCCGTACTACGTTTCAACGCAGGCTCACCCTGAGCTCTCCAGCCGCCCGACTCGCCCGCACCCGCTGTTTGCAGGTCTGGTCGAGGCAGCTCTGGGGCTGCGCAAATAAGTAATACAGCTTGCCGGAGGTAAAACTCTGAAGGCACTGCGCGCCGGTCGTTACTGACCGGCGCGTAGCTGTTTAAGCTGGAGAATACCGACCAGCTTTTTCTACCGAAGGACGATCCTCGTGCCGCTGCATCCGATAGCCGATGAATTCTCACCACGTGAATTGCTGAACCGTGAAACCGTGTACGAGGGACGGATCTGGGACGTCGTCCATGACACGGTGAAGCTCTCCGAATCCGGGGCGACCATTGAACGCGATTACATCAACCACCCCGGTGCTGTATGCGTTCTGGTCATGGATGCTGAAGAACGCATCTTGATGGTCAACCAGTACCGCCACCCGGTAGGCATGCGGCTGTGGGAAATCCCTGCCGGGCTGCTCGATGTGGCTGGAGAACCACCTTTGGAAGCTGCCAAGCGCGAATTATGGGAAGAAGCGGATCGTACCGCCGAGCACTGGTCGATCCTCACCGATGTCTTCTTGAGCCCGGGCTCCTCGGCCGAGGCAGTGCGAGTCTACCTCGCGCGCGATGCGAAACTGGTTGCCGCCGATCAGCGCCATGAGCGTACCGAGGAGGAAGCTGAAATGATCAGCACCTGGGTGCCGCTGGAGGAAGCCGTCGCAGCCGTGCTGGCAGGCAAGATCCATAATCCCACCGCGACAATCGCGATCCTTGCCGCTCATGCAGCCCGTACCAGCAAGTACTTGGACCTGCGCGATGCGAACGAGCCATTCGATGTGCACCCATACCTGCGCGAAGGATGAGCGGCCACTTCGAGACCCCGCTCAAGCGCTACCTGCAGCATCTGGCGATCGAGCGCGGGCTGGCCGAGAATACCCTGGCTTCCTACCGGAGGGATCTGCTTCGCTACGTTGAAGCGCTGCAGGCAGCCGGTGTCGCGCAACCGCAGCAGATTACCGAGCTGGCCATCAGCGGCTACCTTCAGGAACTATCCCGCGGAGACGAGGAGCATAAGCCGTTGAGCGCCCGCTCCGTCGCTCGCCATTCGGTAGCCATCCGCCAACTGCACAAGTACTGGGAGCTCGAAGGGATTTGCGCGCCTAACCCAGCCCGCGAGATCCAGCCTCCGGCTATCGGGCAATCCCTGCCCAAAGCGATCTCCATCGATCAGGTCACCAGGATCCTCGAATCGGTGAGCATCGAAACCCCTGCCGGGCTGAGGGATCGCGCGATCCTGGAGTTCTTGTACTCCACCGGTGCGCGCATTTCCGAAGTCGTGGACCTGGACGTCGATGACCTGCACTTTGCAGACGATGCGGTGGTGCGCTTGTTCGGCAAGGGATCCAAGGAGCGGGTCGTTCCGGTCGGCGGTTATGCCCAGCGTGCGGTGAGCGATTATCTGGTGCGTGCCCGTCCCGGGCTAGCCGCCAAGGGCAAGGGAACTCCAGCGTTGTTCCTGAACCAGCGCGGGGGACGGCTTTCCCGCCAATCGGTGTGGCTGTTGCTTTCGAAGGCAGCCGAGCGCGCCGGGATTACCACCGAGGTTTCTCCGCATACGCTGCGCCATTCCTTCGCCACTCATTTGCTGGAGGGCGGCGCGGATGTGCGGGTGGTCCAGGAGCTGCTGGGACATGCATCGGTCACCACCACGCAGATCTACACCAAGGTCACCGTGGATTCGCTGCGTGAGGCCTACCAGCTGGCCCACCCGAGGGTGAACTAGTGGTCGCCGGCCACCAAGTGCGTTCTGCCAAGCAGGTAGCCCTCGTGGCGCTGCTGCAGGAGCGCGAAGGACGGCTGCACGTGTTGCTCGGACGCAAGCGTCGCGGATTCGGCAAGGGCAATATCGTGTTGCCCGGCGGCAAGATCGAGCAGACAGAGATCGCGCGGCAAGCGGCCATCCGGGAATTCTCCGAGGAAACCGGACTGCTTCTCGCTCCGGAGGATCTGGAGCCTGCGGCGCAGGTCAATTTCCGGTTCCCCGCCCAGCCGGCAGCCGACATGGAATGCGCCACCTTCATTGCCCGGAAGGCATCGGGCCAGCTGCACATCACCGAGGAGCTCGAGCCGCTGTGGGCCGATCCGGCGGCCTTGCCCTTGGAGCAGATGTGGCAGGATTCCCCGTTGTGGCTGCCGCAACTCGTAGCCGGCGGGAAATTTACCGTCGAGATCGTGCTGGCGCAGGACAACACCTCGGTGCAGAGCATCAGCTTCGAGAACTGGGACTAGCCAGCGAGCTGCATCTAGTCCTGTTCGGTTTCGAAGATCAAGAGGTCGCCGGGCTGGCATTCCAATTCCCGGCAGAGGGCTTCAAGTGTGCTGAAACGTACGGCCTTGGCGCGCCCGTTCTTGAGCACCGCGAGGTTGGCCGGGGTAATGCCGATGCGTTCGGCCAACTCGCCGACGGCCATTTTGCGGCGGGCCAGCATCACGTCTATATCTACGCGGATTCCCATTAGATCACGCCGCCCAGTTCGGTACGGAGCGCATCGGCTTGGGCTTCGGTCATCGCCGCTTGTGCGAGCAACTGCCGCAGTACGAGCACGATGATGCTGATGCCGATCATCAGCACCCCGGCTCCACCAACAAGAAGCACGACTCCGGGTGCAATTTCCGTGCTGGCGGCGAAGATCGCTCCGAGGGCAAAAGTGGATAGGGCGCCGATCGTGAAGGCAATGATGATCGGCGTTACATAGCCCAGGGAAGCGGGATCGAAAACGGTGCCGCGTTTAACTCTCGTGGCTAGTTTCCACACGCTGTAGACGCAGGTTTCAATGATGAGCCCGGCGAGAAGCAAGTAGCCGAGGAAAGAGGCTTGAAAGAACTTGTCGGTGCCGTTGCTCGGCGACTCGTGGATCAAGATCATCGGGATCATGAACAGCTGCACAAAAAGAGTGCCGGCCAGGATCACGGCCAGAACTACCTTCAAACCGATAATGCTGAATTTTCCCATGGCAATAGACCTTATCGTTCTTCGGAATGCATCTATCGTTAAACGATAGGCCCATTGGCCTGGGACTGCAACCTTGGGCAACGATGGCAAGCCGATGCCGTTCCGCAGCTGGCACGGCAATGGCCACGGGCTGGCACGGCTGTGCCATACCCGCGGCCAATGCCGTGAGTCGAAGCGTCTACAGCGAGCGCTGCTCCACGCCGTTATAAGCCGAAAGCGGGCGGATCAGCGCATTGGCTGCGCGCTGCTCGAAGATGTGGCTGGTCCAGCCGGTGATGCGTGCCGCGATGAAGATCGGGGTGAACATCTCGGTGTCGAAGCCCATCAGATGATAGGTAGGGCCGGCCGGGTAGTCGAGGTTCGGCTTGATGGACTTGGCCTCGTCCATGGCTGCCTCCAGGCCGTCGTACAAGCCCAGCATCTCATGGCGGCCGTAGTGCTCGATCATGCGATCCAGCGCGGCCTTCATGGTTGGCACGCGGGAGTCGCCGTGCTTGTAGACGCGGTGGCCGAAGCCCATGACCTTCTTCTTGGCGGCCAGTGCCTCTTCCATCCACGACTTGGCGCGCTTGGCTGCATCCTCGCGGGATTCTTCCTTGTCGATGCCGATTTCGTTGAAGGTATGCATGACAGCTTCGTTGGCGCCGCCGTGCAGGGGGCCCTTCAGTGCGCCGATCGCCCCGGTGACAGCCGAGTGCAGGTCGGAGAGGGTCGAGGTGATCACGCGGGCGGTGAAGGTCGAAGCATTGAAGGAGTGCTCGGCATAGAGCACCATCGATACGCGGAACGCGTCGACAACCTCGGGGGCTGCTTCTTCGCCGAAGGCCATCCACAGGAAGTTCGAGGAGTAATCCAGATCTCCGCGCGGAGCTACCGCGTCCTGGCCGCGGCGGCGGCGCTGGTCGTAGGCAACCACCGCCGGGAAGGCCGCGAACAGCTCCTTGGCCTTGAGCAGCTCTGCCTCGGGGGAGGAGTTCTCGGCCTCGGGGTGGTTGGCGCCGATTACCGAGACGGCGGTACGGCCCACATCCATGGGATGGCAGTCAGCTGGAAGCAGGTCGATGGCGGCCTTCACCCGCGGGTCCAGCGCGCGGTTGGCCCGCTCGAAAGCACTGAACTCGGTCAGTTCGCTTTGCGTTGGCAGCTCGCCGGTCCAGAGCAGCAAGGCGACCTCTTCGAAGGACTTGTTCGCGGCCAGGTCCTGGACCGGGTAGCCGCGGTAGAGCAGCGAGTTGGTGTCTGGATTGACCTTGGAGACGGCGGTGTAGTCAACGACGACGCCTGCTAGGCCCTTCTTGATTTCCTCGGTGGCAGTCATTCTTGCTCCTCTTCATTGCCGGAGAATAATAATGCTTTGGGTCGCGCCGGCCGGCGGGTGCCGGCCGGCGCAGGGGGTAGTAGGTGCTTGCGAGCCTAGAGGTTCGCGCTGTTGGAATCAATGTCCAGGGTTGGGACCTGGAAGTTGAAGATTCCGGTGTCGAAGCGGTTGTAGGCCTCGTAGTCCACGAGCTCGTACAAACGTGACCTGGTCAACATGCTATCCACTTCACGGGCCTGGGTGCCATCCTCGCTGATGGCATCCAGTACGCGTTCAGCCGCGCCCATGGCGCTGCGCAGCAAGGTGACCGGATAGATGATCAGCGCGACGCCTGCATCGGCCAGTTCCTGGCGGTTGAACAGCTCGGACTTGCCGAACTCGGTCATGTTCGCCAGCACTGGCACGTCTACCGCGTTGCATACTGCCTCGAATTCGGCGACGTTTTTCATCGCCTCCGGGAAGATCGCGTCGGCACCAGCATCGACCATCGCCTTGGCGCGGTCGATCGCCGCATCCAGGCCATCGACCGCACGGATATCGGTGCGGGCCATGATCAGGAAGTTCTCATCGATGCGTGCATCAGCGGCAGCGGCGATGCGCTTGAGCATGGTCTCGGTGTCCACCACATTCTTGCCATCCAGGTGCCCGCAGCGCTTCGGGTTGAACTGGTCCTCGATGTGGCAGCCGGCCAGGCCGGCGTATTCGAGTTCCTGGATGGTGCGGGCCACGTTCATCGGCTCGCCGAATCCGGTGTCGGCATCCACGATCGCCGGCAGGTCCGACATGCGCGCGATCTGCCCGGCGCGGGTTGCTACCTCGGTCAGCGAAGTCAGGCCGATATCCGGCAGGCCCAGGTCGTTGGCCAGGACCGCGCCGGAGATGTAGATTCCGTCGAACTGCTTCTCGCTGATCAGCTTGGCCGAGAGCGGGTTGAAGGCTCCGGGGAACTGGCGGGCAGCGCCCGGGGTGAGCATCTCGCGCAGCGCAAGGCGCTTTTCTGCGGGGGTCCTGGTCGAGTACAGCATGCTAGAACAGGCCCTTCGGTGCGGCCGCGGCGTCGATGACGCCCGCTGCGGCGGCGATGTTCAGCTGGTCCAATTCGCCGGCGGCCAGGTTTTCCAGGTTCTGGGCGGCCGCGATGAAGCGGTCGATCTCGGCGTCGTCCACCAGGCCGGTGGCCAGGGTGCGGAACTTGTTGATGTACTGCTCGCGGGCGAAGGGACGGGCGCCCAGCGGGTGCGCGTCCGCAACGGCGATTTCGTCGGTGATCACGGTGCCATCGTTCAAGGTGATTTCCACCGAGCCGCCGAAAGCCTTCTCGGCGATATCCAGCGAGTGGTAGCGGCGGGTCCATTCGGCATCTTCTTCGGTGGCCACCTTGTTCCACAGCTCCACGGTGTCGGCGCGGCCGGCACGCTCTGGCGAGTAGGAATCCACGTGGTGCCATGCGCCATCCTGCAGGGCGACGGTGAAGATGTACGGGATCGAGTGATCCAGGGTCTCGCGCGATGCGGTTGGATCGTACTTCTGCGGGTCGTTGGCTCCGGAGCCGATGACGTAGTGCGTGTGGTGGCTGGTCTTGATCAGCACCGACTTGACGTTCTGCGGGTCGGTGGCCTCCGGGTGCTCGCCATGCAGCTTGCGGGCCAGGTCGATCCAGGCCTGCGCCTGGTACTCGGCCGAATGCTCCTTAGTGTAGGTGTCCAGGATGGCGCGCTTGGCTTCGCCGGCCTCTGGCAGCGGCACCTCGTAGGCGGCATCCTTGCCGTCGAGCATCCAGGCGATCACGCCGTCTTCGCCTTCGTAGATTGGCACGGGGGAAGTCTGGCCGCGCATCGCGCGGTCGGCAGCCTCGACGGCCATCTTGCCGGCGAAGGCCGGGGCATGGGCCTTCCAGGTGGAGATTTCGCCCTTGCGCGACTGGCGGGTGGCGGTGGTGGTGTGCAGGCCCTGGCCAACGGCCTGGAAGATGGTCTCGACATCCAGCCCCAGCAGGGTGCCGATGCCGGCAGCGGCCGATGGGCCCAGGTGCGCTACGTGGTCGATCTTGTGCTTGTGCAGGCAGATGGCCTTGACCAAGTCCACCTGGATCTCGTAGCCGGTGGCGATGCCGCGGATCAGGTCCTTGCCCGAAGCTCCGGTGTGCTGGGCAACCGCCAGGATCGGCGGGATGTTATCGCCCGGGTGGGAGTACTCGGCAGCCAGGAAGGTGTCGTGGTAATCCAATTCGCGCACGGCCACCCCGTTGGCCCACGCGGCCCATTCCGGGGAAACCTTCTCGGAAATGCCGAAGACGCTGGCGCCCGCACCGCCGGTGGATGGCGCGTGCGACAGTGCCTGGGCGCGGGCGGCAACGATCGGGCCGCGGTTCAGCGAAGCGATCGCGACCGAAGCATTGTCGATGATGCGGTTAATGATCATGCCGGCCACTTCTGCGGTGACCTCTACCGGATCGGCAGCAACCGTGGCGATCTTATGTGCCAGCTGGTCTTCGCGAGCCAGGTTTTCCTCTGAGCGGTATACGCGTACGGGGTGGTTGATCATGGTAACTGCCTTTCTGATCCGGCCGCATGGGCCATGATGTGGGTGAAGGATTCGTGCAGGTGAACTGTGGTGGCCGCGGCCGCGACCTCTGGGTTTCCGCTGGCGATTGCCCTGGCGATGGCCGCGTGCTCGGAAGCGGAAGCCTTGAGCCTTTCGGGATTGTCCTTGGCCATGCGCCGCACCCGTTGCAGGTTCACCCGCAATGTGCGCAGGGCGTTGGACAGGTAATTATTGCCAGCTGCTTCGTCGATGGACTCGTCCAGCAGCTGCACCAGCTGGTAGTAGGACTCCCGCGATCCGGGAAGCTCCACTTCCGTGAGAGCTGCTTCGAAGCGGCTGGCCAGCTGCGTGAAGGCCGATCGCTGCGCGGACTTGGCAGCTTCGCGTGCGCTGGCGCATTCCAATGCCACGCGCAATACGAACAGGTCTTCTACATGGTCTTCGCTGACCTCGGAGACGACAGCGCCGCGTCCGCGATGCTGAACCGCCAAGCCGTCGGCGACCAGCCGGCCCAAGGCCTCGCGCACCGGAGTGCGGGAAACGCCCAGGCGTTCTGACTGTTCCACTTCGGCCAGGACGGTCCCTGGAGCCAGCCGCCATTCGACAATGTCGGCGCGGAGGCTCTCGTAAACCTTGTCGCTTGCTCTCATGGCTCCAGTGTATACATGAAACCCGAAAATGTGTGAGTTGCGCCAAATTCTTTTGGTATTTTTTTGAAATCTGTATACAAAGTGGTTGCGGTGATGTGATCGTACTCATACAGTTAACGCCAAGAGGACGACCTCAACCACCACACAGGTGCCGGATGATGATGCCCGGAGCCAGGAGGAGAGAACCATGGTGCAGGAATACCGCCAGGCCTATGACCAAGCCACCAATGACCCCGCCGCATTCTGGCTGCAAGCTGCCCGGGATATCCACTGGGACAAGGCGCCGCGGATTGCGCTGGATGATTCGCGCAAGCCGCTGTATGGCTGGTTCCCGGATGGCATGCTGAACCTTTCGGCCAATGCGCTGGACCGCCACGTCGAAGCCGGACGCGGCGAGAGCACCGCCTTGGTCTACGATTCGGCAATGCTGGGCACCGCCACCACCTACTCGTACTCCGAACTGCTGCGCGAAGTGGAAATCTTCGCCGGCGTGCTGGCTGGACGCGGCGTGAAGGCCGGTGACCGCGTGCTGGTCTACCTGCCGATGATCCCGCAGGCGGCCATCGCGATGCTTGCTTGCGCACGCCTGGGTGCAATCCACTCGGTGGTCTTCGGCGGCTTCGCGCCCAAGGAACTGGCGGCCCGCATCACCGACTGCGCCCCGGTCGCGATCATTACCGCCTCCGGCGGCATCGAGCCAAGCCGCCGCATCGAATACCTGCCGGCAGTGGCCGAAGCGCTGGGCCTGGCCGAGCCTGCGGTCAGGGACGTGATCGTTGCCCACCGCGATGGCTTCGAGCACGGCCTGGACGAATACCAGGCAAAGCCGGTCAACGGCCAGCAGATCAATTGGCTGGACTGGGAAGAGCAGGCGAAGACCGCCTCGCCGGCCGGGCCGGTCTCCGTGCCATCCACCCACCCGCTCTACGTGCTCTACACCTCGGGAACCACCGGTGCCCCCAAGGGCGTGGTGCGCGACACCGGCGGCTACGCCACGGCCCTGCAGTACTCCATGAACGCGGTCTACGACGTGCATCCGGGAGACACCATGTTTACCGCCTCCGACGTGGGCTGGGTGGTCGGACACTCCTACATCGTCTATGCGCCGCTGATCGCCGGGGCCACCACGGTGCTCTACGAGGGCAAGCCCATTGGCACTCCGGATGCCGGCGCGTTCGGCCGGATCATCGAGGACCACAAGGTCACCACGATGTTCACCGCGCCGACTGCGCTGCGCGCGGTGCGCAAGGCCGACCCGGAAGGCGCGATGATCGCCAGCCATGATCTGTCATCGCTGCGTGCGCTGTTCGTTGCCGGCGAGCGGCTGGATCCGGATACCTACCACTTCGCCTCGAAGCTGCTGGGCATCCCCGTGGTGGATAACTGGTGGCAGACCGAATCCGGCTGGCCGATCGCGTCCAACCCGCTGGGCCTGGAAGAGCTGTCTGCCAAGGCCGGTTCGCCGACCACCCCGGTACCGGGGTTCGACGTGCAGATCCGCGATGCGCTGGGCGAGCAGCTCGGCGCGAACCAGGAAGGCAACATCGTTGTCCGGCTGCCCTTGCCGCCCGGCGCCTTGACCACCCTGTGGGGCAACGACCAGCGCTTCATCGACACCTACCTCTCGCAGATCCAGGGGTGCTACCTCACCGGCGATTCCGGCTTCCTGGACGACGACGGCTACCTGTTCGTCATGGGGCGAACCGATGACGTGATCAACGTGTCCGGGCACCGCCTGTCCACCGGTGCCATGGAGCAGGTGCTGGCCAGCCATCCCGCCGTGGCCGAATGCGCGGTGATCGGCCTGGCCGACGCGCTCAAGGGCCAGCGGGCCAGCGGCTATGTGGTGCTCAAGTCCGGTGTGCAGATCCAGGAGGAAACGCTGAAGAAGGAAATCGTCGCGCTGGTGCGCCAGCATATCGGTGCGGTGGCCGACTTCCGCGAAGTCACCGTCGTGGCGGCGCTGCCCAAAACCCGTTCGGGCAAGATCCTGCGCAAGACCATGCGGCAGATTGCCGATGGCAAGGAATACTCGGTCCCGTCGACCATCGAGGACACCGCGGTGCTCGACGAGCTGGTGCCGCTGCTGCGTCCCGAAGCCTAGGGGAAACCAGAGCCTAGCTGCGCGAGGCTGCCCGGTATTCGTATTCCGGGCGGCCTCGTGTGCCATGCCGGGGCTGCTTGACCACGGCCTTGACCTCGGCAAGATGCTCCAGATAGCGCCGGGCGGTGACCCGGGAGATGCCCAGCTCTTCTCCGAGCTCGGTCGCTGACAGGCAGGTATCGGGCTTGCTGCGCAGATGGTCGGTGATCTGCGCCAGCGTTTCCGGAATCAGCCCCTTGGGCAGGGACGCGGAAGCGCTGGTGGTGCGCAGGGCCGAGAACGCATTATCCAGCGCGGCCTGGCTGGTATCCGGGCCGGTGGAGCTGATCTCGGAAATGAACCGCCGGTGGTTCTCCAATTTCTCGGTGAACGCCGCGAAGGTGAAGGGCTTGATCAGGTACTGGGTGATTCCGGTGGCTACCGCCGAACGCACCACAGCCAAATCCCGCACCGCGGTAATGGCGATGATGTCGGTGGTCAGCCCGCGGCCGCGCATGCGCTTGGCGACGTCGATGCCGTGCAGGTCGGGCAGGGTCATATCCAGCAGGACCAGGTCAAAGGGATCCTGGGCATCGCGGGCCGCGGCCAGGAGCCCGAGCGCCTGCTGGCCGTTGGCGGCAATGGCGCCGGTGGCGAATCCCGGAACGCGGTTGACGTACTTGGCGTGGGAGGCGGCAGTTTGCGGCTCGTCGTCGACCACGAGCACCTTGAAGCTGTGCGAGGCGGTGCCCGGCGGGGGCGTGGCTGCAGGGGATTCGTGCACGGTACCCTCCTGGGCTAGTCGCTGATTCTCAAGGGCAAGGTGACGGTGAAGATTGCGCCGGCATCGTTATCAACACCCATTGTGCCACCTAGCCGCAGCACCGCCTGCTGCACCAGTGCCAGCCCCAGGCCGCGCGGCTGGCCGCCGGCCTTGGTGCTGGCCCCGAAGCGCAGCAGCTGATCGAGGAACTCGGGTTCGATGCCCGGGCCGGAATCGGCCACCGCGATGATCAGCTCGTCATCGGCCGCGGCCACTTCCACCCACACCGTCGCGTCCTGGGTGCCCGCCGAAGCATCCAGCGCGTTATCCAGCAGGTTGCCGACGATGGTGACGATGTCGGTGGCGGCAAAGGCATTGCCCGGAATCATGCCCTGCGCGTTGATATCGAGATTCACGCCGCGCTCATGGGCTTGGGCGGCCTTGGCCACCAGCAGGCTGGAAAGATAGACGTCGTCGATGGAATGCACGATCGCATCGGTGAGCTTCTGCGAATGCTGGCGGTCATCGACCGCGAAGGCCAGCGCCTTGTCGCTCTGGCCATTTTCGATCAGCGTGGCAATGGTGTGCAGGCGGTTGGCATGCTCATGGGTTTGCGCTCGCAGGGCGGTGGAGAAGGTCTTCAGCGATTGCACTTCGCCGGCCAGTTCCTGCACTTCGGTCAAATCGCGCAGCGTCATGACCTGGCCGGTCACCGGCTGGGAACCGAACCAGCGGGCCGGCAGCCCGCCGCGGCGGGGCAATCGCGCGTTGGTCAGGCGGGCCGGGCCCTGGGAAATGGACAGCACGGTGTGGGTGCCCAAATGGATTTCGTCCTTGCAGCTGCGTCCGGTCGCCATCAGGGTGCGCAGGGTTTCGGGGATCTGCACCTGGTCGAGGTCCAATCCGCCGGAAGGCACTTCCTCGGGGAAGCCGAGCAATCTGGAAGCTTCCTGGTTGTAGAGCACGATGCGGTGCCGCCGGTCCAGCAGGACCAGGCCCTCGCGAACCGAGTGCAGGGCCGAGAAGTAGAAGGCGTAGAGCCGGCGCAGCCCGTGCGGGCCGAAGCCGAGCGTGGCCTGGTTGACGTAGCGGGAGAAGGACCATGAGCTGAAACCCGCCAGCAGCAGGGCCAGCGCCGAAACGGTCATGATCTGCGGAAGTTCGCTGCGGTAGATCGACTCCAGGCTCTCCAGCGTGATGCCCGAAGAGACCATCCCCACCAGCTCGCCGTCGTGGTAGACCGGGGCGATGGTGCGCACCGAAAGGCCCAAGGTGCCCGCGGCCACCTCGTTGTGGGTCTGGCCGGCCAGTGCCTGGTTGATGCTGCCCGAATATCCCTTGCCCAGCTGCTCGGCGTCGGGGTGGGTGACGCGCAGGGCATCGGGGGTCATGATCGTAATGAAATCCACGCCTTGCCCGCGGTCCAGGATCTTGTCGGTGTAGGGCTGCAGCTGCTCGGTGGGGCGATCGCCGGCCAGGGCCTGGGACACGAAAGGATCGTTGGCCAGGGTGATGGAAATCGTGGCCACCGTGGCCTGCTTGTCATCCTGGATCACCTGCGCCTGGTGCTGGTAGGTGGCGACCGCCAGGCCCACGACGACGAAGATGACCACCAGCATCTGGGCGGCGAAGATGACTACCGCCAGGGACCAGCCGTCGCGGCTGAGCGGTGCGGGGGAGGCGGCCTCGCGGGTGGGGCGGGCCAGCGACAGGTCGGTGAAATGATCGGTCACTGCGCTCATCTCCTTGTGCTGCCTGGTCCTTGTACTGTTCACCGCGTGACCAATATGAACGCAATGGAGATGCGGATCACTTCGAGCCGCACCATGGATACAGAACGATTCTACGTAATGCCGGCTGTGCAAGGGTGCACGGTTCGGTTCCATGCGCTCACAAGGGTAGGACTACCATGGCTGTCACAGACCAGATGCCGCCGGCAGGCAATTCGCCGCAGGCCGGAACGAAGAAGAAAGACAAGACCCACTGGCTGTACATCATGGTGATTGCCGCCGTGGTGCTCGGCGCAGCGGTCGGCCTGCTGGCCCCGGAGGTGGGCAAGGCCCTCAAGCCCCTGGGCACCGGATTCGTCGCACTGATCAAGATGCTGATCGGTCCAGTCATCTTCTGCACCATCGTCCTGGGCGTTGGTTCCATTGCCAAGGCGGCAACCGTCGGCAAGGTCGGAGGCCTGGCGCTGCTGTACTTCATCACCATGTCCACCTTTGCGCTGGCCATCGGCCTGGTCGTCGGCAACATCATCCACCCGGGTTCGGGGCTGAAGCTCGAGCCGTACGAGTCGGGATCCGGCGGCGGGGAGAACTCCACCGTGGCCTTCCTGCTGGAAATGATTCCGGGCGACATCCCCGTGCTGCCGACCCTGGTGCTGGCCCTGCTGGTCGGCTTCGCGCTGCAGTCCATGGGCAAGTCCGGCGAGCCTGTGCTCAACGCAGTCAAGCACATCCAGGCGGTGGTCTTCCGCCTGATGATGATGATCATGTGGGCTGCCCCGATCGGTGCCTTCGGTGCCATTGCCGCAGTGGTCGGCGCTACCGGCTGGGCCGCCATAGGCTCGATGGCGATCCTCATGGGTGCCTTCTACGTCACCTGCGCGCTCTTCATCGTCGTCGTCCTCGGTTCCCTGTTGCGCCTGGTCACCGGCCTGAACATCTTCCTGCTGCTGAAGTACCTGGCTCGCGAATACCTGCTGATCTTCTCAACCTCATCCTCCGAGTCGGCACTGCCGCGCCTGATCGCCAAGATGGAGCACGCAGGGGTGTCCAAGCCCGTCGTGGGCATCACCGTGCCTACCGGCTACTCCTTCAACCTCGATGGCACCGCCATCTACCTGACCATGGCGGCACTCTTCGTCTCAACGGCCATGGGCATGCCCATGAGCCTGAGCGAGCAGATCGGCCTGCTGGTCTTCATGATCATCGCTTCCAAGGGCGCAGCCGGCGTGACCGGCGCGGGCCTGGCCACCCTGGCAGCCGGCCTGCAGTCGCACCGCCCGGAACTGCTGGACGGCATGGGCGTGATCGTGGGCATCGACAAGTTCATGTCCGAGGCCCGCGCGCTGACCAACTTCACCGGCAACGCCGTGGCAACCTTGCTGATCGGCAAGTGGACCAGGGAGATCGACATGGACCAGGCCAAGGCCGTACTAGCGGGCAGCCTTCCATTCGACGAGAGCAGCGTCGAAGGCCACTAGGACCTTGCTGGAAATCCGTTATCCGACACGTTCGGGTAACGGATTTTCTGCGTCTGGGCGCCTTTGGCAAGATAGGGCCCAGCCGGGCGCAGCAGCCAGCAGGCGGAAAGGCATCATGGGTTCAGCGGTACGAGTGTGCTTTGTCGGCGATTCCTTCGTCGCAGGAGTCGGCGAAGAAACCCATCGCGGATGGGCGGGGCGGCTGGTCGCCCGGGGAATCGAACGGGGCCATGGGCTCACCGGCTACAACCTCGGTGTTCGCGGCGATACCAGCGCCATGATCCGGCAGCGATTCGAAGCTGAATGCGCCGCACGCTTTCCGCCAGGGGATTACGCGCCAGGCGTGGTGCTCTGCTTCGGAGTCAACGACGTGATCCGCTGGGACGCGAAGCCGCGGGTGGCCGCCGGAGAACGGATCCAGAACCTCGAGGCCATCCTGGATGCGGCAAAGGAACGCAATTGGCCGGTTCTCATGATCGGTCCGCCGCCGATCGCCGATGATGCATTGAACGCGGAACTGCGCGAGCTGGATGCGCAAATGCGGGCACGGTGCGCATCGAGGAATGTGCCTTATCTAAGCGTGTTCGGGGATCTCGCGGGACATGAGCTGTGGCGCCGCCAAGTGGCCGCCGATGATGGAGCGCACCCGCGCGCAGCAGGCTACGACCTGCTGGCGGGGATGGCCAGCCAGGCTTGGGACCCGTGGCTTGCGGAACTGGGCAGCTAGGCTGGAGCAATGAACGGGACACCGCACCGGCAGCAGTATCGTGCACTGGCAGACGCCGAGGAAGAACTGGTCGAACTCGCCCGGCGGACCATTGAGGCAGCAACCGACGCGCCCGATGGCGGCGACGGGGTGCACACCATGGGTGCCGCGGTGCTGGCTGCCGACGGCGCCATGCACGCGGGCGTGAATTTCTACCACTTCACCGGAGGCCCGTGTGCAGAGCTGGTGGCCTTCGGTGCGGCCCGTGCGGCCGGGGCAAGGGATCCGCAGGTGGTGGTGGCGGTGGGCAACCAGGGGCGCGGCATCAAAAGCCCGTGCGGGCGCTGCCGCCAGGTGATGGCTGATAGCTATCCGTGGCTGCGGGTCATCGTCGATACCCCGCACGGGGCGCGCAGCATCGGCATTCGCGAGCTGCTGCCGTTGTCTTTCGACTGGTTGGCCGAGCAAGCCTGAGAGCCTGATGCCCGGCTCAGCGCGAGAGGCCGGGCAAGGGCGAAGCGAGCACCACCCGGTTGCCGTCGGGATCCTGCAGCTGCACGATCCGTGCTCCGCCGCCGGGCTGCGGGCCGTGATGCCCGATGCCCGCATCCAGCAGGCGCGCGGCCTGCGCGTCGAGGTCGGCCACTTCCAGGACCAGCGTGCTGTATCCGGCACGGTCGGGCTCCGCGAAGACCTGGACTCCGAATCCCGGGGCCAGATGCCATTCGAGCAGCCCGTCCATGGGCCGCTGGTCCGGCGCCCGGTTGAAGAGCCGCGCGTACCAGTGCTCGGCTCGGGCCAAATTCGATACCGTGCAATTGCTGAGCATTCCCGTGAACATCTGCCTCGCCCCTTATGCCGCCGGATGCCGGCGCGTGTGGAACCATTCGACCACCGGAATGCGCCAGGATCAAGAACTTATCCGAATAGCCAGCGGATGATCGGGCTGGGCACCAGGGCGCTGCCCAGCCGGGGACTCCACGGCAGGATCACCCTCCAGTGCCTGGCCGGTGGCTAGGGCCAGATCGCAGAGGTGGTCAAGCAGTTCGCGTACCGTCCAAGCGGTGCATGGCGCGGGAATCCTGGTTCATGATGATTCCGGTTTTCGGCCCAGAAGCACGCAGGTCAGTGGCCGGCCGCGGTGAGCAGGCGCTGCAGGCGCGGGCCGAACTGGACCTCATGATCCAGAGCCATCAGCTCGTCGATCGACGCGTGCAGCTGTTGCGCAGCGAGAATCGACTGGATGTACTGCCAATAAGCATGCAGCTCCTCGGCCCGTGTCCACCCCGGTGCCGGTTCATCCGGGCCCACCACAACCAACGCGGTTTCGCGGATTCCGGCCGGCGTCACCTGCGCCCATTCTTCGCTGCTGGACCATCCGCGGTCGTCGAGCACCACGATGAATAGCCCGTCGTCCAGTTGGGCCTGGAGGAGCACACGGACCCTTGCCTGCTTGCTGCCTGGCTCGGCTTCCGCCCAGCTGGCGAGCTTTTCAATGGTGCGCATCGCGCCCTTCCCGTAAATGCCAGATTGCGTTCAGCTCGCATACAACATTAGAGCTAAGGTTCAAGGTAAAGGCTCGCCGTGGAAGAACCCAAAAAACCAAGATCTTTTGCTTCGACCGATAACCTTGAAAAGAGCTTACAGCTCGAAGAATCAGGTTTATCGAACGGGAAGTGTGGTTTACCCATCGTGAGCGAGGAACAGGGAAACAAGCACCGCGGAGCGGGGATGCTCAAGGAGCCTCGCCCAGTGGGTCCTACTGGCAAGCCATTGACAGATTTCCCCGTGCCAGCACCGTTGCCATCGCACGGCCCGGCACGCGTGATCGCCATGGTGAACCAGAAGGGCGGCGTTGGCAAGACCACCTCCACCATCAATCTCGCCGCCGCGCTCGCCGAGTACGGCCGCAAGGTGCTGCTGGTGGACTTCGACCCGCAGGGCGCGCTGTCTGCCGGCTTCGGAACCAACCCGCATGAAATGGACATCACCGTCTACAACGTGCTGATGGACCGCAAGGTGAAGATCACCGACGCCATCGTGAAGACCGACGTCGAGAACATCGATCTGCTGCCAGCCAACATCGATTTGTCCGCAGCCGAGGTGCAGCTGGTCAACGAGGTCGCCCGCGAGCAGGTGCTGGAACGTGCGCTGCGCAATGTCATCGACGACTACGATGTGGTGCTCATCGACTGCCAGCCATCGCTGGGCCTGCTGACCATCAACGCGCTCACCGCCGCCCATGGCGTGATCATCCCGCTGACCGCAGAGTTCTTTGCGCTGCGTGCGGTGGCATTGCTGATGGAAACCATCGACAAGGTCAAGGACCGGCTGAACCAGGTGCTGGAGTTGGACGGCGTGGTGGCCACCATGTACGACGCCCGCACCCTGCACAGCCGCGAGGTCATCACCCGGCTGGATGAGGCCTTCGGCGACAAGCTCTTCGAGACCGTCATCAAGCGCACCATCAAGTTCGCCGACGCGAACGTGGCCGCCGAACCGATTACTTCCTACGCCGCCAACCACCCGGGCGCTGAGGCCTACCGCAACCTCGCCCGCGAACTGATTTGGCGTGGTGGTGCCCCGTAATGAGCGCCACGCTCAGCGAAGAAGCCGCCACCGATTCCACCACGCCAGCAGGAGCTGAGCAGGAATCGGCTGGCGGTTTTCGCCTTGCCCTGCAGAATTTCAACGGGCCCTTCGATGTGCTGCTGCACCTGATTACCAAACGCGAGCTGGATATTACCGAGGTCGCGTTGGCAGAGGTCACCGACGAATTCATCGCCTACCTGCGCGAGCTGCAAGCCACCAGTGCCGCCGAGGGGAGCGACGGGATGAAGGTGCTCGATGAAACCACCGAATTCCTCGTGGTCGCCTCCACGCTGCTGGATTTGAAGGCGGCCCGCTTGCTGCCGCGCGGCGAAATGGCCGATGAGGAGGACTTCGAGCTGCTCGAAGCCCGCGACCTGCTTTTCGCGCGGCTGCTGCAGTACAAGGCCTTCAAGCAGGCCGCCGAGTTCTTGGGCGAACGCTACGGAATCGAGGGAGCGCGCCATCCCCGCGAAGTCTCGCTGGAACCGCAGTTCGCGGCCCTGCTGCCGGAACTGGTGTTCAGCATCGGGCCCGACGCCTTGGCCGCGATGGCGGCCAAGGCGCTGGCGCCGAAGCCGGAACCGGAAACAGAGGTCGGCATCGGGCATCTGCACGGGGCGAACGTCACCATTGCCGAGGAAGCCGATGCGATCACCGCCCTGCTCGAAGCCCGCGGCACGCTGGCATTCACCGAGCTGGTGGCAGACGCGGATGCGCAGCTGGTGGTGGTCGTGCGTTTTCTGGCATTGTTGGAGATGTTCAGGCAGAGAGCCATTAGCTTTGCGCAGGAAGATCCGCTCGGCCCGCTGCTGATCTCGCTGGTCCAGGAGTCCAGTTTCGATGCGCAGGCCGTGCAAGACGACTACGAGGGGAGTGGTGGTGAGGTGGATCATGAGTGAGATTGCACCCATTGACCAGCTGCCAGGAGGCCTGGAATCGGGCCTTGAAGCGGTGCTGATGGTCGCCGATATCCCCGTATCTTCGGCGCGTTTGGCCGAAATCTTCGAAGTCCCCACCGCCAGGGTTGCCGCCGCTTTGGAGACCCTTGCTACCGAGTATGATAGTAAGGATCGCCCGCGCGGATTTGAACTGCGTCGCGTCGCCTCCGGGTGGCGCTTCTATTCGCGGGCCGATTACGCCGATTTCGTCTCCAGTTATGTGCTCGACGGGCAGACAGCACGCCTGTCACAGGCCGCCCTAGAAACCCTGGCTGTCATCGCTTACCGACAGCCGGTCTCGCGTGGACGTATTTCGGCGATTCGAGGTGTCAACGTCGATTCAGTGGTGCGCACGCTGCTCACCCGCGGATTGATCACGGAGTATCCGGAAGTTGGGGATGGCGGAGCGACGCTGTACCAAACCACCGAATACTTCCTGGAACGACTGGGACTGGGCTCGCTTGATGAGTTGCCTGCGCTGTCCCCGTATCTTCCCGGGGTGGCCGACCTCGAATCGCTCGATTCGGCAACCTACGACGACTAGGTAGCTGCCAGCCGGCAGCTACAACGGACCAACCACGCGTGAAGCCCCAAGACTGGCGGGCTCGCGCAGCGAACACGTAACAGCAAGGGACACAGGCAAGCATGAGCAGGGGACCATCCTCAGGCCGCAACGATCGCGGCAACAATTCAAACTTCGGCGGCAAGCCAGCAGGCGGCCGCGGCACTACCGGCGGCAAGGCCTACGGCAAGCCAGGCGGTGCAGGCCGCACCGGTGGCAAGTCCTTCGGCGAGAAGCCATTCGGCGAGAAGCCGTATGGCAAGTCCGCCTCGGGCAAGCCAGGGGAAAAGTCGAATTCGGCCAAGCGCAACACCGCAGCACCGCGCAAGAACTCCGAGCGTGCTTTCGGCAAGGAACGCTTCGGCAACTCCGTGCCGACCAACTATGCGCGCCCGACCCAGCGCGCCCGCGCCCAGGCTCGTGCCGAAAGCCAGGCAGCTCGCGAGATCAACGGCGAGCAGCAGGACGGCATCCGCCTGCAGAAGGCCATGGCCAACGCCGGGGTGGCCTCGCGCCGCGTCTGCGAGGAGATGATCCTCGAAGGCCGCGTCGAGGTCAACGGCAACCTGGTCGTCGAGCTGGGTTCGCGCGTGGATCCAGCCAAGGACCGCATCCACGTCGATGGCATGCGCATCCAGATGAACCAGGCAAACCGCTACTTCGTCTTCAACAAGCCGAAGCACGTGATGTGCACCATGGATGACCCGGAGGGCCGCCGCACCATCGCCGACTACTTCAAGAACGAGCACCACTCGCTGCGCTTGTTCCACGTTGGCCGACTGGACTACAAGACCGAAGGCGTCTTGATCCTGACCAACGACGGCGAGCTGGCCAACCGCCTGCAGCACCCGAAGTACGAAGTCCCCAAGACCTACCTGGTGCAGATCCCCGGCCCGCTGCCGCGTGCGGTAAGCAACCAGCTGCGCGAGGGAATCAAGCTCGAAGATGGCTGGATCAAGGTCGATGACCTGAAGATCATCGCCACCACACCGAAGCACGTGATGGTCGAGGTGACCCTGCACTCGGGCCGCAACCGCATCGTGCGCCGCATGTTCGACGCCGTAGGCCACCCGGTCCAGCGCCTGGTGCGCGTTGCCGTGGGTCCGGTGCTGCTGGGCGACCAGAAGCAGGGCACCATCCGCTCCCTGGGCAACCAGGAAGTCGGGCACCTCATGGCCATGGTGGGGATGTAGCCCATGGCGTCTTCTCACCTTGCAGGCCCGGTGCTGGTCATCGGCACCGGCTTGCTGGGCACCTCGGTGGGATTGGGCCTGCGCGCCAAGGGCGTGCACGTCTACCTGTCGGATATTTCGCCGACCGCTGCCGGAGTAGCCCAGGACATTGGCGCCGGGGTGCTGCTGGAGCACCAGCAGATCGCCCCGGAACTGGTCGTGATCGGTGCTCCGCCGGATGTCACCTCCGCCCTGGTGGGCGACGCGCTGCTGGCCTATCCGAACGCGGCCGTGGTGGACATCGCCAGTGTCAAGGGCTCGATCCTGGCCGGCGTGCTGGCGGACGAGCGGCTGGGCGAGGCTGAGACTTCCCGCTATGTGGGGACGCACCCGATGGCGGGCCGGGAGAAGTCCGGACCGGCCGCGGCCCGTGGCGAATTGTTCACCTCCATGCCGTGGGTCATCTGCGCCCATGAAGGCGCGCAGGCTTCGCGGGTTAAAGCCGCCGAATCCCTGGCCATCGACCTGGGTGCGACCATGTACCGGATGAGCGTGGCCGAGCACGATGAGTCCGTCGCGCTGATCAGCCACTTCCCGCAAGCGGCCAGCTCGATGATCGCCTCGCGCCTGCTGAACGCCGAAAGCCACCAGCTGGCCTTGGCGGGCAACGGGCTGCGCGACACCACGCGCATCGCGGCCAGCGACGAGAAGCTCTGGATCCAGATCTTCTCGCACAATGCCGCCGCACTGGTGCCGATCCTGACCGGGATGAAGGAAGATCTTGACCGGCTGATCAGCACGCTGCAGAACCCGCAGGGCCCCGGCGCGCTGCTGGACCTCTCGCAGCTGATGACCGAAGGCAACGCCGGCAAGGCCCGGATTCCGGGCAAGCACGGCGCACCGCCGCAGGCGTTCGCGTTGGTCACCGTCGTGATCGATGACCGGCCGGGGCAGATCGCCCAGTTGCTGGCCGAAATCGGCGACGCGCAGATCAACATCGAGGATTTGCGCATGGAGCACTCCGCGGGCCATCAGGTCGGCATGGTGGATGTTTCGGTCGTGCCCGGCCGGCGCGATGAATTGATAGATGTATTGACCAAGAACGGATGGAAGGTAGCCCAGTGAGCACCTTGAACAACGACAAGCTGGTTATTGCCATCGACGGCCCTAGCGGCTCCGGCAAGTCCTCGGTCTCCAAGGCCGTCGCCCGCAAGCTGGGCGCAGCCTACCTGGACACCGGCGCCATGTACCGTGCGATCACCTACTCGGTGCTCGCCGATGGCACCGATCTGTCCAACGCCGAGGCCATTGCCCAGGCCGTGCGCGATGCCAAGCTGTCCATCTCGGTCGATCCTGATGCTGAACTGGTTGAAATCGGCGGTGTAGACGTGACCGCGGCAATCCGCGAACCACGCATCTCCGAGCAGGTTTCCACCGTTGCCACCAACCTGGACGCGCGTGCCGAACTGGTCCGCCGCCAGCAGGAAATCATTGCGGCCAACACCCGCATCGTGGCCGAAGGCCGCGACATCACCACCGTGGTCGCCCCGGATGCCGATGCGCGCATCCTGCTGACCGCATCGGAAGAAGCCCGCCTGCGCCGCCGCGGCCTGCAGCTGGGCGGATCGCAGAACGAGTCGCAGCTGGCTACCCAGGTGCTGGCGCGCGATGCGAAGGACTCCACCGTGGTGAACTTCACCCAGGCTGCCGACGGAGTCATGACCGTAGACTCCTCGGACCTGGATTTCGAGCAGACCATCGACGCAGTGCTTGACGCAGTCGGCACTGCAACGAAAAACTAGCCTAAAGCTGGTGCCCATCCTCGGCGAGAGCCGATGAAGATTACGATCGCTGTGAAGGGAAAATCATGAGCGAGAACAACTCCACCCACGACGAGGAATACATCCCCGTTGGAGACGACGATATCGCCGAGCGCCTGGCCGAACTGAGCGAGGAAGAGGCCGCGGTTCGCGCCCAGGCCCTGCTCAGCGGACTGGAAGACTACGAACTGGACGAAGAGGACTCCGCCCTGCTTGCAGGCCTGGATAGCTTCGATGACGACGATGAAGACGTTGTCATTCCGCCGGTCCTGGCTGTTATCGGACGACCTAACGTCGGCAAGTCCACCTTGGTCAACCGCATCCTGGGCCGCCGCGAAGCGGTAGTCGAGGATACCCCGGGCGTCACCCGCGACCGCGTGTCCTATTCCGCCGAGTGGGTGGGACGCCCATTCACCATCGTCGATACCGGTGGCTGGGAGCACGATGCCAAGGGCATCCACGCCTCGGTTGCCGACCAGGCCGAAATTGCCGCCGACGTCGCTGACGCCATCCTCTTCGTGGTCGACTCCCACGTGGGCGCGACCGCAACCGACGAGGCTGTGGTGAAGATGCTGCGCAAGAAGGGCAAGCCGGTCTTCCTAGTGGCCAACAAGGTCGACGACTTCAACCAGGAAGCCGAAGCCGCCGCGCTGTGGGGACTGGGATTCGGCCAGCCATGGCCAGTCTCGGCCCTGCACGGCCGCGGCACCGCCGACCTGCTGGACGCTGTCATGGAGAAAATGCCGGCCCATTCGGCTTTCGGCGGCATGATCCCATCGGGCGGTCCGCGCCGCATTGCGCTGATCGGCCGTCCGAATGTGGGCAAGTCCTCGCTGCTGAACAAGGTGGCCGGCTCCGAGCGCGTAGTTGTCGACGATCTGGCCGGCACCACCCGCGATCCCGTGGACGAACTTGTCGAGCTGGGCGGCCAAGTCTGGCGCTTCGTGGATACCGCCGGTATCCGCCGCCGCCAGCACATGGCCGTCGGCTCGGACTACTACGCGTCGTTGCGTACCCAGACGGCGCTGGAGAAGGCCGAAGTCGCCGTCATCCTGCTGGCTGCCAATGAAACCATCTCCGAGCAGGACGTGCGCATCATCCAGCTGGCCATCGAAGCCGGCCGCGCGATGGTCATCGTCTACAACAAGTGGGATGAGGTGGATGAGGATCGCCGCTACTACCTGGACCAGGAGATCGAGCGCGACCTTGCCCATATCGAGTGGGCACCGCGCGTGAACATCTCGGCGAAGACCGGCTGGCACAAGGACAAGCTCGTTCCCGCACTGAATACCGCGCTGGAATCCTGGGACAAGCGCATTCCAACAGGCAAGCTGAACGCCTTCCTGGGCGAACTTGTCGCAGCCCACCCGCACCCGGTGCGCGGCGGCAAGCAGCCACGCATCCTGTTCGGCACCCAGGCTTCGGCCCGTCCGCCGCGCTTCGTGCTGTTCACCACCGGCTTCCTGGATCCAGGCTACCGCCGCTTCATCACCCGGCGGCTGCGCGAAACCTTCGGTTTCGAAGGAAGTCCCATCGAGGTTTCGATGCGAATCCGCGAGCGCCGCGGACGCAATCGCTAAATTTCGAATTTAGCCCTTCACTTGGTGTAGGCTAATAAAGGAGCTTTTCGCAGACGGCACCCTTGGTTCTCACGACTTGGGGATAACGGCTGCGAGGGCATCGGGCTATGGCGCAGCTTGGTAGCGCGCCTCACTGGGGGTGAGGAGGTCGCAAGTTCAAATCTTGTTAGCCCGACGATCCAATCGGAAAACCCCGTCGAGAGTTTCTCTCGGCGGGGTTTTGCCGTGCCTCCCCAGAATTCCACACCCACGGCGAAGATCCGGAAGATGGTCCAATGCAACGCAGATTCCAGCAGGTCGATGTCTTCGGCGCCACCCCGTACAAGGGCAACCCGCTAGGCGTGGTGCTCGACGGGCAGGGCCTGGATACCGAGTCGATGCAGGACTACTCGCTCTGGTCCAATCTCTCCGAGGTCACCTACGTACTGCCGGCCAGCGATGAGCGGGCCGACTACCGTTTCCGCATCTTTGCGCGCGAACGCGAATTCCCATTTGCCGGCCACCCTGCCTTGGGCACAGCGCGTGCCTGGCTGCATGCCGGGGGAGTGCCGCAGGATCCGAAGCAGCTGGTCGTCGAGTGCGAAGCTGGTTTGGTACCGATCAGGATCGAAGGTGAAACGCTTTCCTTTGCTTCGCCCCCGGCTGTTCGAACCGGTGCAATTGCGCCGCACGAACTGACGGAAATGATCCAGATCCTGGGCATTGAGCCCGAGCAGATTGTGGATTCGCAGTGGACGGATAACGGGCCGGGGTGGGCCGCGGTGCTGCTGGAAAACTCGCAGCAGGTTTTGGACATCGCACCGCGGATCCCCAATAGGCCGGGACGCTGGAAAATCGGGGTCTTCGGCGCACTGCCGCAGTCGTCGGCACCGGAAAAATTCGAAGTCCGAGCTCTGGCCATTGAAAACGGGGGCTTGCGCGAGGATCCGGTCACCGGAAGCCTGAATGGAGCGGCCACGCAATGGCTGATGGCCGCCGGGCACGCCACCGCGCCACTGGTCAACCGGCAGGGTGCGAAAGTCGGACGCGATGGGCATGTGCATCTGGACTTGGCCGACGGCCAGCTTTGGGTTGGCGGGGCCGCGAACGTCCTGATTGAGGGCATCATCGAGCTGTAGTGCGCAAAACCTTGCCTGTTGTGATGGCTTGGGCTTAGCCTTGAATGGTGGGAACGTTAATTCATGGAGTCCATTTCCTCTAGGCGGTAACCAGTGTCGAGCTTCGCTCCGCTGACGCCATCTTCATTGCACCTTTGTGGTGCCCGCCAACCACCAGCACCGCACCGGCCCTGATTACTCGGCGAACCGGTGCTAGGCAGGAAATTCCCATGACCCAGTCCCAAAATATCCACCAGTCTTCCCAGCATGAGCGCGAAACCGAACCGGACTACGTATGCTCATTGCAAGGCATCGCAGTCAGTTTCGGCGAACGGGATGTGCTGACCGGCATCGACCTTGCAATTTCCGGTACCGACCGCATCGCAGTACTTGGCGATAACGGTTCGGGAAAATCCACGCTGATGCGCGTGATTGCAGGGAATCTCGAACCCGACCACGGGCAGCGGAAGATGAACGCGCCCGGTGCCGTTGCCTACGCTGCGCAGAACCCGAGCTTCGCTGCGAACATGAGCGTGCAACAGGTGATCGATTCCTATCATCGGCGCTTCCGTGAACTGGAAGGCTTGATGCGCGTCGTCTCGGCCAAGCTCGAAGATGCTCCAGAACCTGTCGCCGAACGTTTGATGAAGCAGCTGCAGCAGGTTACCGACCTGTATGAGGCGGCCGACGGCTATTCGCTGGCTCCGCGCCTGGATAGCGCCTTGGCGCAGCTGGGCCTAGGAGATCTGGATCGCCAGCGCCTTGTGTCCCAACTTTCCGGTGGGCAGCGATCCCGGCTGTCGCTGGCCTGTGTCCTGTGTTCGGGTGCGCAATTGCTCCTGCTCGATGAACCAACGAACGACCTGGACGAGGCGGCCATGAACTGGCTGGAGCGCACCCTGGATAAGCATCGCGGTGCGCTGGTGCTGATCAGCCATGACCGGATGTTCCTCAAGCGTTTTGCCCGATCCATCGTGGAGGTTGCCGACGGGTCGGTCGCGCATTACGGCAATGGCTATGACGGTTATCTGCATGCCAAGGAGCAGGAGCGCATCGCGATCCGCGTCGCCTACGAAAATTGGGTGCAGGAGCTTGAGCGTTCACAGAACTTGGTTGATAAGTATGCTTCACGCGTCAGCGCCATTCCGCGCAAGCAGGAGAAATCCAGTTTCGGACATGGAAATTTCCGGGCCCGCGATTCCAGCCATGGGTCGACCTCCAAGATCCGCCAGGCAAAATCCCGAATCGAAGACCTCGAAACCCACCGGGCACCCGAGCCGGCTGCTGAGCTGTCCTTCTTGATGCCCGGCAGCACCCAGGACCAGGCTGGTGGCGAAACCTTGCTGCAGGTGATGAACGCCCGGCGCGGCTCGGATCCGAAACTGTCCTCGCCACGCTTCGACATCAAGCTCGGCGAGCGCTGGCTAGTCACCGGCCCCAATGGTGCTGGCAAATCCACATTGCTCAAAATGCTCGCCGGAGAACTGGAATGCGCCGAGGGGAAGATCGAGCGCGCTGCCAACTTGCACTGCGGTTGGCTCCGCCAGGAAGTCGGAATTTTTCCTGGCAGCACCCTGGTTGAAGCCTTCGCCGCGGCCACCGGCCAGTATGTCCAGGACGCCGGTGCGTCCCTGGCCCAGCTGGGCCTGTTTTCGCCGCAGGATTTCCTGCGGCACCCCATGGCGCTTTCGGTAGGCCAGCGCCGCCGCCTGGAACTGGCTATTGCGGTCAGCACCAAAGCGCAGATGCTGTTCCTGGACGAGCCGACGAACCATCTCTCACCGGCCTTGGTGGAGCCGCTGGAGTCAGCGCTGGCGGAATATCCGGGCGCCGTGGTCACGGTCAGCCACGACCGGCGCTGGCAGCAGAAAATGCGCGAGCATTCGGTGGTGCATCGGCTCGGGGTGGAAGCAGGACGCGTCGAGCTGATCAGGTAGCGCTGGAGTTCTGGCTTCTCAAGTTCAGTCCGCCATCAAACAGGTGCTGCGGGTCAGTTCTCTCGGACAGGGCACGCAGCCGGGTTCCGGTCTGCCCAGGCCAGGCGAGCTCGGCAGCCGAACGGCGAACGTCCGAAGAGTAGGCGCCGTACGCGCCGGTGCCCAGAACCTGCAGGGCAGCGAACGACTGGTCCTGCTCGGCGATGCCCAACGGGTGGATCCAGGTAGCTGCCAGCACTTCTTGATGCCGCGACCCCCAGGCGGTGGCGTGGGCCGGAACCCGGGCTACGGCACCGCCCAAGGCCCGCAATTCGCCGACCAGGCTGGCCCGATGGGCCAATGACTGCGCCATGGCATCGCCCAACTGCTCATCCGCCTGATCGACCAGGACATCACGCATTTTGATGCGCTGCTGACCGGCATGCGGCGAATTCGGGGCTGGCACGATCAGCGGATAAGGTACTAGCTCGGTGCGCGAATCGTGAAGTAGGGCCAGGCCCAGGGCCTCGCGCAAGACCGGTGCTGCCTGGTCCTGGCCATCATTCGCGAGGGAGCGGATCGGGAACCACCGGCGATCCTGCCATTTGCCGCGGATTGCGCTGCCACGGCCAGCATCATTCGCCCCTATCTGTCGGCCACCAAATGGAAGCCGTGGCTGGTCGGAGATATCTCGTCCTCGCGCGACTTGGAGATTGGCGGGAAGTTCAACGCGGTGCACGGAGCCTATGGGCGTTCGCAACTTAATGAAGAGCAGATGCTGGAGTATGCCGGACCCGAGTGGGAGCATCGGTAGCAGCTGGCATCAGTGATGGGCCCCGGCGCGAGGTTATTGCGCCGGGGCTTCTGCCCATCTGCGGCTTAGGGTGGCCGGCGCAGCGTGCGTGAACTTGTGCCTGAGCTCACAGATTGTATATGATTAGTGTGCGATAAAAGATCATGCAGTTCTAATATCGAACATCATATTTATTGACTGAGGTCATCACAGGGAATTGGGGGATGAAACGGTGCAGTTTCACCACAACGGATACATTTCAGCCGATCCATGGGTGCAGCCAGCGGCTGGCGTGGGCATAAACCGTCCCATGGAGATGCCCGATGTCATGGATGTGCTGATCGTCGGTGCCGGTCCCGCAGGCATCATCACCGCCGCCCAGCTTTCCCAGTTCCCTGATGTGCACACCCGCATCATCGACCGACGGCCCGGCCGCCTGGAAATCGGCCAGGCCGACGGGATCCAGTCACGCACGGTGGAGACGTTCCAGGCTTTCGGTTTTGCCGAGCGCATCACCGCCGAGGCCTACATCATCAAGGAAACCACCTTCTGGAACCCTGATCCGCAGAACCCGGATCAGATCATCCGCACCGACCGCACCGCCGATGATCCAACCGGCGTCAGCGAATTCCCGCACCTCGTGGTCAACCAGGCGCGCGTTATCGACTATTTCGCTGATTTCGCGGCGAACTCCCCAGCTCGCACCGTCCCGGACTACGGGTGGGACTTCAAGGAACTGGTCGTTGAAGATGGCGAAGAGTACCCGGTGAAGGTCACCCTGATCGGCTGCGGCGAGAGCAATGACGGCATTGAGCGTGTAGTGCGTGCCAAGTACGTGGTCGGTTCCGATGGGGCCAGAAGCAATGTCCGCCGCTCGATCGGCGCGAAGCTCTCCGGTGACAAGGCCAATCACGCTTGGGGCGTCATGGACACCCTGGGCCTGACCAACTTCCCGGATGTGCGCACCAAGTGCGCCATCCATTCCAAGGCTGGTTCGATCCTGCTGATTCCGCGCGAAGGCGGGCAGCTCTTCCGCCTCTACGTCGACCTGGGTGAAGTTCCGGAAGGGGATAACGGCAAGGTTCGCGAGACTCCGCTGGAAGAAATCATCGAGCGGGCCAAGGCGATTTTGAATCCCTATACCCTCGAGGTCAAGGACGTCGCGTGGCACAGCGTCTACGAAGTAGGCCACCGGCTGGCTGACCGCTTCGATGATGTGCCGGTTGAAGAGATCGGTACCCGTGAGCCGCGCGTGTTCATTACCGGCGACGCCTGCCACACCCACTCGGCCAAGGCCGGCCAAGGCATGAACGTCTCCATGCAGGACGGGTTCAACCTGGCCTGGAAGATCGGCTATGTGCTCTCGGGCCAAGCTCCGGAAAGCCTGCTGCGCACCTACTCGGACGAGCGCAAGGTGATCGCCAAGGACCTGATCGACTTCGACAAGAAGTGGTCCTCCATCATGGCTGCTACTGCGAAGGAGCTTGAAGGCCAAGAAGGCGTTGCCGAGTTCTATGTACGCACGGCCGAATTCCCTGCCGGCTTCATGACCGAGTACGCGGCATCTGCGCTGGTCGCCGGCAAGGAGCACCAGGAGCTGGCCGCCGGATTCCCCGTGGGCAAGCGCTTCCGCTCTTCGGAAGTCATGCGCTTGGCCGATGCCAACCCAACGCACCTGGGCCACCACCATCGTGCCGACGGCCGCTACCGCATCTACGTCTTTGCTGATCAGCAGCCGGTGGGAGAGTCCCAGAAAATTGCCGCCTTGTCGAGTTGGCTGCTGGAGAATGAGCGCTCGCCACTGGTTCGCTTCACGCCGAAGGGTGCCGACGCCGACGCGCTGTTCGATGTCAAGGTGGTCTACCAGCAGGACTACACCACGATGAACGTGAATGACGCGCCTAAGGTGTTCCGTCCGGACACCGGCGTGTTCGGCCTGATGGATTACGAGAAGGTCTACACCGCATTGGACGGCTCGGACATCTTCGAGGAGCGCCAGATCTCCCGCGATGGCGCGATCGTGATCGTCCGTCCGGATATGTATGTTGCCAGCATCCTGCCATTGGATGCGGCCAACGAGCTGGCCCGTTTCTTCGAGCCGATCCTGCTGGAGCAGAACTAGTAGCGCCCTCGCTCCACACATCACCGATGGCGCCGCGAGTATCTCGCGGTGCCATCGGTTTCCCTGCGCAGGGCGTCGCGTGGAAGTGCGGAATATTCTTTGTCGCAACGTGGTTGAACCACCAAGGGACAGGACTTCGATGAAAGGTGCCACGGTGAGCCAGGAATTCAGCTTTGACCTTCAGCAGGTGGTCGATTCGGATATGGTGTGTGCCGACGGCGTGTGCTTCGTGCCGCCTACGGACCAGAGAGCTGATCGAGCAGATAGTCACGCAACACCACAGCATGATTAGCCTGCTCATTTTTTGCTCCGTAGACCAAAGTGACCACGGGATGCTGGTCCAGTACTTCCAGAAAGCCATCGACAGCGGGGTTCTGATATAGCTCGGCGCGATAGTGCTGCGCAAATTCGCCAAAGCGGTCGGCATCGTGATCCCAGCCTTTGCGAAGCCCGGTGCTCGGTGCCAAGGCCTTGGCCCAGTGATCCAGCTGAAGGGCAGCCTTGCTCTTCCCGCGCGGCCAGAGCCTGTCAACCAGGATCCTGTAGCCGTCCTCGACGCTGGGCGCGGTATACGCGCGTTTGAGAAGTATCTTCGTCATGATTCACCTGAAAGTTCCTGAATTCTCATTGCATCGCCTCCATCTGTGGGAAAGGATCGAAGTGCAGGGGCTGCCAAGGCATCATCGTCTCTCTTGGCATCTTGCCACACTGGCAATCCCTTGCAGCGGAAAATATGTACTTTTCTGTTATCAGTTGGGCAGTGAGTAGGCTAATCTGTAAATAGTTTGGTATTACTGACTGTGCCAACACAGAACTCAAGGTCGTCACGCACGAACTGTTAACAGAATTTTCTGGAGGACCCCATAATGTCGGAACATCGGCCGGTTGACCCGCACAACGAGTCTGCCTCTGAGACGACCAATATCGCTCTTCCTGCGGTGCACAAGGGTGCTGAACCTTCGGTCATCTACACCCTGAGTGAGGATGAGAAAAACGCAGTTAACGCCCTGCCAGCTGGTTCTGCGCTGCTGATTGCCCATTCCGGACCAAACAAGGGCGCACGCTTCTTGCTGGACACCGACGAGAGCATCGCAGGCCGCCATCCAAACGCGGATATCTTCCTGGACGATGTGACCGTTTCGCGTCGGCATGCCAAGTTCTCCCGAACGGACGCGAGGTTCACGCTCAGCGACATCGGATCGCTGAATGGTACCTACATCAACGGCGACCGTATCGACGAGATCCCGTTGAGCACTGGTGTTCAGGTTCAGATCGGCAAATTCCGCCTGAATTTCTACCAAAGCGTTCCGAACCTTTAAAATAGTAGAGTTCGAGGTTTTGTCCGCCGGCGTCTGGCACGCCGACATATCCATACATCCGAGGTGTAGACCCTTTGCCGATCTTTGACGCAGCCCGCAGCCCACGTCTCGAGGCTCAACGCCACGAGACCTTCCGGCAGGCCGCGCTGAATATCGGCGAGGTGCTCTCGGAACTCAAGGATGAGTTCCCACGTGTCACTGCGTCCAAGATCCGCTTCCTGGAAGACAAGGGACTGATCATCCCGCAACGTACCTCCGCTGGATATCGAAAGTACTCCGCGTCGGATGTGAGCCGCTTGCGTTTCATCCTTTCGGTTCAGCGCGACCAGTACCTGCCGTTGAAGGTCATCAAGGACCATCTCGACTCGGTGGATCGCGGTGAAGCGCCAGCAGCATTGCCTGGGGGAGCCCCGGTGGCGCCACAGGCGGTCAACGATGACATGGCTGAGGCCGTGGAGCGCAAAACCCGTTCGGTGTCCTTGGCTGAACTGCAGGGGCTGACCGGTGCCAGCGAGGAGCTCGTTGGCGAATTGATAAAGTTCGGCTTGATCGAACCGGTTGCTGGCCTGTTCGACGCCAACAGCATCAAGGTCACCAAATCGGCCGTTCAGCTGGCGGGCCATGGCGTTGAACCTCGCCACCTGCGGCAGTTCCGTACCGCAGCTGATCGCGAGTTCTCGCTGATTGAATCGATTGTCGGCAACGAACTGAAGAAGCCTGAAGTCTCCGCTCGTGCCCGCGCTGCGGAAGAGGCCCAGGAAATCTCGCGCCAGTGCCTGGAAATTCACGAGGCCCTGGTGCAACGTGCTATTTCCCAACTGGATCGCTAGGCTGAATTCGAACAGGCAACAACAACTCTAAGGGGCTAGCATGCTGGAACTGGAGTTTGCCGGAATCCGTATTCAATTGCCGGCGAATCAGCCGCTGTTGCTGCTCAAATACCCTGAGCGTAATCTCTACCTTCCGCTGTGGATAGGTGCGCCCGAAGCCTCGGCCATCGCAATGTCTGAACAAGGGCTCACTCCGCCTCGGCCGATGACCCATGATCTGCTGCTCAGCGTCATTGAAAGCATGGACGTGAAGCTTGAGCGGATCGAAATAGTCTCGGTAAACAATGCCGTGTTCGTCGCGGAGCTTGTCCTTTCCAACGGCAAACGCGTAGATTCCCGTTCCTCGGATGCCGTCGCCCTTGCCGTGCGCGCCCAGTGCCCGATCATGTGCGCCGAGCACGTCCTGGAAGAAGCTGGCGTGGCCATCGAGAATGAAACTGGCGGCGAAGAGGCACCCGAAGAGCAGTTGCGCGAATTCCGTGAATTCTTGGACAATATTGATCCAGAAGATTTTTCTTCGTAGATATCGCGCGTTTGGTTTCAGTGGAATATTGGCCTTGAATTGGGTAATTCCCCAAGCCTGCGCGACACGCCTTAAAGTTAAGCTTGAAGGTCTTTGACCATTAGTCGTTATCGCCGTACCGTCTTTGCATAGGGACATTTAAAAAGAGCTGTTTTTTGATGGTCATCACTCGCATCTGCGCGGTTCTCATTCGGTCCCTGGATACTCGTTTAGGAACGTGCTGACACGCAAGGAGCAATTGGATGGAGTCTCGCCAGACTGGGCCTCACTATGGGGTCGACGGTGGCAACAAGCAATCCAGCACCCAGGGATTGCTCTTCACCGATGACCTGCCTGAGCTGGATGAACATGCCGGCTACCGCGGTCCAATTGTGTGCAAGGCAGCCGGCATTACCTACCGCCAACTCGACTACTGGGCACGTACTGGCCTGGTAGAGCCGGCAGTGCGCGGAGCCAAGGGATCCGGCAGCCACCGCCTTTATTCATTCCGGGATATCCTCGTGCTCAAGGTTGTCAAGCGGCTGCTGGACACCGGAGTATCCCTGCAGCAGATCCGTTCGGCCGTTTTGCACCTGCGTGAACGCGGCGTTGAGGACCTTGCCCAGATCACGTTGATGAGCGATGGAGCTTCGGTCTACGAATGCACCAGCGCCGACGAGGTCATTGACCTTGTCCAGAAGGGCCAGGGCGTATTCGGCATCGCCGTAGGCCGTGTTTGGCGCGAGGTGGAAGGTTCCCTTGCCCAGCTGCCTTCAGAGAGCTCTGTGCAGCAGACCCTGCCAGAAGATGAATTGGCTGCCCGTCGGGCTGCCAAGGCGGCGCGCAACGTCGGCTAGGGCCGGCAGATAATTCAAGAGATTAAGCAATTGACCGGATCTTCCTTGAAGGAAGATCCGGTCAATTGCTTAAGCTGCTATCCGTATCCGGGCCTAGGTGTTGTTCGGGCCTGCTGCGGACATGACTTCCTTGAGCAACGCGTCGAACTGCGCCAGCATCGGAGCAGTAGCCTTGGAAGGCCACTGGTGCACCGAGTACGCGGCACCTTGGATCTGCTGCCATTCCGGGTGTTCGGGAATCTCGGGCTTGACCATGGAGTCGCCGAACATCTGGCGCATTTCGCCCAAACGGAAGGTATGCTCCGCGGAGTCCTTGCGGACGCGGTTGGCGACAACACGTACCGGTCCCAGGGAAGGAGCGAATTCACGGCGGAAGAGTTCCAATGCGCGCTGGGTGCGCTCGGTGCCGGCCACGGAGAACAAGCTGGGTTCTGCCACTAGCACGAGCTGATCCGACGCGCTCCATGCCATGCGGGTCAAGCCGTTCAGCGATGGCGGGCAGTCGATGAGAACCAACTGGTAACCGCTGGTGCGGCTCAGAAGCTGGGAGAGGCGGCGTAGGTCGCGGGTCCGCAGATCTGGTCGATCGTAGATGCCGGTGAATGCGTCGCCAACGGCAACATCGAGCACTGGAATGCGGGTACGGGATTTCTTCTCTGCTGCCTTGGACTGCCAAGCGCTGGCGACAACCTGATCTTGCAGACGGGCGCGACGAGCGTTCTTGAGCATTTGCCCAATTGGCTGCTTCCCATTAGCCCGGACTCCAAGGCCAGTGCTGGCATCCGCATGGGGATCCAGGTCAATGACGAGAGTCGGAATGCCGGCGGCAAGTGCTGCTGAAGCCAATCCGAGTGTCACGGAGGTTTTTCCTACGCCACCCTTGAGGCTGCTGATGCTCACTACGTGCACGGACCAGACCACGCCTTTCACTGTTCGTTAGTTTAAACGTCCCACCGAATTTTTAGTCTCTCATCATCATAGTGTGCCGAGCCGTGTTTCTCCGACTTTGCAACGTCAGTTTTTGCCATTAGGCACAAGTTAGTGATTAAAACTTCAAAGATCCAATTATTTCATGTGGTCTGACCACAAGGCGAAATGTTTGGACGTTCTGGAGAATCCCCGTGTAGTGTGTTTCACAGAAGTGGCAAATGCTAGCTGCTTTTCGAGACCCGACACGCTGGGATGGCGGGCCTGCACCTGAGGGGAACAGTCCTGATTGTGCCGTTGAACCAGCGTGTACAGATTCGATGTAGGGACACTATGTTTGAAAAGATCTTGGTCGCCAACCGCGGTGAGATTGCGATTCGCGCTTTCCGCGCCGGCTACGAGCTGGGCGCAAAGACCGTTGCTGTCTACCCACATGAGGATCGCAATTCGATCCACCGTCAGAAGGCCGCAGAGGCCTACCAGATCGGCGAAGAGGGCCATCCGGTCCGCGCCTACCTGGATATCGACGAGATTATCCGCGTTGCCAAAGAAGCCGGCGCGGATGCAATCTACCCGGGCTACGGCTTCCTCTCGGAAAATCCTGACCTCGCACGAGCTGCCGAAGCAGCAGGCATCAAGTTCATCGGTCCAAAGGCGGACGTGCTTGAACTGGCCGGCAATAAGGTAGCGGCGCTGAAGGCTGCTCGCGAGGCAGGCATTCCGGTACTGGAATCCTCCGAGCCAAGCGATGATGTTGATTACCTGATTGCCGAGGCCGATCGCATCGGCTTCCCGATCTTCGTCAAGGCTGTAGCCGGCGGCGGCGGTCGCGGCATGCGCCGTGTCGACAAGCGCGAAGACCTGCCGGAGCTGATGGGCGCGGCAATGCGCGAAGCCGGCACCGCCTTCGGGGACCCCACCGTTTTCCTGGAACAAGCAGTGCTGCGTCCGCGCCACATCGAGGTGCAGATCCTCGCCGACGAGCAGGGCAACATTGTCCACCTGCATGAGCGCGACTGCTCGCTGCAGCGCCGCCACCAGAAGGTTGTCGAAATCGCTCCAGCACCGAATCTGGATGAATCGATTCGCCAGGCGCTGTTCCGGGACGCCGTGAAGTTCGCGCAGACTCTGGGCTACCAGAACGCAGGCACCGTCGAATTCCTCGTTGATACCGTGGGCGACCGCGCCGGGCAGCACGTATTCATTGAAATGAACCCGCGCATCCAGGTTGAGCACACGGTGACCGAAGAGGTTACCGACATCGACCTGGTGCAGGCGCAGATGCGCATCGCTGCTGGCGAGTCGCTGAAGGATCTGGAGATCAGCCAGGACACCATCCAGGTGCGTGGCTGGGCCTTGCAGTCCCGCATCACCACCGAAGATCCAGCCAATGGCTTCCGTCCGGATGTTGGAACCATTACCGTCTACCGCTCCGCCGGCGGCTCGGGTGTCCGTCTGGATGGCGGCACGATCTACACCGGCGCCGAGGTGTCCCCGCACTTCGACTCGATGCTGGTCAAGCTCACTTGCCGTGGCCGTGACTACCAGACGGCTGTGGCTCGCGCCCGCCGTGCGCTGGCCGAGTTCCGCGTGCGCGGTGTGGCCACCAACATCCCGTTCATCCAGAATGTGCTCAGTGATCCGCAGTTCCTGGCCGGTGATGTCGCTACCGACTTCATCGACTCCCGCCCGGATCTGCTCACCGGCAATGAATCCCAGGACCGCGGTACCAAGGCGCTGAACTTCCTGGCCCATGTCACGGTGAACCAGCCAAATGGCAGCCGTGTCGAGGGAATCGACCCGCGCAAGAAGCTTCCTGCTTTCCCGGGTGACAAGACCGACGAGCCAGAGCGTTCGCCATTCGATGGCCCCTCCAAGTCCGCCGTGCCGGCCGATGGCTGGCGCCAGAAGCTGCTGGATCTCGGTCCGGAAGGATTCGCCAAGGCCCTGCGCGAGTCGAAAGCGGTGGGCATCACCGATACCACCTTCCGCGATGCGCACCAGTCGCTGCTGGCCACCCGCGTCCGCACCCGCGACCTGCTCGCGGCAGCACCGGCCTACGCGCACAACGTCCCGCAGCTGTTCTCCATGGAAGTCTGGGGCGGTGCCACCTACGATGTGTCCCTGCGATTCCTGGGCGAAGATCCCTGGAAGCGCCTGGAGCTGCTGCGTGCGGAGCTGCCGAACATCCCGTTGCAGATGCTGCTGCGCGGCCGCAATACCGTGGGCTACACTCCATACCCAACCGAGGTCACCGACGCTTTCGTGAAGGAAGCCGCGTCCGCAGGCATCGACATCTTCCGCATCTTCGATGCGCTGAACGATGTTTCGCAGATGGCTCCGGCCATCAAGGCGGTACGCGACACCGGCACCGCAGTCGCCGAAGTGGCCCTGTGCTACACCGGCAACCTGCTGGATGCCAACGAGAAGCTGTACACCCTGGACTACTACCTGGAGCTGGCACAGCAGATCGTCGACGCTGGCGCGCATATCCTCGCAATCAAGGACATGGCCGGCCTGCTGCGCCCAGCGGCAGCAACCAAGCTGGTCACGGCCCTGCGCGAACGCTTCGCTCTTCCGGTGCACCTGCACACCCACGACACCTCCGGCGGGCAGCTGGCGACGTTGATGGCTGCCATCGACGCCGGTGTGGACGCCGTCGACGTGGCCAGCGCGGCCATGGCGGGCACCACCTCGCAGCCATCGGCCTCTGCACTGGTCGCAGCGCTGGAGTTCACCGAGCGTGATCCCGGCCTGTCACTGGATGCCGTGGCGTCGCTGGAACCGTACTGGGAAGCAGTGCGCGCCATGTACAAGCCATTCGAATCCGGACTGCCAGCGCCAACCGGCCGTGTCTACCAGCACGAGATTCCGGGCGGCCAGCTTTCGAACCTGCGCCAGCAGGCCATTGCATTGGGCCTGGGCGAGCGTTTCGAAGCGATCGAGTCGATGTACGCCTCGGTCAATGACATGCTCGGCAATGTGGTCAAGGTGACTCCATCGTCCAAGGTCGTCGGCGACCTGGCCTTGCAGCTGGTGGGTTCCGGAGTCCCAGCCGCGGACTTCGAAGCGAACCCGCAGAACTACGACATCCCGGATTCGGTCATCCAGTTCCTCTCGGGCGAGCTGGGCAACCCTCCAGGCGGTTGGCCGGAACCGTTCCGCACCAAGGCGTTGCAGGGACGCAATGTCAAGGCCCATGTCGAGGACCTCTCGGCAGAGGACCTGACAGCGCTGCAGGCGGATTCGCAGACGATTCGCGGTACCCTGAACCGGTTGCTCTTCGCTGGCCCAACCCGTGACTTCGAGAAGTCGGTGGAGAACTACGGCGATTTGTCCGTCCTGCACACCCGCGACTACCTCTACGGCCTGGTTCCCGGCTTTGAGCATGTCATTTCGCTGGGTACCGGTGTTCGATTGCTGGTCAGGCTGGTATCGGTATCGGAAGCCGATGAGAAGGGCCTGCGCACCGTCGTGGTCAACCTCAACGGCCAGTCCCGCCAGCTCAAGGTCCGCGACGAATCGGTAGAATCCACCGTGAAGTCCGCGCCGAAGGCCGATCCGAACAACAACGGCCACGTCGCTGCACCCTTCGCGGGAGCGGTGACTGTGAACGTCAAGGTCGGCGACCTGATCGAGGCCGGCCAGTCCGTGGCCACCATCGAAGCAATGAAGATGGAAGCTGGCATCACCGCCAACGCGGGCGGCGTGGTCAGCCAGGTAACCCTGAATGGCACCAGCCAGGTACAGGGTGGCGATCTGCTGCTGGTGATCGAACCCAAGTAGCATCCGCAGTACCCAGAGCACGGGGGCTCGTGACCAAGGTTGCGGGCCCCTGCGCTCTGCCAACTAATCGTGCGAACCACAAAGCAGAAGGAGCTGTGATGCGCCCAAGCAAGATGACGCCCGGGGCTGTGCCCGCCCGGCTGAGGCAGCAGGTTGCCGAGCTGGGATCCAAGGGCCAGCCGATCACGGTACTGGTCTTCACCCTCGACACGCATCTTCCGTTCTGCGAAATCGCAGAGCACCTGGCCGAACAATTCGGCGAATTGGATTGCAAGGCCCAGGTGGCCACGGCCGGACCGCAGCGCGTGCAATCGGTGATGGACGGTAAATTCACCGGCACCAACGTGTTGGTGGTTGTGGGCGATACCAGTGCCGACTCGGAAGACCGGCTCATGGAATTGGTCGAATGGCTGCTGGCCAATGGCCGCAAGGACCTGGCTGGGAACCTGATCTACGCGGTGCTTGGCCACGAGCACCAGAATCACGCCACCCAGGCATTCAGCCGCGTGGTATTGCCGCGCAGCTACTATGCCCGAACACAGCAAAGCGGCCTCAAGTTGCCTTGGGCCGCCTCAGCTCGCGAATCGTGGGAGCTGGCTAATGCAGTGCTGGACTATGCTGTCGGCTTGGGCGCCGAGTAGATGCCTTCGATCACGGCTTCGTAGTCCTTGAGCACTACTGCACGCTTGATCTTCATCGAGGGAGTCAAATGACCGGTTTCCTCGGTGAAGTCAGCAGGCACAACGCGGAAGGACTTGATCGCCTCGGCCTTGGATACCGAGGTGTTGGCCTTGTCGATGACCGCCTGCACGGTTTCGAGCACCTTTGGATGGGTCGATAGCTCGTCCAGCGACAGGTTCTGGTCCATCTGGTGACGGGCCAGCCAACCTGGCAGGGCTTCTGGATCCAAGGTCACCAGGGCCGCAATGAACGAGCGGCCCTCGCCGATGACCACGCACTGGGAAACCAGCGCGTCGGCGCGGATCTGGTCCTCAAGCAGCGCAGGAACCACGTTCTTGCCGCTGGCGGTGACGATGATTTCCTTCTTGCGCCCGGTGATTCTCAGGAATCCGTCGGCGTCGAGTTCGCCGATATCCCCGGTGCGGAACCAGCCATCGGTGAAGGTCTCATCCTGCAGCTCTGGACGGTTGCGGTAGCCGCGCATCACGCAAATGCCCTTGGTGAGGATCTCTCCGTCCGCGGCGATGCGCACGGCGTTGCCCGGCAGCGGCTTGCCTACGGTGCCGATCTTGATCCGGTCCAGGGTGTTCACCGTGATCGGTGCGGTGGTTTCAGTCAGGCCGTAGCCTTCCAGAATGGTGACCCCGATGCCGTTGAAGAAGTGGCCGAGGCGCTCGCCCAGCGGACCTCCGCCGGAGACCGCATGGCGGATGTTGCCACCCATCGCGGTGCGCAGTTTCTGGTAGAGCAGGGCGTCGAAGAGCTTGTGCTTCAGGTTCAGCACGAGCGGTACCTTGCCCTCCTGCTTGGCGCGGGAGTATGCCACTGCAACGTCAACGCCGGCGTGGAAGATCTTGCCCTTGCCGCTATCTTCAGCCTTGAGCATGGCCGAGTTGTAGACCTTCTCGAAGACGCGCGGCACAGCGAGGATGAAGTTCGGCTTGAAGGACTGGAGGTCCTCGAGCAGGTGCTTGACATCGGGGGTGTGCCCGGTGCGGCAACCAGCGGCAATGTTGACTACCGAGATGAAGCGGGCGAAAACGTGAGCCAGCGGCAGGAACATGATGGTCGATGCGCCCGGGTAAACGGCGCCGGGCAAGGTAGCCACAGCGTTCTCCGCCAGCTCCACGAAGTTGCCGTGGGTCAGCTCGCAGCCCTTGGGACGGCCGGTGGTGCCCGAGGTGTAGATGATCGTGGCGATGTCATCCAATGCTGCGCCCGAACGGCGGGCTTCGAGCAACTGGTCATCGACGTTCCGGCCATCTTCGGAGAGCTGTTCCAGCCCGCCATCGAACTGCCAGACGTGATCCAGTCCGTCGAGCTGTTCCTGATGGGCGGCGCGGCGCACCACGGCTTCCTGGGCGGCGGCCTCAACGACGACGGCCTTGGCACCGGAATCGGAAACGATCCAGGCAACCTGGCTAGGGGAGGAAGTTTCATAGACGGGGACAGTGACACAGCCAGCGAACCAGATGGCGAAGTCAACCAGCGTCCACTCGTAGCGGGTCTTGGCCATCAACGCGATGCGGTCGCCAGCTTCGATGCCATTGGCGATGAACCCCTTCGCAATGGCCCGGGCGTCGGCAGCGAACTGCGATGCCGTGACATCATTCCACGTTCCGTCGGTTCCCGGCTTTGAGAACAATGCCGGGTTGGCCGCTGAATTCGCGTGGCGTAATAGCAGATCTGTAATATTCGACTGCTGTGGCGAATGAATGCGAATTGGCGAGCTGTATTCGCGCATCTGGTCTTCAACTCCTGAAACTCTGTGGGACCCCATTAGCAATAGCGGGTAACCCGCATCACATCTTTATTACTATAGAGTAACCTACCGTGTGGTGTACTCAAAGCCGTTTTCTATACTTGAGCCCCATCATCTCCCGGATCGCGTTCAGTGGGAAGACGTTTGAGCAAGTAGGCGATTCCGAGCAGGGCGGCGAGTGTCAGTCCGAAATAGATGAACACCGGAGCTGATCGGAAAAACACCACGCACAGCAGCAACCCAAGCGGACCGCCAGCGGCGCCAACCCAGGCGAGGTTCAGCATCGGATCACCCGAACCCAGCGCGGCGGGTTCTTCTGGAACGAACTCTTCCGGGGTCTGCTCAGCAACATAGTCGCGCGGTCCGCGAACCGCGGCAGGCCCGGTGTTGAAGAGCTTCTCCAGTCTCGCCGCGCGCTCGTCGGCGCTGGGTTCGCGGGGTGCCGAGGCATCAAGCTGACGGAAATTCTCGACTAGCTCATCCCACTGCGGATCATTCTGGTTTGAAGGATGGGCATCTTCCGGATTCATGCGCGCTCCTCCTTGCGCTTCTGTTCCGTGGCGGCCAGCTGCGCGAAGAAGCGAGCGGATTCGTGGAAAATCTGCTCCGCATCGTAGTCCAGTGTGGCTACGTGCTTGGAGTGCAAGAGCATGTGGTGCTCGGCCAGGGTGCCTGAGTTCAGGCCCTCGACCAGCTCGCGCACCGACTGCTCTGAGACTACGTTGTCGACGGTGGAACGGAAGAGCTGCACCGGGGCGTTCACCAGTTCCAAGCGCCGGCGGGTCTGGGCAAAGAGCGAACGGAGTTCGGCTACGGCTGCTACCGGGGTGCGCGGGTAGGCCCCTTCATCGACACCGCGCTTGGCGATGTCATTGCTGATAGGGGCAACGCTGCGCACTACATGCTTGAGCCAAGGAGTATAGGGGGACAAGGGGGAGTCCACGACCAGGCCCGGATTGACCAGCGAAACACCGGCTACATTGCGGCGGGTCGCCAGATGCAGGGCCAGGGCGCCACCCATGGAAAGGCCAGCGGCGAATACCTGCTCGTGCGTGCGCGCGAGCCTGTCAAAAGCCGCTTCGGTAGCGTGGATCCACTGGCCATAACCTCGACCGACCATGTCCTGCCATTGCGTTCCGTGCCCGGGCAAAACGGGAATGTCCGTGTCGAATCCGGCCTGCTCCAAGGAATCCGCCCATGGCTGCATGGAAACAG
This sequence comes from Glutamicibacter sp. NPDC087831, assembly GCF_044742845.1. Classification (NCBI taxonomy): domain Bacteria; kingdom Bacillati; phylum Actinomycetota; class Actinomycetes; order Micrococcales; family Micrococcaceae; genus Glutamicibacter; species Glutamicibacter sp. NPDC087831. The sequence goes on from NZ_JBIUVH010000005.1 coordinate 48,914, forward strand.
CGGAGCCGGTAAAACCGTGGATCATAAGTACTGCACATGGACGTTTGCGCTCGTCCAGCGGAGTATTGCCTGCATCAAGTTTCATCGTGAACCCTCCGGATTTCTGCCTTCACCTTCGAGCGTAGTGCACAATTGAAGGGTGCGGAGTGCGCTTCGACCAGTAAGGTCGCGGTTTCTCTTCCCGCGTAGCTGGTCAACTAGAAGAAGGAATTTTCCCGCTGTGCTGTACGACTTCCTCAAGCGTTTCGCTGTCCGGCCGCTAATACGAATTTTCTTCCGCGTCAAGATCCAGGGCATCGGCAATGTGCCTGAAACCGGTGCGGCGATCTTGGCTTCCAACCACCTGTCGGTGAGCGACTCGGTGTTCCTCCCAGCGGCGCTGGATCGTACCGTGATCTTCCTGGCCAAGGACGAGTACTTCAACGGCAAGGGCATCAAGGGCCGGATCACCGCGTGGTTCTTCCGCAATATCAACCAGCTGCCCATGGACCGTTCAGGCGGGCAGAAATCGGCTGCTTCGCTGGCCAGTGCCAAGAACGCACTGGCGCAGGGCCAGGTGCTGGGCATCTATCCGGAAGGCACCCGTTCACCGGATGGACGGTTGTACCGGGCCAAGCTCGGCGTCGCAAAGCTCGCCCTGGAAACCGGTGCCCCGGTGATACCAATTGCAATGATTGGCACCGACAAGGTCCAGCCCATCGGCCAAAGCCTGCCGCATCCGGGCCGGATCGGGATCAAGATCGGCAAGCCGCTGACCTTCGAGCACCTGAACGGCAGGTCCGCGAATCCTGAAACGCTTCGCGCTTGCGCCGACGAGATCCGCAAGGCAATCAATGTCCTGTCAGGTCAGAGCTACGTCGACATCTATGCTCCACGCAAACCAAAGAAGTAGCAGGCCGCTATGCGCAGTGTTACGGCGACTTGTTACATTCATCGCGGTCCTTTGAGCTGATGCCACGTAGAATGGGCAAGGTGAGCGAAGAAAACCGAACCCCATTGCCAGGCTCCTCCGTAGCCGGCCCCGCCACCGATCCGCAACTAGATTTGTGGCGTGAATTGCCAATTGCCCAGCAGCCGACTTGGCGTGAGCACAAGGACTATCAGTCCTCCATCAACGAATTGGGTTCGCGTCCGCCACTGGTATTTGCCGGCGAAGTCGACGTACTGCGCGAACGCTTGGCCGCAGCAGCCCAGGGCAAGGCCTTCTTGCTGCAGGGCGGCGACTGCGCCGAAACCTTTGCCGATGCAACCGCCGACAAGATCTCCTCGCGAGTTCGCACCATCTTGCAGATGGCTGTGGTGCTGACCTATGGCGCATCGATGCCGGTAATCAAGATGGGACGCATGGCTGGCCAGTTCGCCAAGCCGCGCTCCTCGAATGACGAAACCCGAGATGGTGTTACTTTGCCGGCATTCCGCGGCGACATCGTCAACGGCTTCGACTTCACACCCGATTCCCGTGCCCACGATCCGAAGCGCATGGTGCAGGCCTACAACACCTCATCGGCCACGCTGAACCTGATCCGCGCGTTCACCCAGGGCGGCTTCGCAGACCTGCGCAGCGTGCACTCGTGGAACAGCGGATTCATGGCCAACCCGGCGCACTCCGCCTACGAGCAGCTGGCCGGCGAGATCGACTCGGCCATCCGCTTCATGGATGCCTGCGGTGCAGACTTCGAGGCGCTCAAGCGCACCGAGTTCTTCGCCTCCCATGAAGCACTGCTGCTGGACTACGAGCGTGCGTTGACGCGTACCGATTCGCGGACCGGCCTGCCGTACGACACCTCCGGCCACTTCCTGTGGATCGGTGAACGAACCCGTCAGCTGGACCACGCACATGTGGACTTCCTCTCGCGCGTGCGCAACCCAATCGGCGTGAAGCTGGGCCCGAACTCGGATCCGGAAGATGTCCTCGCGCTGATCGAAAAGCTCGATCCGAACCGCGAACCAGGACGCCTGACCTTCATCACCCGCATGGGTGCGAAGAACATCCGCGAGAAGCTGCCAAACCTGATCGAAAAGGTCACGGCCTCCGGCGCCCAGGTGCTGTGGGTTACGGACCCAATGCACGGCAACACGGTCACCAGCCAGAACGGCTACAAGACCCGCAACTTCGAAGATGTCATGGACGAAGTCCGCGGCTTCTTCGAAGTGCACGACGCGCTGGGCACCTTCCCAGGCGGCCTGCATGTGGAGATGACCGGCGACGATGTGGCTGAGTGCCTCGGCGGAGCGGATCCGATCCGCGAGGAAGACTTCGACTCGCTGTACGAGTCGCTGTGCGACCCGCGCCTGAACCACCGCCAGTCCCTGGAGATGGCCTTCCTGGTCTCCTCGGCACTGCAGAGCCGCAGCCGAAACCGCTAGCAGCTAGAGAATAATCCGGTTCCCGACAGCGGGAACCGGATTATTTTTATGCCTGGGGAACGGCGCAGGCCTCAGAAGGCGTAGATGCTGATCTCGCTGCCGCGCACGGCTTGCTGGTGCAATGGAGACTGCATGCGAACTGTCTGGCTGAAACCGCCAAAGACATTGTGCGTCTTCACGGAAAAGCCGGCGGCTTCCAGTGCAGAGAGTGCTTCCTCGACGCCCATGCCGAGCACGGATGGGATCTGGACGTATTCTGGTCCTTCCGAGAGATTCACTGTCACGGTGCTGCCGTACGCAACGGTGCCCTGGGCCGGGTCCTGGACGGCGACTAGGCCTTTTTCGGTCGTCGTGGAATGGACGGATTCACCGGTTTCCAGCTTCAAGCCCATGGACTCAAGCTTTTCCTTGGCCGCATCCTTGCCAAGACCAATGACCGCAGGAACAGGAACCGGAGCATGTCCCTTGGAAACAGTGAGGGTGATGATGTTCTTCCGCGGCAATTTCTTGCCGGCGGCAGGGGAGGAACTGATAATCTCGCCCTTCGTCACCGATTCCGAGTAGGCCTCGGCTTCCTGGACATCTTCGAAACCGATTTCATCGAGCAACTTGGTGGCCTGATCCAGGGTTTTCCCGGTGAAATCCGGAACTGCAAAAAGCTGAGGGCCTTGCGAAACGATCAGATCGATTCCCTGGAACTTCATGATGTTCTCGCCGGTCCCCGGCTGCGAGTCGACCACCCTGCCGATGGCAATCTCATCGTTGTAGGTCGTGCCTACCCGAACTGGAACACCTTGGCCATCCATTTGCGCGACTGCCTGCGATTGAAGCATGCCGGTCAATGACGGGATGCGGATGACGGTTCCGGGGCCGCGGCCGAAGAACCATCCGGCACCTGCGACCAGAGCCACGATGAGGATCCACATCACGGTGATGACGAACTTCTGCGTACCCGAGCGAGGCTGACGCAACCGGTGGGTGGGTACCTGTGCTTCCTTGCGCCACTTTCTTGCAGCCTGCTTCTGCGCACGCTTTTGGCCACGTACCGACAGCGGTGCTTCGGAATCGGCGTCATTCTCGTGGGCCGGTTCCAGATCGCGGCCGCGGGTGTACACCGACGTTGCGGCTATGCCAGAATCAGCGGCAAGATCAGTGGGACGAGGCTGGGCCAGTGTGGCTTGCGCATCGCGAAGATCCAAGACTTCGGTGGCGTCAACCGCGGCAATGACGGTTGTCTGGTCAGGATCGGCGGGGGCATCATCGATAACGTAGCTGTCCTCGTGCTGAGCAGTATTCCGCTTCAGCCATAGCTGTTCACGCTCATCTTCGCGCTCGCGTTGCATCGCATCAAGACGCTGCTGCAGCGTAGTGGGCATCTGCGCCATAGTTTGCGGGGTGAGATCTTCAATCCCGCCGAGGTCCTCGGCGCCCAGGTCCAGTTGCGCATCGTTGAGCGTTGAGCGGATCTGGATGATCTCCTCCAGCAGCAGCGAAGCATCTTGCGGGCGCTTCTCTGGATCCTTCTCGGTGCACCATCGAACCAACTCATCGAGATCTTCGGCCAATCCCGGAACCAAGTCCGAGGGCATGGGCATGGGGGAGTCCAGATGATGCTTCATTAATGCAGCGGCATTGGTCTCGGTATACGGTGCTTGTCCAGTCAGCATCTGGTAGATCATGATGCCCAGTGCGTAGATGTCGCTGCGCGAATCGGCTGGTGCCCCTGAAACTAGTTCGGGGGAGACATGGGACAGCGTGGCGACGAGCGTGGCTGACTGGGTATGGGCGCTGGCAGCACGGGCCAAGCCGAAGTCGGTAACTTTCACTTCGCCGGTATCGGAGAGCAGCACATTTGCCGGTTTCATATCCCGGTGGATGATTCCCTCGCTGTGCGCGGCGCTGAGACCGTGGCAAATTTGTTCAAGGACGCTTAGCGCCTGACGCGGAGTAAAGCGGCCGCGTTCTTCAATGACCTGTTCGAGGTTCCGTCCTCGAACATACTCCATCACGAGGTACACCAGATTATCGCTCACGTTGTGATCGCGGATGGAGACCACATTCGGATGAGTGATATTCGCAGCGATGACAGCTTCGGATTCGAATCGCTCACGCACTGTATGCTCGCTGGAGAAGTTGTCGTTCAGGATCTTCACGACAACCGCTCGATGCAGGCGCTTGTCCATGCTGCGGTAGATGCGTGACATGCCACCCAGGGCAAGCAGATGGTCCAGTCGGTATCGACCATCCAGCGTCTTGCCCAGGTTGGGGTCGGTCAGGGCCGGGCTCATTTTGCGGTCGCACCTGCCTGAACGGTGCACGCGAAGCGGGCCAGAGTCACTAACGGATCCTTTCGAACATGAATACTACTTTTAATGTACCTAGCTGAGCTGACAATTTGTCGCTTAAACTCGAAATCCGCCAGTGGTGTTTACCTCTGGCGGATTTCGTATAGCGTCTCGGGTTGCGAGAATTACCTCGAGCGCAGCTTAATTAGGAAGCGCGGCGAGCTCGTGCTGCACGACGCTTCAAGGCACGACGCTCATCTTCGCTCATGCCACCCCAGACGCCTGCATCCTGGCCGGACTCAATAGCCCACTGCAGGCAGGTTTCGGTTACTTCACATCGACGGCAGACGCTCTTGGCCTCTTCGATCTGCAACAGGGCCGGACCGGTGTTTCCCACTGGGAAAAACAGTTCCGGGTCCTTTTCCAGACACGCCGCGCGGCTACGCCAATCCATGCTTATTGATGCTCCTTGAAATCTGAGAGGGTGTGAAACACCAACGACAATCAACACACAGGCAAAAAATAACTAGGAGTGAAATGAAATCCTGGTTGCCTAGCGGTTAACATCTGGCGTCTCGAAAGGTCGGAGAAGTCCATTCGGGCACTTCGTTTAACCGACCACATAAGGTTTTCATGTAACGCGGAAGTAAACAAGAGTCACGGTAGCGAAATGTTGCTGAATGCCTGAGTGCTTTCTCACATGGCATTTGGCACTAGGATCCGCTAGTTATCAGAGGTGTGGCGCGAGCAACAGCAAAAGTCATTTGTTGCGGTTTGAGTTCCTGCAGAAGGTCAACGAAAATTGTTGATGTGAGCAACGAAAATGCAATCTCGTCCCGCCCAACCAGTGTTTTCGTGGTTGCCGCGCTTGTCCTAATTGAGGCCCTGGCTGTTCTGGCGTACGCCATCAGCTACATGTTGAACCTCGACACCAACGGAACAGTCAATATGGGCGGGCAGTTATTCATGCTGACCCTGTGCTTGCTTCTTGCCGTTTGGCAAGGCTCGGTAGCTGTCAACTTCTTCAAGGGAAAAGCGTTCACTCGTGCTCCGATTGTCGTTTGGCAACTATTCCAGCTCATCCTCTCTGTTTCATTCCTGAGCTCCAATATCCCGATGGTGACGGCCGCGGCGGTACTTTCCATCGTGGTCGCCGGAACCACTGTGGTGATGCTCTTCGCGCCGAAGACCACCGCATTCCTCGGAGACCGGCCAAACCGCTGAATTGCCAGCAGATAATTCGTACGGAATATGAATCATCCGCGGTTTGCCTCGTTTGGAGATGACCGCGCACCAATAGTCTTTGGCTCCTTGATGAGGCACCTGATGGATTGGCTGCCAATTCATCGGTTGAAGATCTTGCGGATGATGGGCTTCGACAGCGACTACCTGGCGATCATCGAACCCGTTGGCGCTCAATCCCAGGTCGAAGGCCATCCTGCTGGACGGCGGAACGAATAGCGCGACACCGATTCCCCTCGAATTCAGAGCGTTCAAGAGCGGTGGCAACCGAGAGTCATTGGTGGTTTCGAGGAAGAGGCAAAGCAAGTCCTGCCGAACACGGTACGAGCCGTCCTCGAGAGAACGTACGAACCGTTCAAAGTCCGGTAGGCCGCAAATATGCGGGGAGTTCCAACGCACAGCGAGTACGGCAGTCAGCTGCCGGCGCTGTTGCGTATCGGGGCACAGCACAACAACCATCGGACCTGCTGGTCGAGGGACCGCCTCACCATCGAAGGGCGAGTATCCCAGAAAGTTTGCCGGTTGAAGGGCAGAACCTGAAGGCATCTGCCAAGCCGAAGGCACTTCGGGCCAGGTGCTTCCCGGGATTTCAGCTAATTGAACTTCGGTGAGTTGGAAGACCTGCGGAGGATGCCCCGAACTCAGCTTGACCCCTCGACCCGGCAAAAGCGAACAGGCCGGGATCTTGGGCCACATCATCTTTAATGACTCGGTAGCGTTGAATGGGAAGAACCATTGCTCTGTACAAAGACCGGTGGACTTCAACGCGTTTTGGTCGCGGTCAACTGAACAAATCACCATAGGCGATTGCGGGCCGCCGAAACGCAATAGCGTACCGAGTGCTTCGTCCAGGCGTTGGAAATGTTGCGGGTGGATATTGGACTGCAACTGGGCCAGTGAATGAACGAGAATGATCAATGCTGGATCACTGGGCATGGATTCCAGGAAGTCGACAGCATCGAAAAAGCCATAGGGATCCTCACCCGTGACAACCTTGACGTTTTCAGTGGCATCCGGGATCGGCGACGGACCGAAGCAAAGTATTTTTCTGGGCGAACGGGCGAGGGAAGCGAACAGGGTTCGGGCACCGGCTTCTGGCAAGCCGCAGATCAATGTTGATCGTGAACGGGCAGGGTCAAGAATCAAAGGTTCAAGCCGGGCCAAATGCAGATTATCTGCAACGCCGCAGTAAATCGTTCCTCGTTCCTTCCCATCCCACGTATCTGGCGAGTGCGTTGGTTCTGCTGGCCGAGGCAACGCTGGAGCAAAACCAGATACCGGGAGCTCCGAAGTGGACCACTGTGAGGAAAGTTCTGCTGCATGGTTTTGCAAGCGATCTCCAGCGACTGACGCGATGCTCTTTTCGAATCGGCACAACGGACGAAGGCTGAGATCTTGACGATTCCGCTCGAATAGTTCGCCGTGCAGTGGCGGCTCGATGGCCAGCTGGAATTGCATGTTCCTAGTGGGCTTGGAAGCGCCCTTGATGATCGCCTGTCCGGGGTGGAGGAGTTTGGACGCCTCGGTGGAGCCCACCAGTTCCACGGACTCACCCGGGTCGTTTACCCTCAATGCGATTGTCGTGTTTAAGTTCGCCTTGGTTTGTCCCGTCAAAGCGCCAGCCGGACGCTGCGTGCTGAGAATCAGATGGATTCCTAGAGCTCGACCCACCGCAGCTAAACGATCAATTCTGGCGCTGGCTTGAGGAAGCGTTTCGACGAAAACACGGAATTCGTCAATGACTACCAGCAAGCGAGGCAGAATCGGGCCTGATTCGTCGAGATCTTGATATTCCGCAATGTCGCTGCAGCCTTGTGCTGCCAGAAGCTCCTCGCGCCGCCGCACCTCATGTTCTAGTTGTTCCAACGTGCGCTGAGCCGCTGCCTCATCGAGGTCGCTTGCGAAGAGCTGGACATGGGGCAAACCTGCATAGACGCCTAGTCCAGCTCCACCCTTGAAATCAATAAGTGCGAAGGCAAGCTGAGTCGGCGGGTAGTTCCGGGCAAAATCAGCAATCAGGCGCCTGAGCGCTTCTGACTTGCCTGACCCTGTAGTGCCGCAAATCAGTACATGCGGACCATCCTCATGAAGATCAAGGAACACGTCCTCTTGCTGTTCATCGAGGCCCAGATGTGCCCGTACGGCTAGTGACGGGGATGCAATGGATTCTGCGTTCTTGGTTATTGCCTGCTTTTGCAGCTGCACATACTGCTGCACCATCCTGTCGAACCGCGAAAGGCTCAGCGTGCTTAGGTTCTGCAGCACTAAGCGTTCGTCGGGCAAACGCGAGGACACGGGGCTTGGAACAATCCAATTCTCCACGGATTCGGCCAGCACCGGTGAAACGCCCAGCACCAGGGCGCCGGAAATAGGTTGAGGTTCCTGGGCAGTGACGTACAACGTCGCCAGGTTGGTTTCCTCTTTCCTGGTGAAGCTCGATTCTTCGGGAATCGACAGGTGGGCCACGGAAACGTTGCTCACCAAAAGCAGCGACGCCGGAAGACACCTGACACTGGGATCGAGCACGAGCCGTATCTGGCCGGAATGTATGGCCGGGAGATAGCGTGCAAGTACTGCGGCCAGAATAGCCCCAGCGCTTTGCCCTTGTGCAGAATTCAGCTGCCAGACGCTCGGGGTACTCGGGAAAAATACTGGACCGAACCAGGGCGCGTCCGACTTCGTCTTCCTGAGGCTACGAAATACTTTGCGGATCCCCGTGGGATCAGAACGAGAGGTGTCCTGCGGAGACCACAGTCCCTCGCCCCAAACCAGTGGTGGTATCCGGGCATGCGACAGTCCCAAAGAAGCGGAATCCAGTCCGGCTACGAACGATTCTCCGAGAGCCGGAGAATATTTACTTCTCGCGATAATGGCGGAAGCTCGTTGCACTTCCATTTCCCTTTTCCATTCGCGACGCTCCACGAACAGTTGACCGGCAGGCACCATACCCATAAGGGCCGAAACGCCACTCAAGATCAGAAAGAGCATCGAACCGGTAACCAAGGCAAGCAAGACGCCGGAGATGATCGGAACGAATGCTGCGAGGACCAGAGCAATTAAGCGGGACAGCTCGGGCTTGGAAGGTACTTGGATTTCCAATTGTTCGGGGGTTACCAATTGACCGGATTGGGCGGTTAATGGATCGCCGACAGCGAATTCAGTGTTGCCCAGAAAGAAGCGCGATCCGTGTTCCAATTCCACGGACTCGCAGCGGCTGCCATCTGGCATGGCAAGTTGCTGCTCAGAGCAGGCTACCAGGCGCAAGCTCCGGGTTGTCACGAATAACTTCGCGTGAACCCGGGACACCAGCGGATCTTCTAACCATAATGGGGCGGTTCTGCCGATGACATGTTCTCCCTTTGTGAGCGGAATCCAGGCACCAGCGTCGGGGCCGCGAACTACATATAACTTGAGGCACGAAGCTGTGGTGCTTGTGGCGCGAACAGGTTGGGGCAATTCATTGAGCAGAAGACGTTCAGACGCATGCAGGATCCCCAACTCTTCTATCCGCGTTATTCCCGAATACCATCGTTGTCCCGGGAAATGCTGCTGCAGCAGTGCGGCGAGCTGCTCGCCCGATATTCGTCCGGACATGACAAGTTCGAATTGCCGCGGATGCTGGAATTTTCGGGAAATCAGAAGTAATTCATAGCGGACCATGAGGTCTCCTGAATGTAATGGAATGTTGTCGTTCCCATCTAAACCAGCATTGAGGGCGGCGCTGGAAGATAAGAATCTTGGTGTGGAGAAAGTACCAAGAACTATCCACAACTTCGGGAACCTCTTGAAAGCGGTCTCTGCTGCAGATAGCATCCCTTGTCATACGAATAGGTATGCTGCACCGACGACGCGCTCGCCGATAGTCCCCGAGATCGGGATCCTCCAGTAGGGAAGCCAAAGGAGTCAGTCGTGGATGCGCTGTCCATTGTCGAAGACGAAGTACGCGAGCTGGTTCGCCGGCGTGGATTGGACCCGGCAAAGCAGCCAGCGATGATCCGATCACTTATTGAAGAGGTCATTCGCGACTACGACGAACGCGCATTGCTTGGCGCCGTGCCTTCACTTGGATCGCTAGAGGCCGCCCAACGTTCAGTATTCGATAATGTGGCCGGGTTCGGAGCGCTGCAACCCTTATTGGATGATCCTTCTGTTGAAGAGATCTGGGTAAATTCTCCACATCAAGTATTTTGCGCCAGAGGTGGCCAAAGCGAACTGACCCACATACGCATGGAATCGGCAGAAATCGCGGCTCTAGTAGAACGCATGCTCAAAACGTCGGGCAGGCGTCTGGACCTTTCCCAGCCATTCGTCGACTGCCAATTGCCTGATGGGTCTCGTCTTCACGTCGTGATTCCAGACATCACCCATGAGCATTGGGCCATCAACATTCGTAAGTTCATTGCTCGCGCGGGAAAACTTGAAGATCTAGTTGAGCTGGGAGCCTTGAGCGAACAAGCAGCGAGGTTCCTTTCTACGGCGATCAGTGCCGGTCTGAATGTCATCGTTACTGGCCCTACACAAGCCGGCAAAACGACAATGCTCAACTGTCTGGCATCAGCGATCGGCCCCAGGGAACGCATTATCACCATCGAGGAAATCTTTGAGCTGAATCTTTCACTAAGAGATGTCGTTGCCATGCAAACTCGCCTCGCCAATCTTGAAGGCACCGGTGAAATCACGATGCGCCGGCTGGTCAAGGAGGCCTTGCGCATGCGCCCGGAACGGATCATTATCGGCGAGGTCCGCGAAGCAGAGTCCTTGGATATGCTCATTGCCCTGAACTCGGGAATCGCGGGGCTATGTACCTTGCATGCGAATTCTGCCCGCGACGCTATCACAAAAATTTGCACTTTGCCGTTGCTTGCAGGACCAAATATCACCAGCGACTTCACCATCAAGACCGTGGCTGCATGCATTGACCTTGTGGTTCATTGCGTGCGGAGTCCACAGGGCCATCGCTATGTCAACGAGATTCTCAGCGTGCGCAACCGCGTGGAGGAAGGGCAAATTGAGTCCTCGACGCTTTTCGAGCGGCAAGCCGATCGCCTGCTGCCGGCTCGGGGAGCCGATTGGTCCCATGAAAAGTTTGATGTCGCTGGAATCAATATTGCCGAATTGATGGCGGTGTAGCGGTGGTTGCTTTCTTTGCTCTCCTTGGCGGGCTAGGCATTGCCCTCATGGTTGACTGGTTGCTCTTCGCCCCGTGGGCAAAATCGCCCAAACGTAGCTCGGCCATCAAGAATGCTCTTTTGCATGCAGGAATGAGCAATCTGGCTCCGGCAAAATTCATCGTGATTTGCCTGGTCTGCGGGCTGACTTCCGCGTTGGTGACGTTAGGACTCACCGCTTCGTGGCTCTTCGCCTTGGTGTTTAGCATCTTCGGTTCATTCGCACCATGGGTCTACCTGCGCCATCAAGCCACCAAGCGCCGCACAGCATTGCAAGAACAATGGCCAGAGGTGGTTGATCACTTGCGAAGTGCCATCCGGGCGGGCCTATCTCTTCCCGAAGCATTGAGCCAATTGGCTGTCGTCGGCCCGCAGGTATTGCGTCCGCTATTTCGGGATTTCGCATTGGACTATCGAGCCACAGCGAACTTCTCCGTGGCGCTGGACCAGCTGGGCGAACGCTTGGCAGACCCGGTAGCCGACAAGATTCTCACGACATTGCGGATTACGCGTGAAGTCGGGGGCACCGACTTGGGGCATACGCTCACAACTTTGTCGGCATTCTTGCGCGATGACGTGAGAACACGAGGGGAACTCGCTGCCCGCCAATCATGGATTGTCTCGGCAGCGCGTTTGGCAGTCGCCGCGCCATGGATCTTGCTGTTGGTCTTGGGCACCCAGGAAGCTGCGAAGGATGCATATATGACGTTCGGGGGAGTGATAGTGCTATGCCTGGGCATGCTGGTTTCCCTCGTTTGCTATCGAATCATGCTCCGGCTGGGCACCTTGCCAGTAGAAGAACGAGTCCTGGCATGAACAGCTATACACCGTGGGCGGCGCTTTGCGGTTTGGGACTTGGCATAGGCCTTTGGCTGGTCTTTGTGAACCTGCCGGGCTGGCGAAGAATGGCCTTCGCTGATCGTATTGCGCCCCATGTTCGCGTTGGCGTTCGAAGCTCACGCATGCTGGAAGACTCATGGCACTCTGACTCCGGGCACTCGGCTTTAGGCCAACTCGCTGCCCCCATGTTGCTGCAAATCAAGAAGCTGGCTAGCCTACACAGTCCTTCGGCAAGTACTCTTCGGAAGCGTCTGAACGCTGCCGGATTGGACATGAGCGTAATTGACTACCGGTCTCAAGAAATTGTTTATGCTCTGGCAGGGCTAGTAGCAGGATCTGCGCTCATGGCCTTTGCCGCCGTTCAGTATCATGTCTCTTTGATCCTATCGGTGCTAGTCGTTATTGGTTTCGGGATTGTTGGCTATGCATTGCGTGGTTGGTGGCTTGGCGAACAGATCCATCGGCGGGCCAGGAAAATATTGACTCAGTTTCCAACCGTGGCCGAAGTGCTGGCGCTAACTGTCGGCGCAGGCGAATCAACCACCGGGGCCATCGAAAGAATTTCACGAATCTGCCACGGGGTGATCGGTGACGAATTCACCAAGACTTTGAACGACATTCACGCAGGCACACCGATGGTCCAAGCGATGCAGAATATGTCCGACCGGATGCAAGTTGGAGCCATGACGCGATTTGTCGATGCAATCGTTGTTGCAACAGAGCGAGGCACACCATTGGCTCAAGTGCTCAGAGACCAAGCACAAGATGTCCGCGATGCGTCCAAACGAGAACTTATGGAAGTTGCAGGAAAACGCGAGATTTCCATGCTGGTACCTGTCAAGATACGGCTAGACTATTACTATGCGAGCCGGTATTTATGCGAGGATCTCACACGATCCATTTGAAACAACCTTAGGCGTGCAACGGCAGATCGAAGATTGCACCAAAGAAGCTAAGCGCCGTAACTGGGAGATCGTGGAGATCTACCAGGACAACGACGTTAGCGCCACACGTTCAAAGGTACGCCCTGAATACCAGAGGATGCTTTCAGACGTGGCACAGGGTCACATCAATGCAATGGTTGTTTGGGACATTGACCGCCTCACACGCACACCACGCGAGCTAGAAGACATTATCGACTTGGCCGACAAGATGAATCTCAGCATGGCCAACGTTGGGGGAGAGATTGACCTATCGACCCCACAGGGCAAGCTAACCGCTCGCATCAAAGGCAACGTAGCGCGGCACGAGGCAGAGCAAATGTCACGCCGGCTACAGCGTGCATTCCAGCAACGCGCCCTATCAGGTAAACCACACAGCTACGCGCCCTATGGGTTTGAACGGATCACCCGCGAAGACGGCACTAAGTGGGACATCGCAAACCGCGAACAGGCCGACGTGCTCAATGAAGCAGCAGAGCGCTACGCATCAGGCGAGTCATTGCGTAGCATCTGCCAGGACTTCATGCGCCGAGGGATTCCCGCAGCGAAAACAGACAAATGGGCAACAACCTCATTGCGTCAAATGTTTTTGCGCCCCGTAAACATTGGTATGCGCCAACACAAAGGCGTAATTGTGGGCAAGGCTAACGCTGACCCGATCATGAGCGAAGATCTTTACAATCAGGTTTGCGCACGGCTCACTGACCCCGAGCGGATCAAACACGCCTACGGACGCACCCCGCGCCAGTTGCTCAGTGCAATTGCTCAGTGTGGGCTTTGTGGTGGCAAGATGCGCTATTCCAAGGCGACAGAGTACCGGGGCAAGAAAGTTCCTGCGCAGTACGACTGCAAGGAATGTTTCAAGGTGCGTCGTAAGAGTGAGCCTATAGATCAGATAGTCACCGGTGCAGTCTTAGGCCGGCTGAAAGACCCCAAGCTACTCGTAGCGCTAGCCAAGGACACTTCAGGCGAACTGCCACGCCTACGAGAGCGCCTAGACGGCCTGAAAGCACGGCTAGACATTGCTGCGGATCAGTTTGCCGATGGAACGATTACAGGCGAACAGTTGAAGCGGATCAATTCGAAGCTTATTCCCGATATGGAAGACACGAAAAAGCGTATCGGCCACTTGCAAGGGTCAAACCCGATCATTGGGCTTATTGGTGCGAACGCTGCGGAGCGCTGGGAAAATGCGCCGCTGGAAATCCGACGCCAAGTTATCCAGGAACTAATGACCGTAATGATCATGCCAGCGGGCGCCGGTGGAAAGTTCAACCCCGAACTAATCAAAATTGAATGGAAGGCCTAGGCATGTTTAGCAACGAGATTATTGTTTTCTGCGATAGTGGCTCAACGAAGCACGGCGCACGGCGACCTAACCCCGTAGTGCAAGGGTTCTACTATCGGGATGGCAGGGAAAGCGAATTAGGTCTAGGCTGGACTGACAGCAACCGATCCAAGCGTCTTAAGCGGGAGCAAGCTCATCACGATGCGGCCCAGGCGCTCTACGGCAATGAAAGATTCTCACGCGAGAAGCAGCAGTCGGGCGAACGGCGCGAGTCTTGGAATTTGCGTTGCTTGAAATGTGGCTTTCGTGTGCCAGTCCGACACGAAAAGCTGTACCCAGCCCTATCTAAAATGCGTGAGCTGGGCATCCAGACTATTGGGTTATCTGCCTTCCGTGATGGACTCGAAAACACTCAGTAGCAACTAGCTTGACCTAATAGACGAAGCTAGATTAAACTAGTGCCATACCGATTTATTCGGTTGACCGGATGAACAGAATCCCCTTAGCTGGCCAAAGGTCACGGCGGCAACGAACGGACGCAAGGGCGTCAAGGCTTACAGAACAGCCACCATCCCCCCGGATGACAGATTATTTGTCATACCCGGAGGGATTTTCTTTTGTCCTGGACCCGTGATCGCGCCAAGGTTGCTTCACTCTCACGAGTTAGAGAAGCCACCGACCCCGAACTAATTGAAGCCCGCCAGAATCTAAAGGCGGCCAAGCTCGAAGAATACGTTGCCCGAGTCGTAGCAACCGCCCCACCGCTCACCGATGAACAAGCATCACGCATTGCCTCGATGCTTCGCCCATACGGCGGTGATGCAGCTTGATTGCCACCACCGCAACCCGTCCTGCGATTACACCTCAATCGCCAAAGGAACCAAACAAGATTGAAGCAGGGATTACCCGCGCCGAGATCGAAGAGTATTTTCTTTACGACTCAATCAATCCTGCGAATCGTAAGCGTCGCATGTCGCGCCGTATGGCCACGCACCTGCGCAAAATGGTGAGCCAGAGCAAGCATGTGAACATCGCAAAGGCTGTGCTTCCCCCTGGATGGTTCGAAGCAATCCACCGGATCGAACCTACGCCTGAACTGCTCACTGAACGCACCGTAGAGCGTCACCGCGAGGTTGTGGCTGCACGTCATGAAGCTGTGATGCGCCTAGTTGCTTTGGAGCAAGCGAAGTCAAAGGCAGGTGCAAACCGCTAATGACTCAGGACATGAAAAAGCCCCTAGCTGCGAACCAGGGACAATCTCCAAAACAAAATGACGTTACTCCTATTCTACCTGAACATGCCGGGTTAGTGCACGGTGTTTATGTGGCGGTAGTCCAGATCAGGGGAACCGACATTGAGCCACGTTATCGCAAACGCTGCTACCTGAATTTGCCAGCAGCCAACCGGGCAATTGCTCGCGCACGAATGAACGGCCTAGACGCTTCAATCGTGCTGTGTGAACTATCCCCGGTAAACGGGGTGCTCGATGACTAACGGCATGACCTACCTCGAAGCAACCGACCTAGCCCGGCGCATAGGCCGCTCACCAGAGCTACTACAGGCCTACATGCTGGGCAAGGAGCACGGCTACAAACAAGGCTGGGCAGACGCAGACGAGAGCGCCGAGAGCCACGCAGAGCACGCAGCACGCCTGTTCTACGCAATGGAGGCCGGCGACGAGATCCACCGAAACTTTGCCAAGTCCGCACGTAACAGCGTGGACGTAGTGGCAGCACGCGAACAAATGAAAAGGGGTGAACTGCGATGACCGTTCCCGCTTACTTCCAAGCAGACACCTTTGATCCTCAACCGATCGAATGGAACGACAAGGGCTTACGTTCACACCAGCGCATTGCTGCACGCTTTGCACATTACGCAAACGGGCGCTGTCTCTACGTGGACGGCCTCGGTTGGCATTACTGGGACGGCGCACGCTGGGCAATGGACTCACGCGGTAAGCGGGCGCACAAGGTACTAACCGAACTGCTAACGCTTTGCACCACACCAGACGCGCTCTCAGACTCAGCACTACTCTCAGACCTGAGAGCAGCCAACACGGCAAACGGATCAAACGGCGTTTTAGATCTCGCATCCAGACAACTCGACGCAGACGCAGCAGACATGGACAACGACCCTTATTTGCTGAACATGCAAAACGGAACCCTCGACCTGCGAACATTCGAACTCAGGCCACACAACCCCGCTGACAGAATCACTAAGGTAGCGCGAGCGGCGTTCTCAACGAGCGCTTGCAGTAACCGTTGGACGGACTTCCTAAATTCTTCACTTCCAGACATGGAGATCCAGGAATTCTTGCAACGGTTTATCGGCTCAGCGCTCATTGGCACGGTGCTCGATCACGTTCTAGTCGTGGCAACAGGTGGAGGGCGCAACGGCAAGGGCGTAATAGCCGAAACAGTACGCTACGCACTAGGAGACTACGCAATCACGGCATCTAACTCAATGCTTGTTGCAAGTCGCTACGGGGGCAGCTCAGCAGGTGAGAAAGCATCACTCATGCGCTTACGAGGCTCACGCTTCGCGATCATGAGCGAGCTGGAAAAGGGTGCACAGCTTGCAGAGTCCACCATGAAGCAACTCACCGGAGGCGATTCAATCGAAGCAAAACTTATGGGTCAAAACCCGGTGGAATTCGAACCGTCGCATTCATTCTTCATGCTCACGAACGACCTGCCAAAGGTAGACCCAACTGCGGACG
This sequence comes from Glutamicibacter sp. NPDC087831, assembly GCF_044742845.1. Lineage (NCBI taxonomy): Bacteria > Bacillati > Actinomycetota > Actinomycetes > Micrococcales > Micrococcaceae > Glutamicibacter > Glutamicibacter sp. NPDC087831. Next base: position 65,764 of record NZ_JBIUVH010000005.1, read on the forward strand.
CGGTATGGGCACGAATGCGAGTAGTCCCGTTCGATGTTTCATTCGTTGGACGCGAAGATCCAAACCTAAAGGAGGATCTCAAACTTGCAGCTGATGCCGTGATCGCATGGGCAGTTGCCGGCCTATTCGCTTACCAGACGGAGGGACTAAACGCCCCCGCAAAGGTTATGGCCAGCACCGAAAGCTATCGGGCTGAAAATGACGACGTGAAACAGTTCATCTCCGAAGAATGCGTATTGGTTGCGAATGCCAGAGTGACCCGCACTGAACTGCATCACGCGTATCTGGCATGGGCGCGAGATAACGGCGGGGAACAACTCACCGCCAAGGCATTTACGCCCCGCGTCGCAAAGATCCCAGGCATCACAGAGGGCAAAAGCAATGGTGAGCGCATCTGGAAAGGGGCAGGACTCAAAAATGAGCAAATGCCTCTTGACTAGTGGTTATAAACGAATTGGGGCAGAAAGGGGCAGATAGGGTCACTTACTCCCAGTGATTCTCACGGAAAACGATTCTAAGAAATGACTGGGAACATGTGCCCCTAAGTGCCCCTGAACATCAAAACACCCATATCCCAGAGGGCGAACGAGGAGCCATTCACCGGCTCACCGTTCGCCCTTTGCCATACCCGAAAGCATTCCAAATGAGCATCGACCCTTACGACCGAACAGCCGTCATCCTACTGCTACGCAACGCCGCAGCACACATAGCAAACGGCATCACCAACGACCAGATCCACACAGACCTGTGGAACCTTTCAGACCACCTAGAAAGCACCGATTAGCAATGGCCTACGAATACAGCCCAAAGACGCTCAGAGCATGGAACGAGCTACCGCAAAGCACGTTCCTGTGGGATCAATGCCGACACCTTGAAACACAGGTTGCCTACTGGAAAAACCGGGCTGAAGCAGCCGAGCAAAGAATGATCCAACACGACTGCACGGAGGAAAACTGAATGATACGCCCCTACATCGGGAAAATCTGGAATAAGACGTGGACAGATCTAAGCACCGGTAAGCAGTTCCCAGGCATCGCACTCGGAGGCAGAGGCGGCATCTCAGCGCACCTCACCAAATCCGAAGCCTACGCCCTCGCCAACGACATCGTAGATGCTGCGGACAAGCTCCCAGAGCCCACCACAGGGCCACCAGCGCAACGGCAGACGCACTGCGGACTCTCGCCAGTACACACCAGCCAAACGCTCACCGACGCAACAGGCACACCAGAGACACCACTCCCAGCGACCATCGCAGACTAAACGGAAAAGGGACCAACATGATCAAGGTAGTAACCGCCGAAGGAACATTCACCGTTCCAGGCACCGCCAAAGAAGTAGACACCAGCGCCGGGGCACTCAAAGTCACTCGCGAAGGAAAACAGATCGCCCACTTTCGGCGCTGGATTCACTGGATGGAAACCGAGGAAAACAACCAATGACTGACTACAGGTCAATGCTCGACCAATGGATGACAGACGCGCAAGCCGCCCAACAACGCCAGGAGCAACAGGCCACCGCCGAAGCCCTAGCGCAAGACAACATACAGCCAAGCGCCCCAGTCATCCCCAGCCAAGGCAAACAACCGGCAAAGCCAGCAGGACACAGCCCCGAAATGCTGCGCCTACTAGACCACATTTCCGCACCACACCTACGCCGCTTCTAACGAAAAGGACAACAAACACATGTCTACCACCGAAAACAACAACATGTTCGCCAACAACACCGAACGCGCCATCAAAGCAATGGGACTCGAAAGCTACACCGTCTATGTCCCACGAGAAATCGCACTACCCGAGCAGATCACCCCAGCCGAAGTTAGCGCGCTCATCTCCAAAGCATTGAAAGCAGGAAAAGACCCTGCCGAAGACCCCAAGATCAAAAAGGCAATTATCCAACGTGGGATTGCCGAACACACCCTAACCATCCGACTGCACCAGGAACAAGAAGAATCCGCCCGACGAGTCAACAACATCAAGACTCAAGCGCCCAAGCTCATCAAAGAGATGAAAGCAAAGTTCGACACAGCAGCCAAGGAACTACAAGAAGCCCACAAGATCCTAGGCAACGAACCAATCTGGGATCAGACAGCATACTTCCCAGCCCACGAACGCAACTGGCCAACCCGACTCAGGGCACGAGCAGCACACGATATAACCAGCGCGATCATTCAGAATTGGGGAGCGCTGATGCAGGCGCTCGAAGGACCGCTTGGAATCACCGCACCAATCCAGACATACGCGGAGCCAACCCTCAACGACCATGATCGCCACGGCCTCGCACTCGGCGGACGGCGCAGCACAGGTGGCAACACTGGCGTGTGGGACATGCTAGAGATGGGCATCAAGGTAGACCTAGCAACCAGCAACGAGCAGGTACGAGGACGCGTTGCTGCAGTGCGAGAAGCCAAAGCACGACGAGAAGCATCGAAGATCACTAACGGCTTCCAACACTAAGAAACACAGGCAAAGACGTTCGCGGTCCCAAGCACAAAGCAACGGACCGCGAACGCAGACCCCAGGGGCCCACCCGTCCCTAGCCCCCACACGATCACACCCCGGTCGGCACGATCCCTCCCTTAAGTTTTTTTTCGCGGGAGCAGAGTCGAAACGAAGGAAAAGCACGTATTTCGTTGCACCCAGGGGGGGAGGCGGTCCCTTCGCCCGCAACTTTCGCCCCCCCCCCGGGCCCCGCGATATATTTTCAGCTGTTTCCACAGATGGTTTTCCGCGGATCATGCGAAAAGGGGGCAAAAAGGGGTGTTTTGGGCCTGTTTTTGAGCCTTTTTTGACTGATTTTAGGCAATTTTGGCGGTTTTTCGTAATCTTGTATTTTTGGATTCCGGCTGACGTCCGGCGCGACGGATTCGATGAATTTGGCACGTTTTAGCCCCCCTCAGACCTACGGGTTTGAGGGGGCTATTCGTATTTCTGGCTAGTGGAGCTTGGCGTGGAATGCTGCTGCGAGTTCTGCCCAGGCTTCGGCTGGGATTTCGTCATGTATGTTGCCCGCGTAGTGCTGTAGATCGTCGTTGGCGGTGGGATCAAAATCTGCTGTCTCACGTACTACAACAGTCGGGCCGCCAAGAGCGTATTCATCCCAGTGGAAGGGCACGTAGGGCCGTGTCTTGTCTTTGTCTAGATCTGTCATTATGCGGATTACGTCCCAGTCTTTCCGCTGGCCGGCGATGCTCTTGTCTGCTGCGGGCAGTGTTTCCCGGTGCGACCATTTGCGCCATGCGGAAACGAATGACAGTTCAACTTTCACCTTGTCGTTTGGGATTTGGCGGAGGTCGTTCATAATGAGGCCGAGAGCGAAGCCAGCTGAGACTGTTCTGTATTGCTGTTGCTTTGTGAGCGTTTCCATAAGTTGCACCATATCGGCAACTGACACTTGATGGTAGGTCGGATTTGAGCGGAAGGGTACTCGCTGGGCCAGTACCTATTAGACAAATTTGTCGGAAAGCTTTTTGCCGGGAGTTGCAAGAAGTGCGAAGCCTAGAGAACCGCGAGGAGTACTGTATGTTCTAAAAATTCTACGGATTTACGGGATTGATTCGGGGTTTCCATTCATATTCATGAACGGATAGGCACTAGGCGGGCCATTTCAGGTAATGTATCCGAGGTGAAGATCCCTATAAATCCTATGGTCGCGAGCTGGAACTGGTTCTCGTACTGGTGTTCTTCGTACCCCGCTTATTCTGTTGCCGTAGCGACTCTAAGCGGGATTGGCAGCGGTTATCTGCTTTCTAAGGCCGATCAAAGTTTTTGGTTTTTCATTCCTGCGGCAATTACCGCTTTACTTAGCGCTTTACCTCCATCTGCAACTGCTTATTGGGATCGCAAGAACGATTTGGATGAGGACGCAACTGCTGCCCGCGAACGCGTAATGGATCAAGCTATTCCTCCACTGCTTGAAGAAGCGTGTCAGCTTTCAACTTCGAGGTCTAATCAGCGAGTAGTCGCCCTCAAAGGAGCCGCTCAAATAGTGACCAAGGACTTAATAGCTGCATATTCTCTGGTGCCAAACGTTAGAGCAGCTGTATATCAGGTAAGTGACGACGGTAAGAAAATGACTGTCTTGGCTCGTGCAGGACGTAATCAGAAGCCGCAGCCCTTCGTTCGTGGAACTACCCGTGGTGATCAAGCTTTCAAAGTTCTCGCCATGACTGAAAATTTCGAATTCGTCGCTGACCTCTCAGAGGCACCGTCTTCTTGGGAAGGGAGTGGAAAAGGTTATAAAACCTACATATCAGCGCCAATTAGAGTCGGGGACTCAGGGTATGGAATGCTAACTCTGGACGCACCTAAGGTTGGTGACTTAGACTCTAGAGACGGTTCGACAGTGTCGCTTTTAGCAGCGACACTAAGCATCTATTTCAGTGAAGCTACTAGAACTACTCGAAACCTAAGCTAGAATATTTTCATTGGAAGGAGTCACCAATGGGAAAAATTGAACTCGTCGGCCGCAAGCCACGCTCTGCGAAAATTTCTCCGAAAAAAGTGGAACGGTTTGAGAATGCTCTCACAACTGTCCGGGCTGAACGTGTCCAGCGTGAACGTGACCGAGTAAAGAAATTTTCGTTGTTCAAAACAGCATGAACTTAGATAATGCCCCGCAATCGTTACTAGCGGGGCATTATTTCTTTTTACAGATCCTTACTAATGAGAGTAAGTACTCAACCGGTACTTGGCGCTTCGCGCTAGCGGACACCCAAGGGCGAGCTTGCCTTTATCCCCTGCCCCAAAATTCCCGATTCCACCGCCCATTGTCTGAATCCTTCCAGCACAAATAGCCCACACTGTTTTACAGTGCGAGCTAGTGCAACCCGGCATATGCGTTAGGCCTTTACGCGCCGGTGCAACCCCGAGACGGCTGCTAAATATGGGTATCCTCGGTACTCTCGGTTACGGTCTGAGAGCTGTAAAAGCGACCTGAACACAACTAGGCATTCAGCCCCACACAAGCCCGTAGAAGGCCTTGTGTGAGACTCAGTGACTAGATGTAGACAGGCGCACCCATCGACAGCGCTAGGAGCTGTGGGAGAGTCACCAGGAGGATGAAGCCGGAGCAGTAGAAGATGCTGCGCACGATGCTCTGGATGGTCTTAGGCATCGTTCCCACCGCGCTTGTTGTACAGGTCCATGTAAGCCTGGAATGCTTCGGGTGCGTTGAGGTGGTTTGCATCTGCCAAGGCCGCGAGATCGCAGACTCCGAGAGTCGTTTCCAAGTACTGAGGATGGTTCTCGAAGAAGTCCTGTGCGGCGGCGTAGTTGATCTTGGTGGTCACTTCTTCGATCAGGCCGGTTAGGGTCGCGAGTTCTTCCATATTGAAGATCCCGTTGTCCATGTGGCGGTCGTTAGTGAAGTGTAAATCGATGCCGCCTGGCTTATTCCAGAAGCTTTCGACGGTGATCTGTCCGGCACTTGCCTTTGGGCCTTCGCAGTAGAAGAATTCTTGGCCGTTGATGCCGTCTTCAGTCTTGACAGTGAAGCCAGCAGGGTGCTGGACGCTTGGGTTAAATGTATGCTTATTCATGTTCGAACCTCACTACTAGGTTTGAGCCAAGCCCCCGGATGTTTGCGCATCGCGGGGGTTTTTCCTTACGTAGAGAAGTCTTATCTATATTTGCGGCCCGGTCGTGTTCGGAATTCTTCCTCTCACGATCGTTTTCGCCGTATTCCCCGGTCTGGCGTTATTGGAGATGAGTTATTGATCGGAGCATAGAAAAGCTTGAATCTCCCACTTTGAAATCCTTTAGCAAGTTAGAAGGGCCGTCATGAATCACATACAAGAAATGATGCTCAAACTGGTATTGCAAATCACTGCAACCGGTGAACTACTCTTTCGTAAGGTTTCCCCGAAACTCAGGGATAGCAGAGGCGACGTGCCCGGATGGGTCATGATTACACTCATGTCCGCGTTGCTGGTTGCCGCCTTGCTGGCCATTGCAGGGCCTAGGCTGCAGGACCTGTTCAACCAAGCGATCGATCGAGTTTCCGGATTGGGATAACCGCGCATGTGGTCGAGTGCGGGGTCTCCTGGAAATTCGGAATCTGCGGAACTTGTAGATTGCGAGAACGGGTCTGCTGTAGCCGAATTTGTCATGGTCACAACGTTGCTTGTGGTCATCGCAATGACGCTCATCCAACTCGCGTTGGTACTGCATGTGCGCAACACCCTGATTGACGCAGCATCGAACGGCGCCCATTACGGTGCTTTGGCCAATCGGTCAGTATCCGACGCTCGAAGCAGAACTCGGATGTTGATCACCGAAAGCTTGCATGGCGGATTTGCCCGTGACATTGCTGTGAGCACAACCCGCGTTGGTGATAGCCAGTTGGTAACCGTATCGGTTAACACGAGGGTGCCCTTAATCGGGTTCTTGCCCAACGGGTGGGATTTGCAGGTTCAGGGAGAAGCTGTGCGTTATGGGTAGAGCCAAGTATCTCGCTGCCGCGATGCACAAGAGAATCCGGGCCGAAGATCGCGGCAGCGCGATAGTGGAGTTTATTTTTGCTTCAACTGTCTTGCTGATTCCCATGGTGTACCTGATTCTGGCCGTCGGACAGCTGCAAGGCGGTAGCTATGCCGTGGTTGGAGCTGCTGATCATGCAGCGAAGGTTTTCGCCGCCGCCGATAACCCCGCCCAGGCAAGGTCAGATGCGCACGCAGTCGTACGAAGAACCATGAACAACTTTGGATATGCCGACGCTCGCACATCGATTAGTTGCGACAAGGAATGCTTGAGTCCGGGCAGTGTCGTCACTGTGACGGTAGCGTTGGATGTTCCCCTTCCTTTCGTTTCCGACTGGGCAGAGGTATCTGCTTTCACCGTGGATTCTTCAGCCTCGCAAAGGACTGATCGCTTTGGCTAGGACAAAACGCGCTGCCCTGAATCCACGGGACGAGGATGGACAATCCTTAGTGCTGGCAATCGGCTTGTGCGCCATCACTTTGCTGACTATTTCAGTGGTGCTAGCAGTCAGCGCAGTCAACCTCAAAGCGCGTCAGCTGTTGTCAATTGCCGACGGGGCGGTCGTGGCTGCCGTGGATGAATTCGAATTTGTTGCGGACAATGGCGACCCGAGGATTCAGTTGGACCAGCAGCGCGTGCAACAAGCCGTGCAACAGTACCTTTCGGATGTGGGTGCGGCCGGCCGCGTCGACAATTTACGCATTGGCCGGGTGCAGATCACGCCTGATGGGCAAGGCGCGAATCTCGTGCTGCAGGGCTCGGCGCAACCGCCGATAGTGGGGTGGATCGTTCCAGACGGAGTACCAATATCTGTAGATTCATCAGCAAGAACTGTACTGAGCAGGTGAACACCTCCGCGCAGAGCAGCATGGATGTTCCAGGGAAGCGGGAAATGCACAAGTACTGGGAAGCAAGAGAAAGAACGTGTCAGCGAGCAACGCTGCTGCATGCCCCAGGAGCGGAATCCAAGAAGGATGGATCCAGCGCAACCGGATCCATCATTTTTGCGGTAGTTCGGGCTTCTTTGGAAGCTTGCGGACCCCACCTCCAAATCCCAGTTCAGAAATACTGTTCGAGAACTGACTGGCCGGATTCCCGATCGACCCGTGGATGCAAGCCTTGCAAGTTGGCTAGGGGTTCCACAGCGCGATTTTCAGTGAAAACCTCGATTGGAACTTCTTTTCGGCGATAGCACCGGACTCATTGATCAATGGCTAAATGACGTAGTCTTAGAGGACCATGGCAAAAACTGACTTCTCCGCTGAAATCCGCTCACTGCGTTCTACATTCTCCGCAATTGAAGACGTGAGCGATGTCGAGCAGATCAAAGCTGACATCGCAGTCCTCTCGGAGGAAGCTGGCGTTCCGAACCTCTGGGATGATCCGGCCGCCGCGCAGATCGTTACCAGCAAGCTATCGCATCGCCAGTCTGAGCTGGAACGGCTGACCCGGCTGAAGACCCGCATCGACGATTTGGAAGTCTTGGTTGAGCTTGCTGAACTTGAAGACGACGATGATACGTTGCACGAAGCGGATAGAGAGCTCGTCAGCGTCCAGAAGTCCCTTGCCGAACTCGAAATTGTTACCCTTCTCAACGGTGAATTCGATGCTCGCGGAGCGGTTGTCACGATTCGCTCCGGTGCCGGCGGCGTTGATGCCGCCGATTTCGCAGAGATGCTTTTGCGCATGTACCTGCGCTGGGCTGAACGCCGTGGTTACAAGGCCACCGTTATGGATACCTCGTATGCCGAGGAGGCCGGCCTTAAATCGGCAACCTTCGAAATCGACGCACCGTATGCCTTCGGCACACTCTCGGTAGAAGCCGGCACGCACCGTCTGGTTCGTATTTCACCATTCGATAATCAGGGACGTCGCCAGACGTCGTTTGCCGCAGTGGAGGTCGTGCCGCTGATTGAGCAGACTGACACCATCGAAATCCCTGAATCTGAAATCCGCGTGGACGTCTTCCGTTCCTCTGGCCCTGGCGGACAGAGCGTTAACACCACCGACTCTGCAGTACGCATGACGCATATTCCTACCGGAGTTGTCGTCTCGATGCAGAACGAAAAGTCGCAGATCCAGAACCGTGCTGCCGCACTTCGAGTTCTGCAATCGCGGTTGCTGCTTCTGAAGAAGGAACAAGAAGACGCCCAGAAGAAGGAATTCGCCGGAGATGTGAAGGCATCTTGGGGCGATCAGATGCGATCCTATGTGCTTAATCCGTACCAAATGGTCAAGGACCTGCGTACCGAACATGAAGTCGGCAATACCCAGGCAGTACTTGATGGTGAAATTGACGATTTCATTGATGCAGGCATCCGCTGGCGTGCAGGACAGCGTCGCCCTAGTAAGTAAGCGAAATCGCGAATTCCAGCTGGTCTAAACGCTTTTGCCACAGAGGGTGTAAGTATCATCACCGTTACGAACTCCGTTTCGCTAATTCCAGCTAGTCATGCCTAAGCTGGGCATTCTGCGTTAGCTGTATGTACGGCATGAATCTCGCAACACACCTTATATTTCGGCTGGTTAGCTACCTGGCACCGATAGTGTTTGGAAGACTGGCGCACCAAAAGACGTTTGATCTCGAGATTGGTATTCGTGGGTCGCGCCCCGACGAAGACTAGCGATTGAAGACATGATTAAATTCGAAAACGTCTCGATGGTTTACGAGCCAAAGCAGCAGAATGCAGCTTTGGACGATATAAACATCGAGATAGACCGTGGCGAGTTCGCCTTCTTGGTTGGCGAATCCGGTTCGGGTAAGTCGACCTTCCTCAGCTTGGTGCTGCGCGAAAAGCGCTCCACCGACGGATCCGTCTACGTGGCGGGACAGAACCTCAACCGCATTCCGAGCCGCCGTGTGCCTAAGCTGCGCCGTGACATCGGTTTCGTTTTCCAGGACTTCCGCCTGCTGCGCGAGCGCACGGTCTTCGACAACGTCGCGTTCGCCATGGAGGTCATTGGAGCTTCACGGGCCCAGATCCGCGAGCGTGTGCCAGATGCACTTAAAATGGTCGGCCTTGAAGATAAGGCGCGTCGCAAGCCAACTGAACTTTCCGGTGGCGAGCAGCAACGCGTCGGCATTGCCCGCGCCATTGTGAACAGGCCCTCGATCCTGCTTGCCGATGAGCCTACGGGTAACCTCGACCGGAAGAACAGCATCGAAGTCATGAACGTGCTCAACCGCATTAACCAGAACGGTACGACTGTCCTGATGGCTACGCACGCACATGAACTGGTGAGCGAATACCGCCACCGCGTTATTGAACTGAGTCGCGGGCAGGTCATCCGCGATGAAATTGATGGACAGTACGCCCCGATGACCACCGTGGTGAACCAGGACGGTTCGCGCGAACTGCTCGTCGGCGATTCCGCCGTGGAGTACGACGAAGAGTCACAGGTTGCTGAGGACAAGAAAGACGAGGACCAGTGAGACTAGGATTTATTCTCCGCGAAGCGGCGAAGGGCCTGCGGCAGAATGTCGTCATGGTCGTCTCTGTGGTGCTGGTGACTTTCGTATCGTTGACCTTCGTCGGTGCCTCGGTATTACTGCAGCTCCAGATCAACCAGATGAAGGGCTACTGGTACGACCGCATGGAAGTTGCGGTGTACCTCTGTGATGACACGAGCACTTCGCCCAACTGCGCTGGTAGCGCGGTTTCCGAAGAGCAGCGCCAGAGCATTGAAGAGATGCTCAAATCAGAGCAGCTTGCGCCGTATATCAAGGAATTCGCCTACGAGTCGAAGGACCAGGCATACGAAAACTTCCTCGACCAATACGAGAACTCGGCATTGGTTGACCAGGTCACTGCTGAGCAGCTGCCCGAATCATTCCGCGTCGCACTGGTAGATCCGGAGAAGTATCCGGTGATCAACGAAGCGTTCTCCACGGTACAAGGCGTTGACTCGGTCATTGACCAACGGGAACTGCTTGAAAAGGTCTTCCAGTTGGTGCGCGTGGCATCCGCCGCCGCTGCTGTCGTTGCAATCGTGATGATTGTTTGCGCGGTGCTGCTGACCGGTACGACTATCCAGCTCTCAGCCATGCACCGGCGACTCGAAACAACGATCATGCGACTGGTTGGTGCATCGAAAGCAACGATTCAGCTGCCGTTCATTATCGAAGGAGTCATCGCGTCGCTGATTGGTGGATTGCTGGCTTCTGGCACCTTGTGGTTGCTGCTGAAGTTCCTCGTCGAGGATAAGTTGGCCAATGAAAACGTCGGTGTAGCGTTCATCTCCACCAGCGAAATATGGCTAGTTGCTCCGATACTCTTGATTATTGGTATCGTTTTGGCCACAATTTCATCAGTGGTAACGTTGAAGCGTTACCTGAAGGTTTAGCTGAAACGTTATCTAGGCTTGAACTGAAGTACGCAATTTCTAAAAGGAGCTTTATGCTGTCGAACGCAGTGCGACGTAAATTCTTACGCGCCTCCATCGGTGGAGCAATGGCTCTCGCGCTCACGCTGCCCGCAGGGCTGGTAGCCGCCGATGAACTGGACGACAAGAAAGCTCAAGTCGAAAAGAACATCGATACCCTCGAGAACGACATGGAATTCTTGGATGCCGACATTCAAGAAACCGACAGGAAATTGCGTGACCAGCAAGCACAGGTTCCTGTAGCCCAGCAGGCATTGGCTGACGCGCAAAGCCGCGTAGCCAATGCACAGGCCACCCTTTCCGATCTCAACAACCGCTTAATCAGCGCGCAAGCGACTCGTGATGAAGTGGCTAAGCAGATCGAGGAAAACGCGGCTAAGCTTTCCGACGCTCAAGATGCGATGGCGCAGATCGCTTCTGAAGCTTATAAGCGCGGCGGCGTTTCTGGCGGGCTGGACATGATCCTCAACATGGATTCGGCGACCAAGATGGCCGATGGCCTGGACATGGCCAACCGCGCCATGGAATCCCAGAATGCCGCATACAATGACCTGGCCCAGGAACAAGCCAGCAATGAAAGCAACAAGCTTCGCCTGGTTGCTGTTGAAAAGGAAATTTCCTCCCTGAAAGCCCAGGCTGAGGAAGCCTTGGCGCAGGAGCAGGCGGCGCGAGATGCTGCGCAGAACGCCAAGAACGAACTGGATGCGCTGGTTGCCAGCACCGAAGAACTCAGTGCTGAACTTGAAGCGCAGAAGCCGCGTATCCAGGCGAAACTGCAATCGCAGCAGAAGGAATACGCCGCGGTCAACCAGCAGATCAAGGAACGCCAGGAGCGCTTGATCAGGGAAGCTGCCGAACGCAAGCGCAAGGCAGAAGAAAAAGCGCGCCGCGAAGCAGAAGCCGAGCGAAAGCGCATCGCCGAGGAAAAGGCGGCCTACGAAGCTGAGCAGGAGCGCAAGGCAGCAGAAGCTCGCGCAGAGAAAAAGGCCTACAAGAAGAAGGCCTATGTAGCACCCAAATCCGAGCCAAAGGCACCGACATATGCCGAGCCAAGCAGCTGGGGTTTGGTTAAGCCCACTACCAGTAACCGATTGACCTCAACCTTCGGGTGGCGCCCGACTCCAGCTGGAACAATCGACTATGGCGGCCGTGGCGGCTATGTCCACGCAGGCATTGACTGGGGATTCGGCGGCCAGTGCGGCTCGCCAATCACGGCTGCTGCCTCCGGTGAAGTGTGGATGGCCGGTTGGGGCGGATCCTCGGGTAACAAGGTCACCGTTTCTCACGGCGTCATCAAGGGCAAGGCCCTGGCCACCAACTATCACCACATGTCCCGCATCGCGGTAAGCGTCGGCCAGCATGTGAAGCAGGGCCAGGTTATAGGCTACGTTGGCACCACCGGCAATTCGACCGGCTGCCATCTGCACTTCGAAACGATCATCAATGGTTCACATGTGAACCCCTTGGGACTTCTCTAGCGCTAGACTTGTAATCTGTGCGCGGGAATCCGCCCGCGACATGCAAGGAGTAACGTGGCTAAGAAGAATCAAGAAGATCGAGTAATCGCGAGCAACCGCAAGGCGCGCCACGATTTCGAAATACTCGACACCTTCGAAGCTGGCATGGTGCTCACGGGTACTGAGGTGAAGTCGCTTCGCGAAGGCAAGGCCTCGCTGGTTGACGGTTTCGGCCAGTTCTACCGTGGCGAGCTGTACATCGAGAACGTCTACATCCCCGAGTACCTCAATGGATCGTGGACCAATCACGCGGCCCGTCGTCGCCGCAAGCTCTTGCTGCACCGCCAGGAACTGCTCAAGATCGAACGCAAAATCAGTGAAGCCGGCCTGACCGTCGTCCCGCTGAGCTTGTACTTCAAATCCGGTCGGGCGAAGCTGGAGATCGGCGTTGCCCGCGGTAAGCGCGAATACGACAAGCGCCAGACCTTGAGGGAAAAGCAGGATAATCGCGAGGCGTTGCGTGCCATGCGCGAACGCAACCGCGGAAACGCATAAGGTTAGCTTGTGGCGCATTTCGCATTGGGGGAAACCCGGGCAGTGCGCTATGATTGGTAGACACGCCCTAGGGTGTGGTTGTACCCGGGAGACCGGGACTGACAACAAAATACGGGGATGATCGGTTTCGACGGTGTGAGTCGCGACAGATGAAGCGGGCCGAGGACGCAAAGTTATCTCGTAAACGCCCTTTGCAAACCAATAAGTGCCGAATCAAAGCGCACTGACTTCGCTCTCGCTGCCTAAGCAGCCAGACGGTCCGTTAGCCAGGGGACGCTATCGCCCCTGTTCCTAACGTCATTTAGATAGCCAATGTATCCAGCGGATGTTGCCGCTTCTGGATACACATTTAGGCAACTGTGCCCGGATCAACCACATGTTTGCGTGATGGTTGGGGCAGAGAAAATCCGCAGCAAACTGCGCCCGGAGAAGACCTGGCAACACCACATCGGACGGGAGTTCAATTCTCCCCATCTCCACAATATCCAGCTCCGGAGCCAGGCCCATAGGTCTGGCTCCGGAGCTTTTTGTTTGTTTCGGAGTCCGCAGTCACATCGCGAGCCTGTTCGCGGGATGGAGAATTTACACATAGACTTGAAATGAAAGTCCAAGGCTTTCGAAACGACAGCGTGTGCAGAAACGGAGTGAGATTGAAGTCGATGGGTAAAAACAGTTCCCAGCGGGTATCGCCTTTCCTTTCAGCAAGCTATGCGGCAGTTGCCTTCCTCTTGGAAGTAGGATTGCTTTTCGCCGCGGCACTAGCCGCTATCGCTTTCATCCCATGGCCGACAATTCCAGCAATCCTTGTAGTAGTTGTCCCGCTGCTGATCCTCTGGTCGATTTTCTTCTCGCCGAAAGCCGTCATCAAGTTGAGGCTGCGAACCCGTCTGCTCCTGGTCCATATCATTTACCTCATCGGAGCCTACGTGCTGTGGCTGAGCGTCGACCATTCCTTCTACGATCAATCGCAGATTTGGGCCATCGGAATGCTTGCGTTGACCGGTATCAGCGCCATTCTGGTCATCGCCACCGGCGGATACGTGGTCCCGCACGATCGAACCAAGCAGCCACCGAAGCAAGTTCCGAGCCGGGCACGAGCGGGTGCTCCCAAGGGACGCCGGGCAGCACGCTAGAACTGATGGAATGCCAAGCCGAAAGGCTTGGCATTTTTCGTTTGCGGCTAGAAGAGCCCAGCGACGTGGTAGCCGAGCAATGCCGCGAGCACCGCTCCAGCGAGGGTCCCCAATGCATTGGCCAGGCTGGCTGCGAGGCGGCCGGCCTGGAGCAGCCGGACAGTTTCGAAACTGGCCGCCGAAAACGTCGTGTAGCCGCCGAGCAATCCTGAACCTATGGCCGCAAGCCATTGCGCCGACAACAACTGCTGGGCCATCAGCCCGGTCAGCGCACCCAGCGCGAAGGAGCCGGAGAGATTGACCAGGATCGTGCCCCAGGGCAGCGGGGCCGGAAGCCACCGCTTGATCAGGGCATCGACCACGAAACGCAGGCAGGCGCCAAGGCCGCCGCAGAGCGCAACGATAAGAAATAAGCCGGGGGAGAGCACTAGTGAAGCCCTCCCGATTTCCGGGCCATGCGCCTAGCACCGGCGGCGATTCCGCACCAGGTTGCCAATGCACCGAAGAACACCGTGAACAGTGCGTAACCCAGGGCATGGAGCGCTGCGCCGGATGCGAACATCTGCATGCTGCCGGTGGCCAGCGCGCTGTAGGTCGTGAAGCCGCCCAGGAAACCGGTGCCCAGCAGCAGCCGCAGCCGGTGACGCTTGCCCTCGTCGAGGCCGGGATGCGAAAGCGCCTCGAGCAGCAGGCCGAGCAGGAACGCCCCCAGCATGTTGGCTAGGAAAATCGCGATCGGGAAACCGCCGGGATCTGGCAGCAGCAGGCCCAGGCCTTGCCGGCAGGCAGTACCGGCAGCGCCGCCAAGGAATACCAGCAGCAGGAAACGCGGGTTGAGGAAGGAACCCTGCGCGGGGCGCTGGGCCATGGGTGTTGGCGGACGGGTCATGAATTGCGAATCTGTTCTGCGCGGCGTGGCGGGACGAGGAGCACCGGATGGCGCTGTCGATGGGTCAGATGCACCGCTACCGAACCGTTGAGCAGTTCCCCAATAGTGTTGGCCATGGAACGCTCCCGAACCCCGAGCACAATCAGCGCCGCATCATGCTGCAGGGCAAGATGCGACAGCTGCTGACCGGGGCCACCGGCCGCGGCATGCGCCTGCCATTCCAGTCCCGATCCGCCGAGCTGGGCTTCGAGCTGCTGCAGAAGCCGTGCCGGGAAGCGCTCAATTGCTTCGTCCCCGGATTCGGGATCCAGCGGTGCGCTGCGGATGGTGCCATCGGGAAGCTCTTCGAGCGGATAGCGGGTGGGATCCACGTGGACGCAAAGCAACCGCGCTCCGAGCGCGCCTGCGAGGTCTGCGGCTGCGTCCAGAACGTGGGGATCGAGGCGATCCGGGATGCCCAGGATGATCGGTCGTGTCTCCAATGGCCCTCCCTTTGGCAGTGGGGCGCACCGTGCAGCGCGTCGCTGCTTTTAATTCTTGCACAGCCGGCAATCAGCTAGGCTTTGCGCACCCAGATCAGCGAAGCCTCAATGAAATCCAGCTGATGCGGCAGCTCGATGACCGCCCCGGGAACCAGCCCCTGGGCGGCGGCACGACGCAGGAACTGGGGATCTTCATCGCTGATCCGGTCGATGACGGCCCGGGCACCGGAGAAGCGGTCAAGCCGGATGGCCCCGGAGACCGGCAGTTCCCCTTCCGCGCTGGGAATCGCGTCGCCATGCGGATCGTGGCGCGGGTGGCCCAGCCGGGCTTCCAGGGCGTTGATGAAGCGGTCGGTGACGGTGTGCTCCAGGGCCTCGGCCTCGTCATGCACCTCATCCCAGCCGTAGCCCAGCTCATCACGCAGGAATGTTTCCAGCAGGCGGTGGCGGCGCACCATGCGCAAGGCCTCGCGCCGGCCGGTGCCGCTGAGCGTAATGGCCCCGCGCGGCACGTGATGGACCAGGTGCTTGGCTGCGAGCTTCTGCACCATGGCGGTGGCCGAGGCAGGGGACAAGCCCAGCTGGTCGGCCAGCGCGCCGGTGCCCACTTCGGTGTCTTCCCATTCGGTGAGCAGGTACACCGCCTTGAGGTAGTCCTCTTCGCTGGTGGTCAGCCCGGCCGGCCCGCGTCGTGCAGTTGCCATCGTCCTCGCGCTGCCTAGCTGCGGTTCAGGTAGGGAAGGATCGCCTCGTGCAGCTTGCCGTTGGTGGCCAGGGCGTTGCCGCCATGGCAGCCCTCTTCTCCGGCCACCGAGGTGAAGCGGCCCCCGGCTTCGCGTACCACCGGCACCAGGGCGGCCATGTCGTAGAGCTCCAGTTCGGGTTCGAAGGCCGCATCGACCGCGCCTTCGGCCAGCAGCGCGTAGGACAGGAAATCCCCGTAGCCGCGGGTGCGCCACGCGGTATCCAGCAGTTCCAGGAAGCCCTCGAGCTTGCCGGCCTCCTTCCAGCCGTTCAGCGAGGCGTAGGCCAGCGAGGAGTCAGACAGCTCGCTCACCGAGGAGACCTTGATCTGGCGGGTGGCGGTGGTACCGGCGGTGGCACCCGGTTCGGTGACGTACGCGCCCAGGCCGCTCGCGGCATGCCAGCGGCGGGTCATGGCCGGGGCGGAGATGACTCCCAGCACCGGTTCGCCGTCGATCTCCAGCGCGATCAGCGTGGCCCAGACGGGTACGCGGCGCACGAAGTTCTTGGTGCCGTCGATCGGGTCGATGACCCAGCGCCGGGAGCCGGTTCCGTGCACGCCGAATTCTTCGCCGAGCACCGAATCATCGGGGCGGTGGGCGGCCAGCTCGGCCAGGATCAGCTGCTCGGCGCCGCGGTCGGCGTCGGAGACCGGGGTCATGTCCGGCTTGGATTCGACCACCAGGTCGTTGGCGCCGTAGCGGGCCAGGGTGAAGGCGTCGACCTTCCCGGCCAGAGCCAGGGCGAAGTCGAGATCTTGCTGCAGGGTGTATTCAGCCATGGTGTTGCGGGCGCCTAGAGCGCGCCGAGCTCCTTTTCGTGCGTGGTTTCCTCGGTGGTGACCAGCCGGCGGTAGGAGGCCAACCGGTCAGCGGCCTGGGTGCCTTCGGCATTTTCGGCCCAAGCTTCCAGCGCGCAGCCCGCCTCGCCGGCGGCATGGGTGCAACCGCGCGGGCAGCCGGTGGCGATTTCTGCCAGGTCCTCGAAGGCGGCCAGGATATTGTCCCGGTCTACCAGTCCCAGCCCGAAAGAACGGATGCCGGGGGTGTCGATCAGCCAGGATCCAGGGGTGTCGCCCAGGCGCAGTGCCAGGGCGTTGGACGAGGTATGGCGTCCGCGGCCGGTGACCGCGTTGACGTGCCCGGTGGCGCGGGTCGAACCGGTCAGGGCGTTGACCAGGGTGGACTTACCTACTCCGGAGTGGCCCAGCACTACCGAGACGCAGCCGGAGAGGATCTCTTCGAGTTCGGCCAGCGCGCCGGCATCCAGCCGGGCGCTGGAACCGTCGGCGCCGCGCGCGTCCACGCCGGAGGCGTCGGCAGTGGTGGTGCGGGAGATGACCACGGGGAACTCCAGTCCCTCGTAGTGCTTGAGGAAGTCGGCCGGATCCTTCACATCCGCCTTGGTCACGCACAGCACCGGCTGGATGCCGGCGTCGAAGGCGGCGACCAGCGCGCGGTCCACGAAGCCGGTGCGCGGCTCGGGATTGGCGGCGGCCACGACGATGACCAGCTTGTCGACATTGGCGACGACCACGCGCTCGGTGGCGTCGGTGTCGTCGGCGCTGCGGCGCAGCAGCGTGGTGCGCTCTTCGATGCGGATCAGCCGGGCCAGGGTATCGGGCTTTCCGGAGGTGTCGCCCACCAGTCCCACCAGGTCCCCGGGCACGATCGCCTGGCGGCGCAGCTCGCGGGCCCGGGCGGCGATGACGATGCGCTCCGTGGCGGTGTCCTCATCCAGGATTGCGGTGTAGCGGCCGCGGTCCACGGTGATGATGCGGCCGATGACCGCCTGTTCATAGGCCGGGCGGTCCTTGGTGCGCGGACGGCTGCCCTTCTTGTTGGGGCGGACGCGGACCGAGGATTCGTCGTAGTCGGAGTAGCGCATTAGCCCTGGCCCTTTGCGGTAGCCGCCATGCGGGACCATAGCTGCGGGAAATCCGGCATGGTCTTGGCGGTGGTGGCGATGTTTTCCACGCGCACCCCGTCGATGGCCAGGCCCAGCAGGGCACCGGCGGTCGCCATGCGATGGTCCTCGTAGGAATCGATATCCGCTGCCTGCAGGGCTCCGGGAACGATTTCCAGCGCGTCCGCGGTGGCGGTGATTCTGGCGCCCACCTTGGACAATTCGGTTTCCAGCGCGGCCAGCCGATCGGTTTCATGGCCGCGCAGGTGCCCGATGCCGGTCAGCTTGCTCGGCGAATCGGCCAGCACGCACAGTGCTGCCAGGGTAGGGGCCAGCTCGGAGGCATCGGCGTAGTCGATGCCGCGGATGACTCCGGTTCCGCGCACGGTGAGCACGCCGTCGCCGCCGTGGCTGACTTCCGCTCCCATCGCGGCCAGTATTTCTACCCACTTGCCGCCGACCTGGGTGGTCCTGGCAGGCCAGAAGGGCACGCGCACGGTGCCATGGCTCGCCAGCGCGGCGGCCAGGAACGGTCCGGCGTTGGACAGGTCCGGTTCCACGGTGACGGTGAAGCCCGCCAGCTGGCCCGGGGCGATGCTCCAGCCGCGCGCGTCGGCATCGACGCTTACCTCTACGCCCAAATCGCGCAGGGTCTGGACGGTCATCGCGATGTGGTCCGGGGAAGCGATAGGCCCCGGCGCGGCGCGCAGCTTCAGCCCGCCGGGCAGTGCCTGGCCAACCAGCAGCAGCGCGGAGATGAACTGGGAGCTGCCCGACGCGTCGATGACCACTTCGGCATCCTGCTTCAGCTCGCTGGCATCAATGGTGAAGGGCAGCATGCCGGTGCTCCCGGCGTAGTCGATGCGGGCGCCCAAGGCTGCCAGCGCGTCCAGTACCGGGGCCATGGGCCGCACGCGGGCCGCGGCGTCGCCGTCGAAGGCCACCTTGGCGCCGGCGACGGCAGCCAATGGGGGAACGAAGCGCATCACCGTGCCCGCCAAGCCGCAGTCGATCGCCAGCGGTCCGGCGGCCAGCTGGCCCGGGGTGATGTCCACGGTGGTGGAGCCGTCGGCCTGCTCGGTGCGCTTGATCCCGACCCCGAATCCGGCCAGGGCGCTGAGCATCAGCTCGGTGTCGCGGCTGATCAGCGTGTTGTGGATCGTGGATGGCGAGGAGGCCAGGGCCGCAAGGATCAGATACCGGTTGGTCAGCGACTTCGAAGCTGGCACCGGGACGGTTGCATCCAGTCCGGCGGCGGCATAGGGCGCTGCCCACCAGTTCTTTTCTGCGTCGTGCAGCTGATCGAGGGGGCTCCCGGGGGCGCTTGCAGTGCTGATTGGTAGATCCTTAGGCTCGAGGCTTCAATTCGGGGCCGCTGGCAGTACCGCAAGTACTGTGCGCCCACTGCCTAATTCTAGCCGAGATCGGTGCGGGAATAAGGCTTTAGCTCCGCTGGTTATACCTACTGTGACGATACGACAGGACACTTCAAACGCCGGCGGCACCGCTTGCGCCGTCGCCGAGCAACCGCGGCCGGCCCGGGCCCGCGCTGGCACGCGCATAAAGCCGTTCGAACGCGTAGACTCGGCAGTGATGAACAACAAGAGTGTGGACGAGAATTTGCCCGATGTGGCCTCCGAGTCCGAGCAGCAGCGCCGCGAACGCTTCGAGCGTGACGCGATGCAGTACGTGGACCAGCTCTATTCGGCTGCCCTGCGCATGGCGCGCAACCCGTCGGATGCCGAGGATTTGGTGCAGGAGGCCTACACCAAGGCCTATTCCGCCTTCCACCAGTACAAGCCGGGCACCAACCTGAAGGCCTGGCTGTACCGCATCCTGACCAACACGTACATCAATTTGTACCGCAAGCGCCAACGCGAGCCGCTGCGCACTTCCACCGATACGGTCGAGGATTGGCAGATGGCCCAGGCCATGGAGCATTCGCCGACCGGCTTGCGCTCGGCCGAGGCCGAGGCGCTGGACCACCTTCCGGATTCGGATGTGAAAGCCGCGCTGCAGTCGATCGGCGAGGATTTCCGCATGGCCGTCTACTTCGTGGATGTCGAGGGCTTCAGCTACAAGGAAGCCAGCGAGATCCTGGGCGTGCCGATCGGCACCGTGATGTCCCGGTTGCATCGCGGACGCAAGAACTTGAGGGAACTGCTGGCCGATTACGCAGCAGATCGTGGGATCGCCACCGGCACCCAGAGCAAGAGTGCCGCCAAGGCTGACCGAGGAGCGAAATAAGATGGATTGCAATTCAATGGGTGATTGCGCCGATGACCGCATCGTCCGCATCTACGAGTACCTCGACGGAGCGCTGACGCTCGATGACCTCAAGGAGGTCAAGTCCCACCTGGATGGCTGCCCGGAATGCACCGAGCAGTACGATCTGGAGTGCATCATCCGCTCGGTGGTGCGCCGCAGCTGCCAGGAGCATGCCCCGCAGACCTTGAAGGCCAGCATCATCGCGCGGATCTCCCAGATCCGCGTGGAATCAGGCCACTAGCACGGCAAAGAGAAACCCCGTATCTTCCGAGTTGGTCTCGAAGGGTACGGGGTTCTTTTTTTGTTCGCTTCGCTTAGCTGTTTGGGCGCTTGCCGTGGTTGGCACCGCCACGCTTGCGATCGCGACGCTTACGAGCGCGCTTCGACATGGTGACTCCTTAGAGGGAACAATATTGCTTCCCGAAAATTCGGGCCGGCTCATAGTCTTTCACACTTCCGGCCCATTTTCCTAACGGACCGGCGGTCCCTAGCCCTCGCCTGGCTCAGGCAACTCCAGCCAGGAATACCAGCCGCGGTGCAGCACCAGCCAGGCCATCAGCCCGTAGCCTGCCTGGCCGGGCACCCCGCCGGAAGCGTTCAGATCGGCACGCCACTGGGCATGGGAACGCAGGGGCGTGAAGGTATCGACGTAGTGGTGGTTGCGGCGCAGCGCCACATCCGAGTAGACGCGGTTCAGTTCTGCCACGCGCTGGTTGCGCGCATCATCCAGGCCCGGGGCCGGGCCGACCAGCAAGGCCTTGATGTTCATCTGCGAGGCCGAATCCAGGATGTTGGCCAGGTTCAGCCGGCTGCGCGCGGTGGTGACATCCAGATCGACGTCGCGGTCCGAGAGCGCGATGACCAGGCGGTTTTCGTATTGGTCGCTGAATCGGCGGGAGGCTTCCCCCAGCCAGCGTTCGGCCAGCGCTTCGGATCCCTCGGCCGGGGAAGCCAGGACGAAGGACTGCAGGCGCAGGGCCGGATCCTGGGTGCGGGCCATGACGCGGCCGAACCAGCCCAGGCCCCGCGGGTCGCCATGTCCGGCCAGTAGCTCATCTCCGATTGCGGTAATTCGGATTGTGCGTAACTCCAACTGGGCGACCTTTCGTTGGCTCAAAAATGATGAATCGCTCCCCACCTTAGCAGTCGGAACGCTGGCATCGGGGGAGGCGGTCATTGGTTAAACCCCACAATTCCCTGCGAAAAACCAGCGCCGGGGTTAAAGCGCTGTTGCCGGCGAACCTCCGAGGTGGAACCCCCGGATAGTTCGCCGGCAACAGTTGGCCAGCAGCGTTCAGGCGATGCGGTCTAGCGGGCGAAGGCCTGCTGGATCAGCACTGCGTTTTCTGCGTCGTGGCGCTTTGCATTGCCAGCGGAGGTCGCAGCCGATGCCGGGCGGGAGATCAAGGTGATCTTCTGCTCCAGTGCCGGTGCAACGTACAAGCCGAAGAACGGCCATGGACCCTGGTTCGCAGGCTCGTCCTGGACCCAAGCCACCTCGGCGTTCGGGTACTTGGCCAGTTCGGCAGCGATCTGCTCGGCCGGAGCCGGGTAGAGCTGCTCGACGCGTACCAGCGCGGTCTTGGTGTCGTTCGCCTTGGTGCGAGCGGCCAGCAGATCGTAGTAGACGCGGCCCGAGCACAGCAGCACCTTGTCCACGGCGTTCGCATCGGTGATCGACGCATCGCCGATGACCTCGCGGAAGCCTCCGGTGGTGAAGTCCTCTACCGAGCTGGCCGCGGCCTTCAGGCGAAGCAGCTGCTTCGGGGTGAAGACGATCAGCGGCTTGCGCGGACGGGCGTAGGCCTGGCGGCGCAGCAGGTGGAAGTGGTTTGCACCGGTGGAAGGCTGGGCAACGACCATGTTGTTCTCGGCGCACAGCTGCAAGAAGCGCTCGATGCGGGCCGAGGAGTGATCCGGGCCCTGGCCTTCGTAGCCGTGCGGCAGTAGCATGACCAGCGAGGAGGACTGCGACCACTTCTGCTCTGCGGAGGAGATGAACTCGTCGATCACGGTCTGCGCGCCATTGACGAAGTCGCCGAACTGCGCTTCCCACATGACCAGTGCATCCGGGCGTTCTACCGAGTAGCCGTACTCGAAGCCGAGCGCGGCGTATTCGGAGAGCAGGGAGTCGTAGATCCACAGCGGTGCCTGGTCTTCGGCCAGGTGGTGCAGCGGGTACCACTCGGTGTCGTTCTCGCGGTCGTGGAAGACTGCGTGGCGCTGCACGAAGGTGCCGCGGCGCGAGTCCTGGCCTGCCAGGCGGACCGGCACGCCTTCCATGGTCAAGGTGCCCAGGGCTGCCAGTTCTGCGAAGCCCCAGTCGATGCCGCCTTCGCGGGACATCTTCTCGCGGCGCTCGAGCAGCGACTTCAGCTTGGTGTGCATGGTGAAGCCGGCCGGGATATCCAGGTGGGCGGCACCAATCTTCGCCAGCGTCTGGGCGGTGATGGCCGAGCCGCGTGCGCCGTCGACGGTGTTCTCGTCGGCAGCCTGGGCGAATGGCTTCTCCAGGTCGTTGATGGTCGAGCCCGGGGTGATGATCGGGATCGGCGAAGTCTGGGCCGCATGCGTCTCGGCGAAGATGCGCTCCAGGTTCTCCTTGTACTCGGCCAGCACGTTCTCGGCTTCTTCCTGCGTGATGTCCCCGCGGCCCACCAGGGCCTCGGTGTACAGCTTGCGGGTCGAGCGCTTGGCTTCGATCAGGTTGTACATGATCGGCTGGGTCATCGAAGGGTCATCGCCCTCGTTGTGGCCGCGGCGGCGGTAGCACACCAGGTCGATGACGACGTCCTTGCCGAACTTCTGGCGGTACTCGAAGGCCAGCTGGCCCACGTGCACCACTGCCTCCGGGTCATCCCCGTTGACGTGGAAGATCGGAGCCTGCACGGTGCGTGCAACGTCGGTTGCGTACACCGAGGAGCGCGAGGAGCTCGGCGCGGTGGTGAAGCCGATCTGGTTGTTCACGATCACGTGGACAGTGCCGCCGGTCTTGTAGCCGGGCAGCTGGCTCATGGCCAGTACCTCGGAGACCACGCCCTGGCCGGCGAATGCCGCATCGCCGTGGACCAGGATCGGCAGCACGGTGTTCTTCTGGTTCAGGCGGTCCAGCTTGGCGCGGGTGATGCCCTCGAGCACTGGATCGACTGCTTCCAGGTGCGATGGGTTGGCAGCCAGGTAGATCTTGGTCTGGTTGCCCGCATCCGAGGTGTACGAACCCTCGGTGCCCAGGTGGTACTTCACATCGCCCGAACCCTGGACCGAGCCCGGGGTTGCGGTGCCTTCGAATTCGCGGAAGACCTGTGCGTAGGTCTTGCCGGCGATGTTGGTCAGCACATTCAGGCGGCCGCGGTGGGCCATGCCGATCGCGACCTCGTCCAGCTGCTCGTCGGCTGCGTCGGAGATGATCGCATCCAGCAGTGGAATCAGCGATTCGCCGCCTTCCAGCGAGAAGCGCTTCTGGCCGACGAACTTGGTCTGCAGGAAGGTCTCGAAAGCCTCGGCGGAGTTCAGCTTCGACAGGATGCGCAGCTGCTCTTCGCGGCTTGGCTTGGCGTAGCCGGACTCCAGCTTGGCCTGGAACCATTCGCGCTCTTCGGGGTTCTGCAGGTGCATGTACTCGGTGCCGATGGTGCGGCAGTAGGCATCGCGCAGCACGCCGAGGATGTCGCGCAGCAGGCCGCGGTCCTTGCCACCCAGGCCGCCGGCCAGCCATTCGCGGTCCAGATCCCACAGGGTCAGGCCGTAGGAATTGATGTCCAGGTCCGGGTGCTTGCGCTGGACGTACTCCAGCGGGTTGGTATCGGCCATCAGGTGGCCGCGCACGCGGTAGGAGTTGATCAGGTGCTGGATGCGGGCAACCTTGTTGACCTGCAGGTCGATGTCGACCTGGTTGTCAACGGCCCAGCGAACCGGCTCGTAAGGGATGCGCAGCTGCTCGAAGATCTCGTCGTAGAAACCCTGCTCGCCCAGCAGCAGCGACTCGACCAGCTTCAGGAATTCGCCCGAACCTGCACCCTGGATGACGCGGTGGTCGTAGGTGGAGGTCAGGGTGATGTGCTTGCCGATACCCAGGGCGGCCACGGTCTTCTCCGAGGAGCCGCGGTACTCTGCCGGGTATTCCAGTGCGCCAACGCCGATGATCGCGGCCTGGCCCTTGGACAGGCGTGGAACCGAGTGAACGGTGCCGATGCCGCCTGGGTTGGTCAGCGAAACGGTGGTGCCTGCGTAGTCGTCAGCGGTCAGCTTGTTGCCGCGGGCGCGCTTGATCAGGTCTTCGTAGGTGGCCCAGAACTCGTTGAAGCTCAGGGTCTCGGCAGCCTTGATGTTCGGCACGGCCAGCATGCGGGTGCCATCCGGCTTCGGCATGTCGATCGCGATGCCGAAGTTCACGTGGGCTGGCTGGATCGCAGTTGGCTTCTTGTCGATCACGTCGTAGGTGACGTTCATCGACGGGATCTGCTTCAGCGCACGGATCACGGCGAAGCCGATCAGGTGGGTGAAGGAGATCTTGCCGCCGCGAGCGCGCTTGAGGTGGTTGTTGATGACAATGCGGTTGTCGATCATCACCTTCGCCGGTACGGCACGCACGGTGGTGGCCGTAGGCACGGTGAGGGAGGCATCCATGTTGGTTGCGATGGCCTTCATTGGTCCACGCAGCGGGGTGCGCTTTTCCTCACCGAAAAGTTCGGTGGACGGCGTAGCCTTCGGAGCCTGTGCCGGGATCGGCGCAGTCTTCGGTGCTGGCTCGGCCTTCTTGGCTTCAGCGGCCGGAGCTGGTGCTGCCTTGGCAGCCGGTGCTGGTTCGGAGGCACGGGCCTGGGCTGCGGCGCGTGGCGCGCCCTGCCCGTTGGCTGCAGATGCTGCGGCAGGTGCTGCCGCTGCTGGCGCCGGCTGCGCTGCCGGTGCTGCTGGTGCCTTCTTTTCGGCGGCGAGAGATTCGAAAATATCCCACCATTTCTTATCTACCGAGTTCTTGTCGACGAGATACTGTTCGAACAGCTCGTCTACTAGCCACTCGTTTCCACCAAACTCTTCAGTAAGTCGGTGGTGTGCTTGCTCTGGCACGTGCAACGCCTCTTCCCTGATTTCTACGTTGTTCTAGCTTGAGCCGGTGGTCTTTCGAGGACGTGATACGACCACTGCGGCCCACAAGATTTCTAGACCTGCGCACCAGTCTAGTGACTTTTCCGCCCACTTGGCCACGGCACGTATGTAATGTCACGAAAGTGTTGCGCCTAACATGCCGTTCAGCGTATCCAAAGCACCGCTGGGCGAGCATGTGTCGAAGTGGTGCGCAATGGCCCTTCGTTCGATAGACTAATTCGCACTATGGAATCCCACTCTCCAAGCCGGTGTGCCGCCCAAGGGCGCAGTGCCGGCCACAACAGTCCATGTTCAGGAAGTTCCGCCTCCCTTTTGGAGCCTTCTAGTTGCCGCCCTGTCGGCACTGGAACTGAACTTCGCACGCCAGTGAATAGGCGGCGGTAAACGCCTATGGAATGGCTCTCAATACTTTTCGGCCTGCTGCTGATTCTCGGCACCGGCTTCTTCGTGGCCGTGGAATTCTCCCTGGTCGCCCTGGATAAAAGCACCGTGCAGCGTGCCGTAAATGACGGCGAGCGTGGCGCTAAGCCGCTGCTGCAGTGCCTCACCTCCCTCTCTACCCAGCTGTCCAGCTGCCAGCTGGGCATTACGCTGACCACGCTGCTGACCGGCTACGTGCTTGAACCCGCAATGAGCGCGCTGCTCGAGCCGTTGATGGAACAATTCGGCATCCCGGCCGCAAGCTCGCTGGCCATTGCCGTGGTGATCTCGATGGTCGTTGCCACCTTGCTTTCGATGCTGATCGGCGAACTGGTCCCGAAGAACATGGCAATTGCCCAGGCGATGAAGGTTGGCAAGCTGCTGGCCCGCCCGCAGCTGGTTTTCACCGCCATCTTCAAGCCGGCCATCATCGTGCTCAACGGCTTCTCGAATGCGGTACTGCGCAAGTTCTTCGGACTCGAAGCCAAGGAAGAAATCTCCGCGGCCCGCTCCTCGCAGGAACTGGCATCGCTGGTCCGCCGTTCGGCTCAGCTGGGCACCTTGGATGTGCAGACCGCTCGCTTCGTGGAATCCACCATTGAATTCTCCGAGCGCACCGCCGCCGACGTGATGACCCCGCGAACCTCGATGTCCACCATTGATTCCGAGGCGGCACTTTCCGAGCTGATCGAGGTCAGCGCGGACACCGGATTCTCGCGTTTCCCGGTCACCACCGGCTCCACCGATGAAATCCAAGGCATCTGCCACGTCAAGGCAATTGTCTCGGTGCCCCGCGAACGCCGCGCAGCGCTGCAGGTCGGCGAGTTCGCCCGCGACGCGCTGTACGTTCCGGAAACCATTCACCTCGATGTGCTGCTTGAGCAGTTGCGCGCCGCCGAGTTCCAGGTCGCGATCGTGATGGACGAATACGGTGGAACCGCTGGACTGGTGACCCTTGAAGACCTGGTCGAAGAAATCGTCGGCGAAGTTTCCGATGAGCACGACGAGGACGAGGAGGAAGCAGTCACCCAGCCCGACGGCAACTGGCTGTTCCCGGGCATGTACCGCCCGGACCAGATCAACGAGAACTTCGATACGGACGTCATCCCGGAAGAGTCGACCTACGAAACCATCGGCGGCTTCATGCTCGCCGAACTGGGCCGCTTGGCTGAACTCAATGACCGCGTCGCCACCGAGCACGGCACCTTCACGGTGACCGAGCTCGATGGCCGCCGCATCTCGCAGGTTCGTTTCGAACCAGCAGTGCAGGAGGATGGCAATGAATGACTTCATGGGCCTGGTCTGGCTGATTGTCTTGCTGGCTGGCAATGCCTTCTTCGTTGCCGGCGAATTCGCGGTGATGAGTGCGCGTCGTTCGCAGATTGAACCCTTGGCCGACGAGGGCAATAAGCGGGCAAAGATCGCGCTGTACGCCATGGAGCATGTTTCGATCATGCTCGCGGTGTGCCAGTTGGGCATTACCGTTTGCTCGCTGCTGATCCTGAATATTTCGGAGCCGGCGATCCACCACCTGCTGGCCGAACCGCTGACCATGATCGGCATGGCCGAATCAGCTGCGGACACCGTAGCGTTCCTGATTGCCTTGATCCTGGTGACCTTCCTGCACGTGACCTTCGGCGAAATGGTGCCGAAGAACATTTCGGTTTCCGTTGCGGACAAGGCCGTGCTGCTGCTGGCCATGCCACTGGTCGGCCTGTCCAAGGTGCTCAAGCCGATTACGGCGTCGCTCAATGGCGTGGCGAACCTGGTGCTGCACGCCTTCGGTATCGAACCGAAGGATGAGGTGGCCAGCTCGTATACCGCCGCTGAAGTCCGATCGATCATCGATGCTTCATCCGAGGAAGGCGCGCTGGATGAGGACGATGCCGCACGCTTGACCAAAGCGCTGGAATTCTCCTCGGTTACCGCGCGCAGCTGCATGGTTCCGCTGGATGACCTGTTCACCTTGGAATACGGGCAGACGACCGCGCGCGCTTTCGAGAAGAAGGTCGGCAAGACCGGATTCTCGCGCATGGTGATCACCAAGAACGAGGTTCCGGTGGGCTACTGGCATGTGAAGGACGTGATGCTCATCGATGATGCCCACTCCACGCAGCCACTGCTTGATTTGCCATTGCACCCGCTGGGCCGGTTGGAGCAGGACACCGAAATCGAGGCCGCCCTGGAAGCGATGCGGCAGGAAGGCAACCACCTTTCGGCGGTTGTCGACGAGTCGGGGGCAACGCTCGGCGTGCTCTTCCTGGAGGACGTGATCGAGGTGCTGGTCGGTGAAATCACCGATACCACGCGAAAACGCGTCAACCCGCCTCGCAGCGAAAAACGGGCAAATTAGCTCAAGCTCACCCCTGAGTGCATATTGCGAATGACTCGCAACTGATACGATTGACTGCGGCACCCATTGCGGGTGCCGCAGTTTTTCGTTGCCGGCCCATCCTCAGCCAGCGCAATCCAGAAAGCAGTCAATGACAGAGACCCCCATCGTCAGGTTTGAAGACGCGCGCCTTGCCTATGGCTCCCGCGTGCTCTGGGATGAACTCAACCTATCCATAGCGGCGGGGGAGTTCCTTGCAGTTCTAGGGCCCAACGGCTCGGGCAAGACCAGCTTCATCAACACGATGCTCGGCACCACCGCGCTCAATCGAGGCAGGGTCTCGATCGCCGGGGAGGCCGTGCGCCGGGGGTCGGCTGCCGTGGGGTTGATCCCGCAGCAGCGCCCCTTCGGGGACAACGTTCCCCTGCGCGCTCG
Source organism: Glutamicibacter sp. NPDC087831 (assembly GCF_044742845.1). Lineage (NCBI taxonomy): Bacteria > Bacillati > Actinomycetota > Actinomycetes > Micrococcales > Micrococcaceae > Glutamicibacter > Glutamicibacter sp. NPDC087831. Next base: position 94,349 of record NZ_JBIUVH010000005.1, read on the forward strand.
CGACCTGGTCGCACTGGGACTGGATGGAACCCGGCCCGGGATTCGCGTGGCCCGCAGGGCCGTGCGCAACAAGGTCGACGAACTGCTGGAACTGGTCGGCGCTACCGCCTACGCCAACCGTGCGGTGTCCGACCTTTCCGGAGGCGAGCAGCAGCGCCTGCGCGCAGCGCAGGCTTTGGCCAGCGATCCCCGGGTCCTGCTATGCGACGAGCCGCTGCTCTCCCTGGACCTCAATCACCAGCAGGCGATCAGCGAAGTGATACACCGCCAGGCCGCAGAGCGCGGCAGCGCGGTAGTCTTCGTGACGCACGAGATCAACCCGATCCTGCCCTATGTCGACCGCGTCCTGTACCTGGCCGAAGGCCGCTTCCATCTGGGCAGCGTGGATGAAGTCATGCAGTCTGCGGTGCTCACCGAACTTTACGGTGCTCCGGTCGAGGTGCTGCGGGTCAATGGCCGCATCGTGGTGGTCTCGGGCGATGGCAATCGGGCATTGCCAGCCGATGGGCACGACCACGTTGAAGAAATCGATCTAGAGACCGGAAAGTAGGAGCAGGACATGGACTTTTCGGATCTCATCGAGAAGGCGTTCAACTTCCAGGATTACGGACTGCTGCTTCCGCTGGTGACCAATTCCCTGATTGCCGGTGCAGTCCTGGGCGTGGTTGGCGGTCTGATCGGCATCTTCATCATGATGCGGGACATGGCTTTCGCCGTGCACGGCATCGCTGAGCTGTCCTTTGCGGGGGCGGCCTTCGCCTTGCTCATCGGAGCCGACGTGGTGACTGGCTCGGTGTTCGGGTCCATGATCGCGGCGCTGATCCTTGGCATTCTCGGAACCCGGGCGAGGGACCGGAATTCCATCACCGGCGTGCTGATGCCTTTCGGCCTTGGCCTGGGCATCTTGTTCCTGTCGCTGTATGAAGGGCGAAGCGCCAATAAGTTTGGCCTGCTGACCGGCCAGATCGTGGCCGTGGATGACGTGCAATTGACAGGAATGCTGGTCCTTTCGGCGGTGGTAGTGATCGCGCTGCTGGTTATTTGGCGTCCGCTGACCTTCGCTTCGGTGGACCCGGTGGTTGCCAATGCCCGGGGCGTGCGCACTGCTGGCCTGTCCATCGTCTTCATGATGATCCTGGCGCTGGCTGTAGCGGTGACGATTCAAGTGGTCGGTGCCTTGCTGGTGCTGGCGCTGCTGATCACGCCCGCCGCAGCCGCCATGCGCGTGAGCTCCAATCCGGTCATCACCGTCGTGCTCTCCATCGTGTTCGCGGAACTGGCTGTCGTGGGCGGCATCCTTCTTGCCCTGGCTGGTTCCTTGCCGATCAGTCCATATGTGACCACGATTTCGTTCGTGATCTATGTGGTCTGCCGCGGAATCGAAGCGGTGCGTTCCCCTCGCCGCCACCAAGTCTAGGAGCTGCATTCGGCCAGCGCGCCCCCGCTGGTTCCGGGCCCGGTTGACTAGCAAGCAGCCGAACCTCCAAGCTGGAGCATGAGCAAAATTCCAGCCAGTGAGATCTGGCCATTGGTGCATGCCGAACGCCTGGCCCTGATCGACGATCTGGGAACTTTGGATCCGGATCAGTGGGAAGTTCCCTCCCTGTGCGATGGGTGGAGCGTCCATGACGTGGCTGCTCATTTGGCAGATAACGCGCGTGCGACTTTCTTCCGCCTGCTTGCCGGGATGGCCAAGGCCGGATTCAGCTTGGACCGCCAGAACGACAATGGCGTGGCCGCCGAGAAGGCCGCGACTCCCGATGGGACATTGCGCAGGCTCGTCGAGGTCGCGGCTTTGCGGGCCACTCCACCGGTTCCGCTTGCCAGCAGGTTGGTGGAGGAAATCGCCCATGGGGAAGACATCCGTCGTGCCGTGGGCCTGAAACGGGACTATCCTGCAGAATCCCTGGAGCCAGCAATCAAATACCAGGCAGCGACCCCGCAGGGTGTCGGGGGTGCCAAGGAATTAGCGAGCAGGGTCCAGCTGTGCAGCGAAGACGAAGACTTCCGGCTGGGCATCGGCCCGCAGATCGCAGGACCGCGCCTTGAACTGCTGATGCTGGTTTCAGGCCGAGGCAAGCACGCTGTGGGCCTGACGGGTCCGGGGCTGGCCCTCGTGCGGTAAATTGCAGAATAGGGAGGGGCCGCGCGGCAGAACGCGCGCCGCTGCCTAGGTTTCAGTAGTTCCTGGTCCGTCGGGCCTGGTGAGCCGTTCCTTGAAATCAGCGAACCATTTCGAGTCGCGCATTAGTTGCGGGAATGGCTTGTGCATGAATCCAGTTGCCGGTGGCGCAGTGGATCGATAGGACATCGCCGAGCCCGGACAGATCATCATCGAGTGCCGATCGCGGAAAGCGGTGTACTCGTACCAGCCGTCGGCCTGCTTTGCCTTGTTGCAGGTCGCGCAACGGCCCGAGGCGTTGGCCACGGTCGTCTTGCCGCCACGTGCATACTGGAGCACGTGGTCTGTTTCTTCGACCAGCCCGTCGCAGAAGGGCGTTCGGCAATGCCGATCGCGAATCCCGATGAACCTCTTGAGCTTATCCGGGAAGATCCGGGCTTTGGAATCCATCGCGATCAGTTCCTGGTCCCCGGGAGCGGTGTAGAGACGAGTTATCTCCGTCATCACTTCGATCCGCTCAATATTCTCGGGGGTGAGTTCGGCCTCCATTTCCGCGAAGGTCAGCTCGTTGGGAATCTGGTGGCCGCCAATGAGTTCCCGCGCAGTCTGCGCGGGGATGAAGCCGTAGCCTTCCAAGTGGGCCGGTTCGCGATCACCCATGAACAGCGCTCTATCGGTCATGACCAGTCCGAGCTGGACGTTGATCTTCTGCTCATTGTTTTCATCGAAGAACATGTAGCGGGCCAGCAGATCGGCCTGGATCTGGGAGCGGGTGCGGGCATCGCCCTTGCGCTTGATCCTGCATGACTGGTTTCGCAGCGTCATCTGCAATCCGGTTCCGCCAACGATAGGCAGACGGGCCTGGAGGAAGACGCACCCTGCTTCCCGATCGGTGCGGAAGCGAACGTAGCGTTGCTGGTTGGCTTCCTTCAGCTTCTTGTCTTCCCGGTCCGATGCGTACTTGATCGTGAAGCTGGTGACCGTTTCCTTGATGCGCTTGGGGCCCATGGATTCGAACATGTCTGGATTCTGCCCGTAGATCGCATCGAACTCGGTGCGGCGCAATGGCCGGACTTCCTGCAGCGGGGTGAGCATTGCGTTGATCTGCGCTTCGGTGAATTCACCACGGGAGAATGCGGCAGCGATATTCGGGGTGTCCTCGAAGAGGATGCGGCAATTGGCCAGGTAGTTCCTGGAACCGCGTTGAGTCTGCTTGCGGGCGATGGCAACGCGGCTGGCCGCTCCGCGGACCTGGTCATCGATGTTGGTGCCGCGCTCTTCATTCTCGCGCAGGACTTCCTTCTCCAACTGGTGAGCCAGGCCGGCTTGCTGATAGCGCAAGGATGAGACCAGTCCTTCGACGGATTCGATAACCCGGGCGCACGCGGCCTTGCCGCCGTGGTCATGGAACCATGACAGGTCGTTCTGCAGCTGGATCAGGTGGGATTCGAAATCCGGCTGATCTGCTGGGCGGGCTAGGCTGTTTACGTGCGCCTTTGCTTCGAGCATAGTACTAGTATACGCCCATTGTTCGAATATGTCTTCGAATAATTCAGCTGGGGATTACCGAACTCTTGGGGCGCCGAACAGTCCGCTGGACCCAGGTCCAGGTAGCGGAAAGGGCTACGAGGCAGCGGGGGCGCCAGCCTTGGCTTTGGCACGGCAGTCGGCGCAGAGGCCGTAGATTTCCACGGTGTGCTCGGGATCGGAGAAGTCGTGCTCCGCGGCAACCCGAGCGGCCCAGCGCTCGACGGAAGGGGCAAGTACCTCGACGGTCTTGGAGCAAACGCGGCAGACCAGATGATGGTGGTGGACCTCGGTGACGCACTGGCGGAAGCGGGCTTCGCCATCTCCGCTGCGCAGCACATCGACCAGGCCATCGTCGGCCATGGACTGCAGCAGGCGGTACACGGTGGCCAGCGAAACCTTCTTCTCCGAATCCTGCAGCCAGCGATGCAGCTGCTGGGCGGTGGCGAAATCATCGACCTCGCCCAGTGCCTCGGTGACGGCCAGGCGCTGCTTGGTGACCCGGGTTTCTGGCTGGGACATCGACGTGCACCATTCCTTGAGTTTGTTGCGGACCGGCGATGAGCCAGCGAACTGGGCCAATCACCTGCGGTTTCCCTCAATTTTAGCCAACTTTGCGTTGCAATGCGTGTCTGGCTCTGGCATGGGCGGGGCGCTGAGCCTACGCTAAGGATATGCGCATCAAACTTAGGGGCCATTCCTGCTTGGAAGCGAGCACGATCGACGGCAAGGTCTTGCTGGATCCGGGCGGATTTTCGCAGCTTGACGACGCGTTCGACGGCATCAATGCCGTGCTGGTCACCCATGAGCATGCTGACCATGCCGACCAGCCGGCCATTGCCGCCGCGCTGGAGGCGAATTCCATCCTGGAGCTCTACGCGCCGGCCGCGCTGGCGCAGGCGATGCGCGACCAGCTGCCGCCAGCGGCCCAATCCCAGGTGGTGACGGTGCGAGCCGGGGCCGACTTCATCGTCGGCGGCATTCGCGTACGGACTTTCGGCGGCACCCACGCCACCATCCACCATTCCATTGCGCTGGTTGCCAACGTGGGCTACCTCCTGGGGGACCGCGCGGTAGGCCAGCTGGAGGTCTTCCACCCGGGCGACAGCTACCAGGTGCCGGTGGGGGCACAGCCGGATGTGCTGCTGTTGCCGGTGATGGCCCCGTGGGGCAAGATGGCCGAGGCCGCCGACTTCGCGGTGGCCGTGGATGCTAGGTGCTGGATGCCGATCCACGACGGGCTGCTCAACGCCAACGGACTGGGGCTTTTCGATCGCCAGCTCGGCGCGATCGCCCAGCGGGCAGGATGCAGCTATGTGCGCTTGGAACCTGGAATCGAACATCATCTCGACGAGTTGCTGGGAGGCACCAACGAATGAACCCCTTGATAAGCGCCGCGCAGCTTCGCGAAATCCTGGACGCCGGGGGCCAGCCGGTGCTGCTCGATGTGCGGTGGGTCCTGGGCCGCGACGACGGGGCGCAGAGCTACGCTGCCGGGCATATCCCCGGCGCGGTGTTCGCTGACCTGGAAAAAGAGCTTTCCGGTGCGCCGGGCGAGCATACCGGCCGCCACCCGCTGCCTTTGCCGGCGGACTTCGAGCAGGCCGCGCGCGGCTGGGGCATCAACGCCCAGAGTCACGTGGTGGCGTACGACAACTCCGGAGCCCTCGCCGCGGCCCGGGCCTGGTGGCTGCTGCGCCATGCCGGATTCGACCGCGTGCAGGTGCTCGACGGCGGGCTCGGGGCCTGGACGGACGCCGGCGGAGAGCTGGCGCTGGGCTACGAGCAGGCCGCCAAGGGCAGCGTTTCGCTGTCGTGGGGCCGGATGCCGGTGGTGGAGTACGAGGAGCTGGACACCTTGCCCGGCACCCTGATCGACTCGCGGGCCACCGCGCGCTACCTGGGCATCGAGGAGCCCATCGACCCGGTGGCCGGGCATATTCCCGGTGCGCTGAACCGTCCCACCACCGACAACCTCGACGCGCAGATGCGTTTCCGGGCGCCGGAGGTGCTGCATTCCAGCTTCGTGACGCTGGGTGCCCACAGGCCGGGATCGGCCGCCTACTGCGGTTCGGGGATCACCGCGGCGCACCAGGTATTGGCCGCGGCAAGTGCCGGGATCCCGCTGGGGCTCTTCCCCGGCAGCTGGTCCGAATACTGCTCCTACCCGGATGCGCCGGTCGCTACGAGCGACGAGAAGCACCGCCACTAGAATTCAGCCATCGAGCAAGAAAGGCAGCAATGAGTACGCTGTTCACCAAGATCATCAACGGGCAGATCCCGGGCCGCTTCGTGTGGGAGGACGAAACCTGCGTGGCGTTCTTGTCCATCGGGCCGCTCTCCGACGGGCACGCACTGGTGGTTCCGCGCGAGGAAATCGACGAGTTCACCGATGCCTCCGACGAGCTGGTTGCGCACCTGACCCTGGTCGCGGCCAAGATCGGGCGCACCCAGAAGCGCGTGTTCTCCGCGCAGCGCGCGGGCCTGATGATCGCCGGATTCGAGGTGCCGCACCTGCATGTGCATGTCTGGCCGACCAACTCGCTGGCGGACTTCGACCTGTCCAATGCGGCCGATAACCCGGATCCGGCGGCCATGGACAAGAACGCGCAAGCGCTTCGCGCGGGCCTGCGCGAAGATGGCCACGGGGAATTCGTGCCCGAGGCCTAGCCGGTGCAATTCATCCGCTACCAGGGCACCGAGCCCAATCACCGCGGCGTGCACCTGGGGATTTTCGCGCTGGCCAATTCCCTAGGCCACGGCGGGAAGCTGAGCGCCGCCGAACACGCCATCTGGCGTGCGGGCAACGACTGGTACGACGCTGCCTATCCGAACCCGAGCCGCACCCATCGGGCAATCTACGATCATGCGATCAACCCCGGGGCCGTGGCGTGGTTCAAGGGCAGCGCGCAGCACCTGCTGGAGCGCGTCGAGCCGTATTTGCGGTTGCTCGACGCGCACCGGATCGGCTGGGAGAAGCTGGAAAGCAGTGCTCCGGGCACCATCATCTACGAAGATGACGCGCAGGTGATCGCCACGCCCGCAGTGCCCTAGCCCTTCACCCGGCGCATGGTCATGTGGGAGGTGACGCGGCGGACCGCCGGCAGCGCGGTCAGCTTGGGAATCAGGTCCCGGTCGTAGGCCTCGGCATCGGCCACCTGGATGCGCAGGAAGTAGTCGGGCTGGCCGTAGAGGCGGCGTATTTCGGTGACGCCGGCAACGGTGTCCACCGCCTTCTCGAATTCGTCGAGGCTGTGCTCGTTGTTCATTTCGACGTCAATGGCCACGGTGACCTCGAAGCCCCTGCCATAGGCCTTGGGATTGACGATCGCCTTGTAGCCATGGATGATTCCCTCGGCCTCCAGGCGCTGGACGCGGCGCAGGCAGGGAGCGGGGGTCAGGCCCACCCTGCGCGAGAGCTCGAGGTTGCTGATGCGGCCGTCATTTTCCAGTTCGGCAATAATTGCGCGGTCAAGATCATCCATGCATCTATTATTGCCGATCCAACCCGTCAGTTAGCTAGAATCAGCAACCATATTTGGCTTGGAATTTCCTAATATTGCTTCATGAGCGAAAAACTGGCAATTAAAGGTTCCCGGCCTTTGTCCGACGAGGGCCGATGGCAGCAGATCAGGCTGGGCGCGAAAAATGTGCTTCCCGCCAGTCTGGCGGTCATGCCATTGGGCCTGGCCCTGGGCGTGCTGCTGGTGCGCTCGGGATTGCCCTGGTGGTCAGCTCCCTTGCTTGCCGGGCTGGTGTTCGCCGGTTCCCTGGAATTCCTCTTGATCGGGCTGCTTGCCGCCGTGGCGCCGCTGTCCCATATCGCCCTGACCACGCTGGTAGTCAATTTCCGCCACGTATTCTATGCGATCTCTTTCCCGCTGCACCGGGTCAAGGGCCAGGGGGCGAAGTTCTACAGCATGTTTGCACTGACCGATGAGGCCTATGCGCTGACCCTGCAGGCCGAGCGGAAGGACTATTCCTCGACGCGGATCCTGGCCATCCAGAGCCTGTTCCATGCAAGCTGGACCACCAGCGTGCTGGGCGGATCGCTGCTGGGCGCAATGATCCCCGAATCCATCAGGGGCCTGGAATTCGCGGTGACCGCATTGTTTGCCGTGCTGGCGATCGAAGCGTTCAAGGCCTACCGCAGTGTGCCGCTGTCCATGCTGGCGCTGATCAGCGCCGTGGCGGCCAGCTGGATCGCACCGCAGAGCATGATGGTGGTAGCCATGGCGATTTTCCTTGCCGGACTTGCGGCGGCCTACCTGCTGCGCCGGCGCACCGGCACCGCTCAGCAGGCCGGCGGGCAGCAGGCGGGAGAAGCAGCCGATGCCCGATAGCCTCTACCTCTTCTCGGCCATCGCGTTGAGCACCGCAGTGACCTTCGGGCTGCGTGCCTTGCCCTTCGCCTTCATCGCCAAATTGCGCAGCAACGCGTTCATCAACTACCTGGCGCTGCGCATGCCCTTGGGAATCATGGTGGTGCTGGTTGCTTCCACGGTGCCTGCCGGCATTGCGGATCCGGCCGTGGCGTGGCCGGTGGCCACCGCCCTGGCGGCCACCGTGGTGCTGCACCTGCTCAAGTCCAATGCGGTGCTCAGCGTGCTGGGCGGCACCGCCGTCTACGTTGGGATCCTCAGCTGGCCGCTATAGCTGCGCCAGCGAATCCTTGATCGCCTTGCGGATGCGCTTTTCGCTGACCGAATAGGCGGTGCCCAGCTCCTGGGCGAACAGCGAAATGCGCATTTCCTCCAGCATCCACTTCACCTGGGCCAAGTCCGCCGGCACCCGGGCTCCGGGCGGAACCCGATCCAGGGCGGTATCGTATTCGTCTTCCAGCTTCTGGATCACGACCAGGGCCTGGGAATCACGGGTGACAGCACCTGCGCGCAGCTTCTCCAAGCGCTTCTCGATGCCCTGCACATAGCGCGGCAGGCGCATCAGGTTCGCTGCCCCGGTGGCCGCGATGAAGCCCGGATAGATCAGCTGCTCGAGCTGGGAGCGGATATCGGTGACTGCCGCGAACATCGCCAGGGAGTTGGTGCTCTTCAGATCCTTGTTGATCCGGGTCGAGGAGCCGAAGACCTTCGCCACGATCGCGGTAATCGTGAAGACCGTGTCGATCTGCTCGGCGCGCACCGTCTCGAACAGCGCCTCGAATTCGGCGCGGTTCATCGGCAGCTTCTCGGGCACCAGCTGGTCTACCGCGGCCATGGTGCAATCGGCAATCAGCTTCTCGATGGACCCGTGCGGGTTCTGCGTGAACACCAGCTTCTCAGCGTTCTTCAGGTGCGAAATCACGAACTTCCCGGCAGGCGGCAAGCGCAGCATCAGCAACCGGATGACACCGGTGCGGTGCGCCGCATCGCGCTCGGCCTGGGTGCGGAAAACACTCAGGTCGACCTTTTCGCCGGTGTCCATCAGCCCCGGATAGGCGGTGATCTGCTGGCCCATCACCGTGGTGGTGACCTTGGCAGGCAGCGTATCGCCCAGGGTTTCGCCTGATGATTCCAGCTGCGGCCAATGATCCAGCGACTTCTGGTCCCAGGCGCCGGTGGCCGCCGCTGCGGTGGCCGCGGCGCCCTTCTTCTTGGACTGCGCCTTCGACGCGGCCGCAGGCTTGCCAGGCATGCCCGGCTTGCCGGTGGCGACACCGGGGGAGTTGACCCCGCTGGCCAGCGCGGCGCGGTTGGCCGCGGCGAACTTGTACTGCAACGCGGCCAGGTCATCGCCGCTGCCCAGCACCTTCCCCGAAGCATCGGTGACGGTGAAGCCGAAGCGCAGATGCGCAGGCAGGGTCGAGAAGTCGAAGACCGAAGGCTCGACGACCATGCCGCGCAGCCGGCGCAGCACCAAGGCCAGGGAATCGGCCAGGTCATCGGCCGCCGGATCGAAGTCCGCCTCCAGCATGGCCAGCGCCTTGGCCGCCACATCCGGGGCAGGCACGAAGTTCTTGCGGATGGCCTTGGGCATCGAACGGATCAGCGCGGTGAGCAGCTCGTGGCGCAACCCCGGAATCAGCCAGGCGAAGCGCGCGGGATCCAGCTGGTTCAAGAACACCACCGGGACGGTGAGCGACACGCCATCGCCTTCTCCCGGGGCGGCCGCCGGGTTGTACTCGTAGGACAGCGGCAAGTGGATGCTGCCCAGCTGCCAGGTGGTGGGGAACGCGGCCTCGTCAACCGCATCGGACTCGGCCAGCAGCGCCTCGGGGTCGAAGTCCAGCAGCGAGGGATCGGTGGCGCGGGCCTTCTTCCACCAGCGGTCGAAGTGGCGCTCCGAGTAGACCTCGGCGCTCACCCGGGCATCGTAGAAGGCGAACAGGTCCTCATCGGAAATGCGCAGGTCATGGCGGCGCATGCGGGTTTCGAGCTCTTCGACTTCTTCGAGCAGCGCCCGGTTCTTGGCGAAGAACTTATGGTGGGTGCGCCAATCGCCCTCCACCAGCGCGTGGCGGATGAACAGCTCGCGAGCCAGGTCCTTATCCACCCGCCAGTAGTGGAACTGGCGGCGCGGGATGATCGGCAGGCCGAAAAGCGTGACCTTCTCGTAGCCCATGACCGAACCGGTGCGCTTGGACCAGTGCGGCTCGGAGTGGGTGCGCTTGAGCAGGTGCGGAGCCAGCTCTTCCACCCATTCGGGGGAGATGGCCGCGTTGGTGCGGGCCCACAGCCGCGAGGTTTCCACCAGCTCGGCGGACATCACCCAGGTCGGGGACTTCTTGAACAGGCCCGAGCCGGGGAAGATCGCAAAACGGGTGCCGCGCGCGCCCAGGTAGTCGCGCTTGCGCTCATCGTAGAGCCCGATGTGCCCCAGCAGGCCCGACAGCAGCGACTTGTGCACCTGGTCCTCATTGGCCGCCGGGTCGATCGGGGCGGCCGCCATGGTGATGCCCAGCGGCTTGGCCAGCTGGCGCAGCTGGGTGAACAGGTCCTGCCACTCGCGCACGCGCAGGTAGTTGATGAACTCGTTCTTGCACAGCCGGCGGAAAGCGGAGGAGGACAGGTCCTTCTGCTGCTCCTGCAGGTAGGCCCACAAATTCAGCAATGCAATGAAGTCGGACTTGTCATCGGCGAAGCGCTTATGCAGCTCCACCGCACGATCACGCTGCCCGGTTTCCTCGCTGGGACGCTCGCGCGGATCCTGGATGCTCAGCCCGGCAGCCAGCACCATCACTTCCTTGGCGACCCCGCGTTGTGCGGACTCGACGATCATCCGGCCCAGGCGCACATCCAGCGGCAGCACCGCCAGCGCCCTGCCGGTTTCGGTCAGCTTCGCGGCCTTGTCCTGCTCCAGTGCACCGAGCTCGCGCAGCAGGTTCACGCCATCGGTGATGGACTTGGCTTCGGGCGGCTGGACGAACGGGAAGCTGGCAACCTCGGCGGCCGAAGCGACCACGCCCATGGAGATCATCTGCAGGATCACGCTGGCCAGGTTGGTGCGCAGGATTTCCGGGTCGGTGAATTCGGGACGCGCCTCGTAGTCGGGCTCCGAGTACAAGCGGATGGCGATGCCCTCCGACACGCGGCCGCAACGTCCCGAACGCTGGTTGGCGCTGGCCTGGGAGACGCGCTCGATGGGCAGGCGCTGCACCTTGGTGCGGTGCGAGTAGCGCGAAATGCGGGCGGTGCCGGTATCGATCACGTACTTGATGCCCGGCACCGTCAGCGAGGTCTCGGCGACGTTGGTGGCCAGGATGATGCGCGGGGCGCCACCGGGGTGGAAGACCCGGTGCTGCTCGGCCAGCGACAGCCGGGCGAACAGCGGGAGCACCTCATAGCGCGGCAGGCGCTTATTGGCGGTGACCATGGCGCGCAAGGCTTCGGCCGCGTCGCGGATTTCGCGCTCGCCGGAGAAGAAGATCAGGATGTCCCCGGGCGCTTCGCCGCTCAGTTCCTTGACCGCGTCGGTGACCGCATCCAGTGGGTCGCGTTCTTCCTCCAGCGTGTTCTCCGCGGCCTCGTCCGCGTCGACATCGAGCTCGGCCTGCAGCGGGCGGTAGCGCAATTCGACGGGGAAGGTGCGCCCGGAAACCTCCAGGATCGGGGCAGGCTCGACGCCGCCGCCGGGCAGCGGCTTGCCGAAGTGCTCGGCGAAGCGCTGCGGGTCGATGGTGGCGGAGGTGATGATGATCTTCAGCTCGGGGCGCTTGGGCATGATCTGCTTGAGGTAGCCCAGCAGGAAATCGATGTTCAGGCTGCGCTCGTGGGCCTCGTCGATGATGATCGCCGAGTATTTCTTGAGCAGCTTGTCGCGCTTGATCTCGGCTAGCAGGATGCCGTCGGTCATCACCTTCAGCTTGGTCTTGCGCGAAACCTCGCCGGTGAAGCGCACGTGGAAGCCGACTTCCTCGCCGATTTCGGTGCCCATTTCCTCGGCGATGCGCTCGGCCACGGTGCGCGCGGCCAGGCGGCGCGGCTGGGTGTGCCCGATCATGCCCTTCTCGGCCAGGCCGAGCTCGATGAGCATCTTGGGAAGCTGGGTGGTCTTGCCCGAACCGGTTTCGCCGGCGATTACCACGACCTGGTTTTCGCGGACCGCGGCGAGGATGTCCTCGCGGCGGGCTGAAACGGGAAGGGCTTCGGGATACGTAATGCTGAGCGCCATGATGTTCCCATTCTATTCGCGCCACGCATTTTCGTGGTGGCCGCCGGGCCGAAGCCCGATTCGGGGCAGGAAATGTGCTCCCGGACGCATTGCTCCATGAGTCAAATTTTCAGATTGTCCAAGCAATTGTCGACAAGTTCGGGCCGGTAAATACAAAACTTCCAGATTCTGCTTCCCGGCGGAGCATTTGTGTCCACAAGAATCCGTATCAAGATGCAAACGTCTAGGAATCGACCTTGATTGTAGGCAAGGTGAGGTCGTTCACATGTAAGATCGGGGGTAATCATCGATGTGATGCCTGGACGGTTCCCGCATGCTGCGCACCAGTTGCGCTTCATAACCAGGCTTCCGCGCTATCGGTGGGAATCACTCGCAAGGGAACTTTGAAAGGAACTTCAATGAAGAGCTTCACCGCCATGAAATTCGCTGCCATCGCAGCAGCTGGCGCACTGGCCCTGACCGCCTGCGGCGGCAGTGGCGAGCAGGGCACCGCGGAGGGCGGCGACGAGGCCGTCAAGATCGGCATCTCCCAGTTCGTCTCGCACCCTTCGCTGGACGCAGTGGTCACCGGCTTCAAGGCAGGCATGGAAGAAGCCGGCTACACCGGCGAGAAGATCAGCTACGACGAGAACAACGCCGAAACCGATCAGGCTACCAACACCTCGATTGCCGGCAAGCTCGCCGCTGATTCGGATATCGACCTGGTGTTGGCAATTGCTACCCCATCGGCCCAGGCTGCGGCGCAGGCGATTACCAAGGTTCCGGTGCTCTTCTCCGCTGTGACCGACCCGGTTGATGCCAAGCTGGTCGCCTCCAATGAAGCTCCGGGCGCGAATGTCACCGGCACGTCGGACATGAACCCGGTCGACGAGCAGCTGCAGTTGCTCAAGGACCTGGTGCCCGATGCCAAGAAGGTCGGCATTGTCTACTCCTCGGGTGAAGCCAACTCCGCAGTCCAGGTGAAGATGGCCAAGGAAGCAGCCAAGGGCCTGGGCTTGACCATTGAAGAAGCCGCTGTCTCGGCGTCCAGCGAAGTCCAGCAGGCCGCCAGCTCGCTGGATGTCGACGCGTACTACGTTCCGACTGACAACGCTGTCGTTTCTGCCCTGGAAGGCCTGCTGCAGGTTGCCGAGAAGAACGGCGTGCCGGTCATTTCGGCTGACGGCGAGTCCGTCAAGCGCGGTGCTACCGCAACCTACGGCATCAACTACGAGAAGCTGGGCGCGCAGACCGCTGCCATGGCCGTGAAGCTGCTCAAGGGCGAGGCCGAGCCGGCAACCCTGCCGGTGGAGACCATCTCCGAGGTCGATCTCTACCTGAATGAAGATGCCGCCAAGAAGGCAGGCATCGAATTCACCGACGAGATGAAGTCCGAAGCCGTAGAGGTCTACTAAGCCCCGGCAACAACTTACCGACGCAAGGCGAGGCGCATAACCTGGTGCCTCGCCTTTCGTCGTGATTACCTGCAAAACTTACAACTCAAGGATCCACACATGATCACAGCGGTTGAACTCGGCCTGATTTACGCCATCATGGCGCTCGGGGTGTACCTGACCTTCCGTATCCTGGACTTTCCCGACCTGACTGTCGACGGCAGCTTCACCACCGGTGCCGCCGTCGCCTCGGTGGGCATCGTGAACGGGATGAATCCCTGGCTGGCCACCGTGCTGGCCTTCTTCGCCGGCATGGTTGCCGGTGTCATTACCGGCCTGCTGCATACCAAGGGCAAGATCGACGGCCTGCTCGCCGGCATCCTGACCATGATCGCGCTGTACTCGATCAACCTGCGCATCATGGGCAAGGCCAACACCCCCTTGCTGGGGGAGGAGACCCTGATCAGCCCGATGCGCGTCTCGGGCCTGCTCGGCTCATGGGCGTCGGTGGCCATCCTCTTTGCCGTCTGCCTGGTCTTCGTGGCAGCGATCGTCTGGTTCCTGCACACCGAGCTGGGCATGGCCATGCGGGCCACCGGCGACAACCAGGAAATGATCCGTTCCTTCGGCGTGAGCACCGACAACCAGAAGATCCTGGGCCTGGCGCTGTCCAACGGCCTGGTGGCGCTGTCCGGTGCGGTCATCGCCCAGTACCAGGGCTTCGCCGATATCGGCATGGGCATCGGCCTGATCCTGATCGGCCTGGCCTCGGTCATCGTCGGCCAGGCGATCTTCACCCAGCGCTACATCTGGCTGGCCGCCATCGCGGTGGTCTTCGGCGCAGTGATCTACCGCCTGGTGATCCAGATGGCCCTGTCGGCAGGCCTGGAGGTCAACGACATGAAGCTGATCTCCGCGGTCCTCGTCGTCGTCGCCCTGCTGCTGCCGAAGTGGAAGGGCTTCCAGAAGATCATCAAGAACTTCAAGCGCACCCCAGCAGCAGTTGAAACCAAGGAAGAGGTTCGCACCAATGCTTGAAATCAAGAACCTGTCGCGCACGTTCTTCCCGGGAACTGTCAACGAGCGCAAGGCGCTGCGCAACATCAACCTGAACCTGTCGGACGGTGAATTCGTCACCGTCATCGGCTCCAACGGCGCCGGCAAGTCCACCGTGCTGAATATGGTTGCAGGCAAGCTGCAGCCCGATGCCGGTTCGGTGTCCATCGCGGGGAAGAACGTCACCAGGATGGCCGACTACACCCGCGCCAAGTACATCGGCCGGGTATTCCAGGACCCGATGGCCGGCACTGCGCCGACCATGTCCATCGAGGAGAACATGGCTCTGGCCTACGCCCGCGGCCGTTTCCGCGGCCTGGGCCTGGGCGTAGGCACCAAGCGGCGCGAGCTGTTCGTCGAGGAGCTCAAGAGCTTGGAACTCGGTTTGGAAGGCCGCTTGAAGACCAAGGTGGGCCTGCTCTCGGGCGGCCAGCGCCAGGCGCTGAGCTTGCTGATGGCCACATTCTCCAAGCCCAAGATCCTGCTGCTCGATGAGCACACCGCGGCCCTGGATCCGCAGCGTGCCGCGCTGGTCTCGCGCCTGACCAAGGAAATTGTCGAACGCCACCAGTTGACCACGTTGATGGTGACGCACAATATGGAACAGGCCTTGCAGCTGGG
Source organism: Glutamicibacter sp. NPDC087831 (assembly GCF_044742845.1). NCBI lineage: Bacteria > Bacillati > Actinomycetota > Actinomycetes > Micrococcales > Micrococcaceae > Glutamicibacter > Glutamicibacter sp. NPDC087831. The sequence goes on from NZ_JBIUVH010000005.1 coordinate 109,658, forward strand.
CACCCGGCTGATCATGATGCACGATGGGCAGATCATCCTGGACCTGGACCAGGAAGAGAAGTCCAATATGACCGTCAAGGGCCTGCTGGAGGAATTCAGCAAGATCAAGGGCGCACAGCTCGATGACAAGACCATGCTGCAGTAGCAGCTGGCCAGTATCCGTGCAGGCTCCGCACCCGATGGGTGCGGGGCCTGTCGGGTTTAAGGCAGCGGTTTGCGCAGGCGGTGCTCGACGCGTCCCGAGCTCCGGTCGATGACTTGCTGTCCTGTCCATTGGTACCCGCAACGGCGATAGAGCCCCCTCGGCACGTGCATTGCTGGCGATAAGCAGACTGGACATGGCTGGGGCAGTGACCAGCAGGATGGATCAGTTCTACACCTGTCGGCCTGCCTGCGCTGTCAAGATCCTAGTTCACGAGGTACGGCATGCTAGAAGACTCGATTTCTGCCGTTTCAACTGCTAGCTCATGAGAGAGCGCGACATGCGCGGCCGCAGCTCTGGCATCGTAGGTGGCATTAATGGGTTTACTCATGCAGCTGATCTTCGATACTCAATATGAATTTGAGAAATATTCATGCAGTTAAAGATGCATTGCTATAAACCTGCCTAGGATTAACACCTTCTGCGAAACGAATGGTGGACTATTGAGAACCCGTAGCGCGTACATAGCTGCAGCGACAGGAGTCGTCGGTCTGGCTCTCATCACTGGATTGCTGTCGGGTTGCTCTTTGACTGGGAAATACTCCGATGAAACCTGCGATGGCCGCAAACCCGTCAGCTCGTTAGAGCAGGCGGGCACGGAATTGGTAGTTGCTGCGTATGCTGGCGATCGCACTGGAGTTTGCCGGGTTACTTCGCCATTTCCAGGAGGAAACTTGGATGACGAGATGGTCAGCCAGACTCGGCAGATTCTAGAGAACCACGGCATTACACCTGAAAATGTGTCGGTCGTGGTTGGAGAGCAGTTTGGAAGCGCAGTATCCGTTCACCTGACTGACGGTAACCAGTATGCTCGGCACTCACTGTGGGTCGGTGGCCATAGTATCCGTGAGGAAGGATTCACTATAGGGCTACCGGAGGAACTGTATCCTGCTGCGCCCGAGCATCCGGCATCCCAGTCATCCACGGTTGATCCCTAAGCTTTGCAATTCTAGTGATTCAGGATTCTTGGCATCCGGGTATCTCGTAAGCGCGATACAAAGCGAAATTTCCCCGGCTATTGCTCTAAGTGGAGCTTTGGTTCCCTCTCGGCAATGCCGGTTAGGCTTTCGCCGAATCATTAGCGCGGACAGTCAGCTGCCGCGCGATGTCTTTAGGCTTTTCGCCTAGTGTCCAAATGAAACATCGGAAACGCCTGTTTATTCTTCATTCGTGGCATAAACAGTGACCCAGACTCCCACCGGCACTTTGAATTCGAGCTGTACCTCATTGGTGTTGATTTGATGTGCCGGGGTAGAAAGGCTCGTATATATTTCTGAATTCGAATCGCAACCACTCGCACCGGTTTTTGATCCACCTAGCAGGATAATCTCCCAAGGGGACGTTGCATCACATGAAATTATGAAGCCAACTGAATCAAATCCTCCGGGAAGATCCCCGAGGCGCAGAGTGGTCGAGCCCACGGAATGAGTTTCATTGAGAATCTTGAAGGAGTCTTCGCTCTGGGCGAGGAATTCGGCATGCTTCTTTAGGGGATCTGGCGATTCCGAGGTGCTGCCCGACGTATCTGACGAAGGAATCTCTCCAAGCGCTGTCTCAGGGGAAGTCGAAGGGCTGCATGAAGACAGTGCCAAAGCAATCACAGAAGCAAGTGAAATGATTCCAAAGAGACGTTTCGTCATGTGTCAAGATTATCTTTTAGCGGGATAAAATCAAGAGTTCATGAGAGTACTTCGATTTCCCGCGTTTTCGCTCGGGTAGTTTGCCGAGGAACTCTTGAATGGCAGCGATGCGAATTCAGTGTCGAGTGGATGGAGTATCGCTCTTTCCATCAAGCGGTGGGCAGTTAGCGGCCGCGGGCAATTTGATGCGGGTATCGCCATCTCGGATTGGTGACGAGCCCGGTCCATGCCGGCAGTAGTTCCCGAATAGGCCGGTCGGGTCGACTCCGAGATCCCCTATGTGCAGTTCTGGATTTGAAGCAAGGTCGCCGAGCGGTCCCAGAGTTGCTTCGCTAGTACCTCATCATGGATCAGCGGGTTGACCTTCGATGCGATCTTTCCCGACTCGTAGTAGGCGCCCGGTTCGAATTGCACGCCAGGCTTCGCCTCCGCAAGCCAGACGAGCTGGTCGGTACCCTTGGTCGAGTCGACCGTGAAGAAGCGCCTAAGCGGACCGTGGTAAAGGAACTTCAATAACCCCTTGGAGTCCGAGGCGAAACTGGTGCCAACGATCCCGGGGTGGAACGCCACGGCGTTAATCCCGGAACCGCCAAAGCGCCGCTGTAATTCCGAGGTGAACAGAATGTTCGCCAACTTTGCATTGCCGTAGGCGGCCCTCGGTGAGTAGCTGTTTTCGCCCTGTAGGTCCGCAATGTCGAATTTGGCCATGAGACGCGCAGCCATGCTGGCGGTCTGAATGACCGTGGCACCCGAATCGATTAGTCGTTGCAACAACAGATTCGTGAGCAGGAAGGGCGCTAGATGATTGACTTGGAAAGTCTTTTCGAATCCATCCACGGTCAGTTCGCGCTCTGCCTTGATCCCGCCGGCATTATTAGCCAGCACATCAATTCGGGGATACTTCTGGAGCAACTGCGTGGCCAGGCCGCGTACCTGTGCGAGCTGGCTGAAGTCTGCCACGAAATAGCTGGCGCCTAGCTCATGGGCGATGGCCTGGGTTTTGGTTTGCGACCGACCGACAACGACAATCTGGTGCCCCTGTCGTGACAGTTCTCGGGCCGATGCGGCCCCGATCCCGTCGCTGGCTCCGGTAATGAGAATGGTTTTTTTCATGGTGCCCTTAAGCGCTTGTTGGTTTATCCGAGTTTAGGGCCTAGCCGAAGCTAAAGGTTGTGGCGACGGGGAAGCTGCCAGAAAATGCTGACAGGAGATTGTTCGCGGCCTCGCGCGAGCTGCGGCGTGAGAAGAAGAGCGAAAAAAAGCAGGCCCTGGTAACCAGGACCTGCAATTTAGGTGGTGCCCCTGAAAGGAATCGAACCTTCGGCCTTCTGCTCCGGAGGCAGACGCTCTATCCACTGAGCTACAGAGGCGTGTTGCTGGGCAACAGGAAAAATACTATCAGGTCGTCACTTGATCTGCGCAATTCCAGCACCTTGGCACGCATGTGTTGCAAAAGTCACCGGGTCGGGCCAGTCTCACAGTCGATGCAAGTCATGAATGCTGAAGAAGCACGGCAATTGCCGGTATTCTTGAACGGTGACTCCTGAAGAACTCTCCGCAGCAATATCCGCATGCCTCACCGAAGCCGTAGCCGCCGGCGAAATCTCCGTCGAGGTGCCAGAGACCGTACGCGTGGACCGCCCGAAAAGCCGTGAACACGGCGACTGGGCAACCAACATCGCGCTGCAGCTGGGCAAGAAGGCCGGCATGGCCCCGCGCGACTTCGCCCAGATCCTGGCCACCCGACTTGCTTCGGTCCCAGGAGTCGGCGCCGTGGACATCGCAGGTCCCGGCTTCCTGAACATCACCCTCGAAGCCGGCGCTGCCGGCGAGCTGGCCCGCACCATCGTCGAGGCGGGTTCCGCCTACGGCAGCAACGAGGCCCTGGCCGGCCACGTGGTCAACATGGAATTCGTTTCCGCGAACCCCACCGGCCCGCTGCACATCGGCCACACCCGCTGGGCCGCGCTGGGAGATGCCATCTCCCGCGTGCTGCGCGCTTCGGGCGCTTCGGTGACCAGCGAGTACTACATCAACGATGCCGGCAACCAGATGAACGTCTTCGCCCGTTCGGTGTACAACCGCATCCACGGCCTGCCAGTGCCAGAGGGCGGCTACCCGGGCGAATACATCAAGGAACTGGGCGACGCCGTCCTGGCCCAAGCCCCGCAGCTGCGCGAGCTGGACGAAGCAGAAGCAATTCCTGCCCTGCGCGACGCCGCCTACAAGGCGCAGCTCGAAGACATCAAGTCCACCCTGGCCGACTTCGGCGTCAGCTTCGACGTGTTCTTCTCCGAAACCACCTTGCATGAGGGCGGTGCGGTGGCTGACGCCGTGGCCCGCCTGCGCGAACAGGGCCACATCTTCGATCTGGAGGGCGCGGTTTGGCTGCGCACTACCGACTTCGGCGATGACAAGGACCGCGTGCTGATCCGCGCCAACGGCGAGCCGACCTACTTCGCCGCCGATGCCGCCTACTACCTGTCCAAGAAGGACCGCGGCTTCGAAGAGAAGATCTACCTGCTGGGCGCCGACCATCACGGCTACGTCAACCGCCTGAAGGCGATCGCCGCCTGCGCGGGAGATGACAAGGACAAGAACATCGAGGTGCTGATCGGCCAGCTGATCTCCGTCAACGGAGCCAAGCTGTCCAAGCGCGCGGGCAACATCATCGAGCTGCGCGATTTGATTAACTGGATCGGCGCCGACGCGCTGCGCTACTCGCTGGCCCGTTTCCCGGCTGATTCGCCGATCGCGCTGGACCCCGAGCAGCTGAAGAAGAACACCAATGACAACCCGGTGTTCTACGTCCAGTACGCCCATGCCCGTTCGTGCGCCGCGGCCCGCAATGCCGCCGCCAAGGGCGTGACCCGTGACGGCTTCGATGCCGCGCTGCTGACCGACCCGACCGAAAACGAGCTGCTGGCCGTGCTCGGCCAGTTCCCGTCGGTGGTTGCCGGTGCCGCGGAATTCCGCGAACCGCACCGCATTGCCCGTTACCTGGAGCAGGTCGCCGGCGCCTACCACTCGTGGTACGCCGCAACCCGCATCACCCCGGTGGGCGAAGGCGAAGCGGTCGCGCCGGTGCACGGCACCCGGCTGTGGCTGAACGACGCCGCCACCACCGTTTTGGCAAATGGATTGGAACTGCTGGGCGTTTCCGCCCCAGAGAGGATGTAAGACCTTATGGCCGTATCGCCGCTAGCCCCGCAATGGCTGCAATTCCCGGAAAACATCAACGCACTTCGACAGATCGAGTGGGCTTCGGGGGTTTCCCGCGAGGCTGGCGGCGAACTGTCCATCCAGGGCCTTCCCGTCTCCCAGCTGGCCGCCGAGTTCGGCACCCCGCTGTTCGTGCTCGATGAGAACGACTTCCGCGCCCGCGCCCGGGGTTTCAAGACCGCCTTCGACGACGCGTTCAGGCAGCTGTGCGGGGGAGTCGACGTCTACTACGCCGGCAAGGCATTCTTGTGCACCGAGGTGGCCCGCTGGGTGACCGACGAGGGCCTGCGCCTGGATACCTGCTCCGGGGGCGAACTGGCCGTGGCCAACGCCGCCAAGGTGCCCGCTGCCAACCTCTCGCTGCACGGGAACAACAAGTCGGCAGCCGAGATCACCCGCGCCATCGAAATGGGCGTCGGGCGCCTGGTCATCGACTCGCTGGACGAGCTTGACCGGGTGATTTCGATCGCCGACGCCATGGGCCAGAGCGCGCAGGTCATGCTGCGCATTACCCCCGGCGTGCACGCCTCCACCCATGAGGCCATCGCCACCGCGCACGAGGACCAGAAGTTCGGGCTGTCCATCCTGGACGATGCCTCCGGCACTTCTCCTGCGCTGCGTGCGGTCGCCCAGGCGATCGAGGCGCAGAACATCAACCTGCTGGGCCTGCACGCCCACATCGGTTCGCAGATCTTCGAGGCCGAGGGCTTCGCAATGGTCGCCCGCACCATGCTCGGCCTGCTGGCCAAGATCCGCTCGATCCATGGTGTTTCCCTGCCCGAGCTGGATCTGGGCGGCGGCTACGGCATTGCCTACACCTCCGAGGACCACCCCTCCACCCCGGCCAAGCTGGCCGGGCAGATGGCCGAAGTGGTCTCGGCGACCTGCGCCGAACTCGAGCTGGAATGCCCGCGCATTTCCATCGAGCCGGGCCGCGCCATCGCCGGCCCGAGCACCTTCACCCTCTACGAGGCTGGCGTGCGCAAGGACGTCCAGGTGGAAGACGGCTCAGGGGCGCTGCACCCGCGCCGCTACATTTCAGTGGACGGCGGGATGAGCGACAACCCGCGCCCGGTGCTCTACGACGCGCAATATACCGCCGTGCTGGCTAGCCGTATGACGCAAAACGACGCAATTATTTCTCGTGTAGTTGGGAAACATTGCGAGTCAGGTGACATAGTCGTGAAGGACGTTTACCTGCCCGATGACGTGGCGGCCGGCGATTTGATCGCCGTTCCGGCCACCGGCGCCTACTGCTGGGCGCTGTCGAGCAACTACAACTACCTCACCCGCCCCGCGGTGGTAGCGGTACGCGATGGCCAAGCCCGTCTGATCGTGCGCAGGGAAACGGAAACAGACTTGTTGGCCCGTGACATGGGAGTTTAATTGAGCGGCGAAAAGAACCTGAAGGTAGCCCTGCTGGGTTGCGGCACCGTCGGAGCCCAAGTGGCCCGGATCCTGCTGGAAGATGCAAACGAACTGGCTGCCCGCTCCGGCGCCGGCCTGCAGCTGATCGGCATTGCCGTGCGCAACCCGGATGCCAAGCGCGATGCAGTGCTGCCCCAGGAGCTTTTCACCACCGACGCCCACGGGCTGATCGCCCAGGCCGATGTGGTCATCGAACTGCTCGGCGGCATGGAGCCGGCCGGCGAATACATCGCCGCCGCCCTTGCCAAGGGTGCCAGCGTCATCACCGGCAACAAGGCGCTGATTGCGCTCAAGGGCGCCGAACTGAACGCGATCGCTGCCGACAACGGCGCCCAGCTGCGCTACGAGGCCGCGGTGGCCGGGGCCATCCCGATCCTGCGCCCGATTGCGGACTCGCTGGCCGGGGACCACATCACCAAGGTGATGGGCATCGTCAACGGCACCACCAACTTCATCCTCGACGCCATGGACACCACCGGTGCCGCGTTCGACGACGTGCTGGCCGAAGCCCAGGCGCTGGGCTATGCGGAAGCCGATCCAACCGCCGACGTGGGCGGGCACGATGCCGCCGCGAAGGCCGCGATCCTGGCCTCGCTGGCCTTCCACACCACCGTGTCCTCGGACCAGGTCTGGACCCAGGGCATCACCGAAGTCAGCGCCGCCGATGTCGCGGCCGCGGCCGCCGCCGGCTACGTGATCAAGCTGCTGGCCATCGCCGAGCAGGCCGAAGCCGGGATTTCGGTGCGCGTCTACCCGGCCCTGGTGCGCCGCAGCCACCCGCTGGCTACCGTGCATGGCGCGTTCAACGCCGTGTTCGTCGAAGCGCAGAACGCCGGCGACCTGATGTTCTACGGGGCTGGAGCCGGTGGCAACCCGACCGCGTCGGCGGTCATGGGCGACGTCGTTGCCGTGGCCCGCCAGATCGCTGCCGGAGCCCCGCTGCCCAACGGCTCGGTTAACCAGGCGCCACGGATGCTGGACTTCGAGGCCATCGACACCCGCTACTGGATTGGCCTGTCGGTCAAGGACCAGTCCGGCGTGCTGGCCGCCATCGCCACCGTCTTCGGCGAGCACGGGGTCTCCATCGAGTCGATGAGCCAGCAGGTGGACGCCGAAGCGGGCGCGCAGCTGCGCATCCTGACCCACCAGGGCACCGAAGCGGCCCTGGCCAGCACCGTCGAGGCGCTGACCGCGCTGGACGCGGTGCACTCTGTTCTATCCGTTATGCGAGTTGAAGGAAACTAACGTGGCTCACCAGTGGCGCGGAGTGATCCGCGAATATGCCGATCGCCTGCCAGTAGACGAAAACACCAAGGTCATCACCCTGGGCGAGGGCGGCACCCCGCTGGTCTACGCCCCGGCGCTGTCGGCGCAGACCGGCAACGAGGTGTACCTGAAGGTCGAGGGCATGAACCCGACCGGTTCCTTCAAGGACCGCGGCATGACCATGGCGATGACCGCCGCGGTGGCTGCCGGCGCCAAGGCCGTGGTGTGCGCCTCCACCGGCAACACCTCCGCTTCGGCCGCCGCCTACGCTACCCAGGCAGGGCTGAAGTGCGCGGTGCTGGTGCCCGATGGCAAGATCTCCATGGGCAAGATGTCCCAGGCGATCGCCCACGGTGCGGACATCATCCAGATCGACGGCAACTTCGATAACTGCCTGGAAGTGGCGCGCAAGCTCAGCGAGAACTACCCGGTGTTCCTGGTGAATTCGGTGAACCCGGCCCGCATCCAGGGCCAGAAGACCGGCGCCTTCGAGGTCGTCGACTTCCTGGGCGACGCCCCGGATTACCACCTGCTGCCGGTAGGCAACGCGGGGAACATCACCGCGTACTGGAAGGGGTACAAGGAGTATTCCTCCAAGTGGACCAACGAAGCCGGCAAGGAACTGCAGCCGGTGTCCACCAAGAACCCGGTCATGTGGGGCTTCCAGGCCGCCGGGGCCGCCCCGATCGTGGCCGGCCACCCGATCACCGAACCGGATACCATCGCCACCGCCATCCGCATCGGCAATCCGGCATCCTGGGAACAGGCCGAAGCCGCCCGCGACGAGTCCGGCGGGCAGATCGACTCGGTCACCGACGAGCAGATCCTCGAAGCCCATCGCTGGCTTTCCAGCCGCGAAGGCGTCTTCGTGGAGCCAGCTTCGGCAGCCGGCGTGGCCGGCCTGCTCAAGCACCACGCCGCCGGCACTGCGCCGACCGGCAAGAAGATCGTGATCACCGTGACCGGCCACGGCCTGAAGGACCCGGACTGGGCCCTGAAGCAGGCCGACGGCTCGGAAGTTGCGCCGAAGAAGGTGGCCTTCGACGTGGTCGAGGTCGCCGGCGCGCTGGGCCTGGCCTAGCAGCTTTTCGCCGGCCAGCCGCCGGCAGCACGACGGCCCGCCGCGTCATTGGCTCTCCCGGACCGGGGGAGCCAATCGCGGCGGGCCGTTGCGCACCTGATACCTATCGCACCGAATTCTTGAAGGAACCATGACGCAGCAGATCGCCCTGGGCCAGAAGTTGATCGTTTCCCCGCCGGCCACCTCAGCCAACCTCGGTCCTGGCTTCGATTCGCTGGGCCTGGCCCTGGAATACCGCGACCGCCTCGAAGTGCGCACCGCGCGGTCCAGCAGTGTCGAGATTTTCGGCGATGGGGCGCAGGAGCTGCCACGCGATGAGTCGCATCTGATCATCAAGGAAATGCACCGCTACTGGAAAGACGCCGGTTTTGAACCGGTTGGCGTCCAGCTGGTCGCGCACAACAACATCCCGCACGCGCGCGGCATGGGATCCTCGGCCGCGGCGATTGTCGCGGCCTACGCCGCCGCCGATGCGCTGCTTCCAGCCCCAGCTCGTGGCGGGACCGAGCGGATCTTCCAGGCGGCTGCAGCGTGGGAAGGGCACCCGGACAATGTGGCTCCGGCGGTCTTTGGCGGGCTGAGCATCTCTGCCACCGATGCCGCCGGCAGCTTCAGCTCGGTGCAGGTGCCCCTGCACCCGGACCTGCGCGCAGTGCTGGCGATCCCGTCCAACGGCTTGTCCACCGAGGTCGCGCGCGGCGCGCTGCCTGCACAGGTCGACCACGCGGTAGCCGCGGCGAACAGCGCGAGCGCCGCGCTGCTGATCCATGCGCTGAGCAACGATCCGCGCCAGCTGCTGGGCGGCACCAAGGACTACCTGCACCAGGACTATCGCGCCGCGGCCATGCCCGAAAGCGCGGCGCTGATTGCCAAGCTGCGCGGCGCAGGACTGGCCGCAGTGGTTTCCGGTGCCGGACCGACCGTGTTGACCCTGGTGGCCTGCGATGAACAGGTCGCTGCCGTGCAAGCGGCCATCGATGAATTCTCTGCAGGATCTCCAGTGTCATGGCGTGCTGAAGTTCCCAAGCTGGCCGCCAACGGTGTTACAGTAGAAGTGCTGTAACACCATGGCAGGCCGGATAGCTGGGCAGTAGCCCGGTCCGAATCCTTTGTGGCCAGTGTTGATGCGGATAAATTCGGTTCTCGAACCCCATTTCATCCGTCCAGCCGTCCCGGATCTTCCTGCAGTTCGCAGCAACTTTGATATCCCGCATTCAGGTACGTCATCGTGCCTAGGAGATGTCAGTCTCTCTAATCCACTGCAGTTTTGCCTCGAATTCTGGGCCATCTTGCGGGGAGAAAGTGAAGTAGCCACGAAATCTTCGGCTGCTGAACATCATTTACGGCATAGTGGGCCTGCCTTGAAGCGGCCCATCCTACGAGTCAGAAGGAACTTTCGTGACCGAAACCACGAGCCTCAACGAAGGCGTGGACACCAAGACTTCCGAAAACAAGAGCGCCGGACTGGCCTCTTTGAAAATGACCCAGCTCCAGCAGTTGGCTTCGCAGCTGGGTATCACCGGCGGTTCGCGGATGCGCAAGGCTGATCTGGTCAAGGCCATCGGCGACCACCAGCGCGGTGGCTCCGTTGCCGCCAAGGACGCCAAGGCCGCACAGGAAGCGAAGTCTGCCAAGACCGAAGCTCCCGCAGCGAAGGCTGAAGCTCCAGCTGAGCAGGCCAAGGAAACCAAGACCCGTGCACGTCGTGCGCCAAAGGCCGCGGCCCAGGCGCAGGCTGAGACCGAGAGCGCACCAGAGGCCGGCGCGGCTGCTGAAGCTCCGGCTGAAAAGCCAGCTCGCGCACGCCGCACCTCGCGCCGTGTGACCGACTCGGGCAAGGTTGCGGCTCCTGCCGAAGCCAACGAAGCCGCTACTGAGGCTCCAGCCGAGAACCAGGCAGCAGCCGAGGAGTCCAAGGCTCCACGCCAGCGCCGCAACTCGCGGAACAACAAGCCGGTTGACCAGCCAGCAGAGCAGGCAGCCGAGCAGGCCGAGGCACCGGCGGAGAACGCCGAGAGCAACGGCGAAGCACGCGAAGAGCGCCGCGAGCGCGGCAACCGCCGTGAGCGTGGCAACCGCCGCGATCGCAACACCGAGCGCACCGAGCGCACCGAAGTTGCCGAGTCGGAGAACGCTGAAGAGCGCACCGACCGCCGCGAAGAGCGCCGCGAGCGCAACAACCGCCGCAACGAGCGCAACAACGACCGCAACGAGCGCAACAACGACCGCAATGAGCGCAACAACGATCGTGCTGAGCGCAACAACGATCGCAATGATCGCAACGAGCGCAACAACGACTCGAACGACTCGGAGAACATCGAGGACCGTTCCGAGCGTGGCGACCGCAATGACCGCCGCGAGCGCCGTGAGCGCAACAATGATCGCAACGATCGCAATGACCGCAGCAACCGCCGCGAGCGCAACAATGATCGCAACGATCGCAACAACGACCGCAACGATCGCAACAACCGCAACCGCCGCAACCGCCGTGATGACGACGAGCCGCAGCTGAGCGAGGACGACGTCGTATTGCCGATCGCCGGCATCCTGGACGTGCTGGAGAACTACGCCTTCGTGCGCACCTCCGGCTACCTGCCCGGCCCGAACGACGTCTACGTCACCCTGGGCCAGGTCAAGAAGTACAACCTGCGCAAGGGCGACGCCATCGTTGGCGCGATCCGCCAGCCACGCGAGGGCGAGACCCCGAACCCCCGCCAGAAGTTCAACGCCCTGGTGCAGCTGACTTCGGTCAACGGCAAGAAGCCAGAGGACAACCGCGAACGCGTCGAGTTCAACAAGCTCGTCCCGCTGTACCCGACCGAGCGCCTGCGCCTGGAAACCGATCCGAAGCTGGTCGGCCCGCGCGTCATCGACCTGGTCGCGCCAATCGGCAAGGGCCAGCGCGGCCTGATCGTTTCGCCTCCGAAGGCCGGCAAGACCTTGATCCTGCAGGCCATTGCCAACGCGATCACCATCAACAACCCGGAAGTGCACCTGATGATGGTGCTCGTTGATGAGCGTCCCGAAGAAGTCACCGACATGCAGCGCACCGTGAAGGGCGAGGTCATCGCCTCGACCTTCGACCGCCCGGCCGATGACCACACCACCGTGGCCGAGCTGGCCATCGAGCGCGCCAAGCGCCTGGTGGAAATGGGCATGGATGTCGTGGTCCTGCTGGACTCGATGACCCGCCTGGGCCGTGCCTACAACCTGGCCGCTCCGGCCTCGGGCCGCATCCTCTCCGGCGGCGTCGACTCGGCAGCGCTGTACCCGCCGAAGCGCTTCTTCGGTGCAGCCCGCAACATCGAGAATGGCGGCTCGCTGACCATCCTGGCTACCGCCCTGGTGGAGACCGGTTCCAAGATGGACGAGGTCATCTTCGAGGAATTCAAGGGCACCGGCAACATGGAGCTGCGCCTTTCGCGCCAGCTGGCCGAGAAGCGCATCTTCCCGGCAGTGGATGTCAACGCTTCCTCGACCCGCCGCGAAGAGCAGCTGATGAGTGCCGAAGAGGTGCGCATCATGTGGCGCCTGCGCCGCATGCTCTCGGGCATCGATCCGCAGCAGGCACTGGAAGTGCTCACCGGGAAGATCCGCGAAACCGGATCGAACGCGGAATTCTTGATGCTGGTCAACAAGACCACTCCAAACAAGGATTAGCACCACCCACCGCCATGGCGTCCAGCCAGCTTGCCGCACCGGCAGCTGGCTGGACGCCATCGGCGCGTAGTGACACCTCGCACGCCGGCCCCGGCCGGCGCAGCGTTTAGAATTGAATTCCAGCAGTGCCCCAGCCGCAATAGCCGGCGGCACTGCGCGGAAAACGCCAACAAGGAAGCACACCCACCATGTTCGAGTCCGTCAAGTCGCTACTAGAAGAGCATGCCGCAATCCAGGCGCAGCTCTCGGATCCAGCGGTGTACGCCGACCAGGCGCTGGCCCGCAAGCTCGGCCGCCGCTCGGCACAGCTGAACGGCATCGTCGAGGCCTACAACAAGTGGCACGCCGCCACCGAGGACCTGGAAGCAGCCAAGGAAATGGCTGACGAGGATCCGGACTTCGCAGAAGAGGTGGAAACCCTCACCGCCGCCCTACCAGAGCTCGAGGAGAAGCTGCGCCGCCTGCTGATCCCGCGCGACGAGAACGACGGCCGCGACGTGATCCTCGAAGTCAAGGGCGGCGAGGGCGGCGACGAAGCAGCGCTGTTCGCAGCCGACCTGCTGCGCATGTACACCCGTTTCGCCGAGCACAAGGGCTGGAAGGTGGAGATGATCTCCTTCAACGAGTCCGACCTCGGCGGCTACAAGGACGCCCAGGTTGCCATCAAGGGCAAATCGAATGACCCGGCCGAAGGCGTCTACGCCCAGCTGAAGTTCGAAGGCGGCGTGCACCGCGTGCAGCGCGTGCCGGTCACCGAATCCCAGGGCCGCATCCACACCTCGGCTGCCGGCGTGCTGGTCCTGCCCGAGGTGGACGAGCCCGAAGAAGTCGACATCCACCAGAACGACCTGAAGATCGATGTCTACCGTTCCTCGGGCCCCGGCGGCCAGTCGGTGAACACCACCGACTCCGCGGTGCGCATTACCCACCTGCCCACCGGCATCGTGGTGGCCATGCAGAACGAGAAGTCGCAGATCCAGAACCGCGAAGCCGCGATGCGCGTGCTGCGTTCGCGCCTGCTGGCCCACCAGCAGGAGATCATCGACAAGGAGAACTCGGCCCAGCGTGCAAGCCAGATCCGCACCATGGACCGCTCCGAGCGCATCCGCACCTACAACTACCCGGAAAACCGCATTGCCGACCACCGCACCGGCTACAAGGCCTACAACCTTGACGCCGTGATGGACGGGGACCTGCAGCCGGTGGTTGAATCCTGCATCCAGATGGACGAGGAAGAGCGCTTGGCAGCGCTGGGCGAGTAACGACGCCTTGGAAGAACTCACTGCCGTACGCCGCCAGGCGATTGCGGCGCTGGCCGACGCCGGGGTGCCAAGCCCCGGCGTCGACGTCGACCTGCTGCTGTGCCACGTGCTGGGCATCGACCGCTCGGAACTGAAGCTGCGCGAACTGCGTGGCGAGGGCCTCGACCCTGGATCCCGGGAGCAATTCACCGCCCTGGTGGCCGCCCGGCGCACCCGCATCCCGCTGCAGCACCTGACTGGCGTGGCGTACTTCCGCTACCTGGAGCTGAAGGTGGGACCGGGAGTATTCACCCCGCGCCCGGAAACCGAAACCGTGGTGCAGCTCGGCCTTGATTTCCTGGCCGGCCAAGGCATCGGCACCCCGCGGTGCATTGATTTGTGCTCAGGCTCCGGCGCCATTGCAGCGTCCGTGGCCAGCGAAGTGCCAGCAGCCAGCGTCTGGGCCGTGGAGCTCTCGGAGGATGCCATCGGCTACACCCGGGCCAACTGCGAGCCGCACCGGGTCACCGTGCTGCACCAGGATGCCACGCAAGTTCCCGGGGAGCTGGAAGGCACCATGGACCTGGTGATCTCCAATCCGCCGTATATTCCGCCCAACGCGGTGCCGCGCGAAGTGGAAGTGCGCGAGCACGACCCGGAAATGGCGTTGTACGGGCTCGGGGAGGACGGACTGGACATTCCGCGAGCCATTACCGCCCAAGCCATGAAGCTCTTGCGTCCCGGCGGCTACTACGTGATGGAACACGCCGAAGTGCAGCACGAAACCGCGGCAGCCATGCTGCGCGCGGCCGGATTCACGCAGGTAGCTGGCCATGAAGATTTGACCGGGCGCGCCCGCGCCACATCCGGCTACGCGCCGCAATAACCAAACCACACCCAGTGCATGAAAGAATGATCCCGTGAGCACAACATTTTCGGTAAGCAACGAGCAGGAACACGCTGAAGGCATCGCCGCAGCCAAGGCCGCGCTGGCGGACAAGCGCTGCATCGTCTTGCCTACAGATACCGTCTACGGGATCGGCGCCGATGCATTCAGCGCCCAGGGCGTGGCGATGCTGCTGGCCGCCAAAGGCCGCAACCGCACCATGCCCCCGCCAGTGCTGATCGCCCAGAGTTCCACCATGGACGGATTGGCCAGGGACATCCCCGAGGCCGCGCGCAAGCTGGCCGAAGCGTTCTGGCCAGGCGGACTGACCCTGATCCTGCAGGCCCAGCCTTCGCTGACCTGGGATCTGGGGGAGACCCGCGGCACCGTGGCGCTGCGCGTGCCCAACGACGACACCGCCCTGGAACTCCTGGGCCAGACCGGCCCGTTGGCCGTGTCCTCGGCCAACCGCACCGGCAACGCGGCGGCGCTGGATGTCGAGCAGGCTTTCGCTCAGCTCGGGGAGTCGGTGGATGTCTACCTCGACGGCGGCCCGCGCGGCGAGGCCGGGGAAGAGGTCCTGCCATCGACCATCATCGATTGCACCGGCCAGAACCTGCGGGTGGTTCGCTCGGGCGCGATTTCCATTGAGGAATTGCGCGTGGTCGTCCCTGGCCTTCTCGATTTGGGACAGGACGCACCGGAAACCGGCGCATGAGAACATACGTACTGCTCATAGCATTCAGCTTTACGGTTTCGTTCCTGCTCACCCCGATCATCCGCACCCTTGGCCACCGTTTCACCGGCAACCAGCTGGTGCGCGAACGCGACCAGCACGAAAAACCGATCGTGAAGTTCGGCGGCCTGGCGATTATCGCCGCTTTCGCCGCAGGGCTATGGCTGGCCAGCAACTTCCACTTCTTCCGCGGGGTCTTCGGCAATGACGACGCCATCCGCGGAATCGCCTACGCCCTGGGCGTCATCGTGCTCATGGGCCTGGCCGATGACATGTTCGACCTGAAGTGGTGGCTGAAGCTCGCCGGCCAGATCCTGATCGGCTGGCTGGTCGCCACCAACGGAATCGTCATCCAGTCCCTGCCCGTGGGTTCGTGGCAGATCGATGAGCAATGGATGCAGATTTCAGTGACCATTTTCCTGATCGTGCTGACCATGAACGCGATCAACTTCTCCGATGGATTGGATGGCTTGGCCGCGGGCCTGGCCGCCATTGGCGCGGCGACCTTCTTCGTGTACTCCTATGTACTGGCCACGCACGTGAGCGCCGATGACTACGCGAACATCGGGGCCTTGCTCTGCGCCTTGCTGCTCGGTGCCTGCCTGGGCTTCTTGCCGCACAACTTCAACCCGGCGAATATCTTCATGGGGGAGACCGGCGTTCTCGCCATCGGCATGATCCTCTCGGTGGCCGCGGTGGCGGTGACCGGTGATGTGCAGGGCCTGGAGGCCCGGCGCTTCCGCAACATCCCGGCCTACATGCCGATGCTGCTGCCGATGGTGATCGTCTTCCTACCAGTACTGGACCTTGTACTCTCGGTCTTCCGCCGGCTAGCCAACAAACGCTCACCCTTTTCCCCGGACGCCAAGCACATCCACCACCGGATGCTGGCCCAGGGCCACTCGGTGCGCCAATCGGTAGTTCTGCTCTACCTGTGGGCCGCCGTGATTGCCGTCTCAGTGGTTTCCATCGCCTTCATCCCGGTCATTCTGGTGGTCCCGATGGCCTTGCTGTTGTTCCTAGTGGCAGCGGTTGCAACGTGGCGCCCCCTGGTGATCAAGCGGGTCGAGGCCTTACGCAAGCGCATGGGCAAAGCCTAGCCCGATCAAATAGCAGGGTAACGCACAAGCAATCTGTTTCTATCTCGTGTAGAATTCAATCTGGATCTTCTTTCATCTGTTCTTTAGGGAATAGGTGGAAGTTTCAAGTTTCATCAGCATCGATGGGTGCACGATGGTTCCTCGGTGTTGACGAAGAAAGGTTGCGGACGTGAATTCTGGTTCTGCCCGCGTCAGTGCTTCGTCAGCCCCGAAATCCATCTGGTTGCCGATTCTTGGCTTGTCACTGGTGTATTCGCTGATCGCTACCGCCATATTTTTCCTGATTTCATGGTTGGTTGCCGATCTTCGCTACGCGCTTTCTGGCGCGCTGGCTGCCGGGATTGTGATTGGCTTTTTCGCGATTGGCATTCTCATTGCCGAAGCTGCAGGGCGAATTCGCCACTCGTGGGCCATGCCCGCGTTCTTGGGTGTCTTTGTCATCAAGGTTTTTGGCATCGCCTTCGTGTTGTTGAACCTGGGGTTGCCCGATTGGGTTAATCGCCAGGGATTCGTTCTTGCAGCAGCTATCTCCCTTGTTGCCTGGCAGGTTGGCGAGGTGCGTGCTTTCATGAAGGCGCGCCTGGCTATCTACAACGAGGAATAGAGTATTCCGCGCGACTTTGTGTCGGTGGGGTGCTGTGAGTTTGATAAGCTTACTTCGGGTCATTTTTGGCCGTCCGCTCAACTGCGGGCGGAATACGCAATATGCATCCGCGGGGTAACCCGCAGATGGACCTTCATCAGGGTTGATGCTTCTGGCATGGGCCATGATGGGATCCCCGTTTGATCTTTTCTTCACACGGTGAGAGGCAGTTACCGCCAGTCACCGCCTTTTGCCCGTGACCGTTACTGCAGAGAGGACAGCGCGTTGTTCGCGTTTGCGCTCCCAATGGCCTCAGAAGAAGGCGGCTTCGTACCGCCATCCGTTTCCGATACCCACCTCCCGGATCTTTTCCCGTGGATGGCTGAGTACGGCACGGGTTTCGGCAAGCAGATGCTCATGATCGTTTTGTCGATCGTGCTTATCTCTTGGTTCTTCACCGTGGCCATCAAGAACCCGAAGCTGGTTCCAGGCAAGATGCAGTACATCGCTGAGTCCGGTTACGCGTTTGTACGTAACGGAATTGGCCGCGACATCATCGGCGAGAAGAACTTCCGTCCTTGGATTCCTCTGCTGTTCGCGACCTTCTTCTTCGTACTGCTGAACAACCTCTTCGGCGCGATTCCGTTCCTGCAGCTTCCATCGTTCTCACACGCTGGTTCTGCATACGCGATGGCTATCATCATCTACGGCACCTGGATTGCTGTAGGCCTGAAGAACCACGGTATCCGCTACTTCAAGTTGGCCGTCGTCCCGTCCGGTGTTCCGGGCTGGATCATGCCACTGATGATTCCGTTGGAAATCATTTCTAACTTCATCGTTCGCCCGCTGACGCACTCGCTGCGTTTGATGGCAACGATGCTGGCCGGTCACATGATCGTGATGCTGGCAGCTGCCGGCGCTCGTCACCTGATCGTTGTCCAGGACTCCCTGGCCATGAACGGCCTTGGCATCCTGGTCATCGTTGGCTCGGTCGCCATGTACTTCCTGGAACTGCTGATCATGGTCCTGCAGGCGTTTGTTTTCGCCCTGCTGACCGCGATCTACCTCCAGGGTGCAATCGAAGCCGACGCCCACTAGGCCAACACTTCTTTTCTTCCAACCCATAAAGATCTTCCTTGAGTCGCTCAAGGAATACCTCACAACCTACCGGCAAAAGCTCGGTATCTTGAAAGGAACATAATCACATGTTGCACGGCTCCCTGAATATGATCGGCTACGGCCTGGCTGCTATCGGTTCGGCTATCGGCGTTGGCTTGATCTTCGCTGCCTACATCAACGGTGTTGCACGTCAGCCTGAGGCTCAGCGCATCCTGCAGCCAATCGCCATGCTTGGCTTCGCACTTGCTGAAGCACTGGCCATCCTGGGCCTGGTCTTCGCCTTCGTCATCGGCGCCTAGTCTTTTCGCAACTGTAGTGGCCTCGCCACTATCGCGAGGCGTACACACAAGCGGAAACTAGTAGATAAGGAATAGTGAGAATGAACAGCACTGATTTCATCCTCGCTGCGAGCGAATCGGTCAACCCGCTGTTGCCGAACCCGTGGGAAATTCTCGTCACGGGTGTTGGTTTCGCGGTCCTTCTGTTCATCGTCATCAAGGTAATTGCTCCAAAGTTCGAGCAGTCCTATGAAGATCGCGTCACCGCGATCGAAGGTGGCCTTGAGAAGGCTGAAGCAGCGCAGAAGGAAGCAGAGGAGACCTTGGCACAGTACAAGGCCCAGCTTCTGGAAGCACGCACCGAAGCAAACCGCATCCGTGAGGAAGCTCGTAGCGAAGGTGCTCAGATCCTTGCGGATCTGAAGACCAAGGCAACCGATGAGGCAGCTCGTATCACCGAGCAGTCGCACCGCCAGATCGAAGCTGAGCGCGTATCCGCTCTGGCTTCGCTCCGCACCGACGTGGGCGCATTGGCTACCGAGCTTGCAAGCAAGGTTGTTGACGAAGCTCTGCAGGACGATGCCCGTGCCCAGCGCGTGGTTGACAAGTTCCTGACCGATTTGGAAGCTCAGCAGAACGCAGGTGCATCGAACTAATGGCAAGTGTATCGAGCGAGTCACTGGCAAAGGCTTTGGCGTTCCTGGAACCCAAGCTGGCACTGGCATCTATTGAGCTGCCTAAGGAACTGTTCGCGGTCCTGGAAGTACTGGATGCAAATGCCGGTCTCCGCCGCGCAATGACTGACCCAGCCCGTGATGCTGCCGAAAAGGCAGGCCTCTTGGCCCAGCTGCTGCACGGAAAGGTCTCGGCTGACGCTGAGGACACCGTTGCCCAGCTGGCTTCTACCCGTTGGAGCTCGGAACGCGACATTAGCGATGCGCTCGAAACGCTGGCTGTCACTGCGGTTACCGCAGTGGCTGAGCAGCAGGACGGCGCTTCGGGGCTGAACAAGCTGGAGCAGGATCTGTTCTCCTTCATCGAGGTAGTTCGTGGCAACCACGAACTGCAGCGTGCGTTGGATGATGCACAGGCCCCAGTCGAGGCAAAGCGCGCTCTCGCGCTGAAGCTCGTGCCTAACGCGTCGCAGACCTCTCAGGTATTGATCTCGCAGGCAGTTTCGAACCCTCGTGGTTTGAAGCCAGCAGCTTTGCTGGAACGCTTCGTGGAGCTCGTGGCCAAGCGCCAGCAGCGCTGGATCGCTTCGGTGACCAGCTCTGTAGAGCTTTCGGCGACTCAGCTTTCGCGCCTGGAGACCAGCCTGAACAAGCTTTACGGTCGTCAGCTCAAGCTCAACGCCACTATCGACCCATCGCTGGTCGGTGGACTGGTAGTCAAGGTTGGCGACGAAGTTGTCGACGCTTCCGTGGCATCGCGCGTGGCAGATTTGCGCCGGGCCTTGGCCAGCTAGGACTCATTAGGCGAAGGAGCAATCCTTTACCTGGTGTTCCTAGCTGCCAGGACCACAACAGACTTCATTCACATTCGATTCGGTGTTTTAGAACCGGATCACAATTTAGGAGAGCAGGGACTGCAGATGGCCGATTTGACCATCAATGCCAACGACGTCCGTAATGCCCTAAACGAGTTCGCATCTTCCTACGAACCGGGTAAGGCAGAGCGCACCGAGGTGGGACGCGTCGTCGCCGCGAGCGACGGCATCGCCAGAGTGGAAGGCCTTCCTTCCGTCATGGCAAACGAGTTGCTGAAGTTCGAAGATGGCACCCTGGGCCTTGCCCAGAACCTCGATACCCGCGAAATCGGTGTCGTTGTGCTTGGTGACTTCACCGGCATCGAAGCTGGCCAGAAGGTCGAGCGCACCGGCGAGATCCTTTCGGTTCCAGTTGGCGACGGCTACCTCGGCCGCGTGGTTGACCCATTGGGCGAGCCACTGGACAATCTGGGCCCAATCGCTTCCGAGGGCCGCCGCGCCCTGGAGCTTCAGGCACCAGGCGTTACCCAGCGCAAGAGCGTGCACGAGCCAATGCAGACCGGTCTGAAGGCTATCGACGCCATGATCCCGATCGGCCGTGGCCAGCGTCAGCTGATCATTGGTGACCGCCAGACCGGTAAGACCGCTATCGCGGTTGACACCATTCTGAACCAGCGCGCCAACTGGGAATCCGGCGACCAGACCAAGCAGGTTCGCTGCGTCTACGTGGCAATTGGCCAGAAGGCATCGACCATCGCTGCCGTACGCCAGACCCTCGAAGAGCAGGGTGCACTGGAATACACCACCATCGTGGCTTCCCCCGCATCTGACCCAGCAGGCTTCAAGTACTTGGCACCATACGCAGGCTCGGCCATCGGCCAGCACTGGATGTACGGTGGCAAGCACGTTCTGATCGTCTTTGATGATCTGTCGAAGCAGGCTGAAGCCTACCGTGCCGTGTCCCTGCTGCTGCGCCGTCCGCCAGGACGCGAAGCTTACCCAGGTGACGTCTTCTACCTGCACTCCCGCCTGCTTGAGCGTTGCGCCAAGCTGTCGGACGAGTTGGGTGCAGGTTCGATGACTGGTCTGCCAATCATCGAAACCAAGGCCAACGACGTGGGCGCGTTCATCCCGACCAACGTCATCTCGATCACCGACGGCCAGATCTTCTTGCAGTCGGACCTGTTCAACGCCAACCAGCGTCCAGCAGTCGACGTGGGTATCTCCGTATCCCGCGTTGGCGGCTCGGCTCAGGTCAAGGCCATGAAGAAGGTCTCCGGTACTTTGAAGCTTGAATTGGCTCAGTACCGCGACATGCAGGCATTCGCGATGTTCGCTTCGGACCTGGATGCTGCTTCCAAGCAGCAGCTGACCCGTGGTGCACGCCTGATGGAACTGCTCAAGCAGGGCCAGTACACCCCATACCCAGTCGAAGACCAGGTCGTTTCGATCTGGGCCGGCACCAACGGTTACCTGGACGATGTCCCGGTTGAGGATGTACGCCGCTTCGAGGGCGAGTTCATCGACTACCTGCGCCACCGCACCGACGTGCTGACCGTGATCGGCCAGACCGGCAAGCTGGAGAACGAGACTCTGGAAGCCATGAAGACCGCTGTTGCGGACTTCAAGGCCGGCTTCTTCGGCGAAGGTGACGACAAGCTTGTCGCCGCCGGACACGAAGAGCACGACGCTCTCGATTCCGAGTCCGTTGACCAGGAACAGATCGTCAAGCAGAAGCGCTGACAATTTCCTTACGAGGGGGAGCGGCGCCGGTAACGGCGCCGCCCTCCCGAAGTAGGGGATAAGGAAAGGACACACATGGGAGCCCAGATTCGGGTCTACCGCCAGAAGATCGGATCGACCAAGTCGATGCGTAAGATCTTCAAGGCGATGGAACTGATCGCTGCATCCCGCATTGGTAAGGCACGTACGCGTGTCTCGGCCTCGTTGCCGTATGCCAATGCGATTACCCGTGCAGTAACCGCCGTCGCGTCCCAGGCCGATGTCGAGCATCCACTGACCACCGAGCCGGCGCAGGTTCGCCGCGCCGCGGTCTTGGTGATGACTTCGGACCGAGGACTTGCCGGGTCCTACTCCGCCAGCGTTCTGAAGCAGGCAGAGCACCTCGTGGAACTCCTGCGTGAAGAAGGCAAGGAAGTCAAGACCTACTTGGTCGGCCGCAAGGCCCAGGCTTACTTTGATTTCCGTTCACGCGAGTACGCACGAGTGTGGACCGGGGAAACTGATTCCCCGCGTTTCGAAACCGCACGCGAGCTGCGCGACGTTCTCCTTGAGGACTTCGACACCGACTTCGAGCAGGGTGGCGTGGATGAAATCCACGTCGTCTACACCCAGTTCAAGTCGATGGTCACGCAGGAACCGACGGTCATCCGTCTGTTGCCGTTGGAGGTTGTCGAGGATGAATCCGAGACTCCAACCGACGAGCTATTGCCACTGTACGAGTTTGAGCCATCGCCGGAAGAAGTGCTTGATTCACTGCTCCCGCGCTACATCGATTCTCGACTGTTCAACTGCCAGTTGCAGTCCGCAGCTTCCGAGCTCGCTGCACGTCAGCGCGCTATGAAGGCCGCAGGCGATAACGCTGGTGAACTGATCAAGAAGTACACCCGATTGCTCAACAATGCCCGTCAGGCTGAAATCACCCAGGAGCTTTCGGAAATTATCGCCGGCGCCGACGCGCTGAACAGCTAATTACCGATACTCCGACCAGACAAGAAGTGAGAAAGATGACTGCCCAACTCAACGAGCAGGTTACCGCAGGGGCCATCGGTCGCATCGCGCGCGTGACTGGCCCGGTCGTGGACGTCGAGTTCCCAGCCGACGCACTGCCTGCTATCTACAACGCACTGACCGCTGAGCTGAACCTCAACGGCGAAACCAAGAAGATCACCTTCGAGACCAGCCAGCACCTCGGTGAGGGCCTGGTCCGCGCAGTATCGCTGCAGGCCACCGACGGCCTGGTCCGCGGTGCTTCGGTGACCGATACCGGCGCTGCCATCTCCGTCCCAGTCGGCGACGGCGTCAAGGGCCACATCTTCAACGTTCTGGGCGACGCCCTGGACGTTGACAACTCGGAGATCCAGGTCACCGAGCGTTGGCCAATCCACCGCCAGCCTCCGAAGTTCTCGGAGCTCGAGGGCTCGACCGAAATGCTGGAAACCGGCATCAAGTCGATCGACCTCCTGACCCCGTACATCAAGGGCGGCAAGATCGGCCTGTTCGGCGGCGCCGGCGTTGGCAAGACCGTGCTGATCCAGGAAATGATCACCCGTGTTGCACGTAACTTCGGTGGTACCTCGGTATTCGCCGGTGTTGGCGAGCGCACCCGTGAAGGCAACGACCTCTGGGTCGAAATGGACGAGGCAAACGTCCTGAAGGACACCGCACTGGTGTTCGGCCAGATGGATGAGCCACCTGGAACCCGTTTGCGCGTGGCTCTGTCGGCTCTGACCATGGCGGAATACTTCCGCGATGTCCAGAACCAGGATGTGCTGCTGTTCATCGACAACATCTTCCGCTTCACCCAGGCCGGTTCCGAGGTGTCGACCCTGCTGGGCCGCATGCCTTCCGCCGTGGGCTACCAGCCGAACTTGGCCGATGAAATGGGTCTGCTGCAGGAACGCATCACCTCGACGAAGGGCCGCTCGATCACCTCGATGCAGGCTGTCTACGTCCCGGCCGATGACTACACCGACCCGGCTCCAGCAGCAACCTTCGCCCACTTGGATGCAACCACCGAGCTGTCGCGTGAAATCGCGTCGCGCGGCCTGTACCCGGCGATCGACCCGCTGACCTCGACCTCGCGAATCCTGGATCCGCAGTACATTGGCCAGGATCACTACGATGTAGCCATCCGCGTGAAGGCCATTCTGCAGAAGAACAAGGAACTGCAGGACATCATCGCGATCCTCGGTATCGACGAGCTGGGCGAAGAGGACAAGATCGTCGTTGCCCGTGCACGCCGTATCCAGCAGTTCCTCTCGCAGAACACCTACACCGCAAAGCAGTTCACCGGTGTCGAGGGCTCGACCGTATCGATCAAGGACACCATCGAAGGCTTCAAGGCCATTTGCGATGGCGAATTGGACCACATTGCAGAGCAGGCGTTCTTCAACATCGGCGGTCTTGACGACGTCGAGCGCCAGTGGGCCGAAATCCAGAAGGCCAGCTAATTATGGCTGAGCTTCAGGTCGAAATCGTCGCGGCTGACCACTTCGTGTGGTCGGGCGCTGCGAAGCTGGTCAAGGCTCGTTCGGTGGACGGCGAGATCGGTGTTCTGCCCGGTCACGTTCCGATGCTGTCCGTGCTTGCCGCTGGGGACCTGGAAATCGAACCGGTTTCCGAGTCCCGCTTCTCGGTCCAGATCGACGGAGGCTTCTTCTCTGTTGATTCGGATCGCGTAGTGATCGTTGCTGACAACGCTGTGCTTGGTACCGCAGCGTAGGCGATGAATTGTTTGAGATAACCGCACCAGTTCTGATCGCGTTGCTGATCCTGATCGGCATCGCCATGTTCTTCGGGGCCATGGCCGTGCGCCGCATCCAATTGCGGCGCACGCTGGGCACCTTCGATGCATCCATCCTGGCGCCTTCGGGCAAATGGATGATGGTCATCGGCCGCTACGGCGGAGCGCATGTGGACCTGTTGCGGTTTTTCTCTGTCTCCCCGGTCCCGAGCTTCGTGATCGAGCGCCGTGGCCTGGATATCACCGGGACACGCCAGCCCACCGATGAGGAAACCTCGCGGATCCCGCCAGGATTCATCATCGTGATGCTGGTGCGCAGCGGTGATGAGCTGCTGCTGGCCATGGACTACCGCGACTACACCGGCTTCTCGGCCTGGCTCGAAGCCGGGCCGATCGCCGGGAGCTGGCAGATCTAGAACTTGGTAAAGCAAAACCGCCGTTGCAGATGCAACGGCGGTTTTCGCGTTCCCTGGCCGGGCAATGCTGGCAGGCTGCGTTGGCAGGCTGGGGGGCCGCTGCGGATCGCCTGCGTGCTCGGCGCACTGCTCAGCTGCGCGTGGCGGCTTGGGGGAGCACCTCCGGATCCCGGGCACCGCAGCCACCGATCCGGAAACGGCCGGCAGGAACTGCGCTGAGTGCGAAATGCCTGGGCGCGTGGCGCAGGACGTAGTTGACTGTTCCCATGAAACGAACCTTGATCCTTGGCGGCACCGCGTGGCTCGGCCGCGAGCTGGCGCGGCAGCTGATCCGCAGTGGCCACGAAGTCACCTGCTTGGCGCGCGGCAATTCCGGCGAGGTTGCCCAGGGCGCGCAGCTGGTGCGTGCCGACCGGAGCCAGCCCGGGGCCTATGAAGCCGTGCAGGGCATCGAATTCGACTCGGTCATCGAGCTGTCCTATGAGCCGCAATGGGTGCACGAAGCGCTGGCGGCCCTGGCCGCGACTGCGCGGCACTGGACCCTGGTTTCCTCCATCTCGGTGTATGCCAGCTCGCAGCTGCCCGGTGCCGGCGAAGACGCGCAACTGCATGATCCGTCCGATCCCGGCGACTACGGGCATGCAAAGGTCCTTGCCGAACGGGCCAGCACAGCGATGGTTGCCGACCGGTTGCTCATTGCCCGTCCGGGGCTGCTTGCCGGACCTGGCGATCCCAGCGACCGCTTTTCCTACTGGGTTTCGCGCCTGGCCTTGGCCGGTGCCGGCCAGGTCCTCATCCCGCCAACCGCGGGCCGCCATGTGCAGGTCATCGACGTGCGCGATGCCGTTGCGTGGATCATCGACGCCGCTGCGCGTTCGCTGACCGGAACCTTCAACGTGGCCGGAACATCCCATGGCTTCGCCCAGTTCCTCAGTACGGCCGCACGGATTGCGGGATTCAGCGGGGAACTGGTCACCGCCCAGGACGCATGGCTGCGCGAACGCCAGGTCAATTACTGGGCCGGGGCGCGTTCGCTGCCGCTGTGGCTTGCGCTGGAGGACCACGGCTTCGCCCAGCGCAGCAACCAGCGGTACGCCTTGGCCGGTGGCCCGGAGCGGGACCTGGAGGACTTGCTTGGCGACGTGCTGGCCGATGAACGGGCTCGCGGACTGGACCGGTCCCGGCGTGCTGGCCTCGGCCGGGCCGAGGAGCTTGAGCTGCTCGGCCAGCTCGGGCGGATCCGGCAGGGCTAGCGCAGTCCGGGATTTTCGGTGGGCTAGAGGTATTCCCCGTTGCGGATCGTCTGGACCAGCTGCAGGTTGGCATCCAGGATCAGTGCATCGGCGGCGAAGCCGTAGTGCAGGGAACCGACTTCGTCGGCCAGGCCGATCAGCGAGGCGGGGATGGACGTAGCCGAGTTGACCGCCTGGACCAGTGAGACCCCGGCCTGCACGGCGCGCTGCACGATTTCCAGCAGCGTGCAGGTGCCGCCGGCCAGGGAATTGTCGCTGGCCAGCCGTGCCTGGCCCAGGGCCACATTCACATCCTGCGGGCCGAGGGTGTACTGCCCATCGGCCAAGCCGGTGGCCGCCATGGAATCGCTGACCAGCAAGATGTTCTCCGCACCGACCAAGCGGAAGACCAGGCGCACGGTATCGGGGGACAGGTGCACCCCGTCGGCGATCAGCTCCACGAACGCATTGCGGTTCACCGCCTCTTCCAGGCAGGCGGCCACCGGACCGGGTTCGCGGTGGTGCAGCGAAGGCATGCCGTTGAACAGGTGGGTGACCGTAGGGCGTTCGGTGAAGCCGTCCACCCCGGCGCTGCGCAGCTGTTCGCGGGCAAAGCGCAGGGAATCCGCGGTGATCTGGGCGCTGGCATCGGTGTGCCCCAGCGACGGGACCACGCCGTGGGAGACCAGCTGCTCAACGAGTTCCTCGCTGCCGGCCAATTCCGGAGCGTAGGTCATGGTGCGCAGCTGGCCGCGGCTGGCAGCCACCAGCTCGCTGACGAATTCCGGATCCGGATCCTGCAGGAAGCGTGGGTCCTGGGCGCCGCAGCGGTCTACGGAGAGGAACGGGCCTTCGGCATGGATGCCCGCAATCTTGCCGGCCTCCGCCAGCTCGGCGAGCAGCTCGGCGGCCTCGATCATGGACGAGGGCTCTGCGGTGACCAGCGACGCGAGCAGGGTAGTGGTGCCCGAGCGGTGCAGGTACTCCACCGCTTCGGTGACGCTCGAATGATCCGGTGCCGAGAAGTCCGCGCCGAGGGCGCCATGGCAATGCAGGTCGATCAGGCCCGGGATGATGATGGATCCGGGGGCTACCTCGCGTACCGGGTAGTCGGCAGCATCGGCCAGCGCGTCGAAGTCATCGCGGTTGCCGGCAAAGCGGATGCGGTCGCCATCCACGGCGAGCACGCCATCGGTGACCTTGAGGCCATCGGAAATCAGGGTGGCATGAAGGGCGTAGCGCGTCGTAGTCATGTTCCCAGCTTAGAAGAGAGAACGCGTCCAGTCACCGACTCGACGGATTATTTTCTCAGCGGACTTGGCATTTAGCGAATCGGGAACGCAACGGCCCCAGTGCGCCGGGCTCCTGGCCACGGCGAGGCGCTAGCTGCCCTTGCCCGTAGGATCTTCGGAAGCCGGCGCGTTGCCGGTGGCCAGGGCCTGCAGGGCCTGCAGCGTGCTGGTCTTCGCGCCGGAGGCCAGCTGCGCTTCGCGCGCGGAGTGCGCGGCGGCCCGGTTCTGCCTGATGCTGCCGACCCGGTTCTTCATTGACCGGTAGACCCTGCGGAACATGCGGTAGAGGAAGAAGCCGATGGCAATGGCAACGAGTCCGAGCACGGCAGCCAACACGGGAACCAGTACAGCTGCGAAGACGAGGACCAGCGCGCCAAGATCTTCTGCCAGGCTGCGCACCCATTGGGTGATGGGTTCGGGCACGGCATTGGTCGCCGCGGTCATCGACGATTTGCCCAGGCTCACCGACAGCGCGGAGCCCGCGCCGAGCAGGCCGGTGAGGACGGCAACCTCGACTCCCGAATTGGCGCCAAGGCCGATGCCAACCAGGGCGCCGAAAACAGGCCGCAGCCACACCGAGATGGTTTCCATGGACAGATTGAGGAAGGGGATCTTATCCAGGCCGGCCTCGCCGATGGCAAGTACGGCACAGATCGCCAGGACCCAAGGATTGGTGATGCTTTCAGGAATTTGCCGTGCCGCAGAAGCGATCATGTCAGGTGCGGTATCGGGGATCACGAGTCCCGCGATGCCCAGGGCCAATACTGTGAAATACGGCCGCAGGCCCGCAGCGGAACCGCTGCCAATGGCCATGAGCGAAGCTGTCAGCGGATCCAATGGACCTCCCGAGCCTGGCGGCCCGGGCCGTGCGGCACCGAGCGCTTTTGGTAGAGGAGAACAGACTAGCAGTCGGGGTGCAGTTTTCTGCAGGGCCAAGCTAAGGCTGCCAGGCAGCAGCATCCGGCCGGCGGCGGATGCGCCAGGCCCAGGCAGCTCGGGGAGGACCCGCAACCCTAGAAGAGGCGCCCTGCCGAGTCGTCGACCCCGCGCATTGCGTCGTAATCCAAGGTGAGGCAGCGGATGCCGCGGTCTTCGGCCAAGGTGCGGGCCTGCGGTTTGATCTGCTGCGCGGCGAAAATGCCGGTAACCGGCTTGAGCAGGGGATCGCGGTTCAGAAGCTCCAGGTAGCGGGTCAGCTGTTCCACTCCGTCGATATCGCCACGGCGCTTGAGCTCCACGGCAACCGTGGCGCCCTTGGCATCACGGGCCAGGATATCCACCGGACCGATGGCGGTCATGTATTCACGGCGGACCAACTGGTGGCCAGCGCCGAGCAACTCGATCTGCTCGGCCAGCAGGCGCTGCAGGTCGGCTTCGACGCCATCCTTGATCAGCCCCGGATCGGTGCCCAGGATGTGGGCCGAGTCGTGCTCGAAGCTATGGAAGTGGATGGTCAGCTTGTCATCGGTCTTCGCACTGGACACGGTCCAGGTAGCGGTGGCACCCAATGCAGCGGCGTCCTCATCGGGATCTGCCTCACGCAGGATCAACGGCGGATTCATCCAATTCAGCGGCTTGTAGCTGCCGCCGTCCGAGTGGATGAGTACCGAGCCGTCGGCCTTGACCATGATCAAGCGGGTCGCCAACGGAAGGTGGGCTCGAAGACGGCCCTCGTAATCAACTGAACACTTCGCTACCACTAAACGCACCCCACACACTTTACTAGCTGGTTGCGACTTGTGCCGGGAGATACGGCATGATTAAAGACATGCCACGTTCCAACCGCCCGCGCCGCTCCAAGAATTCCCGACCCGCCCAAGGCCGGAACTCCGGCTCCGGCTACGGTTCCGGGGATGAAGAGCAGGGCTACGGTTCGGGCCAGGAAGAGTGGATGCAGCGTGCCCGCTTCGGCGTGGTGCTGCGCCAGGATGCCCCCGACGGCCAATGGCATGTGCGCAAGATTGCGCCGATGAACGCCAACAAGCCCTATTCCTGCCCGGGGTGCCACCGTTCCATCGGAGTTGGAGTTGCCCATGTTGTCGCCTGGCGCGCGGACCACTGGTCGGGCGATGACGCCGCGGCCAACGCGCGCCGCCACTGGCATCCGCACTGCTGGGAAACCCGTTCCTACCG
Source organism: Glutamicibacter sp. NPDC087831 (assembly GCF_044742845.1). NCBI lineage: Bacteria > Bacillati > Actinomycetota > Actinomycetes > Micrococcales > Micrococcaceae > Glutamicibacter > Glutamicibacter sp. NPDC087831. The sequence goes on from NZ_JBIUVH010000005.1 coordinate 139,148, forward strand.
CTACTAGGCCAGCTGCCTGGAGGGGCAGGTGCTAACGGCGGTCCTGCCGGGCGATGAAGACTTCGCGCAGCAGGATCATGGCGCTGGCTGCCACCGGGATGGCCATGAGCGCACCGGTGACCCCGGCCAGGGTGCCGCCGGCAATCACCGAGATCACCGCGACCGCGCCGGGCACTGCCACCGCACGGCGCATGATGCGCGGCGAAACGAAATACGCCTCGACCTGCAGGTAGCCGAAGTAGCACACCGCGTAGATCAGGGCGGTCTGCCAGCCCAGTGACAATGTCACCAAGGTAACCAGCACGCCGGCGATCACCCCGCCGACCAATGGGATGAAGGCCAGCATCGCCACCAGCAAGGTGAGCAGCGCGGTGAACGGAACGCCCAGGATGCTCATCAGCACCAGCGCCACCAGGCAGTTCAGTATGGCCACGGTGGCTTGGCCCATCACGTAATTGCCCACGGAGCGGGTAATGCGCACGGTCAATTCGGCCACGCGGTCGCGTTTGGAGCGCGGGGCCAGGCGCAGCGAGAAGCCCATCATCCCTGGCAGCGAAGCCAGGAAGTAGATGGCCAGCACCAGCACGATCAGCACGCCGAACATGGACTGGGCGACGGTCTGCGATACGCCCAGGACGCCGCCGAACACATTGGTCACCGCGCCCGAATCGCCAAAGAAACGGTCGACCTCGGTAGTGATGCGCTGGGAAACCGCGTATTGCCGGTCGATTTCCCGGACCCAATCGCTATTGAGGAAATCATCCACGATTTCAGGCGCCCGCGTGATGAAGGCGGTGATCTGGTTGACCAGGGTAGGGATGATCAAGGCCATGAAGCCGCCGAAGATCGCCAGCAAGCTGACCATGGTCGCGGCCACGGCCAGCGGACGGGTCATTCCCTTGCGCATCATGAAGCGCACAATCGGATCAAGGCCCAAGGCGATGAACAGCGCAATGGCAATCCAGGTCATCAGCGAACCGACGTTGGTCAGCAGGTAGTAGCCGCCCAGGGCGATGCCCACGCCAATGGTGCCCAAGAAGCCCATGGAAATAGGGTGCAGCGCCGGAATCGGTTCCGGCGAGCCATCCAGCGGATGCTCCGGTTCCTCGCCCAGGGCCGCACTGCGCTGCGGGGTGTTGAGCATCTTGCCCACGCGTTCGGCGATCTTCTTGGACCAGCCCTCGCGGGACGGATTAGCGCCCGTCGGCGCAGCGCCCGGATAACGGGCCTGCGCGCTGGCGGCCGCAGGTGATTCCGGTTGGGAATTGCCCTCATGAGGCTGGGAATGCGCTGTGGATTCCGGGCCGGAGGTTGCCGGCCCGGAAGAGCGATCCGACGCGTCGGAACGCTGCTCGGGTACGTGCTTATCGCGATGCGGGTGCGGCTGATCAGGCTCCATGGGTCAGAGCATATCGCGCATCGGCCACTGTTAAGTGGTTCAAGACACCGTGCTGTTGCGTTGTTGAGCCAGTTCACAGGCGAGGATCGGAACCATGATCGGCCGCAACTCGTTAGACTTGTCAAAGAACAGCTGTGAGACGTAGGCGAATAGGTGAACTTGTGCGAAAAGTAATCTCCGTGATCGCGATGCTGCTGGGGGCCGCGGCCCTGGTAGTCGGCATCGGACAGAAGACCTTTTGGGCCCCGCCCGAAACGGTGACCGCGAGCATGCCGCAACTAGCTGATGAGGCACCGCTGACCTTGATTGAATCCTCGGTCAACGACCCCAAGCTGGACCCGGTGGAACTGGTGATCAAGTCGAAGGGTGAATTCACTGCTTCCTTGGGCCGCGACTATGACGTCGAGGCGTGGATCGGCGATGCATCGCATGTATCGGTCACCGGCATCGACACCGAAAACCACAAGATGATCGCCGAGCACGCCAAGGGCAAGGCCGATGCGCCTAATCCCGCCGGTGATGACATCTTCTTCGACTCGCAGACCGCGGATCGGACCATGACCTACCGCTGGACCGCTCCGGATTCCGGCGACTGGTCCCTGCTGCTGGCCGCAGGCGGAAAGGATGCCGCTCCGGTGGATATCTCGGTAACCTACGCGAACGACGACGCCATGCCATTTGCCCTGCCGCTGATCATTGCCGGCTCGCTGCTGCTGGTCTTCGGACTGGCCCTGCTGGTCATGCGCCCGGGCAAGCCGAAGAGCGGGGCGAACACCCAGCACTCGGTCGCCGCCGTGGCCGTGGTGGCCCTGGCGATCTCCGGTGTTTCTCTGCCCATGGCGCCAAGCGACGAGTCCAGCGCCAAGCCTTCGGAATCCGAGCAGAAGTCGCAGGACGCCAAGGCGTCCGATGATGCCAAGGGCTCCGAGTCCGCCTCTTCCTCGGTTGAAGAAGTATCCAGCTTCCCGGTCATCACCGAAGAGCAGCTCAAGCGCGTTCTGGCTGATGCCCAGAAGCAGGTAGCCAAGGCCGATGAGAAGAGCGACGCCAAGGCCCTGGAACCACGCACCGCCGGTGCGTTCAAGTACCTGCGCGATAAGCGCTACGACATGCTCAAGGAGAAGTTCGAGGTAGACAAGCCGCTGGCGCTCAATACCCAGGTCATCCGCTCGGCCGCTGTGCCGAATGCGAATGAAGCCAAGTTCCCCCGCGTAATCTCCGTGGTGACCGCGAAGAACAATGATGCCGACACCCTGCCGCAGGCGCTGACCCTGGTGCAGGCCAACGCCCGCGATAACTTCAAGGTGGTCTTCGCCGGCCAGATGCTGCCGAACTCCACCTTCCCGGGCATCGCCGTTGGCGACCCGTCGACCAAGCAGCTTGCTGCCAACGCCGAGGGCCTGCAGATGACCCCGGAGAAGGCCCTGGAAGCACTGGGCAAAGTGCTGACCGATGGCAATGCCAAGGACAAGGACAAGTTTGCCGAATCGGACTTCATCAAGGCGGTGCACGCAGCCCAGAAGGATGAGTCCAAGGAAGCCAACGAGGCGGACGTCAAGTACAACCGCACGGTCACCAAGGGCGACACCAAGGTGGTTTCCACCCCGGATGGCGGAGCGATTGTTACCGGCAAGCTGAACAACAAGGCGCTCTTCGTGCGCACCGAAGACGCTGACCCGCTCAAGAGCACCGACAAGCTGACCGAACAGCTGCTGGGATCCAGCTCCTCGAACGGCGACGTGGAAAGCACCTACGCCGAACCGGTGATGTTCTACCTGCCAGCCGACGGTTCCAAGGACAAGATCCAGCTGATCTCTGCAAGCCAGATCCTGCTCGATGTGAAGGAAGTTGACTAACCCCCATGACTGATCAGAACATTCCCTCAACCCGCGGTGCGGTAGATCTCTCCGCCCTGGCCAGCCAAGGCCCGGAAGCTACCGGCAGCATGCCGGCTGGTCCGGCAAGCTGGACCACCAATCTGGATGAGGCTGCGTTCCAGCAGTTCGTCGGCATGTCCCAGCAGGTACCTGCCATCGTTTCCCTCGGCTCGCCTCGCGTGCAGGTCTCGGCAGACCTGGATGCGACGCTGCGCAAGCTGGTGGATGCCAAGGGCGGCAAATTCATCCTCGGCCTGGTGGATGCGGAAACCTACCCGCAGATCGCCCAGGCCTTCCAGGCCCAGCAGATCCCGATGGTGGTGGCGCTGATCAAGGGCCAGCCAGTGCCGCTGTTCCAGGGTCCTGCCGAGGAACAGCAGATTGTCCAGGTTTTCGCACAGCTTGAACAGCTCGCAGTCCAGCAGGGCATGAGCGGTACCGCCCCGGCATTCTCCGGGCAGGCCGGCGAACCTGAACCAGAGCTGCCGCCGCTGCACCAGAAGGCCGTGGACGCCATCGATGCCGGGGACTACGCCGCCGCCGAGGCCGCCTACCTGGAAGCGTTGAACGAGAAGCCGAACGACAAGGACGCGCAGATCGGCGTGTACCAGGTTCGACTGCTCTCGCGTACGCACAACCTGGATCTGAACAAGTCCCGCGAGCAAGCCGCGCAGAACCCTGAAGACATCGCAGCCCAGCTGGATGTAGCAGATCTGGACGTGGTGGGCGGGCATGTCGAAGATGCCTTCGCCCGACTGGTTTCGCTGATCTCCCGCCTGGCTGATGAAGACCGCGAGCGGGTCCGCCGTCGCCTGATTGAGCTCTATGCGGTGATCGGCAACAGCGATCCACGCGTAGCTGCCTCGCGGCAGAAGCTGGCACGCGTACTCTTCTAGGCTGACGTCCAGGGACTGGACCAAGCAGTTCAACCGCCGCGACCCAGGGTTTTTCCCTGGGTCGCGGCGGTTGTCTTATACCTGGGTTTAACTCCAAAGGATGATGCGTTCTGACTAGGGGCATTGCTAGCCTTAAGCTATGAATCAGATCGCACTGGACATTCGGGGTCTTGCCAAGCAATTCGGCGCCAAGATTGCCGTGAACAACGTCAGCCTGCAAGTTCCTGCGGGTTCCTTCTACGGTCTTGTCGGACCCAATGGTGCCGGCAAGACCACCATGCTTTCCATGGCCACTGGATTGCTGCGCCCGGATTCAGGCCAAGCGCTGGTCAACGGCGTGGATATCTGGGCTGATCCGCAAGCGGCCAAGGCCACCTTGGGAGTCCTGGCTGATGGCGTGCGCCAGTTTGACCGGCTGACCGGCCGCCAGCTGGTGACCTACTCGGGATTGCTGCGCGGCATGGAACGCGCAGAAGTTGCCCAGCGTACCGAAGACCTGCTGCGCGTGATGGATTTGCTCGATGACGGCGACAAGCTGGTGGTGGACTACTCGGCCGGCATGACCAAGAAGATTTCCTTGGCTACCGCGATGATCCACTCGCCAAAGCTCTTGGTTCTGGACGAGCCGTTCGAGGCGGTGGACCCGGTATCTGCGGCGAATATCCGCGACATCCTGAATAACTACGTTGAATTCGGCGGCACCGTCATCGTTTCCTCGCATGTGATGGACCTCGTCCAGCGCATGTGCACGCATGTCGCGGTCATTTCCGATGGCATGCTCAAGGCGCAGGGCACCGTGGATGAAGTCCGCGGCGGCATGAGCCTGGAAGATCGCTTCGTCGATCTGGTGGGCGGCCGCGCCAATAATGAGGGGCTGTCATGGTTGCGCACGTCCTAAGCCTGAAACTGCGCTTGCTCGCCAACGGCTTCAAGCGCTCCGTCGGCCAGCTCATCGGCGTCATTATCGGTGGCCTGTACGCACTGGGCATGATCACCATGCTGACCTTGGCCATGTGGTTTACCGCCGGCGATATTCCTTTCCAGAGCGAAATCTTCACCCTGATCGGCTCGGCCGTGGTGCTGGGCTGGGCCATCATCCCGCCGCTGCTGACCGGTGTTGACCTCACCCTGGAACCTTCACGCTTTGTCCACTTCGGGATTCCGGAAAAGACCTTGGGGCCAGCGCTGGTGCTGGCTGGCTTCATCTCGATTCCCGCGGTGCTGACCATTGCGGGCCTGCTCGGCGCCTCGCTGATGTGGCGCTTCGATGCGGGCGCGCTCATGCTGGCCCTGCTGGCAGCGGTGGCGACCGCGGTGATGGCGATTCTTCTTTGCCAGTATCTGGTGATCATGGCGACCGCACTGCGGGCCAAGCGCCGATTCCGTGAATTGACCTTCGTGCTGCTGTTCGTGGTGCTCATCGCCTTGGGGCCGATCGTGACCTCGGCATTGGCTGCCGCGCAGAGCATGAGCGACTGGATCCAGCCGATTGCCTCGGTCTTGGGCTACACCCCGTTGGGTGCCTTTGCCGCGATTCCCGGGGCTTTTGCCTCGGCGCACTACGGCCAGATGGCGATCCATCTGGCGCTGGGCTTGCTCTATCTTGGCGGACTCTACCTGCTGCTGGCTCGAGCTACCGCCAAAGCCACGGTGACCCCGCCGCCAGAGCAGCGCGCTGCCACGGCCAAGGGGCTGGGCTTCTTCAAGTTGATGCCGGCCACGCCAACGGGCGCAGTGGCTGCCCGCGCACTGACCTACTGGTTCAAGGATCCGCGCTATGCTATTGGCGTGCTCATTGTGCCGATGCTGCCGTTGCTCTTCTGGTTCACCGGCAACCAGACCGGCAGCTACGTGATGATGTTCCTGCTGGGCCCGTTGATCGGCATCTTGATGGGCTTCTCCATCTCGGCCGACATTTCCTATGACAACACCGCCTTTGCGCTGCACGCGCTGACCGGTATTTCCGGACGTGCTGATCGGGCAGGGCGAGTGCTGTCCTGTTTCCTGATTGCCATCGTTCCGGTCCTGGCGGCGGCCATTTTGCCGGGCCTCATCTCCGGTGCGCTGTGGCGCATCCCGGGAGACCTGGGCCTGTCACTGGCGGGGCTGCTCATCGCGTTGGGCGTCGCGTCGGTGTCCTCGGCCCGCTACACCTATTCGGTGCCGCTGCCGGGTGATAACCCGATGAAGACCCCTCCGGGCAATGGCATGCGCATTGCGCTGACCCAGCTGGGAATCATGCTTGCCATGGGCCTCCTGCTGATCCCGGTTCTCATTCCCTACATCATCGGCTGGGTGAAGCAGTCGCAGTCCTTCGGCTTCATCACCTTGGGCGCGGGCCTGGCCGTGGGTATCGGGCTGATGCTCGGCGGCATTGCCCTCGGTGGCAAATGGTACGAAAAGCGCACTCCTGAGCTGATGCAGTCGGTCATCCTCAATAAGTAGGCGCAGCAGCCGAATTGCTGCCTCCGGCCGTCTAGCGGGACGCTGTTTTCCGCTAGGCGGCCGTTTGCCTGCCTTGGGTGCAAGGAGGTTCACAGGATATTGATCGGGTCGCGCCCAATTGGCGCAATATCGACTTCCAACGGCACCGCAACGCATCGCAAGAACATTGAAAAATGGTTGTTGACTTGCAGCGAGGAAGAAATCGATGGGGCGGCCTAGTGCAGCGCGGCAAAGTCAATGTGGACAAGCTCCCATGCTTGCCACGCGGACAGCAGTGGCAATCCGTATTAGACTTGGAGGCATGGTGGAACAGTCTGAAGAAACCCGCGGTGGCACTGCCACGATTGAACGTACCGAGACAACCCAGAGTGTCGAGGCCGGAGATCATGAGCGTTTTGCTCACTACGTGCAGAAGGAAAAGATCATGGAGTCGGCAATGACCGGCGACCCAGTGATCGCTCTGTGCGGCAAGGTCTGGACGCCAGGCCGAGATCCGCAGAAGTTCCCGGTATGCCCCGAGTGCAAGGAAGTCTACGACTCCATGATGGGGTAGTGCTGCGAATGAACTAGCACTACTTCACACAATGCACGCGGCCGGGAAAAGGTAAATGACCGAGACACTCTTTGATTTTGGCGACAAGCTTCCACTAGAAGACAAGCTGCCGGTAGCGTATCCGGAACGTGCGGCTTGGGGAACTGGGCCGAAGCTGCGTGCCTGGCAGGCCGAGGCCTTGGCTCTGTACTTCGATACGGAGCCCAAGGACTTCATGGCGGTGGCGACCCCTGGCGCAGGTAAGACCACCTTCGCGCTGCGCTTGGCCAAAGTCCTGATCGACTCGGGCAAGATCAACCGCATGATCGTTGTCGCGCCCACCGACCACCTGAAAAAGCAGTGGGCGGATGCGGCGGCGCGTGTGGGCATCTCACTGGACCCGAACTACAAGAACTCCGACGGCCGGCACGGCTCGCACTACATGGGCGTGGTGGTGACCTATGCCCAGGTCTCGCTGAAGCCCGCGGTGCACCGCGCGAAAACTGAAGATGCCCGCACCCTGGTGATCATGGATGAGGTCCACCACGCCGGCGATGCCCTGTCCTGGGGCGATGGCATTCGTGAAGCATTCGAACCGGCTACCCGGCGGCTTGCCCTGACCGGTACCCCATTCCGTTCCGATGCGGCCCCGATTCCTTTCGTGCAGTATGTGGACGAGGGCGATGGCATTCGCCGTTCCAAGGCGGACTACACCTACGGCTACGGCAGCGCCCTGGCCGACCACGTGGTCCGTCCGGTGCTGTTCATGGCCTATTCGGGCAATATGCGCTGGCGTACCTCCGGCGGCGAGGAGATGGAAGCAAACCTCGGCGAAGGCTTCACCAAGGATGTCACCGCCCATGCCTGGCGTACCGCGCTGGATCCGCACGGCGACTGGATCCCGTCGGTGCTGCAGGCCGCTGACCGGCGGCTCTCGGAGGTCCGCCGCACCGTGAAGGACGCCGGCGGCCTGATCATCGCCACGGACCACGAGGACGCGCGCGGCTACGCGGCCCAGCTCGAAGCGATCTGTGGCGAGAAGGTCACCACCATTCTTTCCGATGACCCCAAGGCATCGCAGAAGATCGACGATTTCTCCGAATCCGACGCGCGCTGGATGGTTGCGGTGCGCATGGTGTCCGAAGGCGTGGACGTTCCGCGTCTCTGCGTGGGCGTTTATGCGACGTCCACCTCCACTCCGTTGTTCTTCGCCCAGGCGGTCGGCCGCTTCGTGCGTAGCCGCAAGCGCGGCGAGGTGGCTTCGGTCTTCCTGCCCTCGGTGCCGATCCTGATGGCCTTGGCCAACGAGATGGAAGTCGAACGCGACCACGCCTTGGACCGTGAAGGTTCCAAGGACGAAGACGGGCTGGACGATTCGCTGCTGGAAGCGGCGAACAAGGAAGACAAGGCCAGCGACGAGCTGACGCGCAACAAGTTCGAGGCGCTGAACTCGCAGGCCTCCTTTGACCGCGTGCTCTTCGACGGCGGCGAATTCGGTACCGGCGCCGACATCGGCAGTGAAGAAGAACTCGGCTTCCTGGGGATCCCGGGCCTGCTGGATACCGAACAGGTTTCCGAGCTGCTGCGCAAGCAGCAGAACAAGCAGATTTCCAAGGGCGGCACCAAGCTCGAGCCGGTCTCGGACCACCGCCGCATGATGGAGCTGCGCACCAAGCTGTCGAAGAACGTCTCGGCATGGGCCGCCCGCACCGGCACCCCGCACGGGCAGATCCACAACAAGCTGCGCAGCGTCTGCGGCGGGCCTGCCGTGCCGCAGGCTACTGCTGACCAGCTGCAGGCGCGCATTGACAAGCTGCAGGACTGGTTCGTCGGGCGAAAATAGGTTCCACGAGAGAACGGCTTTGCCCCTGACCGGAAAATTCGGTCAGGAGCAAAGCCGTTTCTGCTTTCCGGGGGATCATCAACCCAGCGAAATCACCGTTACCCCGGCTGCCCTCAGTTCCTCGCGTATCGCCGGCAGATTCTCCGGCGAGACTGCTGCGGTCAGCGGAGAAATGATGGTCGTGGTGAATCCTGCTTCAGCTGCATCGAAGGCGGTCGCCTTTACGCAATGATCCGCGGCGAGCCCTACGACATCTACAGAGTCAATTCCTCTGGCCTTGAGCCATGGACCTAGCAGTTCTCCGCTTTCATCAGCCTGGTCAGCCGATGGATCCAGCACTCTGGCTTCGAAACCCGAATAGGCTGCGGTGAAGCGCCCCTTGGCGAAGTGCGCATCCAGGGGCACCTCGGCGAGCTGCGGATGCAGGGCGGCGCCAGATGTTCCGGCGACACAGTGCACCGGCCAGGAATCAATGAAGTCGGGGGTTTCCGAGAAATGATTCCCGGGCTCGATATGCCAATCCTGGGTGGTGACGATTGCCGAGTAGGCATCGCGGCGTTCGGCAATATCCGCGGCAATGGCCGTTGCGACGGCGTTGCCGCCGGTCACGGCCAGGGCTCCGCCTTCGCAGAAGTCGGGTTGGACATCAATGATCAACAGGGCTCTGCTCATCGCTGCCTCCTGGCTGGGGGAAGTGTAGAGATTGGAAAACTGCGGACCGCAGGATCCTTGAATCTGGATCCTACGTCCCGCAGCTGGGATTTTCGTGTGTTCGACTAGTCCTGGATCATGACGGTCGGGATGACCGGTTCGCCACGCTGCATCTTGCGTGCCACGCCTGGCAGTTCCTGGACCGATGCGAAGTGGCGCTCGGTGGCGAGCTTGACGCCAGCTGCACCCACGTACGCCTGATCGATCTCGCCATGGCGCACCAACGGGACCACCAGATCCCGCTCGGGGCCGCCGGTGGTGTACTCGGAAGTGGAGACGATTTCAGCGACAGCGCGGTTGCGTTCATTGAGCTGGCGCACCGCGTACTTGCGCCCGCCCACGCTGGCCTTGTTCGCCGCGGCCTTGGCGACCGGAATCCATTGCCCCGAATCGTCTTGGCGGGCAACCAGCTTGTAAACCATCGACGCGGTCGGATGGCCGGAGCCGGTGACCAATGCCGTGCCGACGCCATAGGCGTCAACCGGGGCGCTGGCCAGGGCGGCGATCGCGTACTCGTCGAGGTCCGAGGTCACGGTGATCTTGGTGTTCCAGTTGCCCAGGTCATCAAGCAGCTCGCGAACCCAGCCTGCCTGCTGCACCAGGTCGCCCGAGTCCAGCCGGACTCCGCCTAGTTCCGGACCCGCAACTTCAACCGCGGTGCGTACGCCCTTCTCCACGTCGTAGGTATCCACCAGCAAGATGGTGTCCTTGCCCAGCGAGGCAACCTGCGCTTCGAAGGCGGCGCGCTCGGTGTCGTGAAGCAGGGTGAACGAGTGGGCCGAAGTGCCAACGGTCTTCAAGCCATAGCGGGCACCGGCTTCCAAATTGGACGTTGAAGTGAATCCGGCAATCATGGCGGCCCGCGCGGCAGCCACTGCTGATTCCTCATGGGTGCGGCGCGAGCCCATCTCGATACATGGGCGTTCGCCGGCCGAGGCGATCATTCGCGATGCCGCCGAAGCGATGGCCGAATCATGGTTCATGACCGAGAGCAGGAAAGTCTCGATAACGCAGGCTTCAGCGAAAGTCGACTCCACGGTCAGCAGCGGCGAATTCGGGAAGTACAACTCGCCCTCGGCGTAGCCGGAGATGCTGCCGGTGAAGCGGAAGTTCTCCAGGTACTTGATGGTTTCCGCGTTGACTACCTTGTTGTCGCTGAGGAAACGCAGCTGTTCGTCATCGAAGCGGAAGTTTGCCAACCCTTCGAGCACGCGACCAGTACCTGCGACCACGCCATAGCGCCGGCCCTCGGGCAAGCGGCGAGCGAATGCCTCGAAGACAGACGGGCGGTGAGCTGCACCGGATCCCAGCGCTGCTTGGAGCATGGTCAGCTCATAGTGGTCGGTGAAGAGACTGGTGCGCATGTGACGCTCCTGATGATCGGAAAAGGCCTTATACGGTGCTGCTTGGGAAAGCAGACCGGTTTTACTGTATAACGGCTCACGCTCAAGGTGATATTTGCCGTGTCCGGTGTTGCGTTCAGCTTCCAAGCGTAAAATGGAAGCCATGACCGCAATGCCCGATGTACTTTCCGAATTTGAAACCCTGGTATCCCAAGACAAGCCCTGGCGCTTGGTCGTGTGGAATGATCCAGTGAACTTGATGAGCTACGTATCCTACGTGTTCCGTTCCTACTTTGGTTTCAGCGCGGAAAAAGCCGAGAAGCTCATGCTGCAGGTGCACCATGACGGCTTCTGCACGGTGCGCAGCGGCAGCCGCGAAGCTATCGAATCCGATGTGCAGGCAATGCACGGATTCGGCCTGAACGCAACGATGACCCAGGGAGCCTGAACGTGGCGAAGGCCTTCAAGAACGGTTCCAAGGGCATTACCGGAACACTGCACTCCGCAGAACGAAAACTGATCCGCGAACTCTTCGGCGATGTCATTGGAATGCTCGAGGAGCGTGCGCAGCTGCACCAGCTGCCCGAAGATGTTGATCCGCTTTACGCCCTGACCGGCATGCGGCCCGAGTCCATGGACCTGCCGCCGGTTTCCGATCCAGCGCTGGCCAGGCTGCTGCCGGATGCCAGCGATGACGCAGTGGCCGCCGCGGAGCATCGCCGGCTGACCGAAGCCGACCTGATCGCGCAAAAGGTTGGCCGCCTGCGCGAGGCCCAGATGCTGCTGGACACCGAAAAGCTGGTCTTGGACAAGGACACCGCGACGCGTTTTGCCCAAGCGCTGAACGACGTGCGCCTGGTGCTCGCAGAGCGCCTGGAAATCCGCAGTGAAGAGGATTCGGCCCGGGTCGCAGAGGTGCTCGATGCATCCGAGGTGAACACCCCGGACGAATACATGTCCTTGGTGTACAACCTGATTTCATGGGTCCTCGATACCCTGATGGCTGCACTGATGGATGCGGAGTTCTAATCCATGAATTCCTACTTTGCTACCGGGCAGGTCTCGGCCCCGGAGGCCAATACCCCCATCGGCATTTTCGACTCGGGCGTTGGCGGGCTGACCGTGGCCCGCGCGATCATTGACCAGCTGCCGGGCGAATCGCTGATCTACGTGGGGGATACCGCCAACTCTCCCTATGGCCCGCTGCCCATTGCCCAGGTTCGGGCCAATGCGCTGGGGGTGATGGATGAGCTGGTAGATGGTGGCGTGAAGCTGCTGGTGATTGCCTGCAATTCGGCCTCTGCCGCAGTGCTGCGCGATGCTCGCGAGCGCTATACCGCGCGCTATGGCATCCCGGTCGTCGAGGTCATCCAGCCGGCGGTGCGCCGTGCGGTAGCCGGCACGAAGAATGGCAAGATCGGCATCATCGGCACCCAGGCGACTGTTGGTTCACGCGCCTACGAGGACGCCTTTGCGGCCGCGCCGAACTTGCAGGTCTCCACCGTGGCCTGCCCGCGCTTCGTGGAGTTCGTGGAGTCCGGCATTACCGCCGGTGCCGAGCTGCTGGAGATCGCGCAGGAATACCTGGCGCCGCTGCAGGCCGCCGATGTAGACACCCTGGTTCTGGGATGCACGCACTATCCGTTGCTGACCGGCGTGATCTCCTATGTCATGGGGGATTCGGTCAGCTTGGTTTCGAGTGCCGAGGAAACGGCAAAGGACGTTTTCCGGGCGTTGACCCGCCATGCCCTGGTGCGCAACGACGGCGCCGCGGCGCGTCATGAGTTCCTAGCCACAGGCAACGCTGATAGCTTTGGTGTACTGGCTCGCCGATTCCTCGGACCCGAGGTGCTGCAGGTGCGCCACGTGGACCATGTAGCCGCCCACTATCCGACCGGAGCTATTTCGCGGATTACCCCGCAGATGATTGCCGCGTCGAAAGCGAGTAACGAATGAAGCTGACCATCATTGGATGCACCGGGTCATTCCCAGGGCCGGGATCGCCCGCTTCCTGCTACCTGGTGTCGGCCTTTGATGGCACGCGCGACTGGAAGATCCTGCTGGATCTGGGCTCCGGCGCGTTGGGCGTGCTTCAGCGTTACACCGATTTAAAAGACATTGACGGGATCATGATTTCCCATCTGCATCCCGATCACTGCATGGACCTTTGCGGTTTGCATGTGGCGATTCGCTGGGACCCGACGGGCTGGGGCCGGGACCGGATGCTGGTGCACGGTCCGGAAGATACTGCCGAACGCATTGAAACGGCCTACTCCCTGCCCGATGGCGACACCATGGCCAAGGACTACGACTTCCAGGTCTGGAAATCCTTGCAGCCGGTGAACATCGGTCCCTTCACCATCACTCCCTACCCGGTGCGCCACCCGATCAAGGAAGCCTATGCGCTGCGCGTGGAAGCGCATGAGCCGGGCCCCGATGGCGAGTTGCTGACCAGCGTGCTGACCTATTCCGGGGACACCGACAGCTGCGATGGCCTGGTTGAGGCAGCCCGCGGCGCTGACATGTTCCTGTGCGAAGCGGCCTTCGAAGAGGGCCGCGATGACCATATCGACGGCGTGCACCTGACGGGCAAGCGTGCTGGCGAAATGGCGACCGCGGCCGGTGCCGAGCGCATGCTGCTGACGCACATTCCGGTATGGACCGACATCAACAAGGTAGTCGAAGAAGCCAAGGAAACCTACGACGGCGGGATCGCTGTTGCCGTTTCCGGGGTGACTTACGGCGTGTACTCCGGCAGCCTGAAGGAAGACAAGGACCCGGCCCTGTTCAAGGGGGAGCGCGGTACCGACTACCTGAAGACCCGTACAGGCACCATGCCGACCATCAAGTACGAGAAGACCCGCAAGTTCCCCTTGCTCAAACGCAAGAAGTAGGCACGCGGAACCGGAGAAAAGCACTGGCGGACAGGAAGAAATATCCTCTGCGCCGGTGCTTTTCGCGTTCCCGGAAGCAGCCTAGCCGGCGCCGTGCTTGGCACCCCAGGGCTTGTCGTATTTGCTGGCCAGTCGGGTCAGGGCCAATGCGGCGACCAGCAGTCCCACGTCGCGCAGGGCGACATCGAGGAAGACGCCCATCGAGACCAGATTGACGATGATGCCCAGCAGCCACAGTGACAGCACATAGCTCGCGTAGCGCGGCTTGATGATCATCGATGCGGCGGCAACCAGTTCCACCACGCCAACGAAATGCATGGCGGTTTGCGCGGAGAACGGCACGATGGCAATGATCCACGGGGCCAGGTATTCCGGCCAGTAGGTCATGACGTTCGCGAACTTGTCCAGTCCCATCAGCAGGGGCAGGACGACAAATCCAATGCGCAGGATCCAGAATGCGCTCAACGACGGGTCGGTGTTGACTCGTGCAGCTGTTGTTGCCCGTATGTGCGAGACCGGATGCTTCTCGCTCCATGAGGCGCTCATGGCGATCACCCTCCAAAGGTTTGAACGTATACCCAGAATTCGCCTCTCGGGCCTATTTGTCAATATCCATTGTTGATAGAATTCTGGCATGTCGACAAAACTGAGCTTGCAACAAGATGCGGTCCTCAAATCGCTCAACGATCCGGTTCGGCGGCGACTGTTCGAATTCATTTCGCAAAGCCCGCAACCGGCAGGACGCGACGCGGCATCCAAGGCCGCAGGAATCAGCCGGACCCTGGCCGCCTACCATCTGGACCGGCTGGCAAGCGCAGGAATGCTGGCGGTGACTTTCGCGCGGCCGGAGGGCAAAAACGGTCCGGGGGCCGGGCGCACCGCGAAACTTTACGCGCTCGCCCAAGAGGAAGTCTCCGTGAGCTTGCCAGCGCGCAATTACCGCCTCTTGGGCAGCTTGCTGGCCAACGCGGCCAGTGCCGATGCCTCGGGGGTTGTGCTCCAGGCGCTGCGTCAGGCGGCACGTGGCGAGGGGCAGAACCTGGGGCAGGCCGGTGACGGGCTCGTGCCGCTGCTGGACGAGCTGGGCTATGCGCCTGAAACAGACGAGCGAGGAGAGATCTCCATGGGGAACTGCCCCTTCCATCTGGTCGCGCAGCAGCAGACCGAACTGGTCTGCTCCATGAACTATGAACTGGTTTCAGGCGTCTTGGAGGGGTGCCAGTTGGATTGCAGCCGGGCCGAGCTGAGCCCGCGTCCGGGGCGATGCTGCGTTGTGGTGCATTCTCAATAGCTGCCAAGGATACGCCACGAGGTGCATTTCACCGTAACTCGCGGGTTCACCCGTACAGATCGAGCGGTGCGCGTGGTTAGGATGGAAGCATGACTTTACGCGCTGACGGCCGAGGAGCCGCGCAACTTCGAGACATTACCATCACCCGTGGCTGGTCCGCTCAGGCCGAAGGCTCGGCGCTGATCGAATTCGGCGACACCCGCGTGCTGTGCACCGCGTCCTTCACCGAGGGCGTGCCACGCTGGCTCAAGGGCGAAGGCACCGGCTGGGTCACCGCTGAATACGCGATGCTCCCACGTGCTACCAACACCCGCAACTCCCGCGAATCGGTCCGGGGCAAGCTCTCGGGCCGCACCCATGAGATTTCCCGCCTGATCGGCCGCTCGCTGCGTGCCGTCGTGGACACCAAGGCCCTGGGCGAAAACACCATCGTGCTGGACTGCGACGTCCTGCAGGCCGACGGCGGCACCCGCACTGCCGCCATCACCGGTGCCTACGTGGCACTGGCAGAAGCAATTTCCTGGGCCCGTTCGCAGGGCATCGTGAAGGCCAACGCCAAGGTGCTCACCGACTCGGTCGCCGCGATCTCGGTGGGCATCATCGATGGCACCCCGATGCTGGACCTGCCCTACGAGGAAGATGTTCGCGCCGAGACCGACATGAACGTCGTGGTCACCGGATCCGGCGACTTCGTCGAGGTCCAGGGCACCGCCGAAGGGGTTCCATTCAAGCGCGAGGAGCTGGATGCCCTGCTGGACCTGGCCCTTGGCGGAACCAACGAGCTGGCCGAGATCCA
The DNA here is from genome assembly GCF_044742845.1 of Glutamicibacter sp. NPDC087831. Lineage (NCBI taxonomy): Bacteria > Bacillati > Actinomycetota > Actinomycetes > Micrococcales > Micrococcaceae > Glutamicibacter > Glutamicibacter sp. NPDC087831. Next base: position 155,175 of record NZ_JBIUVH010000005.1, read on the forward strand.
GCGTGAAACCCTGAGCAGCACCAAATGAGCAAGCCGGTACTGGTGCTTGCCTCGCGCAACCAGGGCAAGCTGCGCGAATTGCGCGAATTGCTGCGCGGGCAGGTGCCGGGCTTGGATGTTGACAGCCAGGTCATCGACGCCGCCACCGCTGGGGCTGCCGATCCGGTTGAAGACCAGGTCACCTTCCAGGGCAATGCGCTGAAAAAGGCCCGCGAGATCTCGGCATCCACCGGCCTGGTGGCGCTGGCCGATGATTCCGGCTTGAGCGTGGATGTGCTCGGGGGAGCGCCGGGAATCTTCTCGGCGCGATGGTCCGGGGTGCACGGCAATGACGAAGCGAATATCGATCTGCTGCTCGGCCAGCTCGGCGATATTGCAGCCGAGCACCGCGCAGCGCAGTTCGTCTGCGCCGCGGCACTGGCTACCCCAGAGGGTGCCGAGCACGTGGAACTGGGCAAGGTCGAAGGCGTGCTGCGCACCGAGCGTGCCGGCGAGCATGGTTTCGGCTATGATCCGATCTTCGAACCGGCCGGCGCCGGCAAGTCCATGGCCCAGCACACTCCGGAGGAGAAGAACGCGATCTCGCATCGGGCTCGCGCCTTCGCCGCGTTGCTGCCCAGCATCATCGACGAGGTCACCAAGGCCTTGGCCAAGTAGCCTCCAAATCCCGGATAGAACAAGAACGCCAGCAAATCCTGAAACGGATTTGCTGGCGTTCTTGCGCTAGTGCGGGAAGTTCTCGCCGAACCGTGCCAGGGCCAGATAGGGCCGCTCGTCGAACTCGGTCACCAGGTATTGGGTTTCGCATGCGCGGCACTGCCACTGTGCGGGAGGCCCCACAGGCATCATGCAGCCAGCGGTGACGTACTCGTCGTCATCGGGCATGAAGCTTGGCATTCCCCAGATGATCTTCAGCGGATTGCGTTCCCCGCATTCCGGGCAGGCAGGCTTCGCGAACTTCCGAAGCTGTTCCAGGGTTGGCTGGTGGGCCATGTCGTGGCAGCCACGGCAAAGCAGCACCACCTCATCGGCATGGTCCTGGATCTCCCAACGCAGGCCGTTGTGATGGCTCTGCGGCAGATGGACCTCGGGCCTGGCAGAAATATCCCGATCGCAGATTTCGCAAGCAAGCGGTTCATACGGTGAAGCCTTCTGGAGGATGGCCACAACGCCGAGCACCTCATTGGCCTTCGCAGGCTGCGAGGGAGTGCAAGGTCCGGCGGTGACGAATATCGGGCGGGGGCGTTCGAGAAGATCCCCGATGCTGCCCAGAAGCTTCTGGGCAAGGGAATCTGCCAAATACTGCGAGCGTCCTGGAAGTTCTGCGCCGATCATGGACTCGAGCTCAGCCACGGAGATCGGGTTGGTGAAGGTCGCCAAATTGGTGAAGGTGAGCCGCTCCGCCTCATCGGCTTCGGTGATTTCAAGGCTGGCAATCAACGCTGGAGTGCCCTCCAATGCCGTCAGGACGAGATCGCCTGCCCGCAGGGGGTCCTCCAAATTCCAGCGGAATGACTCGTTCTCCTGCCCCAGGGCCGCCGCGGAAGCCAGTGCATTTGCCTGGCGGCACCAATATACCGGCTGGCCCTTCGTGCCGGTGAGCAGTGCGCGATTCAATGCCGCTTGGTTCGGGCGGCGCAAGGGGTAGTCCAGGATATTGCGGCCGGGACGCTGCATGGTGCCAGCGCGCGAGTCCTGGATTCTGGCGATCAGCTCGCGCCGGGTAGCGCGGGCCATTTCTTCACCGGTGGATTCGGGGAAAAGCACCGTGTACAGCCCGAGCAGGATCTGGCGATCCAATGCTCCGAGAAGCGGATCCGGAGCCTCAAGGCGATTGAAAAGTTCTTGCATGGTCCCTCCCATAAAGGCCTGCAATCCGTGGATTGCGGTCATTGCCCAGCGTGCGATCACTATTTTCCTGGGCCAGATACTGCAAATTATTCGTAGCCATCGCCAGCCCTTCCCGGTTTCGGGTTGCGCCATGCGTTGTCTCGGTCTGCAGCTCCATTTCCGTGCTCACCACGGTGAACGCACCATCGCCGGTGCCCGTTCCAGGCAGCCCCGTCGACAGTTCCCAGCATAGATAGCGAGGGGGACAGTTTGGGGTACCGGATTTTCCGTGGATATTTTGCCGCCCCGCTATTGCACAGAACCGAACTAGGTTCTATGGTTAGTTACATGAGTAACTAACCCACTAACTAACCTAGTGGAAATGAGCACGGAGAGGAGCCAGCATGATTGATGATTCAAAACCGATCTTCTTGCAGATTGCTGAGCTGATTGAGAACGACATCATCTCTGGTGTTCTTGCAGAAGAAGCGCAAGTTCCATCAACCAATGAATTCGCAGCGTTCTACCGGATCAATCCGGCCACAGCAGCCAAGGGAATCAACCGGCTCGTGGAAGACGGACTGCTCTACAAGAAGCGGGGGATCGGCATGTTCGTCACCGAAGGTGCACCGCGGCGGCTGCGAGAACAGCGCCGCGAGAAATTCCAACAGCAATTCATCACCCCATTGACCGCAGAAGCCTCCAAGCTGGGCATTGGCCTGGATGAGCTGGTCGCCATGATCAAGACCGGTTCGGATTCTTGAAACATCTCTACTAGGCAGGGAGGAACGACATGCCACGAACGACAGCAATCGCCACACGCGAGCTGAGCAAGACCTACAAGGACGTGCGAGCGCTCGACAACGTCAGCCTGGAACTGGAACCCGACCGTATCTACGGGCTGCTTGGACGAAACGGGGCCGGCAAGACCACGCTCATGTCCATCCTGACCGGGCAGAACTATGCGGACCAAGGCACCGCCGAAATCTTCGGCCACGCCCCCTTCGAGCATGATCCGACGCTCTCGCGCATCTGCTTCATCCGCGAATCCCAGAAGTACCCCGATGACTTCAAGGTCCACCAGGCCTTCAAATCCGCAGCCCTGTTCTTCGAGAACTGGGATGAGGAACTGGCCAAGGATCTCGTCGAGGCGTTCGCACTGCCGACCAGGCGCAGGATCAAGAAGCTCTCCCGCGGGCAGCTGTCCGCGGTGGGCGTGATCATCGGCATGGCCTCGCGGGCGGACATCACGTTCTTCGACGAACCCTACCTCGGCCTGGACGCGGTAGCGCGGCAGATCTTCTATGACCGCCTCGTCGAAGACTTCGCGGAATATCCACGCACCATCGTGCTCTCCAGCCACCTGATCGATGAAGTCGCCAACCTGCTCGAACACGTCATCGTGATCGACAAGGGGCGAATCGTCATCGACTCGGATGCCGAAGAGCTGCGCGGCACAGCGGTAACGGTAACTGGCGAGGACGCCAAGGTCCAGGAATTCATCGGCTCCGCGCAGATAATCCATCGTGATGCACTCGGCGCCCTGGCCAGCGTCACCATCAAGGCCAAGCTGGATTCGGAGCAGCGCGAACAAGCGAAGCTCATGGGCCTGGACCTGAGTCCGGTGTCGCTGCAGCAACTGGTAGTCCGCAGCGCCTTGAGCAGCACCACCGAAACAGGGATCGACGAACGGACGGAGGCAAGAAAATGAACCGCATCATCAAAGTCGCCCGCATGCAACTGATCAACAAAGCCACTTTCATTGGAATCCCGCTGATAATCCTGGGTGGATCGTTCCTCTTCACACTGGCCATCTGGTGGCTGGTCCGGCGCAACGGCAGCGACGAAGGGCTGTACAGCGGTGGCGCCCAAGCGCCGATGTGGTACTTCTTGGCCCTGGGCATCCAGGCGCTGACGCTGACTTTCCCGTTCTCCATGGCCATGAGCATTTCGCGGCGTACCTTCTATCTGGGAACCGTGGCACTGTTCTCCGTCTGCGCACTGGTTCTGTCGGTGTTCTACTACCTGATTGGATTGCTGGAAGTCGCCACCGGTGGTTGGGGCATGGGCGGCCAGTTCTTCGCCCTGCAATGGATTGCGGATAACAACTGGCTGGTCCAGATCCTGTTCTACTTCGTGCTGATGGTGCTGCTGTTCATGGTCGGCTTCCTGATAGCGACCATCTACATGAGGTGGCGCACCACGGGCATGGTGGTTTTCTTCACCCTGCTGGGTGTGGTGGTGCTGGGAATCATCGCCCTGTTCACCTTCGGCAATTACTGGGACCAGTTCTGGAGCTGGGCCTTGACCTGGACCGCCGCGGGGATCACGCTGTGGGGCGGCCTGGTGGCCCTGCTGATGGCAGGAGGATCCTATCTCACCTTGCGCAAGGCAACCGCCTAGCCCGGGTCCGAAATGCAGGGCATATGGGCACCGGTTCCCTTTCCCTTGGGGGAAGGGAACCGGTGCCTGCTTTTGCAAGAAGGCGCCCAGCGGCCCGGGACCGCGATTTGCTATTCTTCAATGACTGCCGGTGAAGGCGCTGGAGCCGCCCGTGCCGCGGCGGCAGGGGAGCAACCCAGGAGAGAAATCATGAGCGCCTCGCCGACCGGAATTCGAACCGCAGACGGAGCGCTGGAATTGCGCCGCGAGTTCACCCAATCCCCGAGCAGGATCTGGCGCTATCTGGCAGACTCCCAGTGCTTGGCGCTCTGGTATGGCCCATGGCACGGGGACCCGGAGCGCGGCGCGGTGGACGTGGTGATGCTGCTCGAGGACGGTTCACCCACCGAACGAGTCGAAATCCTGCGTTGCGATCCGCGCATGCACCACCTGCAGGTGCAACTTGGAACAGGCCCCTCGGCCTGGCGGCTGGAGCTCGCGGTGCAGTCCTGCGGCGAGGGCAGTTCCCTGGTCTTCCGGATGCCGGGCCTAGACCCGCAGCTCGCCGGCTCCGTCGGGCCGGGCTGGGACTACTACCTGGACCGCCTGGCAGCCGTGGTGAACGGAGCCGATGCCGACAGCGTGGACTTCGAAGCCGATTACTATCCGGCGCTCAGCGAGCATTACGAGGAGCTGTTCGGGCGCTGAGTTCCCTGCGTGCAGGGTTCGACTCGCTCAATGCGGCCGGCTGATGATTGTGAGATGCCCTGCCTTGCGCCCAAGCCAGCCAGCCCGCCGATAACTTGATCGATACAGGTCAAAATCGGGTTGCAGTGAATTATTGGCCCGTTATCGCCCGGCGGTCACCGCGCGGTGCACGGTGCGCGAATGTCACGCATGCCGGTGCCAGCGATTAAGCGAGTAAGCTATTGGGCGTGGCATTGGACTTCACAGCAGTAGATTTTGAGACAGCAAACGGTTTTATCGGCTCCGCCTGTTCGGTGGGCCTGGTCAAGGTACGCTCCGGGCAAATCGTCGAAACCGAACAGTGGCTCATGCAGCCGCCGGCAGGCTTCGACCACTTCGACCCGCGCAACGTCTCGATCCACCACATCACCCCCGACATGGTGAGCGCCGCGCCACGGGTGACCGACAGGATTCCGGAACTGCTGGAATTCATCGGATCCGACGTGCTGGTGGCCCACAATTCTTCGTTCGATTCCGGAGTGATCCGCGCGGCGTGCGAAGCCGGCGAACTGCCGGTACCGGAAATTGCGCACCTGTGCACCGTCAAGCTCTCCCGCAAGGCCTACGATCTGCCCAGCTACTCGCTGCCGTTCGTTGCCGAAGAAGCCGGGCACCCTATCGAAAACCACCACGAGGCCCTGGCTGACGCTGTGGCCTGTGCCTGGGCAATGATCGATATCGCCGGGCGCAGCGGACAGCAGTCCGTATTGGAGACGGCAGACCACTATGGCGTCCGGCTGAGCCTGACCCAGCCGTGGCAGCCAGGCCACGAACTGTCCCGCGCCACCCGCGACGCCCAAGGCTGGCTGGCTGCAGGCAACCCGTTGCCGCCGCAGGATTCCTTCAACAACTGGCCGCAGGAAGGGCCGAACCCGAAGCCGAGCGACAACGCGGATCCCAGCCATCCGCTGTTCGGCCAGATCATGGTGTTCACCGGCAACCTGTCCATGCCGCGCCCCAAGGCCAAGGAACTGGCCGCCGAACACGGCGCGCAGACCGCCTCGCGGGTCACCCGCGCCACCACGGCGCTGGTCGTCGGAGACGGCTTCGTCCCGGAGGATCTGGCCAACGGGCGGCTGACCAACAAGGCCAAGCACGTACTCCGGCTGCGCGAAAAGGGCCAGCGGGTCAGCATCATCTCCGAAGGCGAGTTCATGCAGATGGTTGGCGGGTTCGGCCTGACCGCCTAGCAAACCGCAGAAGCCCGGCCGGCACAGATCGAATCTGTGCCGGCCGGGCTTCTGCCACTTGGTCCTGGGCGCGGTTCCTAGACCAGCAGCGCCATCCAGCGGTCATGCAGCTCGGAGATGATGTCATCCAGTGCGCTCGCGGGGCGCTCGCCGACGGCTTCGGTGCCGTAGATGGCAGCCAGCAGCGCTACAGCGTAGGCGTCGACCTCGGGATCTCGGCTGGCTTCTTCTTCGGCGGTTGCCGCCGGGGCGGCCTCGATGTCCGATTCCGCGTCTTGCTCGGCGGCATGCTCGCCGAAGTACGCCGCGTAGGCCTCTTCGGGGGACAGCGAGATGTTCTCGGCGATCCTGGTGGCCACCTCGCGCAGCGCATCGGCCGACGGGCCCTGCAGGCCAACGAGCAGCTCGGCCCATTCGCCGGTGGCGGCCTCGGAGCGTTCCATGGCCGAGCGGATGATCTTCGCCGCGGCAATGGCGGTCTTGGCCGCCTGGTCGTCGTGGGTCAGGAAGGCGGCCGAACGGGCCAGGGTCTCGGTGGTGCCCACAGGGACCCGAGCCAGCAGCGCGGCAATCGCGGCACGCGGCAGCACGCCGGTGGAGTCGGCGCCAGCGCCGGTGGGACGCCCCGGCTGTCCCATGTCGGGGCTGTCCAGGCCGGCGAGGTTCTGCGGATCGCCGTCCAGGATCTTCTCGAAGATCTCGACGTTGGCGAATTCCTTGTCGATCCAGCGGCCCAGCGGTTGCGGGGCGCGTTCCGGGAAGGAGCCGGCGATCTTGCTGTAGCCGCGCAGGGCCGCAAGCCACATGCAGGCCGCTTCGTCGCTGGCGACACCGTCGTTGGCCCATTCCAGCGCTTCCAGCAGGCCGTCGGCCAGGTAGAGCGGGAGGATTTCGGTGGCCCCGGGGTCAATTTCGTCACGGGCGTGGGTTGCGCCATCGGCTAGGCCGAGGAGGATCGCAAACACCTTGTCTGAGTAGTTCTCTGGCAGGAGTGCAGTTTCACCGGTTTCATTCACATCACCATTCTAATGTCCAAGTTGTCCGCGGCATTGCATAAGGTTGGACACATGCGATTGCTTCACACCTCGGACTGGCATTTGGGACGGACCTTCCACGGGGCCTCCCTGATCGAAGCGCAGCGCGCAGTGCTGCAGGAAATCATCGATATCACGATTAATCAGCAGGTTGATGCGGTGCTGATTTCCGGTGACATCTACGACCGCGCGCTGCCGCATGTGGATGCCGTCCAGTTGTGCAACTGGGTGCTGCGCGAGCTGCGCGCCACCGGGGCCGCCGTCGTGGTCACCAGCGGCAACCACGACTCGGCCTCCCGTCTGGGCTTCGGCGCAGAGCTCCTGGACAGCGCCGGGGTGCACATCATCGCCGACCTCCAGCGCATGCTGCTGCCGGTTATCCACGATGCCGGCGATCACCGGGTGGCCATCTACGGCATCCCGTACCTGGAACCGCGCATGGTGATGGAACGCCTGGGCGTGGAAAAGGCCAGCCACGAAGCGGTGGTCCGTGCGGCCATCGCGCAGATCGAAGAAGATCTTGCGCAACTGCGGGCAGGGGAAAAACCGGTAGTTTCCATCGCGATGGCCCACCTGTTCGCCGCCGGCGGCTACGGCAGCGACTCCGAACGCGAGCTGAGCACCGGCAACCTCGACGTGGTTCCGGCAGAGCTTTTCGAGCGCTTCGACTACTCGGCGCTGGGGCACCTGCATGGACGGCAGAAGGTCAAGGAGCACGTGCGCTATTCGGGCTCTCCGCTGGCATACTCCTTCTCCGAGGCAACGCAGCGCAAGGGCGTATGGCTGATCGACACCAACGCCCGGGGCATAGAGTCCGTGCAGGAAGTCCTGCTTCCGGTGCCGAAGAAATTGGCCATCCTCAAGGGCAAGCTCGCTGAGCTCCTGGCGGATCCGGAACTGGAATCCGCCGCCGATGCATGGTGCCAGGTCACGCTGACCGATAGCGAACGCCCCGCCGACGCGATGGCAACGATTCGAACCCGTTTCCCCGACACTGTGGTGCTGAATTTCGCCCCCGAACACGCCGGCGGGGATGCCAAGCCGGCGAGCTATGCCGAGCGCATGGCCAAGGCCGCCAGCACCGAACAAGTGGTGGGGGACTTCATGGAACATGTCCGCGAACGCGCGGCCGATGAACTGGAACGGGAAGTCATCGGCGCCGTCATCCAAGCCACCCGAGAGGCACAGGCCAGCCAGTGAGAATCCACAAACTCCAGATCCAGGCGTTCGGGCCCTTCGCAGGCACCGAAGAGATCGACTTCGATGAATTGGCCGAAGGCGGACTGTTCCTGCTTGATGGCCCCACCGGTGCCGGCAAGTCCAGCATCCTGGATGCGATCTGCTACGCCCTGTACGGTGCGTTGCCCGGAAGCCGCGCCGGCAGCCGGCAGATCCGTTCGGACCATGCCCCGGCCGGTTTGGCTCCGGAAGTGGTCTGCGAGCTGACCATCGGCGACCGGCGCTTCGAGGTCACCCGTTCGCCGGCCTGGATGCGCCCGTCCAAGCGCGGCAAGAACAAGACCACCGAGCAGAAGGCCGCCAGCTTCCTGCGCGAGTTCACCGGTTCGGGCTGGAAGGAACTGTCCACCCGCAACGACGAGGTGGGCCACGTCCTGGGCAGCCTGCTGGGTCTGGACCGCGAGCAGTTCACCAAGGTAGTCATGCTGCCGCAGGGCGGCTTTGCGGACTTCCTGCGGGCCAAGGCCAAGGACCGCGAAGATCTCCTGGCGAATCTCTTCGATACCAGCGGCTATGCGCGGATCGAGGATGAATTCGCCGCTCGGCTGGCCGAAGAGCGCAAGAAAACCGAGAGCCTGGAAGCACGCCTGAGCGCCAGCGAAGAGGCCATCCATTCCGCTGCCCGGGCGTTCCTCGCCGGCCGCGAAGCCAGCGATGAGCCCGCCGAGGCCGACGGCGAAGCGAACGCCGACGCCGATGGCGCTGGACAGGCCGCGGGGGTGGACCTGAGCAGTGCCGAGCAGTTCGCCGGCTATCACCGCCGGATCGCGGCGGTTCACCGGGACTCGGCCCTCGAAGCGGCCAAACTGCGCACCGAGATGACCCGCACCCGCGAGCAGGCGCAGGCCCTGGAGGAACGCCGCCGGATCTTTGCGCGCCTGGCCGAGCTGCGCGGCATGCAGGCCGGCTATGCCCAGAACCATGAAGCGGCAACAGCGGCTGCCGCGCGTTTGGACAGCGATGCCAAGGCCGGTGCGGTGCGTGCCTACCAGGCCCAGCTCCAGGAGGCATCCGTCGCCCAGGAGCAGGCCAAGGGCACCTGGCTGGACAGCAAGCTGTGGCTTGAAACCGAACAGGGACTGGACCCCAGTGCCGACGCTGCCGGTCTGGAGCAGCTGCGCCTGCCGGCGCAGCAAGCGGCCGAAGAACTAGCGGTGGCCAAGGCGGGCCTGGACGATGAAAAGCGCCGCGGCGTCCTGGCCGGCCAGGCATGCAAGGCCGCCGAACTGGCCGCTGCGCAGGAAGAGACCCGTGCCCAGGCCGAAGCCGAAGTTGCCTTGCTCAAGGCCGAACGTGCTGCGCTGGAAGCCGCGGACCTCGACCAGGTAGCCGCCGGCAGCAAGGTCCAGCAGGCCAAGGAACAGGTGAAGGGTCTGGAGACCAGGATCCAGCATGCCACCGAGCGCGACACCCTGGAGAAGCAGGCGCTGTCCGCACGGGAGCAGTCCAGCGCACAAGAGCTGGAGATTGTAGGCGTAGCCAATACCTTGCTTGACCTGCGTACCGAGCAGCTGGCCCAGAGCGCTTTGCGATTGGCTGCCGCGCTGGAAGACGGGCAACCGTGCCTGGTCTGCGGTGCGCAAGAGCATCCCGCCCCGGCCCGGGCGGATGCCGATGCGCCGCTGATCGACGATGAGCAGATCCAGACGCTGGAAACCGCGGTGGTTGCGGCAAGAGCTGCCGGTCAACGGGCCGCGCAGGCGCGCGACACCCTGGTGGCCAAGTTCCAGGCCGCGCAGGAAGCCGCGGGCGATGCCCCGGTCGCGGACCTGCGGACGGAGCTTGCCACGGCGCAGGCCGGGCTGGAACGGGAGCAGAAGCAGCAAGGAGAAATCGCTGCCCGCGTGGCAAGGCTGGACGCGGTGCGCCAACGTACCGAGCAGCAGAACGCGCGGGCATCCCAGGCCGTACTCGAGCACGTCACCGCGAAGCAGCGGGCGCAGTCCCTGCAAACCCAGCTGGCAGAACTCGATGCCAAGCTGGAGCAGCTGCGCCAAGGCCGGGAGAACCTGGCCGAACTTGTGGCGCAGCTGTCCGCCACGTCCCAGGGCTTGGCCAGTGCGGTGCGGCACCTGCGCCGTTTCCTTGAGGCCGGCGAGGCGCTGGAGAAGGCCGAGGCCACCTGGAATAGCCAGCGCACGGCCGCCGGTTTCGAGAATCCGGCTGCCTTCGAGGCCGCCTTGCTGGACAGCGCCGAACGCGAGCGCCTGCGCCAGCTGCAGCGTGCCGATGCCGATCTGGCCAGTGCCATTGCCACGCTTGAAGCGTCGCAGGACTGCCGCAAGGCCCAGGAATTATCCGCGCAGGGCCTTGAAGGGCCAAGCGAAGAAGGGATTGCCGAAGCGAAGCTGCTCTCTTCCCTTGCCGAAGAACGCTTCGAAGCGGCGCGGGAACAAGAAGTGCTGGCGCAGACCCAGCTCGCTCGCCACGAGCAAGCAGCCACTGATCTTGAACGCCAGCGGACCGAGGCAGGCCCGGTCATCGAAGCCTACCGCCGGCTGCGCGGATTGGCTGAAGTGATTCGTGGCGGGGGAGAGAACCTCTACAAGATGACGCTGAGCACCTATGTGCTCGCTGCCCGGCTGGAGGAAGTGGCCATCGCCGCAACGCAGCGCCTGGGCATGATGTCCGGCGGCCGCTACTCGCTGCACCATGATGATTCCAAGCAGGGCAATTCGAAGTCCGGGTTGGGGCTGCAGGTGCTCGATTCGTGGACCGGGAAGCGCCGGGAGACCCAGACGCTCTCCGGAGGCGAGACCTTCATGGCCTCGCTGGCCCTGGCACTGGGCCTGGCGGATGTCATTTCGCACCATTCCGGGGCAGTGGACATGCAGACGCTCTTCGTCGATGAAGGCTTCGGTTCGCTGGATGCCGAGACGCTGGAAGAAGTCATGCAGGCGCTGGAAAACTTGCGTGCCGGGGGCCGCACCATCGGCTTGGTCTCCCACGTGGCAGAAATGAAGCAGCGCATCACCAATCGGATTTCGGTCAGCAAGACCCAGCACGGTTCCACCATTGAACGCGATGGCACTGTGATCTTGGCTGGATAGATTGGACTTGCCCCAGGGCAGTAGCTATCTTGAAAGTAGTGCCATCAGGCATGCCTGGGAAATTTTGTGCGTCGGGGGGTGTGGGACGACGCACGCTTCGTCATGGAGTTTTGTTGACTCAGCCTACTTTGTCGAAGGAAAACAGTGAGGAATCCGAGAAGATGTCCGGATACTCCGCGTTAGTTCCTTTGGTGGGAGCACCCTTCCTGCCGCTTACTTTCCTTGCACGCCTCCCGCTGGCGATGCTCACCATCGGGTCCATGACCCTGGTAACTGCTACCACCGGCTCATATGCCATGGGCGGCTTGGCCGCGGCCATGGTTGGCCTGGGGTCCGCCATTGGCGGTCCGAGCATCGGCTATCTGGCTGACCGGGTGGGCCAGCGCCCGGTATTGACCACTGTCGCGGTCATCCACACCATCCTGCTGGTTGCCCTGACGCTGTTTGCCGATTCGGGACCGGACATGTCCGCGGCCTTGCTCTCGATCATGTGCCTGGCCGCCGGTGCTACCGGCCCGCAGGTCGGCCCGATGTCCCGCGTCCGCTGGATTGCAATCACCCGCCAGCAGAAGAAGAACCACAAGGTCCTTTCGGCGGCACTGAGCCTGGAGTCCATGTTCGATGAACTGGGCTTCGTCTTCGGCCCGGTTGCCGTGGGCCTGCTGGCCTCCCTGGTGGATCCGGTGCTGCCGCTCTACCTTGCCGCCCTGCTGACCCTGGTGCTGGTGCCGGTGTTCGCCTCGCACCGTACCGGCAATGCGGTGAAGCCGGCGAGAACCGCCGAGCACACTCCCAAGGTCTCGATCAGCGGCGCGCAGGTTGCCGCGATCGGTGCCCTGGTCCTGGGCATGATGGCGCTGGGCACGGTCTTCGGTTCCTCGGCGGCCGGTACCCTGGCCTTTGCCGGGGCGCAGGGCGATTCCAACTCCGGCGGCCTGCTCTATGGCGCCATGGGCTTCTCCAGCGCGATTGCCGCGATCTCCGTGGCCGCTTGGCCGCAGGCCTTCAAGCAGATCAACCGCTGGATCCTGTGCGGCGCAGCACTGACCGTGCTCAGCTTCGGCCTGCACGTGGCCGGCAATGTCCCGCTGATGCTGGTTGCCCTGTTCATCGCAGGATTTGCGGTAGGGCCGGTGATCGTCACGGTCATGACCCTGGGCGGCGAAGTCGCTCCGCCGCAGCGCCTGTCCACCGTGATGACCATGCTCTCTGCCGGCATTGTTGTGGGAACCGCGATCGGAAACGGCTTGGCCGGCGTCTTCGCCGAGACCCTGGGCTACCTCGGCGCCTTCTGGGTCTCCACCGGTGGCGCACTGGTGATCTTCCTGGCCGCTGTGGCGATGAAGATCGTTGTCGCGAAGTCCCCGACGCTGGCCCGCGTCCGCTAGGGCAAGAACTCTGCGCATCTTGCGGCCGGCCAGCAAAGCTGGATAAGAAGCATCCCGTTGCACCTCGCCCAGCAGGCGAAGGGCAACGGGATGCTTCTTTCCCCGCCGGGAATTGCTAGTGCGCGAGCTTTTCGCTGATGCGCGCCGCTGCGTGCTTGAGTTCCTCGATCATGCGCTCGTACCCGCCGACCGTGCTGGCGGCGAAGACGACGGCCAAGGCCGCCGGGGTTTGCCCGGAATGCTGGATCGGAACGGCAATGGACGTCACGCCCTGGATGACTTCATTCTCGCTGGTGGCATAGCCGTCAATCCGGGCCGCGACGGCAGCTTCGCGGTACTCGATGCCCGTGTCCAGGGCATCCCACTCGGCCTTGGCATAGCGCGACTGGATCGCGATGCCGGCTGCTCCCACATCCATGCCGTGCACCGAGCCCGGGCGATGGACGATCGCGCGCTGGGAGTTCAACGGGGAGACCGACTGCAAGGTGGTGCACAGGTCGTGTTCCCAGACGGCTACGAAAGCAGTCATCGACAGCTCGTTGGCCAGCGCGGTGAGTTCCGGGGTGGCGGCCGCCTGCAGGTCGCGCTGGACCGAGCGGGCGAGCACGGCCAAGCCGGAAGCGGAACGGATGTGCCCGGCCTCGTCGCGGTTGAGCAGGTGATGCTGCTCCAGGGTGCGGATGATGCGGTAGGCAATGGAGCGGTGGACTTCCAGTTTCGCGGCGATTTCCGCGATGGAAAGGTTGACCGGGGAATTGGCGACGATTTCAAGGACGCGGATTCCACGCGAAAGCGTCTGGGAGGTAGGCATTGCTCTTCAATCTGGCGTGCGGCGCTGCTGGAACGTCGTCGAGGGCCTTCGTAGTGAATCTGGGGACCAAGCGGTCGGTGATCTATATCCGATTTTAGTCGTTCTCTATTAGAACACCGAATTCCCAGCCCGTTGCGGGAGAGGGTGCCTGGCTGGAGCTGGTCACGATTTGGATAGATCTTGTGATCTGCTTCACTGTGGGCATATGATGGTGTGCGACATAAACCGTCCGAACGGTCGGTAAACAACTCGCAAAAGGCCAACTCATGTCATCGACTGTCACTCGCACCCAGGAGGAGCGCCGGGTTCTTGCCGGCACCCTGGTGGGCACCACCATTGAGTGGTACGACTTCTTCATTTTCGCCCAGCTCACCGCGACCCTGCTGACCCCGTTGTTCCTCGAGCCCCTGGGGCAGTCGAATCCGGGTGTCGCGCAGATCCTTTCTTTCGCAATGATTGGCATCTCCTTCTTCTTCCGTCCCCTGGGCGCAGTGGTTGCCGGCCACCTGGGCGACCGCTACGGACGCAAGCGCATCCTGGTGCTCACCCTGATCCTCATGGGCGTTGCCACCGCGGCCATTGGCCTGCTGCCAACCTACGCGTCCATCGGCGTGGCCGCGCCAATCCTGCTGGTGCTCCTGCGCGTGGTCCAGGGCTTCTCGGCCGGTGGCGAATGGGGCGGTGCAGCCTTGATGGCGGTAGAGCACGCACCGAAGGATCGCCGCGGCTACTTCGGCGCCTACCCGCAGATCGGCGTGCCCATCGGCATGATCCTGGCTACCGGCCTGCTCTACATCCTGCGCGTTGCGATGAGCCCGGAAGAGTTCGCCGCATGGGGCTGGCGCATTCCGTTCCTGCTCTCCATTGCGCTGATCTTCGTGGGCTACATGATCCGCCGTGCGGTTGAGGAATCCCCGGTCTTCAAGCAGCTCGCCCAGCGCAAGGCTTCCGAGCACACCCCGCTGCGCGAGCTGATGACCAGCCATTCCAAGCAGGTCCTGCAGGCCGCGCTGATCTTCATCTCGAACAACGCCGCCGGCTACCTGGTGATCGCGTTCTTCATTTCCTACACCACCAAGGTCCTCGAGATGCCGGTGGCACCGATCCTCCTGGCTACTACCATCGGTTCGGTGGGCTGGCTGATCTTCACCCTGGTCGGCGGCTGGCTCTCGGACAAGATCGGGCGCCGCAATACCTTCGTGATCGGCTACGCGCTGGTGTTCATCTGGATGATCCCGATGTTCCTGATGGTCGACACCGGAAACATCGTGCTGTACACCATTGCGATCTTCGTGCTGACCGTTGGCCTGGGCTTGTCCTACGGCCCGCAGTCGGCGATGTACGCGGAGATGTTCCCGGCGCAGATCCGCTACTCGGGCATCTCCATTGGCTACGCCATTGGCGCCATTCTGGGCGGCGCCTTCGCGGCCACCGTGGCGCAGATCCTGTTGGAGACCACAGGCTCTTCGATCTCGATTGCCATCTACATCATGGTGCTGACCATCATTTCCGTGGCAGCGGTGCTCTGGGTGGGCGAGACCCGTGGACGCAACCTGCACGTGGAAGAAATCGAGGGCGAACAGGCCGACTCGCGCGTGGCGCACTAGTTTCGCGGCAGCATAATGCCCGCGCAGGCAAGGGATCAAGCGATCCTGGCCCGCGCGGGCATTTGCGCGTCTGGCGACCGGTGGTTTGGCGATCAGCAGGCGGATGCAGCGGGCAGTTTGCTGCACGGCCGACGTCCGGCCACCGCCATCCATTGCGCCTAGGCCGCCGGCATGCGGGACCCGACTGCCTGGCCAGGTTACTGGGCGGGGCGGGTGGTGGAGGAACGTACGATCAGCCGATGGCCCAACTCGTGGGCCTGCGCCGGTTCCTGGCCACGGATAGCACGCAGCAGCATGGCGACCGCCAGCTGCCCCTGCTCATGCGGACGCTGCTCGACGGTGGTCAAGCCGAAGAGCTCGGCCAGGTCGTGATTGTCCACGCCGATGACCGACAGGTCATGGGGCAGCTGCAAACCGAGATCGCGGGCGGCCAGGATCGCGCCAATGGCCATTTCATCACTGGCTGCGAACACTGCCGTCGGTCGGGATGCCGGGTTGCCCAGCAGCTGCTTGGCCACCGCGTAGCCCTGG
The DNA here is from genome assembly GCF_044742845.1 of Glutamicibacter sp. NPDC087831. Lineage (NCBI taxonomy): Bacteria > Bacillati > Actinomycetota > Actinomycetes > Micrococcales > Micrococcaceae > Glutamicibacter > Glutamicibacter sp. NPDC087831. The sequence continues at coordinate 170,984 of NZ_JBIUVH010000005.1, forward strand.
GCCATGGAGAAGTCCGCGCTGGCGAACAGCGACTCATCCAGTTCAAGTCCAGCCTCGGCCAGCGCCCGCTCGTAGCCGGTGCGGCGGTGGGTGGGCACCATGAAATCCACATCGGTTTCCGCGTTGCCGCCGATGAAGCCAATGCGTTCATGGCCCAGGGAGATGAGGTGCCCGGTCGCGAGGGCAGAAATCGCTTCGTCATTCACGTGCAGGGTCGGCACACCGGGAAGCGGTCCTCCCACGCCAACCAGGGGCTTGTCCATGGCCAGCAGCGCCTGGACCTCGTCCCCAGCCAACTCGACGTTGACCGCGATCACCGCATCCACGCGCTGGCGCAGCAGGAAATCGGAGAAGATCTTCTCGCGCTGGGTGCGGTCCTTGGTCAGCTGATAGAGGGTGGTGTCATAGCCCTCGTCCATCAAGCGGCTGGAAATGCCTTCCAGCACGCAGGCATAGAACCAGTGGTTGATCACCGGAACGAGCACGCCGATGTTGCGGGTGCGTCCCGAGGCCAGCCCGGACGCGGAAGATGAGACCACATAGCCCAGCTCGGTGGCGGCGCGCTGCACAGCCTCCTGCGCGGACGCGGAGACAGAACCCCGGCCAGATAATGCGCGCGAGACGGTGGCAATGGATACGCCAGCGGCTTGTGCGACGTCTTTGATCCCGGCCACTTCTCTTCCTTCCTTCATAGGCACAGCCGTGGCTAGGGGAAATTCCTTCCCCTGGCCATGGCTCCTGCCCAACATTACCCGGTGCGGCTGCAGCCGGTCAGCAGATTGCCGGCTACGGCAACTGGAACCAGAGCGTGGTTTCGCCCGGAATCATTCCCGATTCCGCCGAAATCTCGCTTTGGCTGCGCACCAGTTCGGTGGCGCCCTGCGCACCGGCAGGCAAAGGCTGTGCAGTTGCAGCGTAGTTGGCCACGACCAGCACAGTGCCGTTGGCGAAAGCCAGAACATCATCTCCGGTGCCTTCGACCCAATCCAGGGTGCCGGTGCCCAGTGCATGATCCTGGCGCAGCTGCAACAGGCGGCGGTACAGGTTCAGCGTGGAGGACTGGTCATCGACCTGCGCATCGCGGGCGTAGGAGTCCCAGCCTGCCGGCTGCGGCAGCCAGCTTTCACCGGTGGCGCTGAAGCCGAAAGCGGGCTTGCCGCTTTCCCAGGGCAAGGGCACCCGGCAGCCGTCACGCCCGTAGCGCTCGCCATTGGTGCGCAACCAGGTAGGATCCTGGCGCGCCTCATCTGGCAGTTCAACGGCTTCTGGCAGGCCCAGCTCTTCGCCCTGGTAGATGTAGGCGCCACCTGGCAGGGCCAGCATCAACGCGCTGGAAGCACGAGCGCGACGCAATCCCACGGCAGCCTCCGGCAGGTTCGGGGTGTTCAGGCCGATGCCCTCGCCCTGCGGGTTCTCATCGGTCAGCGCCAAGCGGGTCGCATGGCGCACCACGTCATGGTTGGAGAGCACCCAGGTGCTCGGGGCGCCGACCTTGCCGAACTCCTCCAGAGACTGGTCGATGGTCTCGCGGATCTGCTGGGCATCGAAGTCGCAAGAGAGATAAGGGAAGTTGAAAGCCTGGTGCATCTCGTCCTCGCGCACCCACTTGGCCATCAGCGACAGGGGATTGACCCAAGCCTCGGCGCACAGCACGCGCTCGCCGTCGTACTCGTCCATGACCTTGCGCCAGTCGCGGTAGATCTCATGCACGCCATCCTGGCCCCACCACGGAGCCAGTTCGTCGGTGCCGCCCATGGAGGCACCGGATGGGTCCGGGGTGAAGTCCGGCAAGCCCTCGGCCTTGATCAGCCCGTGGGCCACGTCAACGCGGAAGCCGTCGGTGCCCCGGTCCAGCCAGAAGCGCAGGACGTCGCGGAACATCGCGCGCACTTCCTCGTTGTGCCAGTTGAAGTCCGGCTGCGAGGAGTCGAAGATATGCAGGTAGGACTGGCCGGCGCTGCCATCAGGATTCGTGGTTTCGGTCCACATGGGGCCGCCGAAGACTGAATCCCAATTATTCGGGAGCCCGGTTGCCGGGGTGTCCTTGAAGATGAAGCGGTCGCGTTCGGGGGAGCCGGGCGCGGCCTTGAGTGCTTCCTGGAACCACGGGTGCTGGTCCGAGCAGTGGTTCGGAACCAGATCGATGATGACGCGCAGGCCCAATGCGTGGGCCTTGGCCACCATCGCGTCGTAGTCCTCCAGGGTTCCAAACAGCGGATCCACATCGCAGTAGTCCGACACGTCGTATCCGGCGTCCTTTTGCGGGGAAGTGAAGAATGGCGAAAGCCAAATCGCGTCGACCGAAAGCTGCGCGATGCTTTCCAGGCGTTCGGTAATTCCGCGCAGATCACCCATCCCATCGCCATTGGAATCGGCGAAGGAGCGCGGGTAGATCTGGTAGATCACCGAGGAGCGCCACCACTGCGAGTCTTCGGATTGCACAAGGGAATCAGCTACTGAACGAATTGAAGTCATGACGGTAACGATAAATGATTCACCACAGTTTGTAAACGCTTGCAATTATGCTTCAAAGCCTTCGTTCCATGGTGAGGTCTGAATTCGAGCCTCGGCCGATAAAAACTGATTTTTATCGGCGTTGTTGTCAATTTTCATGATCTGTGCCACGCTGTAAACGCTTACAATCAATGTGTTACTCGCACCACTAAAGACCCGACCGGCAGGCCCAGCGGAAATCGCGGCCGACCCGGTCCCTGATGACACAGTTGTCACGAAAGGACATCCCATGAAGGTGAATAAGCACCCTTGGCTTCTCGGCGGAGCACTGACGGCCATTGCCGCACTCTCGCTCACCGCCTGCGGCGGGTCTGGCTCCAACACGCCAGCAGTTTCCTCCAGCCCCGCAGCGGCGCAATCCTCGCCGGCAGCTGCCTCCGGCGGCAAGCTGACCGTCTGGGTCGACGCCAACCGCGAGCCAGTGCTCAAGGATGCAGCAGCTGACTTCGAGAAGCAGTCCGGGGTCAAGGTGGACCTCGTGATCAAGGACTTCTCCAAGATCCAGGAAGACTTCCTGCGCCAGGTTCCAACCGGCAAGGGCCCGGATATCACCATCGGCGCCCACGACTGGTTGGGCAACCTGGTCAACAACGGCGTAGTCCAGCCAGTTGAGCTGGGCGACAAGGCCGGCGAGTTCCAGGACGTCGCGGTCAACGCCATGAGCTACGAGGGCAACACCTACGGCGTTCCCTACGCCACCGAGAACCTGGCCCTGCTGCGCAATGCGGATCTGGTCAAGGAAGCTCCAAAGAGCTTCGATGACATGATTGCCGCCGGCGAGAAGGCCGGCACCGAATTCCCATTCCTGGTCCAGGTCTCTGATGTCGGCGATCCATTCCACGCCTACCCGTTCCAGACCTCCTTCGGCGCACCGGTGTTCGGCACCGATGATACGGGCGCCTATGACCCGGCAGATCTGCAGATCGGCAACGAGGGCGGCATCGAATTCGCCAAGTGGCTGGCTGAAGAGGGCGAAGAAGGCAACCTGAAGACCAGCCTCGACGGGGACATTGCCAAGGAGAAGTTCGTCTCCGGCGACTCGCCATTCTTCCTGACCGGTCCATGGAACGTGGAAGCAGTAGAAGAAGCTGAAATCAACCTGGAAATCGACCCGATTCCATCGGCCGGTGGCGAGCAGGCCCAGCCATTCGTCGCCGTGCAGGGTTTCTTCGTTTCCGCGAAGACCGAGAACCTGCTGGCCGCTACCGAATTCCTGACCAACTACATCGGCACCGAAGAAGTCCAGACCGAACTGTACGAGGTAGGCAACCGCCCGCCGGCAAACAAGGCGGCATTCGAAGCGGCCAAGGCCGATGAAACCATCGCTGCCTTCGGCGAGGTCGGCGCCAACGGCGTGCCAATGCCGAACATCCCGGAAATGGCTGCCGTATGGGAGTTCTGGGGCGTAGCCGAGGCCGAGATCATCACCGGCAAGGCTGATCCGGCCAAGCGCTGGAAGCAGATGACCTCGGACATCGAAAAGGCCATCTCGAAGTAGGAACGCCTGCCACCAGGCACAACGATGGGCGCTGGGGCCGGGAGGAACTCCTCCGGGCCCCAGCGCCTGCAATTCACCAGCGCTAACTGCACTTGATCGACAGGGACATCTGGAAGATGACAAAGACCGCCCGCCAAGGGCCGCAACCCGGCACCGAGGAGACGAAGCCCAAGCTGTCACCGGCAGCCAGGCGCTTCGCCAACGCCACCAGTACCTCCACTGGCGCCATGCTCGCCAAGATCACCCTGGTGGCGATCGTCGATGCGACCGCGCTCTTCGCGGTCTTCACCGCACTGGGGCGCGAAGCCTGGGCGATCGCCGCGGTGATCGCGGCCATTACCGTGCTGATCAACGTGGTCTACTTCAAGCGCGGATGGCTGCCGGCAAAGTACCTGCTGCCGGGCACCATCTTCCTGCTGATCTTCCAGGTCTTCGTGATCGGCTACACCGGGTATATCGCCTTCACCAACTACGGTTCGGGGCACAACTCGGATAAGGATGACGCGATCAGCGCGCTGCTGCAATCCAACCAGAACCGCGTCGAGGGATCAGCCGGCTACCCGGTGTCCATCCTCGAGGGGCAAGACGGGCTGGCGATGCTCATTGAGCGTGATGGCCAGCAGCTGCTCGGCGATGCGGATGATCCTTTCGCCCCGGTAGACCCCGCTGGCCTGGGGGACTACTCCGAACTGGCTTTCGCCGATTTGCTGGGCCGCCAGCAGGAGGTCACCTCGCTGGCCGTTCCATTCACCGAGAACCCGGCAGATGGCACCGTGCGCACCAGCGATGGCCGCACCGCCTACCAGTACACTTCCTCCATCAAGCATGATGAAGCCGCGGACACCATGACCGATCAGCAGACCGGCGTGGTGTACCGGGACACCGGCGTGGGCGCGTATACCGCGCAAGACGGCTCGCAGCTGATGCCCGGCTGGTCCATCAACGTGGGCTTCGAGAACTTCACCCGTGCGGTCACCGATTCCTCGATCCGCAACGCCCTGTTCTCTGTCACCGTGTGGACCTTCGCCTTCGCCTTCCTGTCGGTGGCGACCACCTTCTTCCTCGGGCTGTTCCTGGCGATTGTCTTCAACGACATGCGCATGAAGGGGCGGAAGGTCTACCGCGTCATCTCGATCCTGCCTTACGCATTCCCTGCGTTCCTGGGCGGGCTGGTCTGGGCCGGCATGCTCAACCGCGACTTCGGGTTCGTCAACCAGGTGCTCCTGGGCGGAGCGCAGATCCCTTGGCTGACCGACCCGTGGCTGGCGAAGTTCTCCGTGCTCTGGGTGAATCTGTGGCTCGGATTCCCGTACATGTTCCTGGTCTGCACCGGGGCGCTGCAGTCCATTCCGAATGAACTCTCCGAAGCGGCCACCATCGACGGGGCGAAGCCGTTCCAGATCTTCCGGTTGATCAAGCTGCCGCTGCTGCTGGTCTCGGTGGCTCCGCTGCTGATCAGCTCCTTCGCCTTCAACTTCAACAACTTCAACGTGATCTACATGCTCACCGAAGGCGGGCCGCGCATGCAGGATGCAGGACTGAACGTGGGATCCACCGACATCCTGATCTCCATGGTCTACAAGGTGGCCTTCGTTGGCTCCCAGCGCGACTATGGGCTGGCCAGCGCCTTCTCCATCATCATTTTCGTGATCGTCGCGATCATCTCGATTATCAGTTTCAAGCAGACCAAGGCACTGGAGGAGCTGAACTAATGAGCACCGAAATCACCGGCAGGCCGGTAGCCGGCGCACCCAAGGGACGCGCGGGGCGCCAGGGCCTGGGCAAATGGTTCGCCTCCACCGGCTGGCGCCACCTGATCGGCGTGGCCCTGTGCATCTATGCGGCCTTCCCGCTGCTCTACGTGCTCTCGGCCTCGCTGAACCCCAATGGAACCCTGCTGTCTTCCAATGGATTGTTCACCACCATCGGCTTCAACAGCTATGTGGAGCTGTTCCAGAATCAGCAGCGTCCCTTCGGCGCCTGGTTCATCAACACCTTGGTGATCGGCCTGACCACGGCGGCCGCTTCGGTGTTCCTCGGCGCCTTGGCTGCCTACAGCTTCTCGCGGATGCGCTTCACCGGCCGCCGCGTGGGCCTGGTCAGCTTGCTGATTGTGCAGATCTTCCCGCAGCTGCTGGCCGTAGTGGCGATCTTCATCCTGCTCACCTCGCTGGGAGATGTCTTCCCGGTCTTGGGCATCGATAACCAGATCGCATTGATCATGGTGTACCTGGGCGGGGCACTGGGTGTGAACACCTATCTGATGTACGGCTTCTTCAACACCATTCCGGTGGAAATCGATGAAGCGGCGAAGATCGATGGTGCTGGCCATGCCCGCATCTTCTTCACCATGATCCTGCGCCTGGTGGCACCGATCCTGGCCGTCGTGGGCCTGCTGTCCTTCATTTCCAGCACCTCGGACTTCGTGATCGCCTCGGTCATCCTGGTCTCCCCGGAGAACCAGACGCTGGCTGTGGGACTGTACTCCTACGTCTCGGAGGAATTCACCTCCAACTGGTCGGTCTTCGCTGCCGGTGCGGTACTGGCAGCGATCCCGGTGATGGCATTGTTCCTGTTCTTGCAGAAGTACATTGTCGGCGGCCTGACCGCCGGCGCAGGCAAGTAGCCCGCAGCAACTGACCGCTTCGGGCAGATGGGGCAACGCCACTGGCGTTGCCCCATTTTGCCTGCGTCAGCCCATGGGCCGGAGCACGTAGAGTAAAAGGCATGAAGCCCTACTTGCCGCGCGCCGCCCGCAACTACTTGGAGCAACTTCGCCGTGCGCTGGATTTCTTGTCTTTGCAAGAACGCAACGAAGTCATTGAAACCACCAAGCAGGAGATTCTCCGCCTGCCTGGCGGCGGACGCCGCAAGAGCGATTTGATCCGCTTGCTCGGCGAGCCTGCCTCGCGCGCGCTCAAATTCGAACGCCATGAGCCCGAAGCCCTGGAAGTGGGCAGCGGCAAGTACTTCTTGACGCGTATTCTGGCGTGGCCAATTTTCGCTCTCGCACTGCTGACCCTGATGGTGGTGCTTTTCGCCCCGCCGCAAGCCGCCTTGGCCAACGAACAGAGCTTCGGCTTTGTTGCCGGGGGAGTTGGCGGGCTGCTGGGGCAACTCGAATTGCTGATCGGATCCCAGCTGATTTGGCTGGCGTTCATTCCGGTCATCCTCAGCCTGGTTCCCTTGTGGCTGCCCAATAGTGCCGGCACCACCATCCACATCCTCGGGGCTGTGATCATGACCGTTATCTGCGCGGCCGGTGGCGGACAGCTCTCGCTCTTCTTCATTCCGGTGACCGTGCTGCTCTGGGCACAGGTTTTCACCCCGCTGCTGATGATGCGCGGTTCCATGGCAAGCCCCGGGCCCGGCTGGCTGGTGTGCGCGGCGGTGCTGCTGATCCTGGTCCTGGGGTATGCCAGCTACCAAGGCCTGGCCAGCTTCAGCGCTGCGCCATGGCTGATCCTGGCTCCGGCCGCGCTGCTGGCCGTGCTGGCGATGCTGTTGCCCTTCCGCTGGAAGCTGGCTCATATTGCGCTGGTCGCAGCCGGCCTGCTGGTGATGGCCGCTGGATTCGTCGCTGCGCTGCCAGGAACCTACGGGGCGGTCCTGGCCTGGCCGTGGCTGGCTGGCGGCATGAGCTTCGCCGTAGGACATCTCGCGCTAGCTGCCGGCATGTGGCACGAACGAGCCAGGAAATTGCTGGCCCTGTTTTAGGAGTTTCAATACTTGTAGGCGCTTAATGGGAATTTACAGAGAAAATGCGTATATCCTCGTGACATGGCCGAGAATAAGGAAAATTCCTCTCCTGAACCGACAAAACGTGGTCGCGGACGCCCGCGCAAGGACTCTGAATTCCAGTCCCTGAGCAAAGAGCAGCTGGCCCAGAAGGCTCTGGAAATCGCCGGTGCCGAGGGCTACGACGCGCTGACCATGCACCGTCTTGCGGCCGAATTCAATGTCACCCCGCGGGCGTTGTACAACTACGTGGCGGATCGCCAAGAAGTCATCAACCTGGCGGTGGGGCGCTTCATCTCGATCAATCCGCTGATCGAGTTCGACTGCAACGACTGGAAGCTCGGGGTGACCGAAGCGTACAACGCGACGCGCCGGGCCTACCGGGCCTACCCCCGGGCCTCGCAATTGACGCTCGACGAAAAGCTCAAGGTGGAGCCCGGCCCGTTCCGCAATGAATTGATGGAACGGATCCTCGCCTTCTTCGTGGATATCGGGCTGACGCTCAAGCAGGCAGTGGCCATGGTCCGCGCCCTGGAACGGGATGTCCTGGGTTTCGTGATGCATGTGGATTACTACTATGACCGCCGCTCGAAGGACAGCCCGGACTACGTGAGCTCGCTGGTGCCGGTCCAATTGCTTGACGCCTACCCGGAAGTTCCGACACCGCTGGCACGCCAAGCGCTCGAGCTGCCGCAGCAGGACAGCGATGACCTTTTCGGGGAAGTCGTCGAGTTGCGGTTGCTGGCTATTGCGCAGATGCTCGAGCTCAACCGGGCCGCCGAAGACCACAAAGAGTGAAATAAGCACCTCGACAGGGAATATTAGCCAGCTGGCCAACGCTGTAGGTTGAAGGACCGCAGGATTGTGCGGCCTGGAATTCGTTTGAAAGTTGGCCCATGTCCCAGAGCAAGCCGCATCCGGTACCAGTTGCTGAAGAACTCTCGGCCGGAGCACGATGGCGATTGCTGGGCGTGCTGCTGGCAGCGATGTTCATGTCGCTGGTTTCGGTCAGCATCGTCAACGTGGTTCTTCCTGCCATCGGTTCCACCCTGCACGCCACCGAAGCGGACCTGCAGTGGGTATTGGCCGGATATGCGCTGACCTTCGGCGTGGTGCTGGTTGCTGCCGGACGCGCCGGCGACCTGCTGGGCCGTGGCGTGATGTTCGTGGCGGGTTTGGCGATCTTCACAGCCGCCAGCATCCTCGCAGGGCTGGCCGCGGATCCACTGGTATTGAACATTGCCCGCTTCATCATGGGCGTTGGCTCAGGCCTGCTCAACCCCCAAGTGATGGGCATGATCCAGCAGCACTTCCGTGGCGCGGCCCGCGGCCGGGCCTACGGGCTGCTGGGCACCGCCGTCGGCTTCTCGGTAGCTATTGGGCCGGTGCTGGGCGGATTGCTGATCAACTGGTTTGGCGAAGACGCCGGCTGGCGCGCCACCTTCTTGATCAACGTCCCGGTCGGCGTGCTGGCTATTGTCCTGGCGCTGCTGTGGCTGCCTAAGCCGCTGTTCAACAAGCCAGCGGGCAAGGTGGATCTGGACCCGGTTGGCGGCCTCCTGCTGGCGGTTGGCATTTTCGCCCTGCTCCTGCCATTCGTCCAGGGCCGCGAAACCCCATGGCTCTGGTCGCTGCTGGCCTTGGCAGTGCTGGTCATGGTGCTCTGGGTCTGGTGGGAGAAGAAGTACAAGAAGCTCGGGCGCGAACCAATGGTGGAATTGGCCCTGTTCAAGATCCGCAGCTTCACCAACGGCACGCTCATTGCGGGCCTGTACTTCATGGGTGTTTCCAGCGTCTGGGTGCTGGTGGCCATTTACGTCCAGCAATCCCAGGGTTTCAGTGCCCTGCAGGCAGGGCTGATCTGCCTTCCCGCGGCCCTGCTCTCCGCCTTCAGCTCCGACATCGCCGGACGCTATGTCATGACCGTGGGGCGAAAAATGGTCATCGGCGGCATTCTCAGCGCCCTGTTCGGCCTGCTGGCCACCATTGCCGTGGTGGTCCTGGAGGATCGCGGGCTGCTGAACATCTGGTGGATGCTGCTTTCGCTGGCCTTCATCGGCGTAGCCCAGGGCTTCATTATTTCGCCTAACCAGGCGCTGACCCTCATGGAAGTTCCCGTGGCCAACTCCGGCAGTGCCGGCGGCTTGATGCAGACTTCCCAGCGCGTGGGCACTGCGGTGGGCATTGCGGTGATTACCGCTGTCTTCTACGGCATGAACCACGTAGCCGGGTATTCGATCGCCATGGCGCTCTCATTCGCTGCCATTTCCCTCTTGGTCCTGGCCACCTTGCTGGTCGGTATCCTTGATCTGCGCCATAGCCATGCTGCCCGCAGCAAGCCAGTTGCCGAAGAAGTCGTTCCCGTCAGCACCGGCGTGCAGCGTACGGTGACCGGGGCAATCGAGGTTGTCGGGCCGAAGGAGCCTACCCAGCCAGTAGACTCCCAGCCGTAATCCGGTACTGGCCAGCGGGTGGGCCTAAGACCTAGGCTGGGGGATATGAAGCGATTCTTCCTGCGCACCGCGGCACTGTCTTTGGCTTTCGGTGTTGCCGCCTGCGGGGCGACCCCGGGCGAGCCGGGCGCCAGCCAGCCAACTGAAAGCGAGACCAGCGTGATACTCCAGGATCCGGTCGGCTTGTGGGGCAGCAATGAGCAAGGCCAGCCGTGGCTGGAGCTTGCCGAAGACGGCAAGATCACCGGCAGCGATGGCTGCAACCGCCTCGCCGGTACCTGGAGTGCATCCGAAGACCTGGAATTCGCCGCGCTGGCTTCGACCAAGATGTTCTGCGAAGGCGTGGATGACTGGCTCTCGCGCGCTGCCTCCGCCAAGCTGGAGGACGGCGAAAAGATGCTTGTCCTTGACGCAGACGGGAAAGAGCTAGGAACCCTTGCCTTTGGTGGCAAGGGATCCTAGCTCTTTGCTGCTTCAGCCTGAACTATGCGCTGACGCGGTAACCGGAGATCATTGGGCACTCGAAAGGATCCCGGGCCGATAGCCCGACCTTGTTCAGGTAGGTGATCACCTGTGCGTAGGATTCGCGGACACTGGCCACGGTGTATGGCACCTGGTGCTCGTCGCAGTACTGGCGCACGATGCGCGAGACGCCGGCCAGGTTGGCGCGCGGCATGGACGGGAACAGGTGGTGCTCTACCTGGTAGTTCAATCCGCCGTAGACGTGGGAGAGCACGCGGTTTCCCCAGCTGGACTTGGCCATGACATTGCGTCCGGTCAGTACCTGGCGGGAGAAGAAGTCGATGCGGGCGTCCTGGGGAACCATCGGCATGCCCTTGTGGTTCGGGGCGAAGGAGGCACCCATGTAGACGCCGAAGACTGCCAGCTGCACGCCGAGGAAGGCGAAAGCCATGCCCACTGGCAGGAAGTAGAACACGATCGCCAGGTAGATGGCGATGCGCAGTGCAATGCCGGTCATCTCGCGCTTGCGGTTCTTGACCCGGCCGGCCTTGAAGAGGTACTTGATCGAATGCATATGCAGATTCAAGCCCTCAAGGGTGAGCAGCGGGAAGAACAGGTAGCCCTGGCGGTTGGTGATCCACTTGAGCAGGCCGCGCTGGCGCTTGGCGTCCTCGGTCTGGAAGGAGATGGTGTCCCACTCGATGTCCGGATCCTTGCCCACGGTATTGGGGGTGGCGTGGTGCTTGTTGTGCTTGTTCATCCACCACTGGTAGCTGATGCCCACGACGATATTGGCCAGGAACTGGCCCAGCTTGTCATTGCGCTTGTGCGAAGCCAGGATCTGGCGGTGTGCCGCCTCGTGCGCCAGGAACGCGAATTGGGTGAGCAGCAGGCCCAAGGCTGTGGCCATCAGCAACTGGAACCAGCTGTCGCCCAGGAGGATGAAACCGGTAACGGTACCGGCTAGCAGCACCGTCAGCACGATGCCCAACCCGAGATAGTGCCCGCGGCGGCGGCCGACCAGTCCAGCTTCAGTGACCAGCTTCTTGACGTGGAAGAAGCTCTTGGGGTCGCCCGGCTTGACCGTTGGCCCTTGGGGATGGAGTGTTGCAGTGCTGCTCAAGAAAATATCCTTGGGTACTAGGCGTCGACCTCGCAGTCGAAAGAACTGAAAAACTCGGCTCCCATAGTGCCAATCCTACGTTGGATAGCTGTGAACTTGCCAGTGCAATAAGTGCCCAAGTGAGGCCCTAGAAATGGGCCGTTAGTTGACCCTGTGCAACTTCCCATCGGGCGTCCAGTCGCACATTCTCCAGCAAGCGCCGATCATGGGTGACCAGCAGCAGTGCTCCGGTGTACGCTTCCAGGGCTTCTTCGAGCTGTTCGATGGCCGGTACGTCCAGGTGGTTGGTCGGCTCATCGAGCACCAGCAGGTTCACCCCGCGGGCCTGGAGCAGCGCCATGGATGCGCGGGTTCGCTCGCCGGGGGAGAGCGAATCCACCAGGGCCGAGGACTGGTCGGCCTTCAAGCCGAACTTGGCAAGCAGGGTGCGCACCTCCGCGGCGGAGTACTCGGGCACTTCCAATTCGAAGGCTTCGCCCAGTGGCAGGTCGCCGGGCAGCTGGGTGCGCGCCTGGTCGATTTCTCCGATATTCACCGAACTGCCCAGGGATGCCGAGCCGCTGTGCGGGGCCAGCTTGCCCAGCAGCAGGTTCAGCAAGGTCGACTTGCCTGCTCCGTTCGGGCCGGTGATGCCAATTCGGTCCCCGGCGTTGACCTGCACCGAAACCGGTCCGAAAGCGTAGTCCCCGTGGGATACCGAGGCCTCGTTGAGCGTGCACATCACCGAGGACCCGCGCTCAGCCGCGGCGATGGAGAACTGCAGGACCCATTCCTTGCGCGGTTCGGCCACTTCGTCGAGCCGGGCGATGCGCGATTCCATCTGGCGCACCTTGGCGGCCTGCTTTTCCGAGGACTCGGAGTTGGCCCGGCGGCGGATCTTGTCATTGTCCGGCGCCTTGCGCATGGCGTTGCGCACGCCTTGCGAGGACCATTCGCGCTGGGTGCGGGCGCGGGAGACCAAATCCGCTTTTTGGTTCTCGAACTGCTCGTAGGCCTCACGGGCATGGGTGCGGTTGATGGCCCGTTCGGCAAGGTACGAGTCGTAGCCGCCTTCATAGGTGGCTACCTGGTTCTGGGCCAGGTCCAATTCGATGATGCCGGTGGTGCAGCGGGAGAGGAACTCGCGGTCATGCGATACCAGGATCACCGGCGCGCGCAGGGAATTGATGAAATGCTCCAAATGCTCCAGGCCCTCGAGATCGAGATCATTGGTCGGTTCATCGAGCAGCACCACATCGAAGCGGGAGAGCAGCAGGGCTGCTAGAGCCACGCGGGCTACCTGGCCGCCGGACAGGGCAGTCATCTCGGTTTCTACCGGGAGGGTGAAACCGAGCTTGGCCAGCACCTCGGGGATGCGGTCTTCCAGATCCATGGCGCCACAGGCCATCCAGTGGTCGAATGCAACGGTGTAGGCGTCGTCCGCACCGGGCTTGCCGCTGCCAAGTTCTTCGGCGGTGGATTCCATGGCGGTGGTGGCGGCGGCGCAACCGGTGCGGCGGGCCAAATACGCGGTGATGGTTTCACCTGGAATGCGCTCGTGTTCCTGGGGCATCCAGCCGATGAACGCAGAATCCGGGGCGGTGCTCACCGTTCCGGCCTGCGGGGCCGCGGCCCCGGCAAGCAGCGAGAGCAATGTGGACTTGCCAGCGCCGTTGGCACCCACTACGCCGTAGACATCACCGGGTGCGGCGGTGAAGTTCAGATTCGAGAAGAGGGTTCGGTGGGCGTGGCCGCCAGTCAGGTCCTTGGCCACGAGCGTTGCAGTCATGGCTCCAATTCTAGTTCCAGTCGGACGCGGAATATTTCCGGTGTGCCCTAGGCAATACCGGGCGAGAGTATTAGTCTATTAGCATGCATGCAGATAATAAGATTTATGCTCCGGATCCTTCCTCGGATTTCGTGGAGCTGGCCGCGGAAGTCTTCGGCTTGCTGTCCGATGCCACCCGGATCCGGATTGTGCTGCATCTGCGCCGTGCCGGTGAGCTCTCGGTCAACGCGCTCGCGGAACTGGTCGAGAAGAGCCCTTCGGGGGTATCCCAGCACCTGGCCCGTTTGCGCATGGCGCGCATGGTGACCACGCGCCAGGACGGAACCAAGGTCCTGTACAGCCTCACCGATGAGCACCCGGCGCGCCTGGTCAGCGAAGCGATCAAGCAGGCGGAGCATTCGGTATCCAACGGCCAGCTGCCGCTGCACCACGAAGCCCCGCAAGGCTAGCGGCAAAAGATACGGGAGTCGGCAAAGATGCTCGCAGTACTCAGGGACCAGGCGTACGCCAAGCTTTTCAGCGCCCAGATGATTGCGCTGCTGGGCACGGGCCTGCTTACCGTTGCCCTGGGCCTGCTGGCTTTCGATATTGCCGGCAGCAACGCGGGATTAGTGCTTGGGCTGGCTTTGACTGTGAAGATGGTCGCCTATGTGGCCGTTGCTCCTGTGGCCAATGCCCTGGTTTCCCATATTCCGCGCAAACCCGTGCTCATCGGGTCCAACATCATTCGTGGACTAGTGGCGCTCTGCCTCCCATTCGCCAGCGAAGCGTGGCAGATCTATGTGCTGATTTTCGTACTGCAATCAGCATCGGCGACCTTCACCCCCGCGTTCCAAGCGGTCATTCCCTCGATCCTGCCCGATGAGCGGGATTACACCCGGGCCTTGTCGCTGTCGCGGCTGGCCTATGACATGGAGTCGTTGGCCAGCCCGATGCTGGCGGCCGCGCTGCTGACCGTCACCAGCTACCACAACCTCTTCGCCGGGACCGTGCTCGGCTTTGCCGCGTCTGCTCTGCTTGTTGCCGCGACGCGCTTCCCGGCGATCCCGCCGCCCCAGAAGTCGCTCTTCTTCCATCGCCTCACCGGGGGAACCCGGGCATTCTGGGCGGCACCGGAACTGCGCAGCCTGATGGCGCTGAATCTGGTGGTCGCCGCGATCTCCGCCATGGTCATCGTCAACACAGTGGTGCTGGTGAAGGGGGATCTGGGCCGTTCGCAGGTGGATGTGGCGCTGCTGCTCGGAGCATACGGTGCAGGTTCGATGGCGGTGGCACTGGGCATGCCGGGGTTGCTGGAGCGATTCGAAGACCGCAGCGTGATGCTCGCAGGCGCCGTGATGGTGCCGCTGCTGCTGTTCGTCGGTGCCGCTGTGATCGGCTGGGGCGAGGGTTCTGGCCAATGGGCCGGGCTCCTTGGCCTGTGGCTGGCCCTGGGTGCGGCGACCGCAACTATCCTCACGCCCTCGTCGAGGCTGCTGCGCCGCAACAGCACCGAGCAAAACCGCCCCGGTGTTTTTGCCGCGCAATTTTCCTTGTCCCATGCATGCTTCTTGCTGACCTATCCGGTGGCCGGCGCCCTGGGCGCTTCGATCCGCCTGTGGGGTGCGGCTCTGGTCCTGGTCGGCATCGGAGTGGTCGGTACGGTGCTGGCATTTGCCTCGTGGCGCCCGGAAACGGTTTCGGCGCACCAGGCTGATCCGATACCCAACGCCAATTCTTGAGCTGTCGTCTTCGGGATTTATGCGCGGCTGCACGGCAACAGGCCGGTGGATCGTGTTCCAAGTACCGTGCAGCGGCGGAGCGGTGCGCTCATCCTGCCACCGCCGGTCGGCCAATTACTAGCTGGCGAGGCACGGGCGCCGATGACAGGATGGTTGCCGTGTCTCGCGGGACGGTGAGATGAATCCACTTATTTCAAAAAGTTCTTGCTGTGTTGTGGCTCACTTGCTACAGTCTTACCGCTGAAAGGGATTCCGATCCCATTCAGTGGGAACACTTACCTTCAGATTAACATGAAAAGGGGTCATTCTGATGGACGATCAGCTGAACCTCGGCGAGAACAACCTTCCGTTAGCAGGCGTGCGCGTGCTGGAACTTGGAAACTTCATTGCTGCTCCCTTCGCTGCCCGGATCTTTGGCGATTTCGGCGCTGAAGTAATCAAGATCGAGCGACCTGATGGGGGAGATGAACTGCGCGACTGGCGTAAGGCCCGCGGTGAAACCTCCATGCTCTTCCGCACTATCGCGCGCAACAAGAAATCTGTCGAGCTCGATTTGCGCAGCGAGCTAGGTGCGAGGGCAATTAAGGAAATCATCAGGACCACAGATGTGCTGATCGAGAATTTCCGTCCTGGCACTTTGGAAAAGTGGGGGCTTGGCCCTGAGGTGCTCAGTGTAATCAACCCTGAACTGGTGATCGTGCGTATCTCGGGCTACGGTCAGACTGGACCCTATAAGGACCGCGCCGGATTCGGCAGTTCTGCTGAATCATTTGCCGGATTGCGCTACATCACCGGCGAACCCGACCGTCCCGCAGGACGGGCCGCCGCCTCCTTGGGTGATACCGTCGCAGGTCTCTACGGAGTCATCGGCGCCTTGATGCTGATGCTCAACAAGGCCAAGGGAGGGAGCAACCAGGAGCAGAACGTCGTCGATGTGGCACTGTACGAAGGTGTCTTCTCGCTGCTCGAATCACTGGTCCCGGACTACGATGCCTACGGCATGGTCCGCGAGCGTACCGGCGGCCGGCTTCCAGGAGTGGTGCCTACCGGCTCCTATACTTGCCAGGATGGCCTGGAGGTGGTTATCGGAGGGAACTCCAACTCGGTATTCACCAGGTTGATGCGCGCTGTCGGGCGCGAGGACCTGGCCAACGACCAGTCCCTTTTAACCACCGAGGCTCGCGGTTCCCGCGAGGCAGAGCTCAACGGAGCCATCGAGGCATTCACCGGATCCCTGCCGCTGCCGCAGGTGCTCGACGCGTTGGATGCGGCCGGGGTTCCGGCGGCTCCGGTCTACGACGCTGCCTCCATCGCCCAGGACGAGCACTACCTTGCCCGCGGCATGATCGAGACCCACGAAGTGAAGGTCGACCAGGAGCCCGAACTGATCCGCTTCCCGGGCGTGGTGCCAAGGATTCCCGGCCACCAGGGCGAGGTCAAGTGGGTCGGCCCGGACCTGGGGGAGCATACAGAGGAAGTCCTCAAGGACCTGGCTGGCTTCGATGAAGGGCAGATCCGGGCCATGGGCAACAAGGCGGTGAAATGATGCGGATCGAAATCACCGACGTGTTCTTGCGTGACGGATTGCAGGACGAACCGGTCATCGTTTCCACGGCCGACAAGGTGAAGATCGCCCGAGCCACCATGGACGCAGGTGTCGAGCGCATGGAGATCGCGTCATTCGTCAACCCGAAGCGCGTGCCGCAAATGGCCGACGCCAGCGACGTGTTGTCCGCGCTGTCCATGGAATCCAGGGTGCGTTTCACGGTCCTGGCCCTGAACGGCCAGGGCATCGCCCGGGCGGCAGCTGCCGGAGCGCGCGAAGTCCAGGTGGTGGCGTCGGCCAGCCAGGCGCACAGCAATGCCAACGCCGGTGCTGGCATCGAGAAGTCACTGGCCTCGCTCGCGGGCGATGTCGCAGCCCACCCGGAAACCGGATTCCACGCCGGGATCTCCACCGCCTTCACCTGCCCCTACGAGGGCGAGATCGACCCCTCTCGTCTCCTGCAACTGGTACGCGCCTTCAAGTCCATGGGCATCACGGACATCGGGCTGGCTGACACCCTCGGAACCACGCCACCGCAACGCCTGATCGACAGCGTGAAGCACATCCAGGACGCTGAACCCGACCTGGCCTACTCGTTGCACCTGCACAATGCCCACGGCCTGGCCCTGGACACGGTGAAATTGGCCATCGATGCGGGCATTACCCGCTTCGATGCCGCACTGGGCGGCTATGGGGGCTGCCCATTCGCTCCGGGCGCGGCAGGAAACCTGTCCACAGAAGAGCTCGTGGATTTTCTGCACGCCGAAGGGCACATCACAGGAATTGATCCTTCAGGGCTCGCAAAGGCCACCGATCTGGCCCGCGCAACGATCTCCAACGCACCACCTGTCCAAACAGATTCCCTCTCCATCCACTAGGCAACCAGGCCTGCCTTCACGGCTGGCCATGCAACGGCCTTCCGCGCAAAGACGCCGGTAGCCTTGCAAGCCACGAAACATCGGGAGAATACGATGTCAAAGACCAACCAGGAAGCCCAGCTTCCGCGTTCCATCCAGAATGAAGACCAAGACCTTCTGCGGCGGCTGAACGAAAAGGCCCAGCTGCCCAAGGGCGCCCACCACGCCAACCCCCGGCACTTCGCCATCTCGGGCCTGCCGATCTGGCTTTACCTGACCATGGCCGCAGTAGTGCTCATCGCAGCCGTGACCGGCAAGCTTCCCGGCGGCATGTTGCCAGGCTTCGCCGTCGCGATGCTGCTGGGCGGCCTGCTGATCTGGTTCGGCAACCTGTTCCCGATAGTCCGTGACTTCGGGCTGCCGACGATCCTGTGCACCTTCGTCCCGGCGCTGGTGATGTTCTACGGGTTCATGCCGGAGGCGATCATTACCGTGGTCACTGACTTCATCACCACCCACGGGTTCCTTGACTTCTTCGTGGCTGCGGTGATCGCCGGCTCGATCCTCGGCGCGCCGCGCGCCCTGCTGCTCAAGGCAGGTCCGCGCTTCGCGATCCCGCTGGTTTCCTGCATCCTGATCTCCTTTGCTGCAATCGGACTGATCGGAGCCGTAGCAGGATTCGGTTTCTGGAACGCGATGCTCACCGTAGCGGCCCCGATCATGGCTGGCGGCCTGGGCCTGGGGGCGGTGCCGATGAGCGAAATGTACGGCGCCCAGACCGGGCAGGATTCCTCGGCATTCATGGGCGACCTGATGTCGGCTGTGGTCGTCGCCAATGTCTTCTGCATCCTCTTCGCCGGAATCCTCAACGGACTGGGCAAGCGCAAGCAGCTGTTTATCGGCTTCAGCGGCAACGGCGACCTGATGCGCGTGAAGGGAACCAGCAAGGAGCTGTCCAACCCGCCCAAGCGCACCATGGCGAGTTTCCTCACCTTGGGCAAGGGACTGGTGCTGACGGCAGGGCTCTACGTGCTGGGGGAACTGCTCGGCGGGTTCTTCGCATTCCTGCATCCCTACGCCTGGATGATCATCGTCGTGGCCGCGCTGAAGATCTTCGGGTTGCTGCCCAAGGATATCGAGGAAGCCACCACCGACTGGGGCGAGATGATCACCTCGGTGCTGGTCCCGGCGCTGCTGGTGGGCGTGAGCATTTCCTACATCGACATCAACGAGGTCTTGGCTTCGCTGGGCGACCCGATGTTCATCGTGCTGGTGGTCATTACCGTGCTGATCGCCGGACTGAGCGCCGGAATTGTGGGCTGGCTGCTGAAGTTCAACTTCGTCGAAGCGGCCATCACCCCGGGCCTGGTCATGGCCGACACCGGCGGTTCGGGCGACGTGTCGGTACTCAGCGCGTCGGAGCGCATGCACCTGATGCCGTTCGCGGCCCTTTCCAACCGCATCGGAGGGGCCTTCGTGCTCTTCTTGACTACACTGCTGGTGCCATTCATGGGCTAGCGAACCGCGGCGTGCTCGCCAAGGATCCGGTCCACGCATCGATGGCGGGGCCGGATCCTTTTGGTGATTGCCGGGGTGGCGCTACCTCTGGTCGCTGAAGGCCGCGGAGATCCTCGCTGCGGTGCCCGCTACCAGCTGGCCGTGATCGGTGCCGGGGGAGACTTCGCATCGCGAGAGCGGCATGGCCAGGCAGATCGAAGCAATGATGTGATCACTCTGGAGTACCGGTGCGCTCACCGATCCCAGCCCGGGAGTGCGCAGCCCCACGGATTCCACCCAGCCGTGGCTTTCGATCGAGGCCATGGCCTCCTGGTCGAAGGCCAGCAGCCGTCCGCTGGAACCATGCGGCAGGGCGAGGCTTGCTCCTGGGGGCAAGGTCGCCTTCAATTCGTGCCGGGAATCCACGGAGCTGATGCAAACCCGATGATCGCCGCGGCGAATCCATAGTTGCGCCGTCTCACCGGTCGCATCGCGCAGTTCGGTGAGGTGTCCGAGTCCGACCAGTTCAAGCCGGCTGCGCACGAACCGCCTCCCCAGGCTGTAGTTGCCCGACGGCTCGCGCTTGAGGAAGTCGTACTCGACTAGGCTCAGTGCCAGCCGGTGGGCGGTGGAAGTGGACAGTCCGGTTTGGCGGGCCAGCTCGCTGGCCGTTGCATCACCGAATTCGAGCGCGTCGAGGAGCTGGCAGATGCGTTCCAGCTGCCGATTGGTCGTGGGTTCAGTCATGGAGCGGGCCTTTCAGGGTAACGGGTAAACGGGCGGTGGCGTGGTCGGTGCTCGGGGATTGAATCAGTGATTCCTACTGTATGGGAAGTGGATTTCGCTGGCCAGTAATGAATACTGCCCCGGGGTCTAGTGATCCTCGATACGTACTGATATTGTATTCCCGCTGAATAGCAATTGAATCCCACTACATAGGAATATCAGGAGGTTGTCATGGCCAATTACAGGATTACGGTCATTCCCGGTGACGGGATCGGGCCGGAAGTCGTCGACTCGGCGCTGAAGTTGCTCGGAGAGGTCCAGGAGCAGTTCGGGTTCACCCTTGACTACGTCACCTACGATTTCTCAGCTGACCTGTACCGGCGCACCGGGCGCAAGATCACCGCTGCCGACATGGACGAGATTGGAAAGAGCGACGCAGTGCTCTTCGGGGCCATGGGGCTGCCCGACGTGCGAGACGAAGAAGGCCTGGAACTTGGAGCGCAGGTCGAGATGCGCGCCCACTACAAGCTGTTCGCCAGCCTGCGTCCGGTCAAGCTCTTCAAGGGTGTTCCGAACGCGGTACGGGCTGAGAACATAGACATGCTGGTGATCCGTGAGACCTCCGAGGGCATGTTCGCAGGTCTGCACGACAAGCATGAACCCAGCGATGTGGAAGCCACCGACCGGATGACCATCACGCGGGCGACCTGTGAAACGCTCTTTGCTGAGGCCTTCGACCAGGCCCGGTCCCGCCGCAAGCGCGGTACCCCCGGCCGGGTGACCCTGCTGCATAAGTCCAATGCCCTGCGCAGCAACGTGCTGATGGAAAAGGTCTTCGACGAAGTCGCAGCGAAGAATACCGACATCGATAGCAGCAAGTACTATATTGACGCCGGTTCGATGTACATGGTGACTGATCCGGGGCGGTTTGACGTGATCGTCAGCGAGAACATTTTCGGCGACATCACTTCGGAAATTGCCGCCGGTCTAGTTGGCGGACTGGGCGTGGCACCTTCGGCTGATGTGAGCCGGACCCACGGGGTCTTCCAGCCGTCGCATGGCAGCGCGCCGGATATCGCCGGCACTGGCAAGGCCAATCCCACAGCAATGATCCTCTCTGCCGCCATGATGCTCGACTGGCTGGGAGAAAAACGCGAGGATGAAGCGCTCGTCTGCGCTGCACGCAGCATTAACTCCGCTGTCCAAGAGGTGCTCGCCACCGGTCCGCGCTCGGCCGATCTGGGCGGGAATGCCAGCACCGGGGAAGTGACCGACGCGGTACTCCGCGCCCTGCAAGCCTCCGCAAGTATCCCGGCCGGATCCTGAAAGGATAATCATGACCTGGAAAGTCCTATTCATCAACCCATTAAATGACTACATCGACGGCCTGAAAGCATCGACTCCCGAAGGGTTCGAGCTGGTGGTATTGCCAGCTGGCACCAGCGTGGAGGAGCTGGTAGCCGAGGCAGCTGACGCAGACTTCATCATTTCGGGCATCGAGGTCCCCGAAGAAGTCTTCCGTGCAGCCACCCGCGCGAAGTTCATCCAGTACATGAGCTCGGGTTACGGCCAGCTGCCGTTGGGGGTGCTCAACGACCTGGGCATTCCCGTGGCGCAAATGAAAACCCATTCGATCTCGGTGGCCGAGCACGCGGTGAGCCTGATCCTTAACTTGTTGCGCCGTATTCCGTCCTCGATGCAGCTTTTGCGCGAGGGCAAATGGCGCCAGGACCTGGATGAAGCCTCCTATGCGGAACTGTATGGCAAGACCGTGGGAATCGTAGGCCTGGGAAATATTGGGCGTTGGGTTGGCAAGGTGGTGCACCATGGCTTCGGTGCCAACGTCGTCTACTACGACACTGCCCAGATCCCGCTGACAGTGTCCGAGCTGATCTCGGCACGGGCGGTGTCATTGGAGACTTTGATGCGCGAATCCGATGTTGTCTGCGTAAGCCTTCCGCTGAATCAGGGGACCGGCAAGCTCATTGGACGCGAGGAACTGGCCATGATGAAGGCGTCCGCCGTGCTGGTCAATGTCGGTCGCGGCGAGGTCATCGATGAAGAGGCATTGATTGACGCCTTGCGCACCGGGAGCATTGCCGGTGCCGGGCTGGATGTCTTCGAACTGGAGCCGCTGGAACTGGGCAGCGAGCTATTGAGCCTGGACTCGGTGATCTGCACGCCCCATATGGCGGGGGTGGGCTGGGAGAATGTGCAGCGGAGGCTGGCCACAGTTTGGGACAACATCGATGCCGTTTTGCGCTCAGAAGTTCCTCTTGGGGTCGTCACCGAAACCAGGCGCGTCCCGATAAGCGGTGCCGTAGGTTGATCCGCCGGTTGGCCAGGCCTGTCTATCCTGAACAGGAAGACCGGTTTGGCTGACTAGGTCCTGGGACCTCACCGCGCGGAGCGCAGCATTTCCAGGACCTGGTCCTGGCCCACTAGCCCGAAGTCCTCGTAGAAGGCTCCGACGGCAGTGAAATTTTCCGGGGTGAGCAGTTGGCAGATGCCATTGACCCGGGGTGCCAATTCGGCAGCCGTTCCAGGCGAAGCCACCGGAACTGCCAGCGTGATGGAGGCGGGATCCAGGTCCTGGATAAGATCCAGCGCGGCCTTCATCGTGGCGCCCGTGGCCATTCCGTCATCGCAAAGCAGCAGGTCGCGCTCGGCCAGATCGGGGCAGTAGTCCTTGAAGGTGCTGGCCAGAGCCAGCAGGTCGGCACCGGTGCCGCGTTCCAGGGATTCGAGTTCGTCCTTGCCGAAATACTGCAGAGCCCGGCGGTAGATCGCCTCGTTGATGTGGCGAGCGCTGCTAATCCCGTACCGGGCAATGGCGCCGAATGCCAGTTCGGGATTGCGCGGCACCCCGAGCTTGCGCACTGCCACCGCGCCCAGTGTGGCCCCGAGGGCCTTGGCCACTTCATGGGCGATGGGCACTCCGCCGCGCAGCAAACCCAGCACGGTGTATTCGCCGGCGGGCAGCAGGGTGGACAGCTTCATGCCCAGCGCGGCGCCGGCATGGCTGCGGTTTTCGAACACTGTGCTTCTGCCTGTTGCCATAGTCCAAGTCTTGCCCAATGGCGCCCGATTGCAAGGGGGCTGCGGGAAATATCCAGCATTCCGAGTTCTGCGCGGTGATCAGGTGCCGCCACCGGATGCCGGCGAAGAAGTGCTGGCCGTGCGTGGCGGGGATCTTGGCAAGGAGCTATTTCCGGGCAGACCCGGGGTGAACCCAGGACTCGGTGCCTTGCTAGAGACCCAGGAGGGACCGTGTGCGCTGGTATTTCTCGGCCAGCCGCTGCCGGGTAGCCTGATCCAGCTGGCTTGTGCGTTCCGGGTCGGTGTTATCGGCTAGGTCCGCCTGCTTGACCAGCAAGGCCAGCGCATTGCCGCGCACTCCGGCGCAATATTCTTCCAGGCTCTGCCCGGGCCGCTTGCTCAGCAATTCCACCGCCACGATGACCGTGTCGGGAAGGCCTGCGGCACGCAGGTCCGCCGCGCTCACGTCGCAATCCTCGATCACATCATGCAACCAGGCGGCCGCGATGGCTTCTGGCGAACCGCCGAGGTCGCGGGCGTGCCCGGCCACTCGTGCCGGATGCCCGATAGACGCGGCGCCGAGCTTGTCGACCTGTCCTTCGTGGGCGCCGGACGCGATGTCCTTGGCCGTATCGATCATCGATTTGTGCTCGCGCATAGTCCGCCTCGCTGGGTAGTTCCTGTCGAGTCCCACTCTACGCATGGCGGCCGGCATTTGGGCAGGAAGCCTGATCCTTGAACTTCCACGTGCCTGCAGAGTGCAGCCGGCCGGCCCGGCGAGACGGCAGTGGCGGTGGCAGGCATGCCAATGGCCGGTCCAGCAGCCGTTGCCGGACCGGCCCGGTGTCCCAGTGCGGAACTAGCTGGAGGCTCGTCCCAAGTTCTGGAACTTTTTCTGCCGGCGCTCCAACCGATCTGCCTCGGGAATGGCAAGGGCCAAGGAGATCTCCGCAGCAATAGCCGTTCCGAGTTCCTGGCAGAACTCGCGCGGCCGGGTGGCAGCGTCGTCGAACTCGTCCACCACGTGGTCCACCAGGCCAAAGGCGCACAGCGAAGCAACGCCGATCTTCTGCTGGCGGGCCATATCCGGGGCATGGCTGGTACTGCGGTGCATGATGGCGCTGGCGCCTTCGGGCGGCAACGGCGAGAGCCAGGAATTGCGGGCTGCGATGGTCCGGTCCGCCGGCAGCAGCGCCAGTGCGGCGCCGCCGGTACCCTGGCCGAGGAGCACCGACACCGAGGGGGACCGCAAGCCGATCAATTCGCTGAGCGAGCGGGCAATCTCTCCGGCCAACCCGCCTTCCTCTGCCTGTATCGAGAGCTCGGCGCCGGTGGTGTCGATGATGGTGACCAACGGCAGGCCGAGTTCCTGGGCCAGTTGCATCCCGCGGCGGGCCTCGCGCAGCGAGGCGGGCCCGAGGCTGGCCGTGTCCGGGTGCCGCGGCCGCTGCTGGCCGAGCACCACCCAGCGCTGTCCTGCGAACCGCGCCAACGCCAGTATCAGCCCGGGGTCTTTCTCTCCCTGTCCGGTTCCGTTCAAGGGCAGCGCGTCGTCAGCTGAGGCCAGCAGCATCCGGGTGTCCGGTCGGCGCGGGTTCCGGCTGGCTTGCACAGAGCGCCAGGCGTCCTCGTCCGCACTGCACGAGATGCTGCCCACCGGTGCAGGGAAAGCGCCGGAATCTCGTACCGGCTGCAGGATCTGCAGTGCCCGGTCCACTAGCTGCGGAAGGTCCTGCGGCGGGACAACCGCGTCGATCAAGCCCTTGCGGAACAGGTTCTCCGAGACCTGGACGCCCTCCGGGAAGTCCTGTCCGTAGAGTGCCTGGTAGACCCGTGGACCCAGGAAACCCAGCAGCGCCCCTGGCTCGGCAACGGTGATGTGCCCCAAAGAGCCCCAGGAGGCCATGACACCGCCGGTGGTGGGATGGCGCAGGTAGACCAGATAGGGAAGTCCTGCCGCCTTGTGCCGGCGGACCGCATCGGTGATGGCGACCATCCCCAGGAAGGCCAAGGTGCCTTCCTGCATGCGGGTGCCCCCGGAAGCGGGCCCCGCCAGCAGCGGCAGTCCGGCCGCCGTTGCGCGCTCGATGGCCGCGACAATGCGCTTCACGGCAGCCTGCCCGATGGAACCGGCCAGGAAGTTGAATTCCGAGACGATCACCGCCACTTCGCGGCCCTGGATCAGCCCCTTGCCCGTGAGCACCGATTCATCGGTGCCGCTTTTTGCGCGGGCGGCATCGAGGTCGGCCGCATAGGATTCGCTGAGCTCGGGCTGCTGCGGCTGGCTGTCCCAGGACTCGAAGGAGTCTTCATCCAAGACGATGGACAGTAGCGCCGACGCGTCAATCCGTTGGGTTCTGGTGCTCATGACTGGTCTTCCTTCTGCTCTTCGAGCCAGCGGTCCACGTCCGCTGCATCAGCATTGAGCAGGGGCGGAGCGGTATGCGCCTTGCGGGTGGTCTCCTTGCTGGTGGCGGCATCGAAGAAACGCAGGGGAGGGCCGGGCAGGCTGACCCTGCCCAGCACTTCGTGCTCCACCTCCACGACGAGCCCTTGGGAGTGGACCTGGTCCCAGTCATAGACCTCCTCGATGGAGCGCACCTTTCCCGCTGGAATGCCGGCTGCGTCAAGGGAGTTGAGCAGCTGCGCCGCATCGTATGCGCTAAAAGCCCGTTCGATCAGCTCATTGAGCGCCGCGCGGTTCTCCACGCGCTGGGAGTTGCTGGCAAAGCGGGGATCCCCGGCGGGCAAGCCGAACCGGGAGGCGAAGGCCTGCCAGAGCTTTTCGCTGCCGATGCTGATCTGCACTTTCCCATCGGCACAGGAATACAGGCCGTAGGGTGCAATGGAGGGATGGTGGTTGCCGATGGCTTGGGGATTCTCCCCGGCCACGGTCTGCCGGGTGCCCTGGAAGGCATGGACCCCGATGATCGAGGCCAGCAGGGAGGTGCGGACCACTTGGCCGCGACCGGTCCTTTCGCGTTCCAGCAGCGCTGCCAGCGCCCCGTACGCTCCATACATCCCCGAGAGCAGATCCGCGATGGGCACCCCGACTTTCTGCGGATCCTCCGGGCCGGAGCCGGTAATGGACATCAGCCCGGCCTCGCCCTGCAGGATCTGGTCGTAGCCGCTGCGGTGGGATTCGGGGCCGTCGTGCCCGAAGCCGGTAATGGACAGGATCACCAGCCGCGGATTCAATTCATGGAGCACCTCGACGCTGAAGCCGAGCCGGTCCAGCACGCCGGTGCGGAAGTTCTCCATGAGCACATCCGAGTTCCTGACCAGGTCGGCCAGCTTGGCTTGGTGCGCGGAATCCTTCAGGTTCAGCGCAACAGACTGCTTGTTGCGATTGCATGACAGGAAGTAGGTGGCCTGCCGGTTGTCTTCCGGCCCGACGAAGGGTGGGCCCCAGCCGCGGGTGTCGTCCCCGGTGCCCATCGCTTCGATCTTGATGACCTTGGCACCCAGGTCGCCCATCATCATTCCGGCGTGAGGCCCGGCCAGTGCACGGGTCAGGTCAAGGACCACGTAGCCGCTCAGGGGGCCGGTGCCGGTGGCCAGGGTTTCTTCGGGTTGGACTGTAATCGAGCTCAAGAGATACCTCCTAGGAGTGGAAAGATTGGCGGTTCCGCTGGTGCCTACAGCCAGCCGGGCAAGACCAGCAGCGCCCAGGCCAGGACAGGGCCGGCCAGGACGATGATGCCGCCGTAGCCCAGGACCTGCTTGTAGAAGCGGTCCTTGTCGGTGCCTTCCGGGGCGTTGGCAAGGACCAGGGCGCCGTTGGTGGAGAAGGGCGAGACATCCACGATGGTAGAGGCGATGGCCAGCGCGCAGATCAATCCGGTAGCGCTGATCGAGCCCGAGCCCAGGAACGGGATCGCCAGCGGGATGAGCGCGGCCAGGATGGCAGTGGATGATGCGAAAGCCGAGACAACGGCGCCGATGTAGCAGATGAGCAAGCCCGCAAGCAGCGGTGCTCCCAGGGTCGCCACGGCGTTCGAAGCGTATTCGATGGTGCCGGCTTCCTCCAGGACTCCGACGAAAGTGAGCATGCCGCAGATGAGCAGGACCGTGGACCAGCTGATCTTGTTGACCGCCCCCTTCTGGGCAGCGGGGTTGACCAAGGCCAGGACGACAGCGATGGTGATCGAAACGAAGCCGACGTCGACCTTGAAGCCCAATGCGATCACGGCCAGGGCGACCAGGCCGAGGATGGTCATTGCCTGGCCGAAGCGCTGGCCCGGGGCATGCGGCGCGGCGCCGTCGCCGGCAGGATCGCGGGGACCGTAGGTTCCCGAGCCGCTTCCCTTGAAATCGACATCGGCTGCCTGCGAGCCCACGGAGACCGACAGGCGGGCCTCGGCAACGCGTTCGGCGATGGCGCTGGCCCGCTGGCCAGCCAGTTTGCGCCCGCCCAGGACCAGGAACAGCACGATGGCGATCACCAGGTTGAAGGCGAAGCTGGTGAGGAACAGGGCGGTGGGGCTGAAGGCGAACCCGGCTTCCTGGATCAGCCCATTGACGATCACGCCGTAGACGGCGATCGGGGAGAAGCCGCCGGCTTGCGCGCCGTGCACGATCAGCATGCCCATCATGAGCGGGTTGATCTCGTATTTCTGGGCGAAGCGCAGGCCGATCGGGGCGATGATCGCCACCGCTGCCGGGCCCAGGGCGCCAATGGCGGTAATGGCTGCGGTGATGGCGAACATGACCCAGGGGATCAGCGAGATCCGGTTGTCGACAAGTTTCACCGCCCGGTCAACCAGGATGTCGATGGTGCCATTGTTCTGGGCTATGGCGAAGAGGTAGGTGACCCCGACCAGGGTCAAGAACAGTCCTCCGGGGAAGCTGGCGAGAATGTCCTTGGCATCCATGCCGAGGAATATCGTGCCGAGCAGGAAGGCGCCAACGAAGGCCAGGGCTCCCATGTTGATCGGGAACATCGTGGCAATTATGAACATCACCGCCAAGACGATGATGGAGACGAGTGCGACAGACATGGGTAATCCTTTTCGGGAGGCTTTGCACTGAGTGGTTTTGCTGTGACGGGTGTCACTGGCTCACTGGCCTAGCCTCCTAGACTCCCGGTGTCTTGTCAAGGTAATTTTCGGTGTAAGTTTGAGGAAGAACACATTTTCAGGTGGGGAGTGGTTGTGGCTGAAGCCAAGAAGGCCAGGGCGTTCGCGAAGGTGCAGCGTCCTCGGCTCTATGAGCAGTTGATGCAGCAGATCCTGGCTTTCGTCGAAGCAGAGCAGTTGGGGCCCGGCGACCATCTGCCGGCCGAGCGCGAGCTGGCAGAACAGCTCGGCGTCTCGCGAGCGACCCTGGCCCAGGCCCTGGTGGCGCTGGAAGTACTCGGGGTCATCGACGTGCAGCATGGAACCGGCGCGGTGCTCGTGCACCGTCCGAGCGTCGCCACGGTGCTGCGCGAACTGCGCGAGCACAAGAGCCGGTTGCCTGATATCGTCGAGGCGCGCAGTACCTTGGAGGTCAAGCTGGCCGCGCTGGCTGCCGCACGCCGCACCGAGGCGGACCTGCGCAAAATCGATCACGCGCTGGAGGTGATGGCCGCGGAAATTGGCGAGGGCGGCCGTGGCGAGCGCGGTGATGAGCTTTTCCACGAGGCAATTACCGCTGCAGCTAAATCAGCGGTTTTGCAAAAACTCATGACGTTTATCGCCGAGATGGTGCTCGAAACCCGCATCGAATCGTTGGGGCAGCCAGGACGCCCGGAGCGCTCGCTGGAGTCGCACCTGAAAATCGCCGATGCGATTCGCCGCGGCGATGCCACGGGTGCCGCCGCCGCGATGGGCGAGCATATAGAAATGGTCTCCGACGTGGCCCTGCTTAGGGACGGCAGGTAGCCGCAAAGCCGTTCAGCCAGTTGCTGCCGGGCGTGGCTGGCACTTTTCCGCCGGAGCCGTTTTCTTCGATGTCCGGGCGGCTCGAGGTGCTGCCGGCCGCTAGCTTTTGCTATTCTCCCGCGCGCAGTGCGCGGAAGGCCTCCGTGGCCGGAGGTTGGCCTGTTGCGGAAAGTTCGCAGTTATCAAAAGGCGATGGGCGATGGGCTGGAAAAGCGCGGCCACTGCCGATCTATGGACCACGCTGCGCTGGAATTCAACAGATCTTGGCACTCCAGTCCAGTCGCCAGTCCTGCCGCTACGCGATGCGTTACTTGCTGGTTTGCTTGTCCCGCCTCAGCGCCCCGCTCACTTCCGGCTGCGATGCCCAGTTCTGCAACGAATAGTATTGAACACCCGCTCTCACCTTGTGACAGTAATGTGTGATTGACGATAGTGTGTGACGCACGGTAATGTGAGCGGCATGGAAGAGTTCGACACCCAACTGCAAGAGCTGCGACGCGGCACCGTTGTGCTTGCCTGCCTGCAGCTGCTGCGCAGTGCCGGGTATGGCTACAGCCTGCTGGAGCAGCTCGACGACCACGGTTTCTCCACCGATGCCAACACCTTGTATCCGCTGCTGCGGCGCCTGGAGAAGCAGGGTTACCTCACCAGCGAGTGGAACACCGAGGAGGCCAGGCCACGCAAGTTCTACCGAACCTCGCCTGACGGTATCCGCCTTGCCGACACGTTGACCACGGAATGGCGATCACTGGCAACGGCGATCGCCTCGCTCACCGAAGAGGAGCACTGACATGACTGCCACATTGACCGAACGCTACATCTCGGCCACGATCCGCAGCCTCGAGCCCGGGATGCGGAACGACATCCGCGCCGAACTCGAAGCCTCCATTGCCGACGCCATCGAGGCGCGCGTAGCCCAAGGCGAAGCCGCGCAGCAGGCGGAACGCCGCGTCCTGGCCGAACTCGGCGACCCCGGCATCCTCGCCGCCGGCTACGCAGACCGGCCGCTGCACCTGATCGGGCCGAAGTACTATCTGGCTTGGTGGCACCTGCTGAAACTGCTGCTGTGGATCGTGCCGCTCTGCGTGGCAGGGGCAATGGCGCTGGGTTTGCTGGTCTCTGGACAGGACGTGGGCGAAAGCATCGTCCAGTCGCTTTCCGTCGGGCTGCAGGTCATCGTGCACGTGGGCTTCTGGACCACGCTCGTGTTCGTCGTGCTCGAGCGCACTGGCGCGGACACTGGCGTGAAGTGGGATGTTGACCATCTGCCGGAAATTCCCGAGGATGGCGCGGGCCGCAGCGAGTTGATCGCGTCGCTGGTATTCCTGGGCATCGCCGCCGGCGCGGTGGTGTGGGATCTGGTCCGAGGATTCTTCCCCACAGGCGGTGAACCGATCCCGATCCTCAGCCCGGGGCTGTGGCCGTGGTGGATCGGCGTCCTGTTCGCA
Organism: Glutamicibacter sp. NPDC087831; assembly: GCF_044742845.1. Classification (NCBI taxonomy): domain Bacteria; kingdom Bacillati; phylum Actinomycetota; class Actinomycetes; order Micrococcales; family Micrococcaceae; genus Glutamicibacter; species Glutamicibacter sp. NPDC087831. The sequence goes on from NZ_JBIUVH010000005.1 coordinate 201,238, forward strand.
CTGATCATCCTCGAGGCCGTCTTCGCCGTCGCGCTGTTCCGCCTGCGTCGTTGGACAACTGCCATGGCGGTGCTGAACACCGTGCTCGCCTTGGCCTTCGCGGCCTGGGCGCTGATCCTGCTGCTGCGCGGCGAGCTCGTCAACCCGGAGTTCCTCTCGTTCGTTGCGGTTGCCGGAAGCGACGGGTTCGCCGCCGGCAACGCGCAGGCCGCTGGCAATGGCGGTATCTTCCGCATTCTCGCCGTGCTGCTCGGGTGCGGAATCGCGGCCGGCATTGGCTGGGATATCGTTGACGGCTGGCGCAAGGCTGTGCGGGAACGGGGCACAGCCCGGGGCTGAACGCGCTGAATGGCAGGTGGGAGTCCGTGCCACCGTGTCCAGCGCTGAGCTGCCTGCCGGCAATGATACGAGCTCGCGGGTCACTGCCCCCGGCTTGTGTTCCGGCACGGAAGCCCCTCCATCAATTGGGCCGACAGTTGCTCGAAAGGCACCTAGGAAAGCACGTCATCACGATCAGGAAGAGCGCCGTCAACCACGACTGCTCCGAACGCTTCCGGCGCTCGCTCGGCTCCGCCTGCGCAAATACTCGCCGTTCGAATCCCGGGTGCACCCGACGAGCGAAGCCTCCGGCAATCAGCGATCCCTCGGAGGGGCCATCACGGTACATGCGACTGCCTCCGTGCCGCACCGCCACCCATTAGCTGGGGCCGCTGTTCGGCCAGTAGAATCCCATGCCGGCCCCTGCGGCGAGGCCGCGTTCTTCCCTGATCAGTATTCCTGCATCAGGGCCGTGATCTGCTGGATCAGCGCACTGACCAAGGCTGGTTGCCGGCGTCGCGGCATGGTGAGGATCTGTGCGCTGCGTTCGGCCAGAGCCGGATGGTCAATCGGGATGAACCTCAGCCCTTGGCTCAGCCCATCGCGACGAGCGAAGCGGCTGAGCAAGGTCACCCCCGCGCCGGAACGCGCGAACTCCATGGCCGGATTGATGTGATCGGTAGTTAGCGCGATCTTCGGCGTGAGTCCGGCCATGGAGGTGGCGATGTCAAAAAGCTCGCGCTGGGTGATGCCCTTGGCCGGCATGGACATCGGGTACTCGCAGAGCTCGGCCAGCGACAGCTGCGTCCGCTCAGCCAGGGGGTGGTCGGCGCAAACCACGGCATAAGCCGGAGCTGGGCAGGAATGCTCGACGGTTACATGGCGCTGCGGGCCCAGGGCAAAGATCGTCGCGAGATCCGCAGTGCCTTCGATAACCTGCCTGGTGGCCTCGGCCGAGGGCAAGACGCTCAGGTGAACCGTCACCTCGGGATGTTCCTTGCAGAACGCGGAGACGGCGCGAGGAGTCACCGAGGCAGCAAGTCCTTCCGAGCTGGCCACCTCGATGACTCGTGAAGCCCCCGAGGAGAGCTCGCTCAGATCCTGAGCCAGTTGCTCGCCTTCGGAGAGCATGCGGCGGGTATGGGCCAGCAGCAGCACCCCGGCATCGGTCAATTCCATGCCGCGGGCATGGCGGCGGAAAATTGCCGCGCCGACGTGGCGTTCGAGCTGGCTGATCTGCCGGCTGATCGCCGACGCGGAAACATGTTGCGATTCGGCGGCATCGGAAATAGATCCCGTGCTAGCCACCTCATGGAAGTAGCGCAGCGCCGTTGGCAATGTTTGCATTCTCTTGTTCCCGTTCGATCAGCATTTTGCATTTAACTCAAACCTGATGCACGAAACGGCACTGGTTCCCGTCGCGCCCATCTCCTAATGTGATCTACAGTACAACACGCCGAGCGGGGAGAAATCATGACAAATAGAGAAGATTTGCTAGTAGCTGCGGACAAGTATGTCGACTCGGGGGAGCTGTTCGAGGACTTGTCCGAGCTGGTTGCCTGCCCGACGGTCAGCACCGACCCCAGCCAGAGGGTTGCAACGAACTCATATCTGGATAAGAACTTACGATCGAGGCTCGAAAGCATGGGCTTTACTGTGCGGCTTGATCTGGACTGGCGGGGATCGGGCAATTCTTTCCTGCGCGCGGTTCGCACAGAACATCGGGATTACACTACGGTGCTGTGCTACGGGCATGCCGATGTGGTTGACGGCCAAGCGGGGCAATGGGAGCAGGGGCGCGATCCTTTCGTGCTGGATGCCCAGGGCGAGCGCTGGTACGGACGCGGCGCGGCGGATAACAAGGGCCAGCACCTGGTGAACCTCAAGGCCTTCGAGATGCTGCTGGCCCAGCGCGGGGAATTGGGATTCAACGCGGTCTTCCTGTTCGAAGCCGGCGAGGAAATCGGGTCCCCGCAGCTGGATGAATACGCCGCGGCGCACCGCGAAGAACTCGCCGCAGATCTCTTCATCGCCTCGGACGGCCCCAGATTGTCAGCCCAGGAACCCACGATATTCCTTGGCGCACGGGGTGGGGCGACCTTCGAACTCAGCATTCCGCTGCGCGCGGGCGGCTATCATTCAGGGAATTGGGGCGGCCTGCTGCGCAACCCCGCAACCACGTTGGCTGGCGCGATCGGTGCACTGGTCGATGGGCATGGGCGTATCCAAGTACCAGGGCTGCTTCCCGACGAACTGCCCGACTCGGTGCGCCAAGCGCTCCAATCGGTGCAGGTGGGCGGAGGAGCGCAGAACCCGCAATTGGCCGACGGCTGGGGCGACACCAGGCTGAGCGCGGCAGAACGGCTCTACGCCTGGAATACCCTGGAGGTGATCGCGCTGCAATCGGCCGACGTCGCCCGGCCGGTCAATGCCATCCCGGGTGAGGCCCGGGCGGTCCTGCAACTGCGCTTCGTCGTTGGAACGGATCTGGCGGGGCTGGAAGCGGCGATCCGGCGGGCACTGGACGAGGCCGGCTACCCGATGGTGCAGCTGGCCATGGGACAGTGCTTCCCGGCCAGCAGGACCAACCCCGACAACCCTTGGGTGCGCTGGGCCAGCGAGTCCATCCAGCGGAGCACCGGCGTGCCCGCGGTGGTCTTGCCCAATATCGGCGGTTCGCTGCCCAATGCGGTCTTCGAATCGACGCTTGGCCTGCCGACCTTGTGGGTCCCGCATTCCTATCCGGGGTGCCAGCAGCACGGGCCCAACGAGCACGCCCTGGAGCCGGTGCTGCGCCAAGGACTGAAAATGATGTGCGGGCTCTTCCATGACCTGGCAACGAACACGACCTTGCCGCGCACGGTAGCGGCTAGCAGCGAGAAGATCTAGGACTCCAGCATGGAAAATCAGCAATTACCAGTTAAAGACCAGACAGCGCCGGCCCGACGCCAGTCCACCGCTCGCGGTATCGCCGCAGCCACCATTGGCAATGCGCTGGAGTGGTACGACATGGCCATCTATGCGCTGTTGGCAATCTATATCGGCCACAACTTCTTCCCCTCGGAAAATCCGGCCGTAGAGGTCATCCAGGCTTTTGCGGTCTTCGGTATCTCCTACCTGATCCGCCCTCTAGGTGGACTTGTACTCGGATCCTATGCGGACCGCAAGGGCTTGAAAAAGGGGTTGATCCTCACTATCAGGCTGATGGTAGTGGGTACGGCGATCATTGCACTGCTGCCGGGCTACGACACCATCGGCATCTTCGCTCCGCTGGGGCTCATCCTGGGGCGGCTCATCCAGGGCTTCTCCGCCGGTGGCGAGTTCGGTGCCGCCACCTCGTACCTCTTGGCGCAGGACAAGGGGCGCAAGGGATTCCTGGGCAGCTTCCAGTTCGCAAGCCAAGGCCTGGGCGCGATGATGGCTGCCATCACGGTGGTCGCTTTGACCAGTATCTTCACGACGGAGCAGATGAACGACTGGGCCTGGCGCATACCGTTCTTCATCGGTCTGCTGGTGGGCCCTGCCGGCTGGTGGATCCGTCGCCACGTCGATGAAGCGCCGCTGCCCGAAGCGGCCCCGGGGGATCGGCACAGCGCCAAGAACGCGGTGCATGCCCCGGTGCGCGAGCTGTTCCGCTCGAACAAGGCCTCGGTGTTCATCGCCGGCGGAGCGCTGGCTATTTCGACAGCGCTGAACTTCGTGCTGCAGTACATGCCGACTTTCGGCATCAGCCAATTGGGCATGAGCCCTACCGTTTCCTTCTCCTCGCTGATTATCTCCGGGGCGATCTTGACCTTCGCCACGCCAGTGGTGGGCCACCTTTCGGACCGCTTCGGACGATTGCGCATCATGATTCCCGCCGCCCTGGCGATCATGCTGCTGACCATCCCGCTGTTCCTCTGGTTGATTGCGGGCAAGACCTTCCTGGTCCTCGCGGTCGTAATGGTCATCCTGGGATTGCTCAAGGCTTTGTACTTCGGTGCGCTGCCGTCGGTGATGGCTGATGTCTTCAGCGATTCGTCGCGGGCCACGGGCCTGTCCTTCAGCTACAACACCTCTGTGGCGATTTTCGGCGGATTCACCCCGATGATTTGCGCCTTCCTGATCCAGGCCACTGGCCAGCCGATTGCCCCGGGCTACTACCTGGCGGTGCTGGCCATCGTGAGCATCGCGGCGCTGGGCTCCGCCTTCCGTTTCCGGGCGGTGCGCTGACCCCGCCACTGGTGAAGCAGCGCAGGAAGCACAAGGCCGGCAACCGCAGCGGTTGCCGGCCTTTGCGCGCTCGCGACGATCACGAGCGATCCGGCTCTCGGGGCACCGGTGCGGCGGATGGATCCTGATGGCGCGAAACCAGATCGGTGGCCAGCGCGCGAATCATGTCACGTGCCGCTGGGGGACCAGTTACGTGGATATGGTCGGCAAATTGGAGCAGTTGGCGCACGTCTTGGATTTGCCGGAACACGATAGTGATCGGGTACCACCCTCCTTCGGCTGCGTCCACGTCCCGGAGACGCTCGCCCAAGATTCGCCGGGCCAAATCCAGTCGAGTTGCACGCAGGCGGGCCGTGATCATCACGTCCCCGGGTGCCTCTGTGCGTTCCTTGAGCGAGAGCCACACCGTGCGCAGGGTGGCATCGACCTGCAAGTTTGCCGGCGCCTGCAGGATTTCGAATGAGTAGAGCCGCTCCAACGAGAACAGCCGCTGCTCACCTTGCTGTTCGGCGACGAGATACCAGCGACCGGACTTGGCCACGAGTCCATAGGGATCCACGAGCAGGAACGCTGGGTGCGCCTCGGTACTGCGCCGATACTTGATGCGCAGCTGGCGCCGAAGCCGCAACGCGGTTGCCAGATCCGCGATATCGACCAGCAGGCTCCGGCCCGACAGCCAGGCAGAACTATCCACCATGACAATATCGGCCAACGTAGCCCGGGGATGGGCCGCTGGAGCTGCGTCCTGCTTCAGCGCGACCTTGCGCGCCGCCGTAGCATGTGCGTCCCGCAAGCCCAGAAGTTCCAAATGCCGTTCATCGAGCCCCGCCACGGACAAGGCTTCCAGCTCCGGCGGCTCCAGATGGGCCAGATTCAATCGGGAGCCCGGCAGCAAGGCGATTCCTCCGTGGCGCCCGCGCTCGGCGTAGACAGGGACGCCAGCCATGGACAGCGCTTCGACATCGCGCAGGATGGTCCGTCGCGAGACCTCCAGCGTCTGGGACAGTTCCGAGGAGCTGATGCGCTGACGAGTCTGCAACAGCAAGAGCAGGTGCAACAGCCTGGAAGCTTTCATGACCTCCAAGTATCCCAGAAAAGAAGACATGTTCTGTCGTGATTTTCTGGTGGACTGCTAATGTCCACTAATTCATTGATCCCAGGAGTCCCCGATGCCCCGCCCGAACCTGTTCCTCGTTTATGTCAAGGATGCCCGGAAAGCTGCCGAATTCTATGGCGATTTGTTCGATATGGATCCCGTCTTCGTCTCGCCGCGCTATGTGGCATTCGCCCTCAGCGAGCAGGTGAGCTTCGCTGTGTGGTCCGGCAAGAATGAAGATGCGGTCCCGGAAACCCCGCGCACCAGCGAGGTGGGTTTGATGGTCCCCGGCTCCGGCGGTGACGTTGACGAAACTTGCCGCCAATGGTCCGCCAAGGGAGTGCGCATCGTGCAAGAACCTTACGACGAAGTCTTTGGCAGGACCTTTGTTGCCGCGGATCCAGATGGCAACCTGATCAGGGTCTCGCCGATGGACTAGGAATTAGCGTGGCCAATAAAAGCAGAATCCCGGGGCATCGGCGAAGAAATTCGCTGATGTCCCGGGATTCTTGTGTTGCAGCTCAGGGAAGCTGCCAAGCTCTGGGTCTAGAAGAGCTTGCCTGGCTTAGAGCTGGTTGCCCAGCTTGAAGCCCTTGGAAGCCTGGCCATGGTACGAGCCGTCTTCGTCACCGGCACGGGTGAAGGAGAAGCCGTCGGCGCCAATGGTGACTTCCAGCTCGGAGTCATCGGTGCGCTCGATGACTTCCTGCACGTTGCCATCCAGGTCCAGGACCTTGGAAGCTTCGGTGTACCACGATGGAACAACCGGGTTGCCCCACCAGTCGCGGCGCTGGTTGTCGTGCACGTTCCAGGTGATGGTCGGGTTGTCCGGATCGCCGGTGTAGTAATCCTGGGTGTAGATCTCGATGCGGTGGTCATCTGGATCCAGGATGTACAGGTAGAACGCGTTGGAGACGCCGTGGCGGCCGGGGCCGCGCTCGATGCGGTCTGAGATGCGCAGTGCGCCCATCTTGTCGCAGATCTGGATGATGTTGTGCTTCTCGTGGGTGGAGAAGGCCACGTGGTGCAGGCGCGGGCCGTTGCCGCCGGTCAAAGCGGTGTCGTGCACGGTGCCCTTGCGGTGCATCCAGGCTGCGTAGGTGGTGCCTTCGTCGTCCTGGATGTCCTCGGTGACGCGGAAGCCCAGGTCCTCGAGGTACTTGCGGCCGCGTGGCACGTCCGGGGTGACCTGGTTGAAGTGGTCCAGGCGGACAAGTTCGCCGGCCGAGTACAGGTCGTAGCGCATGTGCAGGCGCTCTACGTGGGTGGTCTCGAAGAAGAACTCGTATGGGAAGCCCAGTGGATCCTCAACGCGCACGGCGTCGCCGATGCCCTTGACGAAGCCTTCCTTGCGGCGCTCGGTGCGGCAGCCCAATTCCTTGTAGTAGGCCTCGGCCTTGTCGACCTCTTCGGTGGAACGCACGCGGAAAGCCATGGCCTTCAGTGCGGCGACCGGACCCTTGGTCAGCACCAGGTTGTGGTGGATGAATTCCTCGAAGGAACGCAGGTAGATCTGGTTCTCGTCTTCGTAGGACACGTGCAGGCCCAGTACGTCCACATAGAACTTGCGCGAGCGCTCCAGGTCGGTGACGACCAGTTCAGCGTAGGCGCAGCGCAGGATATCCGGTGCTGGAACCGAAGGGGTTGGGATCGGGTTTGCGATCTCTTTGCTCATGATTTGCTCCTTTGCAAGCAAGAAAAACTAGGGGCGGGAAGCGCGTGCTTCCTAGACGCCGAACTTAGGGGAGTGCGCTTCGTTCAGGGTGATCTGGATGGACTGCTGGGTGGTGTAGAAGTCCACCGAGCGGTAGCCGCCTTCGCGGCCCAGGCCCGAAGCCTTCACGCCGCCGAATGGGGTGCGCAGGTCGCGGACGTTGTTGGAGTTCAGCCACACCATGCCCGAATCGATCTGGTGCGCGAAGTTGTGCGCGCGCTTCAAGTTGCTGGTCCACACGTAGGCTGCCAGGCCGTACTTGGTGTTGTTGGCCAATTCCAGTGCTTCCTCGTCGGTGTCGAACGGGGTGATGGCAACAACCGGGCCGAAGATCTCGTCCTGGAAGATCTGCGCATCCGGGGCAACATCGGCGAAGACGGTCGGAGCAACGTAGTTGCCCTCTTCGAAGCCTTCGGCGCGGCCGCCGCCGGCCAGCAAGCGGCCTTCGGTCTTGCCGATCTCGATGTAGCCCATGACCTTCTCGAAGTGGTTAGGGTGCACCAGTGCACCGACTTCGGTCTTCGGGTCACTCGGCAGGCCAACGCGGATGTTCTTGGCGCGTTCTGCGAACTTGGCTACGAAATCATCGTAGATATCGCGCTGGACCAACACGCGGGAACCGGCGGTGCAACGCTCGCCGTTCAGCGAGAACACGCCGAAGACGGTGGCGTCCAGGGCGGCTTCCAGATCAGCGTCGGCGAAGACCACTGCAGGGGACTTTCCGCCCAGCTCCAGGGACAGGCCCTTGAAAAATGGCGCAGCCGCGGTGGAGATGGTGGCGCCGGTGGAGGAGTCGCCGGTGAAGGACACCAGCGGCACATCCGGGTGCTTGACCAGGTAGTCGCCGGCCACGCCGCCGGAACCGAAGATCAGGTTGAAGACGCCCTCTGGCAGGCCGGCTTCGCGGAAGATTTCTGGCCACAGGCCAGCGGAGAGCGGGGTGTAGCTGGCAGGCTTGAGGACCACCGAGTTGCCGGTGGCGATGGCCGGAGCCAGCTTCCAGGATTCCTGCATGAATGGAACGTTCCACGGGGTGATCAGCGCGGCGACGCCAATGGGCTTGCGGTTCACGTAGTTCATCTGGCGTCCCGGGACGCGGAAGGAGTTATCCACCTGTGCGACGATCAGGTCGGCGAAGAAGCGGAAGTTCTCCGCGGCGCGGCGGGCCTGGCCCTTGGCCTGGGTGATCGGCAGGCCGGAGTCGTAGGACTCGAGCAGCGAGAGCTCTTCGTCGCGGGATTCGACGATGTCAGCGATCTTGTGCAGCACGCGGGAACGCTCGCGTGGCAGCATCTTGGCCCAAGGGCCTTCCTTGAAGGCCTTGTTGGCGGCGGCAACTGCCAGGTCCACGTCTTCGGGCTGTGCCGAAGCCACGGTGGCGTAGTTGGTGTTGCTTACCGGTTCCTGCACGTCGAAGGTGGCTCCGCCGATGGAGTCAACGAATTCGCCGTTGATGTAGTGCTGCAGGTGGGTCGGAAGGTTTTCCGGTACGAAGTGCTTGCTCATGGCAGTTCCTTTCGTGCTGTGCCGGTGTTTTCACCGGATGGGTTGTGGCAAATCTATGAAAGTTCTCGGTGCTGCTGGCTAGATGGCGCTAGGTGCCATGCCGGCCGCTTTCAAATAGGCGTTGAGCGTATTCGAGCGGTGGTCCCGGCAGGCAGCTTCGATCTGCGCCGGGGTGGCATGGTTGCCGATCAGATCCAGCAGCGCCTCATGCTCCTGAACCGAAGCGCGAGCCCGGTTGGGAATGTGGGTGAAGCTGCTGGCCCGCATGGCCGCCAGCCGGCGCCATCCGCGCTGGACCAGGTCCAGGATGTGCGGATTGGGGCACTGGCCGTAGAGCAGCTGGTGGAATTCGGTATTCATCCGGGTGAAGGCCACCGGATCGAAATCCTCCAGGCACTGGCGCATGTTCTCGTTCAGCGCCCGTGCCTTGGCAAGCCAGGCGGCATCCATGGCATCGGCAGCCAGCGCGGTAGCGGCCGGCTCGATGACCATCAGGGTCTGCATGGTGTGCAGGTACAGGGTGGAATCCACGTGGGCCACCGTCGCCCCGACGTTGCGGGTGAAGTGCACCAGGCCCTCGGCCTCCAGCCGGCGGATCGCCTCGCGCACCGGAACCACGGAGCAGCCCAGCTCATCGGCAATGGTGCCCAGCACCAGCCGGTAGCCGGGGGAGTATGCCCCGTTGACGATGCGCTCGGAAACCAGCTGGTAGGCGGCTTCGGACTTGGAGGCGGTCATTACAGCGACCATGAGTCCAGATCCGGGCTGCCTGCGTCCTTCCAGGCGTTGTACTTGCTCTTCCACGCATCATTCATCGGGAACAGGCCCTCGATGCCGTGGCCGCGCTGGACCATGGCGAAGATGAATTCGTCATTGGATTCGGTCACCGCGGCTTCAGCGGCCACCTCGGCCACCATTGCTGGCGGGATGACCACGATGCCATCGGAGTCGGCCACGATCACATCTCCTGGCTGCACCGATACGCCGCCGCAGGCCACGGTGATGTCCTTGTCCCAGGCCACGTGCTTGCGGCCGAGAACCGCTGGGTGGGCGCCGTTGTAGAAGACCGGGATCTGCAGGTTGGACACGGCGTCCAGGTCCCGTACGCCGCCATCGGAGATGATGCCGGCGGCGCCGAGCTGCTGGGAGCGCAGGGCCAGGATGTCGCCCAGGGTGGCCGAGCCGGTCTCGCCGCGGGCTTCCATGACCAGGATCTCGCCGTCATTGAGCGAGTCGATGGACTGCTTCTGCATGTTGTAGCCGCCGCCGTGGGCCTTGAACAGGTCCTCGCGGTTGGGGATGTAGCGCAGGGTGCGGGCGGTGCCGATCACGCGCTGCATGCCCTTGGTGGCACCGGGGACTTCGATGTTCACGTTGTTCAGGCCGCGCTTGCGCAAGGTGGCGGACAAGGTGGCGGTAGCCACCGAAGCCAGCTGCTCGCGGACCTTGTCGGTCAGCACGTCCTTGCCGGTGATGATCGGGACCATGCCGGCGGTCTCGCGATCGCCGTAGGCATCTTCCTTGTCCTTGTCGGTGACCTTTGGCTGGTTGCCGAAAGCAGCGAAGGCCGCAGTGCCCTCGACGGCGGTGGTCTCCAGCTTGCCGGTCGTGGCGCCGGAGACCAGATCGGTGACCTCGACCTCGACAACGTCGCCGGGGAAGAAGACGGTGGAGCCGGCCGGGGTGCCGGTGAGGATCATGTCACCTGGCTGCAGGGTCATCTGCTGGGACAGGTCGGCGATGATGGTTGCGAAGGAGAAGAGCAGCTCGGAGGTGTCGGCGTCCTGGGCGAGCTTGCCGTTGACCCAGGTCTGCACGCGCAGCTTGGCAGGATCCAAGGTGGCAGCATCCAGGGCGTTGGGACCCACCGGGGTGTAGCCGTCGCCGGACTTGGAGCGGATGTTCGAGCCCTTGTCCGCGTACTTCATGTCGTGCACGCCGAGGTCGTTCGATGCGGTGACCTGCCCGACGTAGCCCCAGGCTTCGTCTACCGAGACGCGGCGAGCGGTCTTGCCGATGATCAGTGCGATCTCGCCCTCGAAGGCGAGCAGCTCGGTGCCAGCTGGGCGTTCCACGGTGGAACCGCTGGCGGCCAGCGAGCTGGTGGCCTTCATGAAGTAGCTGGGGAACTTCGGGGTGCGTCCGCGCTGCGCTGCACGCGAGGAGTAGCTAAGGTGTACGGCCAGGATCTTGCCTGCCTGCGCGAAGGTCTCTTCGGTTACTGGGACAATATTGCTCACCGTTGATCGGCCTGCTTTCATCGAACATCATCTCGTACATCAAATCGTATACGATCAGTGTGCTCTCAATCTCAAACGGTGTCAAGCGCGCTTTGGAAATCTTTGGAAATGATTACCGTGCAGGCCTGGGAATCCGCAGGATCACGCGGAATTCTCCGGGAGCGGGAATGCTTCGAAATGGGCAATTGCGGGGTGCCGGAGCGGATGTACTGCAGCACACAATCGATAGCTGGAATTCTGGCTAGCCAGTCGATCTGATGCCGGATTCCTTGCATGGCCATCGTTGCCCTGTAGTCGGCAAAGGATGCCCGACCGGCGCTATCCTCTTGCCAGCTGGGCGGCAGTGGCAAGCTCGCTCGCGAACCGAAGCCGAGCTACGGCAGGCGCTCTTTTGCCGATCGTGGAAATAGGCCATTTCACTGAGGGTGAGGGCAAGTGGAGTCATGGATTGTTCACGAGAAATATTCCGTTGCTTCCTCCTGCATGCCGGGTAATTGTAGATAGCCTGTATTTATGGGGAGTGTATTTAATATCCGAAACTCGCTGAGATGAGAGCGCAAGGAAAAAGATGTCTTCAGGTCAAAACACAGGCGTGATTGATTCGACGCTGCCGTCGCACCCCACCGAGGTCCACGCAAATAGCTGGATGTGGGGATCCGTGGCGTTGGTCGCCAGAGTTCCGGCATCTTCGATCACGGAACCTGATGGAAACTTGTGGTGGGTCCCGTCGAATGCCGCGGATATCACGTGGAAGATGTTCTGCAAAGATCTGCAAAGCGAAACCTCTGAGTTTCTCCAAAACGACGCGGGAAATCTGCATAAAGCATCAAAAAGCTGGTTCGACAAGACTTCGGTCGGACCTCATTTCCTGGCCATGACTGCCGACGCGAAGCAAGCACTATCGGGTGCTCCAACGTTTGCTTTCGACAACCAGAAGGTAATCAGCAAGCTGACCGGCGCCGGTATCCGGATCGCTGGAATTTCACGTTCTCGTAGTGAGGCGGAAACAGGAGCCGGCAACGCTGAATACGTCGCCTTGCACCTGAAGCTTTCGAAAGAGGCATTGCAAACCCCCGGTTGGGTGACCTCTGCGCTGCACCGGCCGACTCGTGCTGGGCTACTGCCGGGCACAAACATCAATGGCAAGGACTTGCGAGCGGGTGTAAACAACGCCTTGCGTTCAGCAGGCTTGGCAGTAGAACTGAATAATGGCGGCGCTGTGCAATCAAAAGACAAGCAGGATCCATGGGGGAACATCTATACGATCTCCACTTTTATTCCGCAAGACAAGATTCCTCAGTGCCAAAAACACTGGCACGGACCGAGCGCGATGGACAACCCTGCAGTGCGCTGGGCGCATGCACTGAGCATTGCTCAAACCGCCACGCCTAAGCCAACTTTGAGCGACTGGTCCGACCTCGGAGTCAGCAAAGCCCAAGTCTCCCTTGGCCCGTCAATTGGTTGGTGCAGTGATCGGGGGATGGGGATTGTTGCCCAGTCCCGTCCGGATGGCGATCCTGAACACTGGATCGCAGAGACTGGGCATACGGTGGCCTTAGCGCATTCAGTCTTCGTCGATTTGGCGGTCTTGACGATGCAGCAAGATGAATTCTTGACCCAGCGCGCCGGACACCTGGCCAATCTAGCGGCAACCGGAAACCTTGAGGATTCCGCTGCTTCGCTTAAGCGATACAAGGACATTCAAAAAAGGTTTATCGAGTTCCACGGTAAGCGCTGGTTGCAGGAGATACCTGGACGTGAATCTGCAACTCGGGTGCTGCAAGCCATGCAGAACGTGCGCATGCTGGAAGAAAGAATCAAGCATTCACTGATCGAGCAGAAATCCATCATGGATTATCTGGAAGCCAACCAGCGCGCCGAAGAAGAGCAGGTGAATCGCGAACGAGCCGAACAACTGCGCGAAGAGGCGGTTAAGCGTGAGAAGTTCAGTCACCGAGTGAATATTTTTGCGTTTATATTCCTGCCGGCCACACTGATTTTCACCGTTACCGGAGGTCTGGGGATCCAGTTATCCACACTTTGGGGAACTATTTGGATCGGCATCGCTGCTGTCACTACTATCGGGCTGATTGCTTGGATGAAGACGGAAGATGGAAAGAGGAAGAAGGATAGAAAACGCGCGTCCGGAGGCGCATCGCGCAGCGACGAATCCCTCCCTGCCGTGAACAAGGGATAAACAGATCAGCTCAACACAGTTCGCGGCCACTGAGCTGGAGAAGAACCTCTTGGTTTGAGACCTCGGCGACGGAGGCTTTCTCAACGGTCCTCGGCTACCGCAGTTAATCAGCCGACTCACCAGGGGTACGCAGAAGGCGCTGGAACGGAAGTCATGATTCCGTTCCAGCGCCTTAGCGGCATCTGCATATTAGACGCGAATAGCATCCACAATCTTGACTCGGGCTGCCACCAGCGCGGGAAGCACACCGGTCAGTGCGCCTACGGCGATGGAAACTCCCATGCCAAGTAGGGCCGCACCGATAGGGAATGCCGGCATTTGATCCAGCTCGGTAGCCATCACCATATTCAGCAGATTCTCGTTGGAGACCAAGGCAACGGAGATGAGCACGCCAATGCCACCTGCTACGGCCGTGGCCACGACGCTTTCCATCATCACCGAGAAGAATACGCGTCCGGTTGTTGCACCGAAGCTGCGTCGGATACCCACTTCGCGGATACGCTGCTTCATGGTCACCATGGCAACATTGAGCAGACTCAGGGAACCAAGCAGCAAGATGATGATTGCGATCCCGGCAACCACCATGGTCAACATCTTCAAGCTCTCATCAGCACCCCACATCAGATAATCTTCGCGGTGCGCATCAACTGTGAGACCAGGAAGTTCTGCCTGCATTTGCTGGCCGAAGTGCATGGCCAGCTCTTCGGATCCCTCGATGGGCACCCACAGCTTGTAGCTGACCTCATTGAGCGGAGCTTGCATGCCGAACCAGTGCTCATAGGTGGCCGGCAGCATCCACAGCTTGCCGCCCATGCCGTAGCTAGATGCTTTGGTGGTTCCGATGACCGTAACTGAGACGGTGTTCCCATTGCTCATCAAATCCACGGTTAAAGGCAGTCGCTGGTCTTCCAGTCCCAATTCTTTGATGAAGGTGTGGTCAACCACCGCCGCTGGGGCAAGATTCTGTGCATCTTCGGCTTCCAGCCAGCGGCCGTCAGTAACAACTAACCGGTGCATTGGAGCGTAGTCGGGATCAACCACCATGATCTCGGCATCAAGGCTCAGCCCTTGGGCTGAAGCCTTCTGGTCGTAGCTGCGTCCCATCATGGTGGTGTACTCGACCTTGAACCGGTCACTGGTCTTTTGAAAGGCCTCATCGATTTGGTCGTTGCCCGCAGGACCAGCATCCGAGTTCGGGTCGTAGGCGTAGACAACAATCATTGCTGGCCGACCCTCGCTTTCAAGGCTTTCGGTCATCATCTGACGCGCCATGCCAGCTCCGGCCAATGCCGTAGTCAACGAGGCCACCGCAATGGTGACACCAACCAAGGAGAGCAAGACGCGCAACTTGTGAATACGCAGTTCCTGCCATGCCTCCAGCAGCGCAGCAACAAAACCGGTTCCTAAGCGAGTTAAGGATTTCATCTTGCCGCCACCTCACTGAGCGGATGCAGCCGCCCGCCATCCAACTGCAGCTGTTCTCGGGCCAAGGCCGCAACATTGCTGTCGTGCGTGATGGTGATCAGGGCAGCGCCGGAATCAACCGTGGCGGAATCCAAGAGATCCATCACCGCACGTCCGGTAGTGACATCCAAGGCACCGGTGGGCTCATCGGCCAGTACGACTCGTGGCCGGCGGACCAGCGCGCGAGCGATGGCCACACGTTGCTGCTCACCACCGGAGAGGGTCTGGGGCATTGAATCCAAGCGTTTGCCCAGTCCCACGCGCTCCAAGGACTCGGTTGCTAGCTTGCGCCGATTCCAGAAGTCGCGTCCACCGGCGTACATCAGTGGAGCCATGACATTTTCCAGGGCAGTGCGTCCTGGCAGGAGGTTGAACTGCTGGAAAACGAAACCGAGGTCGCGCCCGCGTGCATGGGCCGCCTGTTTGGCGCTCAGCCGGGTCGCATCCTTGCCTCGCCACAGCAGGCTACCGTTGGTGGGCCGATCAAGCAGGCCAAGGATATTCAGCAGCGTGGACTTGCCCGTACCCGAACGGCCGACAATGGCTATGTGATCGCCTTCGGACACCGTGAGATCAATCCCGTTGAGGATATGCAGCTCGCTGTCATCGGGCAGCAGGACGCTGCGCGTGACATTCTCGAGCTTCAGCAATGGCTCACCACTCATCTGAGTAGGACTCCATATCCATCATTTCTTCAGGTGCCGGGGTGGATCCTGGGACGAAGCGGAGAATTTCCGTCTCATCCTTCAGTCCTGAAATCACCTCGATGACCTTTCCGTCGGTCACGCCAAGCTCTACCTCGGTGCGGATTTCCTTGCCGTTTTCATCCAGCCGCCACACCGCACCCTGGCCAACCAGGCCGCGAACAGCCGATACCGGTACGGTCAATACGTCCTCGGCGGTGCCTGCATCAATTTCCATGTTCATGCTCAGGCCGTCGAAAACCACGATGTCTGCAGGTACGGCACAAGAAATCTCGCTGCCCGAAGAGCTCTCCGTGGATTCTCCGGATGCCATTGGATCCATCTGCGATTCCATGTCCTGGTCTGCGGAGCCGGCGCTGGTTTTCTTCGAAGCGCTGTCACCGACAGACAGGTCCTTGCAGGTGAATGGCTCCGGTCCGCCGTCAATGGTGATCGTTGCTTCGAGGCTTTCATCGAGCAACCGGTAGCGGTCCAGCGGATCGATCGAACCGGCGGCCAAGAATTCTTGGGGCTGGATCGCGCCGAGTCCTGTGCCCTTGGTGACGTCATCGCCAACCTCGATCTGGAAAGCGCCGACCTTGCCTGTGGCCGTTGCGTAGACGTCGTGGTACTTCACCACTGGCGCAGCTTCCTGCGGTTGCTGCTCGTCTTGTGAACCTTCACTATCCGAGTCGTTGGCCTCAACGCTCTCTGGCTGGGATTCGGCGCGGACCTGGAAGATTCGATCACCGAGGGAGACATTGTCGCCTGGCTTGACGAAAGCCCAATTGACAACGCCGTCCACGGGCGCATTCAGCTCTTTCGATTCGGTGAGCTTAATGGTTCCGGGAATGGACAGCTTGTTCTCTACCGTGGCTTTCTCAGCAAAGATGGTCTCTGCCGGGATCTCTCCGGTGGGGAACAGGTCATCGTCGGCGCTGGCAGTGCCGCCGGCAAACGCGAGTTTCACGAGGCTGACGGCGATCAAGGCGCCGATAACTAGCCATGCAGCGGGAAGGAATATGCGACGGAACGCGCGTCGTTGGCTCATAGGGTTGCTCTTTTCACCATTCAATGATTACCAAAGTGTTCAGCAACTACCAAGCTCAAACGGAGAAAACACGCAACCTTTATCAGATTGAGATTTATTTTTACTTTGCAGGTCAGACCGGGTACTCAAATTAGTAGTTGAAGGTCGTAGTGAATCTTCTCGACGTCCCGGGGTGAAGCGGGGCAGTCTCCGGGGCTCGATGCCGCGGAGCTCTTCGGTGGATGTGGAGCTCCCGAGGCGTAGTGCCATTGCTTCTGTACTGGCCCCGGGGTCGGCAGGATTGTTCCAGGCCGGTTTCTGCCAAGCCTTTCGGGTGCCGCGGGCGAGCGGGGGTGCCAAAGCCGCTGTCGCAGAGCATCGACCTTCATTGCTGTCCGCTAGGGCCTGAATCGTGAATTTGGCAGGTGACAAGCACGTTTAATCCATGGGCAAAGAAGTGCACCGATCGCTTCATTTTCAGCCAAATTTATTTCCTTCCATTTGCTGGCACAAAGCCGAATGCCGGCGTAGGATGTCGGCATATCGTTGTCTTGAATTGGGGGATTTAAAGACGAATTGAAACACTCGCATTCATTTCGCATCTTTAGATGCATTGGGGAACTTATCCTGAGCAGTTGAGCCACATGGGGTGGCTGAATCATGGGCCAGGCTTTCATTATCTGAGGTCAAAGCCTTACTATAGCTCGCTCTTTTTCGGGTGGATCGCTCCTGCACGCCGCGCGATCCACTCAGGACATTCTTGTATGGGGGAGAAATGTCTAGGCATCAAAGGCGTGGCACTCTTGTGCCAAATTTGCGCCGTAAAACAGCTTTAAACAGATTATTAAAAGGATTCTTGGCGATAATTTCGTCGATTTCCTTGTGCTTTGTCATGACCATTCCGGGCATGGCAGTTGCTGCCGAAACTTCTGTTGGGGAAGAAGTCGAGGCCACACAGCAGGGGACTGAACCGGAGAACTCTGAATCGGTCCTGGCCACCGGCTCGGCGGAGGAAACCAAGGCCGAAGCCGACGAATCGTCCACGGCTGACACGGGGGAAGAACAGCCAGCTGCTGAAGCAGTAGACAGCGCCAAGACCTCGGCGCCAGAGGAAGAAGCAGCGGCCGAACCCGAGTCCGCCCCTGCACCGGCACCGGCAACTCAGAAGCCAGAAAAGCCAAAAGCTGTGGAAACCACGCAGCCGGCACCCGAAGCGCAACCTGTGGAATCAGCTGCGCCCAAGACAGAGAAGAAGCCAGTGGACAAGGCTTCACCGGAACTTGCGCAGCCGAAGGCCGAAGTTTCGGAATCGGAAGATTCTACCGGGTCCTCGACAGCGGCCCGCGAGCCGATCACGGCCGCTGCCCTTGAGTCAGGTGCTCCGCGGATTTGCGAGTACAACGAAGGAGACGGCTCGGTCGACACCTTCATGCAGAAGTCCGATGAGATGCCCGCCTTCGCCAACGGCAATGTCCACGACGGGCTCTATGAGGGCGGTGTGGTTCACCAGCGCTTGGAAATGACATTGCCCGCAGGCGAAAACGAGCTGGTCATCAATTACCAGGTCAAGAAGGCCGGCAAATGGGCCTATGACTATTTGCTCAACGAGACAGTGGACGGCGCGAACATCACCGGCTGGACTGTCGATGAAGGCGCCGGGAACGACCGCGTCGACACCGTCTTCATCACATTGATGGTCGACGGAGAAGAAGGCGACGAGTCAAGCGTCACCCTCTACTTCGATGCGCATATCGCCTCGGAGCTGGATCACGGCCCGGGCACCGGTGCTTCCTCAATCAACGGTTCGCCGTACCACGTCCTGATCTCGTCGTTGAACTGCAAGTCCATTGGACAACGCGACAACCAGATCCAGGCCGGTGCGGTCCAAGCCGGTTCCGTAACCGTCATCAAGGACGCGGTTCCTGCCGACGGCACGGATTTCGACTTCACCCTCGCCGAGGACCGCTTCGGCGACTCGACATCATTCAACCTCGATGACAGTGCCGATTCCGATACCGGCGCGAGCTTGCCGCAGAGCGTCACCTACACCGTGGCGCCAGCTACGATCACCGTCACCGAAGAGGACTTGCCAGCTGGCTGGAATCTTTCCTCGATCGCCTGCACCGGCGCCGCCGCTATCCGCAGCGGTTCGGCCATCACTTTCAACCTGGGCGACAACGATGAAGTCACCTGTACCTTCACCAACACGAAGACCACCTACGACGAGCTCACGGTCCACAAGGATGTGCAGGCATCCTATGACCGCGACTACGACTGGGATCTGGACAAGTCGCTGGCCGAGGGCCAGCAAGCCACAGTGAAGGCCACGGCCACCGGAGTGGACGTCGACTACAACGTGGTCGCCACCGCCAGCGAGGCCCAGGACAGCAACTTCCAGCTCTCCGGCACCATTACCGTGATGAACCCGAATGACACGGAGATATCCGGGATCACGCTGGCCGACCAGCTTGATGGAGCCAATTGCGTCATCTCCGCTGGCGGATCGCCGATCGCCAATCCGGTGACCATCCAGCCCGGCGAGAATTCCTTCACCTATGAATGCGACCTGCCCGAGGGAACCAGTGCCGCCAGCGCCGGCACCAACACGGTCAGTGCAACCTGGGACCCGGAGGCCTACTATGGCACCGATGGCCAAGCCAGCGCCTCGGCCGACTACGATTTCGCGTCCGTCTCGCCAACGGTGACCGACGATGAAGTCACCGTTACCGATAGCGAAATCGACCTTTCGGGCATCGCCGGCGGTAACACCGTTACAGCCGGGGAAAGCCCGAAGTCCTTCGCGTACACCATCGAGTGGGACGGCGTGCTCGGAGAATGCACCGACTACCAGAACATCGCCAGCCTCGCCGCAGACGACGGTGAAACGCTGACGGACAATGCCACCGTGGAAGTCTGCATCGGCCAGGACCTGGCTATCGAGAAACTGGTCGTGTCCAGTTTCAACCGCAGCTACGACTGGAGCATCGCCAAGGACGCAGTAGGCGAGCAGCCATTCACCGCGGATCCGGAAACCGGCGAATTCACCGCGCAATACTCCGTCACTGTCACTCCCGAAAGCTATTCGGACAGCGACTGGGCCATGAGCGGAACCATCACGGTATCCAACCCCAATGACTGGCAAGCCATTGACGTGACCGTCACCGACCAGGTCGATGTGGGCGGGGACGCAACCTGCCAGGTGGTCGGCATTGCCGGCGAACCGGACACGCTGGACGCCGATCCGGTGGCACCGGACTTCCAGGCAACACTGGATGCCTCCCAAACGCTGACCTTCAGCTACAGCTGCACCTTCGGATCGCAGCCGAACTACGAGGGCAGCAACACCGCCGAAGTGACGTGGTCCTCCAGCGCGGCCTCCACCGCTTCGGGCAGCGCCACCGAAGTTGTACCGGTGGATGCAGGCGACTGGACGCAGACACCACTGAACCAGACGGTGACCGTGACCGACCCGCTGCATGAGTTCGATCCGGCCTGGACCATCAATTACTCCGATGGCCCGCAGACTCGGACCTATGAATACACCTGGACCGTGGACGAGGCCGGCACGTGCCAGAGCTTCATGAACACCGCCACGATCACCGGCAGCAACCAGCTGGTCAAGAGCGATGACGCCCAGGTCGAAGCGTGCCGCCAGGCAGGGCTGACCGTCACCAAGGACGTGACGGCCTCCTATGACCGCACCTACTTGTGGAGCATCGACAAGCAGCTGGCCGAGGGCCAGTCGCCAGATGCCGTGGTCGAGGAAGACGGAACCGCTACCGTTCACTACACGGTGCTGGTGGACAACACCGGCTACGAGGATTCCGGGCAGCAGCTTTCCGGATCCATTACCGTGGCCAATCCCAACGAATTCGAAGACCTCGAAGTGACGATCAGCGACGAGAATACCCTCTCGGCCGCCTGCAACACCGTGGCCGAGGACTCGAATCCGGGGATGGAAGGCATGCAGCAGGTGGTGCCGCGCATCGGCTCGATCACCGTGGACTACAACTGCGATGCATCGGCCGTGGCGGAAGCCGATTACACCGGCCACACCAACACGGCGGTGGTCACCTGGGGTGATGGGCTGCAGGCTGAGAGCCAGCCGGTACCCATCGACTTCACCCTGGATGAGAGCACCGATGATTCCGTTGGCGTCTGGGATGACCAGGCTGATCCTTCCGGGGACCCGGTACTGCTGGGCACGGTCCACTACGCCGACGCCCCGCAGAGATTCAGCTACGAGATCACCTACGAAGTGCCGCGCGATGAATGCCTGGTCTTCACGAATACCGCGTGGGTGGATCTGGCCGGCGAGGACATCGAGGACTCGCAGGACGTGGGCATCTGCGACCAGAAGAATCTGGTTATCACCAAGGACGTGGACGCCAGCTACGCACGCGACTACGACTGGTCGCTTCACAAGCAGGTTGACCATAGCGAATTCACGGTCGCCGGCAACGGCACGATCACCGCGCACTACACGGTAGTGGCCACCGCCGGCGAAGCGCAGGACAGCGCGAAGCAGGTGTCCGGAACCATCACCATCAGCAACCCGAACACGCAAGTCGGGGACCTGGCGGCCACGGTCACCGATGTGCTCTCCATCCCGTCGGCCAGCTGCACCATCGAGGGCACCGATGCGGATGAAACCGCCGGCGGTTTCCAGCTCGTGCTCGGTGACGGGGAAAGCACCACCCTGGGCTACAACTGCCAGGTCCCGGCGGACACCGACATCACCGCCCAGTACACGAACACCGCAACCGTGGCCTGGGGCCAGGAACGCCAGGCTGAAACGGACGTCGATTTCGGGTTCGAGCAGGCCCTGCTGACCGACGGCGAAGTCGCCATCACCGATGACCAGACCGTTGAAGGACAGGTAACGGTCCTTGGCACCGCCAAGGCCCAGGAATCGCCGAAGACCTTCGAGTACGACGTGGAACTGGATGGCGTGGCAGGAACCTGCACCGAGTACACCAACACCGCGGTGCTCGATGAGGCCACCGGCGAGGGCGAAGAGAACACGGCTTCGGCCAGCGCCACGGTGTGCGCCGGCGCCGATCTGGATATCGCCAAGAACGTCGTGACCTCCTTCGACCGCTCCTACCTGTGGTCGCTGGACAAGGAACTGCTCTCCGGGCAACCGCTGGCAGCCAACCCCAATACCGGTGAAGCCACCGCGAACTACCGGATCACCGTGACCCCCGAAGGCCACGAGGATGGCAATTGGGCGATGAGCGGAGAAATCACGCTCGCCAACCCGAACGACTGGCAAGACGCGCCGATCACGGTGCAGGACTTCGCCGATGTCGGCGGGGACGTGAGCTGCACGATCACCGGGGTGCAGGGCGAAGCGGTGGCGGACATGTCCGCCGGGCAAGCCGGCTTCCAAACGGTGATCCCCGCAGGAGCCGAATGGGTGATGACCTACTCGTGCACCTTCGAATCCCAGCCGGAGTACAACGGCAGCAACACCGCCACCGTGGATTGGGATGCCCAGGCGCTGAGCACGGTCAACGGCCAGGACTCGGATACCGTACAGATCTCGGAAGCCGACTGGACCCAGACGCCGCTGAACGACACGGTGACCATCACGGACAGCGCTCATGAGTTCGATCCGGCGTGGACAGTGGATGTGGCCGATGGGCCGCAAAGCCGGGACTACTCGGTGACGTGGACCGTGGACCAGGCAGGCACCTGCCAGGTATTCGAGAACGTCGCCACGCTCACCGGCGATGACGGATTCACCGCGACGGACAATGCGCTCGCCGAAGCCTGCCGCGAGGCGGCCTTGGAGATCAGCAAGACCGTCGAAGCCGAGTACGACCGCACCTACCAATGGCAGATCGAGAAGTCGCTGGCCGAAGGCCAGGACCAGCAGATCACCACCAACGGTGCGGCCAGCGAACCGGTGGACTACGTGATCAAGGTGGAGAACACCGGGTACGAGGATTCGGGATGGGTGCTGGAAGGCCAGATCACCATCACCAACCCGAACCAGTACACGGGCATTGACGCCAGGATCCAGGACGTTGTCGATCTGGAATCGATCACCTGCACCACTTCGGAATCGCTGGTGAGCATCCCGGCCAACGGGATGATCACCGTCGGCTACAGCTGCGATGTATCCGCGGGAGTCGATGCCGGTTCCTACAGCGGCGGCACCAACACCGCCATGGTCAGCTGGGGCGATGACCGGGCATCGAGCGCGCAGGTGCCAATCGAATTCGCCATTGACTCCCAAATCGATCGGGAGGTCGAGATCTGGGATGACCAGTCGAATCCACAAGAGCCGGTGCTGATGCGCACCGTGGACATTGATGATTCGCCGGTGCTCATCGAGTACCAGCTGGAACATGATGCTCCCGCCGGTGAATGCATGAGCTACACGAACACCGCATGGGTTGATATCCAGGCGGGGGAGGATCCGAGGGATGAGGCGACCGTGCAGCTCTGCGGCTTGCTCGATCTGATGATTGCCAAGGATGCCGGGGCCAGCTTCGATCGGACCTACCTTTGGGATCTTGAGAAGAAGGTAGACCGCACCGAGGTCACTGTCGCCGAGGACGGCACCGCCGACTTCTCCTACACCGTTTCGGCCATTCCGGACGGTTCGGAGGATTCGGGCCATGAAGTGAACGGCATGATCATCCTGGTGAATCCGAACCACTTCGAAGCAGCCTCGACGGTAGCCACCATCACCGACGAGATCAGCATTGAAGGGGTCACGTGCACCATCGACGCCGAGGACGCCGATCCGCAAACCGAGGGTCTTCAAGTCGCGGTCCCGGTGGGCAGCGACGGAGCCGGAGCCACGGTGCAACTGCCATACAGCTGCTCGGGTACCCCCGCCCAGCTGCACGGCAGCAACACGGTTACCGCAACCTGGGGCGAGGGTTCGGTGGCCACGTCAACCGCACCGGTGGACTACCTGCTGGATGCTGAAACCGATCAGCAGGTCACCGTCATCGATGACAAGACCAATCCCGAGTCGCCGGTAGTGCTGGGCGAAGCGATCTGGAATGCCGAAGGCACCCCGGTCGACTTCGACTACACCCTGCGCCACCAGGCCCAGGCCGGCACCTGCAACGAGTTCACCAACACCGCGGTGATCCAGCAGACCGGGGCCGAGGATTCGACCACCGTCACCCTCTGCGGACAGAAGGCCCTGGGCCTGCAGAAGACCGCGCAGGGGCTGGTGGACCTGGATTACGAATGGGAGGTAGAAAAGCGGATCGACCAGAGCAAGCTCACCGCGAACGAGGATGGAACCTTCACCGCGCACTACTGGGTTCAGGCTCGCAACACCGCAGCCGTTGAGCAGAACTTGCGGCTGGCCGGTGAAGTGATGGTGCAGAACCCGAATGATTTCGGTTCCATCACCGCCACCTTGGAAGACCGGATCGATACCGCTGGCACCAGCTGCCGGATCGATCTGGAAGATGCCGATGAAGCGGCCGCTGGATTGCAGGTCGTGCTCGATGCCGGGGAGAACTTGGGGGCCCGGTATGAATGCGACCTCGCTAGCTGGCTCACCACCGATGCCTTCGAAGGAGCAGTCAATACGGTGATTGCCTCCTTCGATGACCGCGAAGTGCGTGCCGAAGCACCGGTTGATTTCCAGATCGATGCAGTCACGGACGAATCGGTGAGAGTCACCGACGACATGATGGATCCTGGCGCCGAACCGAAGGTGCTCGGGGTAGTCCATGTCCCGCAAGCTCCCATGCAGTTCGAATACGAACAGGTGCTGGAACCCGAAGCGGGAACCTGCACGGTATACACCAATACAGCGGCAGTCCATGAGAGTACCGACGGCAACGGCAAGGACGAATCCTCGGTGGACCTGCAACTGTGCATCGAGCAGGGCCTGATGATCGCCAAGAGCGCCGACGCCCAGTACGTCAGGGACTACGACTGGTCGACCCGCAAGGACGCGAAGGAAACGAAGTTCGAGGTTGACCCGGACGGGCAGGCCACGGCCAAGTACACGGTCCAGGCGATGCTGGAGGATTACGAAGACCAGGACTTCACCGTCACCGGTGAGATCACCGTGGCCAATCCGAATGACTTCAAGGACACGCAAGTGCTCCTGGAAGACAAGCTATCCATCGACGGGGCCAGCTGCTCCATCGAAGGATTGGTGGAGGGGAAGCTGGAGCTTGCGGCCGGGGAAACCAGCACCGTGAAGTACAGCTGCACCTTCGAAACACCTGTTGCCGAGGCCGACTACACCGGCCACGAGAACACGGTGAACGCCAGCTGGACCGACGTGGAAGGGACAACCCGCACGGTCCGTGCCAAGGCTCCGCTGGAATTCGAGGCGGCAACGGCCACCGATGAAATGGTGACGGTCTTCGATGACTACACCAATCCCGGCCAGCCGCGGGAACTGGGCACGGTCAAGGCCGAAGAGCAGAGCAAGAAGTTCACGTACGAACTGGTCTTGGACGGCGTAGCCGGCACGTGCCAGACGATGACGAATACGGCCTCGATACCGGAGAAGTCCGGCGAGGATGGGAACAATTCGGATTCGGCGGATGTGGAAGTTTGCTCCGAGGCTCCGCAGGCAGCGCCACCGGCACCACCGGTTCCGCCGGCTCCGCCAGCGCCGGCAGCACCACCTGCCCCGCCAGCACCGCTTGCGGCAACCGGCCTTGACCAGGGCTCGTTGTGGCTGGCAGGGGCTGCAGGGATGGTGATTATCGCCGGAGCATTGATCCTGCTTCGGTACCGTCGCCGGAACCCATAGTCCGCGCGCCAGCTGGATGCCGGTCTTGCCTTTTGAGGCAGCGCCGGCATTCGGCATGCGGGGAACAATCCCTGCTGCTTCGGGGCTAGTGCCTTGGAAACAGAACAGGCCCGGTCCGCTTATTCGCATAAGTGGTCCGGGCCTGTTGCCATGGTCAAGCCTTCTGGCTAGATTTGGGCCGCGCTTTGGGCTGCGGCTTCACGCTCATCGGCTTCGCGCATGGCACGCTCTACGCGATCCACGTCGCGGACTGCACCCTTGTCAGCGGACAACGCCATGGCGGCGTAGGCACGCAACGCAGGGGAGACCACGCGCTCGCGGCTCTTCGGGCGGTAGCCGGTGGTAGCGATCAAGCGCTCGCGGCGTTGTGCCAAGACCTCGTCAGAGACGTTCAGGGTCAGCTCGCGGGTCGGGATATCGATGGAGATGGTATCGCCATCTTCCACCAGGGCGATCATGCCACCGGACGCGGCCTCGGGGGAGACGTGCCCGATGGACAGGCCCGAGGTGCCACCGGAGAAGCGGCCATCGGTGATCAGTGCGCAGGCCTTGCCCAGGCCGCGGCCCTTGAGGAACGAGGTGGGGTAGAGCATTTCCTGCATGCCCGGCCCGCCCTTGGGACCTTCGTAGCGGATGACTACTACGTCGCCTTCCTTCACCTGCTTGTTCAGGATCTTCTCCACGGCTTCATCCTGCGATTCGCAGACCACTGCCGGGCCGGAGAAGGTCCAGATCGAAGGGTCAACGCCAGCGGTCTTGACCACTGCACCGTCCACGGCGATATTGCCGCGCAGTACGGCCAGGCCGCCGTCCTTGGAGTAGGCATTCTCAACCGAGTGGATGCAGCCTTCTGCATCATCGGTGTCCAGCGCCGCCCACCGCTCGGACTGCGAGAAGGCGGTGGAGGAGCGCACGCCGCCCGGGGCCGCGTGCCACAGGTCGAAGGATTCCTCCTTGGCCTTGCCGCTGCGGATATCCCAGTCATCGAGCCATTCGCCCAGGGTTGCCGAGTGAACCGTGTGCACGGTTTCATCCAGCAGGCCGCCGCGGCGCAGCTCGCCGAGGATTGCGGGGATGCCACCGGCACGGTGGACATCTTCCATGTAGTAGATGGTGCCGTTGCCGGCAGCGTTGGGTGCAACCTTGGCCAGGCACGGGACACGGCGGGACACTTCATCGATCTCATCGAGGCCGAATTCCACGCCGGCCTCGCGGGCGGCGGCCAGCAGGTGCAAGATGGTGTTGGTGGAACCGCCCATGGCGATATCCAGCGCCATGGCGTTGCCGAAGGCCTTCTTGGTGGCGATGCTGCGTGGCAGGACCGTCTCGTCGTCTTCGCCGTAGTAGCGGTTGGCGATATCGACTACCAGCTTGCCGGCGTTTTCATACAGGTCCTTGCGGGCCGTGTGGGTAGCCAGGGTGGAGCCGTTGCCCGGCAGGGACAAGCCCATGGCCTCGGTCAGGCAGTTCATCGAGTTGGCGGTGAACATGCCCGAGCAGGAGCCGCAGGTTGGGCAGGCCGACTCTTCGATGCGCAGCAGGTCTGCATCCGATACGTTCTCGTTCACGGCCTCGGAGATGGCGTCCACCAGGTCCAAGGTGCGCACGGTGCCGTCAACCAAAGTGGCGCGGCCGGCTTCCATCGGTCCACCGGAGACGAAGACCGTAGGGATGTTCAGGCGCAATGCGGCCATCAGCATGCCCGGGGTGATCTTGTCGCAGTTCGAGATGCAGATCAGCGCGTCGGCACAGTGGGCATTGACCATGTATTCCACGGAGTCGGCAATGAGGTCGCGCGATGGCAGCGAGTAGAGCATGCCTCCGTGGCCCATGGCGATGCCGTCGTCCACGGCAATGGTGTTGAATTCGCGGGGGATGCCACCGGCGGCAGTGATGGCGTCGGAGACAATGCGGCCTACCGGCTGCAGGTGGGTGTGCCCTGGAACGAATTCAGTGAAGCTGTTGGAGACAGCGATAATCGGCTTGCGCCCGAGGTCAGCGCCGTTCACGCCGGCTGCGCGGAACAGTGCGCGAGCGCCGGCCATATTGCGGCCATGGGTGACAGTGTGTGAACGAAGTGTGGTCATACCTAAAATCTCACCATATATTTGCCCTCAAACCCAGACGGTGACGATACTAGTAGTACTACTACCATGCAATGAGGTTTACCCCGTGACTCCAAGTCAAAGACGTCGCGAAGAACTCGCGGCATTCCTCAAGGACCGCCGAGCCCGGGCTGACAGGGCTTCCCATGGATTGCCGGAGATCGGACGCAGCCGGGTGCGCGGCCTGCGCCGCGAGGAGGTCGCCACCTTGGCCGGCGTTTCTGTTACCTGGTACACCTGGCTTGAGCAGGCCCGCGACATCAATCCCTCGCGCCAGGTTCTGCAGTCCTTGGCACGGCTGTTCCGGCTCACCCCGGTGGAATCCTCGTACCTGTTTTCTCTGGCTGGGCACGGTGAGCTTGACCCGATTGGCACCGGCGGCATGACTCCAGCCCTGCAGCGTTTGCTCGATGCTTTGCAGTTCCCGGCCTTCCTGCTCTCCGCCGACTGGACCATCCTGGGCTGGAATGAGGCCTATGAACAGCTGTATCCGCGGGTGGCTTCACTGGACAGCGAAGATCGGAACCTGTTGTGGCTCGTTTTCACCGATGCGCAATTGCGTGAGATGCTCCCGGATTGGGAAGTGCAAAGCCGCGGTTTCGTGGGAAGCTTCCGTGCCGAAACGCGTGGATGGCTCAGCCCATCGGGGGACAGCGGCATTGTTGCCCGGGTCTCGGCGGCCTCCCCGGAATTCGCCGCTATCTGGAATGAACGGGACGTTGCCGGTTTCCGTACTGGTGAACGGGTGTTCCGGCACCCAGCTAAAGGCCTGACCCGCTATGAGCAGCACAACCTGACCCCTACCGAAGCCTCGGACCTGACCTTGTTGATGTACACGCCGCTGTAGATGGAACCGATTTCGCAATGAGTTTGTCGTAGGGAGAGCTTCGTAACAGAACGCATCACATTGCCATTCGGTTCCAGTACTGCAAATTAGTCCCGAAACCGAACGCTCCGTTTAAAGATCCTTATCCCAAATTTCACTGTATTCCGTGCTGAAGGCGGGCCAAATTTTGGATCGAACATCATCGAGACACGAAATGCCCTTCATATCGTCGCCTGTGAGGACAAATTCATGAGGAATGACTCGGCCCGATCTGTCCTTGCGGTCCAGCGGATCAGCGAAACGAATAGCTATGGAATCGGCGTCTCGGTGGAATACTTCTAATTCGTCGTCGACTTCAGAAAACGCTCGATTGTAGAATTCCAGAGGCTTTTCGTGACTCCCATCTCGAAGAAATCGAAATCCCCAAATCCTGCCCCGTGTGGCCCAAATGACGCTCAACGTGGGCTCCTGAGCAATACCTTGTCAGATTCAGCTTGTGAGAGTTCTAATTGGAAACCCGCAATAATGGCACTGATAAAGTCCTTCTTCTGTATTGCCTTCTTCTGGAGTTTCTCCAAACCTTCATCCGCCATGTTTGCTACGTGAGCCATAGCTTGTGGCTGGACATGATTAAATAGCGATGCGATGCGATTGGGGAATCGATGTTGGACCAGTTGAACCGCCGCAGCGATTAGTCCTACGCCATTTAGCAGTTCTTTCGCAACCTTGCCGGGCAGGACACGTGCATTCGCCCAGCGAAGATGGCGTTGCATTGGCAGCGCTGAAGCGAGGGGTAGGACCAGATTGATGCCAACGCGATCACCGAGATCGATATGGCCAGATTCAAATTTCGCTGATGATGTCAGCACGAAGTCTTCCCCCACAGACAGTGCTTCATTTCCAGTGACAAACCCTGACAAAATTTGCCGGAGATCTGCGATTTCGCCTGCGACCTTACCGATCAAAAGATCGCGAAAACGATACGCATCATAATCTGGCAGCAAGTCACATTTCGTCAGTGCAAACATCCAGATTCGAGGGAACCTGACGAGCTTCTTGCCATCATGCAGCAATTCGTCTTGAAGTGATAGGAGAGTGCTCTTGAGATTTCCTAGCAAGGACTTGAGGTAACGCTCGATGTCGTCGTCATCGTCAAGGAGTCGCGAACTGTCGACGAGGATCAAGGCAACGTCCGACCGGATCAAGTCGTTGAAGGTCTTCAGACGGATCTCGGCTTCTTCTTCAGTATTGGCTCCGTGGCTGAGCCATTCGCCTGGATAATCGTGCCATACGAGCCTGAGCGCATTGAAAGGGATGCTCGGATGGTTTTGTCCGTTGTTTTCTTTCAGCTTTAAAGTGAATGAGTACGTTTCGTTATTGAAGCGGTTGGCTAGCGGTGTGCGCGAATTTTCCCGCATTCCCAAGTAGTTCTTATGAAGTTTTGCACCCTGCTTAAAGTCGTCGGCAACTATCCGATAGAGGTTGCGTTCGGTGAACTCCGGTTCTTGCGCGGCTCCGTATAAAGCGGACAGTAGAACTGTTTTTCCGCTACCACTTTCGCCGAAGACAGCAATGTGCTGCTCAGGTGTTTTAGTACTCGCCATGGAATCATTCCTCAGGCTTATCGCGCAATTAGCGCTGTCAATCGATTTCTGTTGGGATCAGCTTATAGGCATACAGCGACGAAAGGGCGGAGGTGTCTAATAGGCGAACTATTTTGACTGCAGAGTAGCGGCGAAATGTAAATTATAAGAATTCAGCATTAACGAAGTTTAGTGCCTTTTCCTTGAACTCGCGGCTGGTTACCGCGTTGGCGTGATTGCGTCCTGCCAGCCACAGCACTTCATTGCGTGTTCCTTCGTCCTTCAGGAGGCGACGCAAATGCGGCATGGTGGTCGCGAGATCATCCTGGTCTCCGGCGACCAGCAAGGTGGGAACCGATGGCACCTTGGCTGCCGGATCGTAGGGCTCGGATTTGATTGCCTCAATCAGCTCAAAGAGCGCCGATAGATCATTGGACGGTTCAGCCTCGGCAATCCGCATGATGGCGGCGGTGTAGTCGTCATGGATCTTTTCGCCCGTCTCAACGTAGGTGCGGGCCTGGTCCAATTCGAAGGCGGCCAGCGGATCACCGGCTCCTGGACCCCCGATGACCAAATGATTCACCAAATCCGGATTGAAAGCGGCGAATTCCCAGGCCAGCCGGGAACCCAAAGAGTAGCCGATGACATCTACGGGTCCATCGTCCAGATCCATCACGATGGCAGCCAGGGCCTGGCGAATCTGGCTTGGTGCCCAGCTGCCGTCGTTGCGGCGAGGATCTTCTCCATGGCCCGGCAAATCAACCAGAAGGACATCGCGTCCTGCATCAGTGAAATATTTCAGCCACCGCGAGCGGTCCCAATTCAGTTCGCCGGATGAGGCGAAGCCGTGGATGAAAAGCACGGATGGGCTTTTCACCTCAGCGTTTGCGCGAACCACTCGAAGATTCAGATCCAATGTCATGCCATTGATCATAGGTCATTCACCCTTGAAATGTGATCTGGGCTAGCGCCTCAAGAGCGTTAATGTCAGAATGACTCTAACGAATCCGAATGTGCTGAAAACGAGGCAAATAAGAAATGTCATCCGTACCGGGTTGGGCGAATGTCGACGAACGCCGCAACCTCCCGCCCGCTCTTGCGGTTTCCACTGTGATCCTGGGAATCCGTGAAGGCAAAGATGGCGGACCCGACAAACTCTGCTTGCCAGTGGTACGCCGCATTCGCCAACCCCACACTGGAATGTGGGCGCTGCCAGGCGGACCAGTTGATCCGCGGGAATCCCTCGGCCAAGCGGCAGGGCGCAACCTTGCTGAAACCACAGGCCTACGCCCCACCTATCTGGAACAGCTCTACACCTTCGGGGATATCGACCGCTCGCCAACCCACCGCCTAGTCACCATCGCCTACTTTGCGCTGCTGAACGCTGACCAGGTCGGTGCCACCGTCCAAGACGACAACGTGGCCTGGTTCGATATCGATGATCCGCAGATTGCCCAGATGGCTTTCGACCACCGAAAGATCTTGGACTACGCCATGTGGAGGCTGCGCAACAAGACCGAGTACGGGCAGATAGCGCATCGATTGCTAGGAGAACGCTTCACCCTGGCGGCCCTGCGCGGAGTCTATGAAGCTATCCTCGGACGCCGCCTGGATCCTGCGAACTTCCGCCGAACGCTCAAGAACACTGCCTCCATCGAGGAGACCGATGAGTATCTGGCCGGCGGACAGCACCGGCCGCCACGGTTATACCGCTACGTGGGCCACGGACCAGACCCGTTGGAAGTCGACCCGCTGCACGACTAGCAAGCACCATTCATACTTTTCACCGTCATCCTGTAAGAAACGGACGAACCCATGAGCACCCAAATCACTGACAACGCCAATGCCTCGGTAGCCCAGAACATCGCTCGGCTCAATCTGCTGGCTCCGGAATCCACCTGCTCCACCGATCTGGCCTCCAACCCGTGGGACACCCCTGCGGGCTACGGGCCAGGTGCCTCCCAAGAGGATTCGGTTCCAGCTGGTTACCCGGTGCAGGGTTCCATCCCAGAGGAATACCTGGAGGCTAGCGACGCCGAGCTTGATACTCGCATCATTGCTGCCAAAGAAACCCTGGGGGACAGGGCAGTGATCCTAGGGCACTTCTACCAGCGCGATGAAGTGGTGAAATATGCGGATTTCGTGGGTGACTCCTTCCAGCTGGCCAACGCAGCATTGACCCGAGACAAGGCGGAAGCCATCGTGTTCTGCGGTGTGCACTTCATGGCCGAAACGGCAGATATTCTCAGCCGCGAGGACCAATCGGTGATCCTTCCGAATCTTGCAGCAGGTTGCTCCATGGCAGACATGGCAGACGGTCCGAGCGTGCAAAAGTGCTGGGAAGAGCTCACCGCCCTATATGCGGATGAAGCTGATGATGGGCGGATGCCGGTCATTCCGGTGACCTACATGAACTGCTCTGCAGAGCTTAAGGCCTTTGTCGGTCGCAACGGCGGACTGGTCTGCACCTCCTCCAACGCTGCAACTGTTCTGGAGTGGGCTTTCGAGCGAGGACGCCGCGTCCTGTTTTTCCCGGACCAGCACCTTGGACGCAACACCGCTAAGGCCATGGGCATTCCCCTGGAGCAGATGCCGATGTGGACTCCGCGCAAGGAATTGGGCGGCAACGAAGCTGACACGCTGCTCGATGCCAAGGTCATTTTGTGGCACGGCTTCTGCTCCGTGCACAAGCGCTTCAACCCCGCGCAGATCGCCAAGGCGCGTGAGGATTTCCCTGGCGTGCGCGTGATTGTGCATCCGGAATGCCCCATGGAAGTTGTGGACGCGGCAGATGAAGCCGGCTCTACCGACTACATCCAAAAGGCTATTGCCGCTGCTACCGAGCCAACTGCTTTTGCCATCGGTACCGAAATTAATATGGTCAACCGCTTGGCTGCCCAGTACCCGCAGCACAACATCTTCTGCCTTGATCCAGTGATCTGCCCATGCTCCACGATGTACCGAATCCACCCGGGCTACCTTGCCTGGGTGCTCGAAGAGCTGGTTGCCGGACGAGTGGTCAACCAAATTTCGGTACCGAAGGAACAACAAGGGGATGCAAAGATCGCCCTGGAGCGCATGCTAGCTGCCAAGCCATGAGCCAGGTCCAACAAGAACCGAAGAAGCTGGTGATCGTCGGCTCCGGTGTGGCTGGACTGTGCGCAGCTTTGCACGCCGTAGAGCTGGGCATCCAGCCGGTATTGCTGACCAAAGGGAAACTGGGGGACTCGAACTCTGAGCTCGCGCAGGGCGGGCTATCAGCTGTTACCGGAGCATCCATGGCCCAAGGCGACTCTGTTTCCAAACACGTTGCCGATACGCTCAAAGCTGGCGCGGGCCACTGCGGCGTGGAACCGGTGGAACACCTGTGTTCCTCAGGCGAAGAGCTAGTGCAGGCTTTGGAATCCTATGCAGTGGATTTTGACCGTAATGCAGATGGCTCCTACCAGCTTGGCCTTGAAGCCGCGCACAGCGCACACCGTATTCTGCATATCAATGGGGATGCCACCGGCGCTTCATTGGTGCAAACCTTGGTTCGTGCCGTGCGCCAACTGGAAACTGCAAACAAGCTCAGCATCTTCGAGGATGCAGTTGCCACCGAACTCCAGCTGCATGATGGAAAAGTCTCAGGGGTGCACTACTTGCGCAACGAGGCAGAACAACTGCTCCTGGCAGAAGCGATCCTGCTGGCTACCGGTGGACTGGGCCAGTTGTATTCAGCGACCACCAATCCTCAGGGAGCAACCGCCGACGGCCTGGGACTGGCCGCCCGGGCAGGTGCTGTCATCGCGGATGCCGAATTCATCCAGTTCCATCCAACGCTGGTTGACCCCGCCCGATATCCAGAAGCCGGGATGGTTTCCGAAGCCGTACGTGGTGAAGGTGCCA
The DNA here is from genome assembly GCF_044742845.1 of Glutamicibacter sp. NPDC087831. Classification (NCBI taxonomy): domain Bacteria; kingdom Bacillati; phylum Actinomycetota; class Actinomycetes; order Micrococcales; family Micrococcaceae; genus Glutamicibacter; species Glutamicibacter sp. NPDC087831. Next base: position 234,852 of record NZ_JBIUVH010000005.1, read on the forward strand.
TTTTGGTCAATGACGCCGGGCAGCGCTTCATGCCTGGAATTCACCCGGATGCTGAGCTGGCACCCCGTGATGTCGTGGCCCGAGGCATCCATGAACAGATCCAAGCCGGGCACCAGGTCTACCTTGATGCGCGGGCCGTGGAAGAAACGCGTGGCACAGGATTCCTCGCAGGCCGTTTCCCATCCATCACCGCCCGGCTCGCAAGTTGCACCGCGGGCGGCTCCGGCCTGGACATGGCTCATGACCTGATTCCGGTGGTAGCGGCCCAGCACTACTTCATGGGCGGGATCCACACCGACATCTCAGGACGAACCTCTGTCCCAGGCCTCTATGCGGCCGGCGAATGCGCCAACACGACAGTTCATGGTGCCAACCGCTTGGCCAGCAACTCCTTGCTGGAAGCAATGATTTTTGCCCGAGAAGCCATCCTGGCCTTGATCAGCGACCCACCAGATGCTCGCTGCAATACCGATGCGCTGACTATCCAGCAACTCTCCGAGCCTGCCCCGGAAGCACCCCTGGATCTTGAACAGCTGCAAACGGCAGCCAGCAGCAAACTTGGTGTCTACCGCACCGGCGAGGAGCTCGAAGAAATGGCCCAGATACTGGCGACGAGCGCGCCTGTCGCTGCCACTGCGCGAGAGCAGGCGGAACTGCGCAATCTGTGGATCGCTGCAAGGATCATCGCTGCAGGTTCCATGGCACGCACAAAAAGCCTGGGTGCACACCACCGCTTGGATTCAACCGAATTCACCAGCAGCCTGTCAGATGAGGGTGTGCGCTATGGCTGGACCCTGCACCCAAGCGAGCTGAACAACGAGAACCTTTTGAGCAAGGAAATGAACGCGTGAACACTTTGATCCATCCGGTACCCAACGCTGCCATGGACCGCATCATCGAGCTGGCGCTCGCCGAGGACAATCCGCGCGGCGATATCACCGCACTTACCATCGTTCCCGAAGGCGCGACAGCTACCGCCGTGGTGCAGGCCCGCCAGCCAGGCGTACTCTCCGGAGGGGCAGTATTTACCCGGACTATGCAGCTAGTCGATGCGCAGCTGGAGGTAGAGCAGCTGATTGCCGACGGAGACACGTTTGCCGCCGGTGACAGCTTGCTCAAGGTCTCCGGGCCGGCGGCGAGCTTGCTGACCGCTGAACGCGTGGGGCTCAATCTCCTGCAGCGCATGTGTGCCATCGCGACGGCGACCGCTGAGCTCGTCGGCCTGGTTGCGCATACCAAAGCCCGCATTGTCGATACCCGGAAAACTACGCCAGGCCTTCGCGTCCTTGAACGCTACGCAGTGCGCTGCGGTGGGGGAGTCAACCACCGTGACAACCTGTCGGATGCTTTCATGGCCAAGGACAACCACCTCGCTTTGCTGGATAACGGAGAGCAGCTTACCGCTGCCCTGAAGTCGGTACGTGCGCGGCTGGGGCACACCACGTCGATGGAAGTTGAAGTAGATTCCATTGCACAGATTCCACCAGTGCTCGCCGCCGGAGTGGACATCATCATGCTGGATAACTTTGATCCCGCTGACATTCCCGCAGCCATTGAACTGATCAACGGGCAAACAGTAGTAGAAGCCAGCGGAAACATCAACGCATCAACAGTCGTGGCTGTCGCTGAAGCCGGTGTTGATGTCATTTCCTCGGGTGCCATTACACACTCGGTGAAAGCAATTGACCTTGGACTGGATATGGTTATTGCATGATCTACATGGATGCCGCATCCACCGCGCCACCTCGCCAAGACGTTCTCGACATGCTCAATCCGTTGTTGACCATGGATTTCGGTAATCCGGCATCTTTGCACGAAGCCGGGCAGCAAGCCAAGCGGGCTAACGACTGGGCAAGAACGCAGCTGGCTAGCCAGCTGGGCGTGGCAGCAGAGGAAGTCTATTTCACTTCCGGCGGCACCGAGGGAGCCAACACTGCCGTGATCGGGGCGGCCTTGGCCAACCCCCGTGGACGTGTGGTGGTCTCAAGCTCCATTGAGCATCCAGCGGTGCTGGAAGCCTGCAAATACCTTGTTGAATTTCACGGATTCGAACACCGCGTCATCCCGGTATCGTCCACGGGGCTAGTCGATGTGGATGCAGCCCGTCAGCTGATCGATGCAGCTGTTGCCGTGGTTTCGGTGATGGCGGTGAACAATGAAGTCGGCACCATTCAACCGGTAGTGCAAGTTGCCCAACTGGCCCGCAAAGCTGGGGCGATCATGCATACGGACGCCGTGCAGGCCGCCGGCTGGATCGATCTCAAACCGTTGTGCGCCGCAGTGGACGCGTTGAGCATTTCCGGGCACAAGATCGGCAGCCTCAAGGGCAGCGGAGCGCTGTACCTATCCGCCGAGCATCGCTTCGTGCCGCTACTGCACGGTGGCGGGCAGCAGGGCGGAATGCGTTCGGGAACCGAGAACCCGGCGGCGGCCGTCGGCGTGGCCGCGGCATTGCAGGCAGCGAGCGCACAGCGCGAAGCAGGACTGGGCGAAAGCTTTGGCCCGTACCTGGTTGAACGGATTCTCAAGGAACTCAATGCCAAGCATCCGGGCAGCGTCCAGCTGACAGGGGATCCGGAACATCGTGTTGGCGGCATAGTCTCCTTCATCTTCCCGAAGACCGCCGGTGAAACTGTGCTGATTGAATTGGCCCGCAAGGGAGTCCTATGCTCTTCAGGTTCTGCTTGCGCAGCAGGCTCGACCGATCCTTCAGCGGTACTCACTGCGATGGGCTACGAAGAAGAACTGGCCCATACTGCTGTCCGTCTTTCGTTCACGCGCACCGCAAAAGAAAATGAGATCAGCCAGGTGGCCTCGGCTGTAGTTTCCTGTGTCTCCGGGCTCCTAAGCTGAAAATCCTGCTTCCCGGAACAGAAAAGTTCTTGGAAGCAGGACTGCAGCCAGCCGATGCCGGCGCCCTAGCGCAAGTACGTGCCGGAGACCCAGCCGTTCTTCCCGGCGTACTTCACCGGGTACCAGCCGGACTTCTTCGAGCCGCGGATGGTCACCGTCTTTCCTTTGGGAATAGTGAGGATGACACGCTTGCCTGTTCCCGCACCACTGCGCATGTTCAGGTTCGCGATGGTCTTCTTAGACGAGGACTTTGAGCTCTTGGGATTGGTGGTCTTCGGTGCAGTCCCGGAGGAGGAGAAATTGCTCAGGTAGGTGCCCGAGACCCAGCCATTCTTCCCTGCGTACTTCACCGGGTACCAGCCGGACTTCTTTGCGCCGCGAATGGCGACCTTCTTGCCATTCGGAATAGTCAGCACGACGCGATGGCTGGTGCCTGCCCCGGCACGCATATTCAAGTTCGCAGTGGTCTTGGCAGACTTGGCATTGCTGGTGCTCTTCTGAGGCGCGCTCTTCTTCGAATCCTTCTTCGGTGCTGCCGGCATCGAGATGTTCTTCAGGTACTTGCCCGATACCCAACCGGTTTTCGAGCTGTAGCGAATCTGGTACCAACCGGACTTCTTGGATCCGGTCAGTTGGACGCTCTTGCCTTTCGGGATGGTCACCAACAGTCGGTTTCCGGCGCCTGCCCCGGTGCGCATATTCAGATTCGCGGTGGTCCGCGCTGTGCCCTTGGTCTGCTTGGGAGTGCTCTTGGCTTTCTTGCCAGAAACCCCATAGAAGGCTTCGAGGCTCTTGGCGCCGGAGTTCTTCACGCTCTTGGCCAAGGAGGTACCCAGGTAGCGGAAGTGCCACGGCTCATAGGAGTAGCCCGTGACGGATTCCTGGCCCATCTGGTAGCGCATGATGAAGCCGTACTTGTGTGCGTTCTTGCCGACCCACTTGCCCACGGGAGTGTTGGCGAAGCAGGCCTGCAAACCGCAAGCGCCGTTGGCATTTCCCACGTCAATGGCCAGGCCAGTCTGGTGCTCGCTGGTGCCCGGTACAGCGGAGATGCGTGAAGCGTAGCTCTTGCCATAGATGCGGGTGTAGTAGTTGAACAGCTCAGCCTGGCGGTTGTATGAACGATAACCGCTGACAGCCCGGATCTTGACACCGTCCTTCGCAGCTGCCTTGGCCATCTTGCTGTAGGCCTTGGCCGCCGAGGACTTCAGCCGGACGTTGGTGCCCTTGACCGCTACCGTCTTCGGTGCGTACTTAACGGGACTGAGCGGGTACTTCTTGTTGACGAAGACGTCATCCTTGCTCGGATTGCGCTGGATTTTCTTGGCGGCAATCTGCAGTCCGCCATCAACTGCCCGTGCCTGAGCCTGTACCGCTGAAGTTGCTGGAGCAGGGGCTGCGGCTAGTGCCGGGGTTGCCGGAAGCACTGTTGCAAGCAGTGCGGCCGACAGGACGGCAGCCATTGAAGTCTTGAACGCCCGAGGCAGTTTCATGGAACTCTCCGATAGAGGTGACAAGCGATGCGACCATCATCCCATCATCTATCCATGACTCGTTCAAGACGTTACTGCAAACGTTAGAGAAGGAATAGTCTCGTTGGGCGCATCTTTTGAATCAACTAGCGCGGCAGTTCCGCACTTGGCGCCAGAGGCCGGCAACCAGTTGCTGCTGGCGGTGTGGATATGGATAAACGGCCTCCCACTTGAGGCACCGCAAGTATTCCATGGGCCGTGGCCGCAGGGTCTTCGCAACTGGGTTTTCCAGTCGGCAAGGCGTGCCGCAAGGAGCGCGGCCTGGGAAAATGCTCGCTGAACTTTGCTTGCAAGAAGTCGCAATCCTCACGCCAGCCGCCAGGAAAATGCCCCGTTCCTGGAGTCAAGTTGGTGGAAGAACACGAAGGGCCAATTTTTCTAGCTCGGCGAGATTTGGTAGGTTTGCGTGCATGCGTATCCGTCCAGAAGTCTTCGATGACCGAGCTGCGGTGTATGCAATAACCCATGCTGCGTTCTCCGGCATCGATCCGATGGTTGAGCCTGAGGAAGTCGGACTGCTGCAGCGTCTATTCGACTGCGACCAGTACGATAACCGTTTCTCAATCGTTGCCCTGGATGACACAACGGTCATTGGGCACGTCATCGCTACATGGGGAGAAGTGAACGGGGAACCCTTGCTGGGACTTGGCCCGCTAGCTGTCGCCCCGGAATACCAGCACCGAGGTGTCGGGTCGATCCTGATGCAAGAAATTCATGACAGGGCCGAGCAAGAAAGCATCAGCGGTATCGTTCTGCTGGGCGCCCCTGGCTACTACCGCCGCTTCGGCTACGAAGCGGCGCAAGGTCGCGGGATCCTGCCTACGCGCACCTCATGGGGCGAGCACTTCATGGTGCGGGTCTTCGACGATAACCGCCTGCCGCGCGGCAACTACCGCTATGCCAAGCCGTTTGGTGTCTAAACGCTAATTTTCGCTGGGAATTTTCCCATATCTATTGTCACTAGTGCTCTTCGGGCGTAAACCTGTCTTATGGAACCACATGAAGAGCTTCGCGAACTGTCCTTCACCGTGTCGGGAATCATTTCCAAATCGATCAGGCAAGTATACGAAGCTGTGGCTGATCCAGAACAGCTTTCCCATTACTTCACTACCGGCGGAGCATCCGGGCACATGGAAAACGGTGCCACCGTGACCTGGGACTTCCATGATTTCCCCGGCCCGTTCCCGGTCAAGATCGTGGAAGTGGAAGAGCCAAAGCGTATTGTCCTGCAATGGGGCGGCCAGCAATCCACTGCTGCCGATGGCATGAATACCGTGACGTTCGAATTCGCTTCACTGGAAGACAGCACCCGAACCAAGGTGACCATCAGCGAGGCCAGCTGGGTGGCGACCTCCGAAGGAGCCAAGGCTGCCTTTGGGAATTGCGAGGGCTGGACCGGGATGCTGGCCGCGATGAAGGCGTGGCTGGAATACGGGATCAACCTCCGCGAGGGGTTCTACAAATAGCCGGGATCGGCAGCTAGCGGCGGCGCTGGTAGTAGACGTGCGTGGCAAGCGTCGTTTCGCGCCGTGACACGCGGTCCATATGCGTTTCTATATCTTCAACGCTGATCGGTTCGCCATGCCCGAGGCGGATGGGCGCGATATGCAGCCGCAGCTCGTCAATGAGGCCGGCTCGCAAGAACTGCACAATGGTGTTTGCTCCACCGGCGATGGCCACTGGATTCTCTCCCGCCGCTTCCTGGGCTTCGGCGAGGGCTTCCTCGATCCCATCGGGGACGAATTGGAAGCTGGTCCCGCCCTCCAGGCAGAGCATCGGCTTCGGATGGTGGCTGAGCACGAAGACCGGGGCATGGTACGGAGGGATCTCTCCCCACCACCCGATCCAGTCGGCGTCGTCCTCACCGGCTGGAGGGCCGAACATCTTGCTCCCCATGATGAAAGCCGAGGCTTCGGTAATAGCGGAAATTTCCGCCTGGTTCTCGTCGAGGCGCTCAAACTGCCAGCGGTGCAGGGCTTCGGCTCCCTCGCCCAGCGGATTATCCATGCTCTGATTGGGTCCAGCGCAGAATCCGTCCAGGGAGACGGTGACATCGCAAACTACCGAGCCCATGGCAAATGCCTCGATTCAACCTACATGCCGGCGGGAGAGTGGCTACTCCTACAATGAACCTGCCCGGAGGCAGAATCAAGCCCAGGTTCGGGACAATGCACCCAGACGCCTAGCTCTCCACGTCTTTTGGCGCACCGGCAACATTCCACAGCGACAAGTGGTATTTCCGGATCAGCGCTGCTTCCAGGAGCAGGGCCGCCTTGCGGTGGATGCAGGTGACCCACCGGCCTTCAAGATTCAAGCGGTCAATGGCCAGGCGTGCCACTTGCTGGATTGAGCGGGATTCACCGCGGTCCGCCTCGATTGCCAGGTCCCGCAGCCACTGGGGATCCGCTAGTCCTTCGTCAAAAGCGTACTTGCCCATGCCGGAGGTCGCGCCCTGGCCGCTGGAATAGATCTTCAGTCTTCCGCGAAGTCCCTTGCCGCTGCGTTCACCAGCCTGGCCCACGTAGATTGGCTCATGGTCCGAGGCGCCCGCGCGGCGGAACATGTAGACGCCCGGGGCCACTGGCGCCGAGTCGGCGGTGGCTTCAAAGGAGTCCCACGGCGACCAGTCCAGGGATTCAATGACCTGGTCGTCAATGGGCGTGAGGGAAATTTCCAGCCCCGGCGCGCCGGCGAACTGAAGTTGGGTCTGCAAAGCGGCGGAGACATGCCAGTTGCCACCTGGCTGAGGCGGCTTCTGGATGGCGCCCTTGGGACGATGCTGGCGCAGATAGCTGCGCAACTCCTTGGTTTCTACGCCAAGGGTGCTGGCAGCTTCTTCCAAGCTGAATAGCTTTTCGTCCTTCAAGAGTGTTCTGCCTTCTGTGCGCCGTGATTGAACAGTTGATGCTGAATCAATTTAATCCCATGGAATGCCCGGGAGCCCGGAAGGAGCTGCCTATGGCATGTCCTTCCGGGCTGGGGCAAAAGCTACTGCACCGCTTCACGCAGTTTGGTGCTCAAGCGTTCCAACTCATGGAATTCTTCTTCGGTCAGTGCGGTGCCCAGCAAATTGTGCAGATGCTTGACGTGCTCCCTTCCGATTTCCTGCTGGAGCTTGCGGCCTGCCTCGGTCAGCGAGAGCTGCATGGCACGGTGGTCATCCGGGTCGGCCTCGCGAACTACCAGCCCCTGGTCTTCCAATCGGGTGACCATGCGGCTGAGGCTGGGCTGCGAAATCAGCAACTGCTTGTTCAGGTCTACCATCCGGCTTTTGCCGCCGGGGCAGGTGCGCAAGTTGAACAGCACGTCGTACTCGCGCATGGACAGCTTGCCGAACTCCGGCATTGCGGTGATCTGGCGCATGACCGCCACCTGTGCCCGGAAAAGAGCCTCCCAGGCATCGGTGGCGACCTTCAATGAGGCTGCTGGATTACTGGTCCCGGTCACTTGCTACAGGCTCCTTGGTGTTTGCTTGCTCAGCTTCCAGTTTAGCGTCGCGAGCAGCAACCAATCCCGCATGGGTAGGAGCCGGGGTAAGGTCCTTCGGTGCCCGGGAATCCATTTCCTTGCGCAGTTCAGGCAGTACGTACTCGCCGAACAGGTCCAGCTGGTTCAGCACGGTCTTCAGCGGCAGGCCGGCATGGTCGATGAGGAACAGCTGTCGCTGGTAGCTGCCGAAGTACTCCTGGAAGGACAGCGTCTTCTCCAGCACCTGCTGCGGGGAGCCAACGGTCAGCGGGGTCTGGGAGGTGAAGTCTTCCAACGACGGGCCATGGCCGTAGACCGGGGCGTTATCGAAGTACGGGCGGAATTCCTTGACTGCCTGCTGGGAATCCTTGGCCATGTAGAACTGGCCGCCCAGGCCAACCACGGCCTGGTCGGCGCGTCCGTGCCCATAGTGCTCGTAGCGCTCGCGGTACAGGTTGATCAGCTGCTGGTAGTGCTCCTTTGGCCAGAAGATGTTGTTGGCGAAGAAGCCGTCACCGTAGTAGGCGGCGATTTCTGCTACCTGCGGGGTGCGGATTGATCCGTGCCAGACGAATGGTGCCACGTCATCGAGCGGGCGCGGGGTCGAGGTGAAGTTCTGCAGCGGGGTGCGGAACTTGCCTTCCCAGTTCACCACGTCCTCATCCCACAGGCGGCGCAGCAGGTGGTAGTTCTCCACGGTCAGGTTGACCGAGTCCTGCATGTTCTTGCCGAACCATGGGTAGACCGGCCCTGTGTTGCCGCGGCCCAGAACCAGGTCCACTCGGCCATCTGCCAGGTGCTGGAGCATGGCGAAGTCCTCGGCGATCTTCACCGGGTCATTGGTGGTGATCAGCGTGGTCGTGGTGGAAAGGATGATGCGCTCGGTCTGGGCGGCAATGTAGGCCAGTGTGGTGGTAGGGGAGGAGGAGAAGAACGGGCGGTTGTGGTGCTCGCCGATGGAGTAGACGTCCATGCCGATTTCTTCGACCTTCTTGGCGATCGCCACCGATGCGTCGATGCGCTCTTTTTCGGTAGGGATGCGGCCGGTAGTCGGGTCGCGGGTGATGTCGCTGACTGAGAATACTCCGAATTGCATGTCCACTCCTGTTTTCCTGGTGCAAGCGTTATGTCCTGCCACCAATTTATATGCGTATGCATGTAATAACAAGTTGATGCGTCAAATATTCCCGGGCCCCTCGGAGATGTCCCTTCCTGGTGTGAACCGGCCGGCGGGTGCCCGTCACACTGCCGGCAACGTGCAATGAGTCAATGGGCAATGAGTCAATGAGCAATGAGTCAACGGCGGGTGGGGATGAAACCTGCACCCCAGAACAAGTTGCCTTGCTCGTGGGCCGGTTCCAAAGAGGGCTGCCCTGGCGCGCACCGGCAATTGCGCCTGTGCTTGCGCAACTGGCGCAAAGCCCGTCGCAGCTGGCGCGCGGTCAGCGCGGATCCGGTATCCGTACCGGATTGCTGCTCCTGGATGCGAGCGAGCAGGATGGTGCATGGCGGAATCTGGGTTGCGTTCATGAGTTGGCCTTTCGTAGAAGTTCATACGACAGCCAACAGGCTCCAGCTAACTTGAGGTCAAGCGGCCGGACCTGAATAATTCCTCATATGACATCCTCCAGCCAGTCCGCAGTTCCAACAAGGAAAAGCCAATTAGGCATCGGGGATCTCGCTCGGCGCGCGGGAGTATCAGTGGCGGCGATCAGGTACTACGAGTCGCGGAACCTGATTTTCTCCACGCGGACCAACGGGAACATGCGCGTGTTCCCCAAGCACACGTTGCGCAGGCTGGCGATTATCGCTGCTGGCCAGCGCGTGGGCCTGACCCTGGCTGAAATCGCCGGCACGTTGGGCGAGCTGCCCGAAGACCGGGCGCCGCGGCAGAGTGAATGGGAACAGCTCAGCACGCATTGGAAGCAGATCATCGATCGCCGCATGCTCCAGCTCGAATCGCTGCGGGATTCGCTGGATGGATGCATCGGCTGCGGATGCCTGTCGATCAAGAATTGCTCGCTGGTCAACCCCGGAGACGAGGCCGCCGCGGAAGGCGAAGGCTCTCGCTGGATCCGCAAACTCGATGCGAACTCCAACCACGGGGTTACCGGCGCCGTGGAGTGACGATTCCGCCCTGATAGGCAATCAGGGCGGCCTCCACGCGGTTGCGGGCACCGAGCTTGAGCAGGATCGCGGTCATATGCCCCTTGACTGTCGCCTCGGTGAGCACCAGCCGGGCGGCAATCTCCGCATTGGACAGGCTCTGGCCCACCAGCGCCAAGACCTCGCGTTCGCGCACGGTCAAGCCGTGGACCAGGGACCGGGCCCGGGCCTGCGCGGCGGTGTCGATCCCGCGCACCTTGTCGATCACCCTCCGGGCAATGCGCGGGGAGAGCGCTGCGGCGCCTTCAGCCACCGCATGGATGGCGCCGAGCAGTTCCTCGGGTCCCGAGCTCTTGAGCATGAATCCGCAGGCTCCGCCGGACATGGCCCGGTCGATGTATTCCTCCTCGCCGAAGGTGGTCAGGACCAGCACCTTGGTTTCCGGAGCCTGGCCCAGGATTGCTTCCATGGCTCCCAGTCCGTCGAGCTGCGGCATGCGGATATCCATCAGGATCACTGAGGGGTCCAGGCGCGCGGCCAGCTCGATGGCGCGCACCCCGTTCTCCGCTTCCCCGGCAATGAGGATGCCCGGGTCGCTGGACAGGATTGCGCGCAGCCCGGCGCGGATCAGCGCATCGTCATCCACCAGCAGGACGCTGACGGGGGTATCCATGCTCATCTGCAGTTCCTTTGGCTAGCCGGCGGGGTAGAGGTGGTCGGTGGAAACCAGTACGTTTTCGGTGAAGCACAGGCGGAACATCTCGCTGCCCAGATCCAGCAGCCCGGTCCGGGCCGCATAGTAGCGGCACTGCGCATCCCCTGGCGGTGCCGGCTCGTCGATCACGGGAAGCGGCTCATCCAGGCCCGGGGCGCGGACCAGCGAAGCAACCTGCCGTGCGTCCATGCCCACCGAGAGCTTCTGGAAGTCCGAGGGGTGCAGGGCGGTGGCCTGGTAGGTGGCATGCTGCAACAGCAGCAGGGCCGCGGCAATCACCGTGACGGCGAGGACCGGCATCAGCACCAGCATCGAGGTGCTCGTGCGCTTCACCGGCGGCTGCACCCCGGCAGGCGCCGGGTGCGGGGATGCCTGGGCAATGGAAGCGCGCAGTTCGAAACGCTCCTTGGTGCGGTGCACCGCCAGCGAGCCTCCGGCGGCTTCGAGGGTGCCGCGCAGCGAAGCTATCCCGGTGGCCCCAACCCGGCTGGGAAGCAGGGGGCCATGCAGCGGATTGGAAATGCTCAGCACCGCCTGCTCCGAGCGCGTATCGAGCTCGAGGTCCACCTCGGCGTGCGGCGCGTACTTCGCCGCATTGGTCAACGCCTCCTGGGCCACCTGGCGCAGCACCGCGGCCCACCGGATGGACCCGGGAGCCTGGGGCGAGGGGCCCTTCCGGGAGAAATTGATCTTCATGCCCTTGGCCCGGGCCTGTTCGACCAGCTGCTCCAGCGATGAACCTGCCGGGCCCAGCGGCGCTTGTTCGCCGTCCTCGTGCAGCACCCCGATGATCTGGTGCAGATGCTCGATGGACTCATCGGCCTGCTCGCGGATCCGCTTTGCCTGTTCGTAGGCCGGCGTGCCCTGTTCCAAGGACACCTGCAGCCCGCCGGTGGACAGCGCCAGCAGCGCCAGATCATGGCCCAGCTGGTCATGCATGGCTTCGGCAATGCGCGCCCTTTCCCGCAGCTCGGCTTGCACCACCACATGCCGGCGCTCCTGGCTGCGGAACAGCACCGCATTGCGCCGCGCCCGGCCCGCCCACCAGGGCAGCAGTGCAAAGAGCACCAGGCCGGTAAGGATATTCAGTGCGAAGGCCAGCAGGCTCAGGTGCGAGGACCATGCCAGCGTCACCCCGGAGGCCAGCGTCCCTGCCCCGAGGGCCAGCAATCCATGGGCCAGCGCGGAAACATGCCGTCCGGCCAGGTAGCTGCAGGCCGCGGCCAGGGGAGCGAGCACAACCCAGGCCCCGTTCGTGGAGATGGGAACCAGGTAGGCGCACAGGGCCAGCAGCAGCAACAGGACCGGCTGCTTCCACGAGGTAGTCATGATCAACATGCTACGCAGAATCGGCGCAGCCAGACACCGACCAAGGTAGGGGTTCGGGGCCGCGCGTTGGCCGACTTCCAGCCGGTGCGCGGCGGCCCGGGCGAATCCTAGGGTTGAGCGCAGAACCAAAGGAGCACACCATGATCGCACTTGAAGCGCTGAGCAAGGACTTCGGCGCCACCCGGGCCGTCAATGCGCTGACCGCCACCATAGAACGCGGGCAGGTGACCGGATTCCTCGGACCCAACGGGGCCGGCAAATCGACCACCATGCGGATGATCCTCGGACTGGACGCGCCCAGCAGCGGGCGGGCACTGGTCAATTCGGTTCCCTACGCGCAGCTGCGCTACCCGCTGCAGGTTCTCGGAGCGCACATCTGCGGCACGGCGGGGCACCCGGGGCACACCCCGCGCACCTTCCTCGCATCCCTGGCGCAAAGCAACCGGATCCCGGCAACCCGGGTGGATGAGGTGCTGGCCGACGTCGGGCTGCAGTCCGTGGGCGCCCAGCGGATCGGCGGATTCTCGCTGGGCATGCGCCAGCGCCTGGGCATCGCCGCGGCGCTGCTGGGCGACCCCGAGATCCTGGTCCTGGACGAGCCGATGAACGGGCTGGACGCCGAAGGGATCGTCTGGATCAGGCAGCTGCTGCGCGCCAGGGCGGATCGCGGCGGGACCGTCTTCGTCTCCAGCCACCTGATGAGCGAGGTGCAGCAGGTCGCGGACCAGCTGATCCTGATAGGCCGTGGAGAGCTGATCGCCCAAGCCCCCACCAGGGAGCTGATCAGGCAATTCACCCAGCAGGTCATTACGGTGCGCTCGCCGCAGCTCGCGGCGCTCGCCGGACTCCTGCAGCAACCGGGCATGGAGCTGAACGCTGGCGAGGACCGGCTGGAGGTCATCGGCCTGCCGCTGGAAAATGTCGGTGGGCTGGCCTTCGCCCATGGCATCGAGCTGCATGAACTGAGCGTTGCCCACGGATCGCTGGAAAACGCCTACAACCAATTGACACATGGCATGGTGGAGTACTCCGCCGAATCAGCTAGGGGAGCGGGAAGCAAATGAGCACGCTGCAGATCAAAGAGTCCGCATCCGGATACCTGGGCGCAGAGCTGCTGGCGGCGGCCCGCGCCGAGGCCGCTAAATTCTTCGGGCTGCGGTCGCTGCTCTGGCTTTATGCCTTGGGAATCGCGTTGTCCATCGCCCTGGGGTGGCTGCTGGGTGCCAGTGCGAAAGCCAGCGGGGACAATGGCTTCGACGCGGCGATGCCTGCCCCGCTGATGGTTTTCTCAACCCTGCAATTCGGCCAGTTGTTCTTCGCTGCCGCGGCGGCCCTGCACATCACCAGCGAGTACTCCAGCGGCACCATCACCACCTCCTTGCAAGCGGTACCGCGCCGTGGGCTGCTGCTGGCAGCGAAGGCGCTGCTGCTCTCCGGGCTCGGTTTCGCTGCCGGGGTGGCCATGATCGGCGTGGGCACCATTCCGGCAGCGCTCAGCGCGGGGCCGTACGGAACCTTCACCGTCTCCGACCTGGTTTCGGCCTGCCTGGGCGCCGGAACCTACCTGGCGCTGCTGAGCTTGATGGTGCTCGGGCTCGGGCTGCTGTGCCGGAACTCGGCCGGGGCGATCGTCTCGGCGATCATGCTGGTGATCGGGCTGCCACAGATCCTGCAGCTGATTCCCTTCTCATGGGTGCAGACGGTGGCCGACTACCTGCCCAGCAATGCGGCGACGTTCATGGCCACCGGCGCCACCGAACCCTATGGACCGGCAGCGGCGCTGCTGGTGCTGGCAGGCTGGGCCGTGGCCCTGCTCGGAGCCGGATATGTTTCGCTGAAGCGGCGCGACGCCTAGCCGCAGGCAGCGCACAGCGGGGTATCGGGCGTGATGCCCGATACCCCGCTGTGCGCACTTTTCTGGCGTTGCTAGGCCTTGGACCGAAGCTGGGCACGGTCCCGCCATGCGGCGGTGCTCCACAGTGCAAGCGCTACCAGCGCTGGCTGGAAGAAGAGCCGGGCAAGCCGTTTCCCGTCGGTGTCCAGGCCGAACGCGTCGCGTCCCTCCTGCCACTGGGCGAGATTGCCGGGGAACACCGCGACGAAGAAGAGCGCGGCGATCCAGCCCACGGCGACCCGCTTCTTGAGCAGCGCCAGCAAGGAAAGTCCCAGGCCGATTTCGGCGACACCGGAAAGGATGACCGTCAGGTCCGGATCCAGCGGGACGAAGTCCGGGACCTGGGCGCGGAATTCCTCGCGGGCAAAGGTCAGGTGGCTGACCCCGGCGAAGCCCAGGAATGCCCCGAGCGCAATCCGTGCGCCGTGCCGGGCAATTCCCAGGGGCTTCGCCGCCGGGGACCTAGTCATCGCTGACGCTGACCAGGACATCGATGTTGCCGCGGGTGGCATTGGAGTAGGGGCAGACCTGGTGGGCCGCATCGGCCAGTTCCTGGGCCAGTGCGGGTTCCATGCCGGGAATGATGACTTCCAGCTCAACCGAGAGCTTGAACCCGTTCTCTCCGTCGCGGTTCAGGTGGACTCGGCCGCCGACGCTGGAGTCCTCGATCTTGACCTTGCGGCCGCGCGCTACCATATTCAATGCCGAGTGGAAGCAGGCGGCGTAGCCCGCGGCGAACAGCTGTTCCGGGTTGGTGCCGGCTCCCGAGCCGCCCAGTTCTGCCGGGGAGGCCAGGGCCAGATCGAGCTTGCCGTCCGGGGTCTGGACGCGGCCTTCGCGGCCTTGGCCGGTGGACAGGGATTCAGCGGTGTACAGGGTTTCCATGAAACTGCCTTTCGATGAGGGTGAAATCTGGTAGCTATTTTCCGGAGGGTTGGTCCGGAGCGGGGATTTGCTGCATGGAGGCGGTGATGCGGTGCAGGGATGCCAGCAGCGCTTTGGCGCTTTCCATATCCGGCAACCCGGTGCCGCAGGCAATCTGCGCCGGGATGTGCGCCAGTTCCTTGCGCAGGGATACGCCAGCGGGGGTTAGGCGGACGTTGACGACGCGGCTGTCCTGGTCATCGCGTTGGCGTTCGATGAAGTCCTTTTGTTCCAGCCGGCGTAGCAGCGGGGACAGGGTGCCGGAGTCCAGCTGGAGCATCTCGCCGATTTCGCGCACCGGCTTATCGCCTTCGGACCACAGTGCAACGAGCACCAGGTACTGGGTGTAGGTCAGCTGCCAAGGGGCGAGCAGCTCGGTATATGCGCGGGTGGTGGCCCGGCTGGCCGAATAGAGGGAGAAACACACCATGTCGTCAACAATTGCCATGGAATAATGATTGCACGCAATTCAATTGTGCGCAACTTAAATTATTGATTCGCCAGTCGTGGCCCTGCGAGGACCGCAGGACGGGGGCTTGGAATCGGATTTGGAATTGGAGCCGGACCGGCACTGGAATCGGGGGACAATGACGGGTCGGAGCACCGGCAGGGATCTTGTCCCGCCGGTTGATGGGGTCATGTTTCGCGGCCTTGCGGTGGCGTCGCTAAGCTGGGAGCCATGAGCATCGGCAACTACCTGGCGAAGGCCGGAGGGCGCACCTGCCCCCGCCTGGCGGTAGTCCGCTCGCTGCTGCTGATCAGCGCGGTGCTTTTCGGCTTGTTCTCGATGCATGTGCTGCATCATGGAGCCTCGGCGCAATCCCCGGCCACGGCCCCGGTCGCGCAGGCGCATCCGGCTCACACCCAGCCCGCGCACCATGCTCCGCCAGCCGATGCGGGCGGCGAGGAACAGGGCTGTACCGACTGCCCGATGGGCCATGAGATGGCCGCCGCCGGTTGCGTCTTGGCGTTGCTGGCCATGCTGCTGTTCCTGCGGCCGCCGCAGACTGTAGCCGTTCTCCGGGCGGTGTTCCCGCTGACCTTGTGCGTGGCATCGGAACTGCGGGGGATCGCGCCGGATAAACCTGATCTGGTTGCGTTGGGGATCTGCCGAACGTGAGAACTTGGCCGGTCGATGCACTGGCCTCCAGCTAGTTCCGGCGCCGCCGCAGGCGGACGCCGCTCATGTTCCAGATCCACCAGGAGAATCACCATGAACAAGCAGACCCTCATTTCCAGCGCCCTCGTACTGGGTGCAACGCTCGCCCTCGCCGGATGCGCAGGGGAACCAGCAAGCACCGAGGCGCCGAGCGCCTCGGCCTCCGGTTCGCATTCCGGGCATTCCATGGACCAGTCCGCGTCGGCCAACGACGCCGATATGGCCTTCGCCGCGGGCATGAAGGTGCACCACGAACAGGCGATCGAGATGTCCGGCATCCTGCTGGGCAAATCCGGGATTCCCGCCGAGGTGGCATCCCTGGCCGAAAGGATCCAGGCTGCGCAAGGCCCGGAGATCGAACGCATGGACCGCTGGCTTTCCGAGTGGAATATGCCCGGCGGGATGGATCACGGGAGCATGGACCACGGCGACGGGATGGTCCCGGAGGAGGGCATCAAGGCGCTGGAAGACGCGACCGGCTCCGACGCTGCCCGGCTCTTTCTCGAGCAGATGATCATGCACCACGAAGGCGCCGTGGAGATGTCCAAGACCGAGATCAGCGAGGGAAGCTACCCGGCGGCCCTCGACCTGGCCCAGCAGATCGTTGATTCCCAGACCAGGGAAATCAATGAGATGAAGCAGCTGCTTGAGACGCTGTAGTCCGGAATTGGAGACAGGAAGGTTGGGAGTGGCCATGTCTGGAATATTTGCCGGCGGCAAGAGCTACCGTGCCCGCATTGCGGCCAGGGGCGCCGGTTCGCTGCTCGCGCTGGCCGTGCTGGCCGGATGCAGCACCGCTGCGGCACCCGTCGCGCAGCCCGAGCCAACGGTGGTTGCAGCCGAGGACACCGGTCAGTTCCTCGCCGAGCTGGGACTGGAAGGACTCGACGCCAAGGCGGCCATCGACCGGCTCGATCGCTTGCCGCAGGAGCAGCGGCCGGAGAACTTCACCGCCATGGTGCAGCCAACGCAACTGGTGCTGGCCGATGCGTCGGGACGCACCGCGAACCTGCCGCTGCCGGAAGGCCAGTACTATCTTTCGGCCGCGCCCTATGTGGACCAGACGCACAGCTGCCATTTCCATAGCCTCACCACCTGCCTTGGGCAGTTGCAAGGCAAGGAGATGGAGGTCAAGGCCGTGAACGCCGAGACCGGCGAGGTGCTGGTGGACCAGGGCATGGAAACCTTCGACAACGGATTCATCGGCCTCTGGGTTCCGCGGGGAATCACGGTGGACCTTGAATTCACCTACCAGGGGAAGAGCGCCAAGACCACGGTGTCCACTGCGGGGCAGTCCAGCGCAACCTGCCTGACGGAGCTGCGGCTGGTCTAGGGTCAGCGGCCGCGGACAGCGCGCAAACGGACTCGGGCCTGCAACCACGAAGGTGGTTGCAGGCCCGAGTCCTGGCGTCGGCAAAGCCTAGTCGTTGGGCTTTGGCGGTGCCTGCTTCATCAGCTCTTCGAATGCCCGGCGTTCCTTGCGCGAGACCGGGATCTGGCCGGTCAACGGGTTGACGACCTGGCCAGCGGCTTCGGCAGGCGCGGGGGCAGCCGCAGGGCTCTTCCCGGCATCCGCGGTCCTCGAGGCCTCCGTGGCCGCGGCTTCTGGCTCAGTGCCCGGAACGATCTTGGCGCTGGCGCTGTCCATCGCCCGGGACAGGTCCTGGGTAGCGGTATGCTGCTGCGCCGAATGCTTGCGCGCGCCGCGGGCCTTGGCGTTCTTCTCCTTGCGGGACTCGACCAAGCGGTAGAGCACCGGCACCAGGATCAGGGTGAGCACGGTGGAAGAGACCAGGCCGCCGATCACCACCACGGCCAGCGGCTGGGAGATGAATCCGGACTGGCCGGTCAGGCCCAGGCCCATCGGCACCAGCGCGAAGATGGTAGCCAGGGCGGTCATCAGGATCGGGCGCAGGCGCTGGCGGGCGCCGTGCATGATGGCATCCTCCAGGGACATGGCCGGACGCTCGGCGCTGTCCTGGCGGTACTGGTTGATCAGGTCGATCAGCACAATCGCGTTGGTCACCACGATGCCCACCAGCATCAGCATGCCGATCAGCGAAGGCAAGCCCAGCGGGATCCCCGAGATCAGCAGCAGGCCGATAGCGCCGGTCGCCGCGAAGGGAATCGAGACCAGCAGGATCAGCGGCTGGATCAGCGACTTGAAGGTGGCCACCATGATCACGTAGACAATCGCGATGGCCGCCAGCAGTGCCAGGTACAGCTGGTTGAAGGACTCGGCCTGCTCGGTTGCGGCGCCGCCGATCTCCGCGGTAGCGCCCTCGGGCAGCTGCACCGAGTCCAGGCTCGTGGCGACGTCCTTGGACACCTCTCCGAGCATGTTCTCCACCGGAGCCAGGGTGACCGTAGCGATACGCTCGCCGTTGGAGGTGGTGACCTGCTGGACCACCTTGGCACGCTCAACGGTGGCCAGATCCTGCAGTTCCCTGATGCCGGCGGCGGTAGGGATCTGCAGCTCGCGCAGCTTCTCCAGGCTGTCCAGGTCCATCCCCTCGCCGATCTGCACCGTCATGTCGGTGTAGTCCAGGCGCAGGGTGCCTGCCGGAACAGGGGAGACCTGCGAAGCGACCATGCCAGCGAGCTGGGTCTCGGTCAATCCCGCCTCGGCAGCCTTCTGCGCATCGATATCGATGGACACCTGCTCGCGTTCGGCAGAAAGGTTATCGGAGATTTCGGTGACGTTCGCGGTACCTTCCAGTGCTTCGCGCATCGTGGAGGTCGCCTCGCGCAGGATCCCCTCGTCCGGGGCCTTGATCTCGATGGTGACATCGCTGGACATCATGGCCGAGGAGTTCGAGCCGAAGCTCAGGTCCAGGTCCTCGGGCAGGTCCAGGCCTTCCACCTGCTCGCGCACCGTGTTCTTCAGCGCTTCCTGGTCGGCATCGGCATTGGTGATCACGGTGAAGCTTGCGGTATCCGAGCCGGAGGAGAACATGGCTGCCATGCCGCTGGCGGTGCCCACGGTCAGCTGGATATCTTCGATTCCCTCGATATCAGCGAGCCCGGTCTCGATCTTTGCCGCTTGCTTTTCGGTGGTTTCCATGGAGGTGCCCGAAGGCATCTTGGCGGTGATGGAAATCGAGTTCTCGCCGGTGGAGCCCAGCAGGTTGGTGTTCAGCAGCGGGGTCATGGCCACGGTGCCGGCAAGGACCAGCACCGAGGCCAGCAAGGTGATGACCGGGTGCTTCTGGGTTCCCTCCAGCACCGGAATGTAGGCACGCTGCAACCACGACTTGTCTTCGGCCACATGCACGGTATGGGTTTCGCCGCTGCCCGGGCGGTGCGGCAGGAACCAGTACGCCAGTACCGGAACAATGGTCAGCGATACCAGCAGGGACGCCAGCAGCGCGATGGTCATGGTCAGCGCGAACGGGCTGAACAGTTCGCCGGCCATGCCGCCCACCAGGGCGATCGGCAAGAAGACCGCCACGGTGGTCAGGGTCGCCGCGGTAATGGCGCCGGCCACTTCCTTGACCGCCAGCAGGATCGACTGCGCCTTGGATTCGCCATGGGACAGGTGGCGCTTGATGTTCTCGATGACCACAATCGAGTCATCCACCACGCGGCCAATGGAAATGGTCAAGGCGCCCAAGGTGAGCATGTTCAGCGTGTATCCGAAGGCATTCATCCCGATGAAGGTGGCCATCAGGGACAGCGGAATGGAGATCGCGGTGACCAGGGTGGAGCGTACCGAGAACAGGAACACCAAGATGATGATCACCGCGAAGCCCAGGCCCAGGGCGCCTTCCAGTGCCAGGTGCTTGATCGAGTCCTCGATGAAGGGCGCCTGGTCGAAGATCGTGGTCATGGTGGCCTTGTGGCCCAGCTCTGACTCCAGCTCGGCAAGCATTGCGGTGACCGCGTGCGAAATGGCTACCGTGTCTCCATCGGGAGTCTTGGTGACCTGGATGGACAGGGTCTCCTCGCCGTTGGTTCGGGTAATGCTGGTGGCCTCATCGGCCTTGACCGAAACCTCGGCGACGTCCTTGAGCAGCACCGGACCGCCATCGGTGACCAGCGGGATCTCCTTGATGGCCTCCAAGCTGTCCGGGGTGGAGCCGGCAATGACCGGCAGTTCCAGGCCATCGACGTCCATGTTGCCAATGGGCATGGGGGAGCCGGCGTTCTCGATGCCGTCCTTCAGATCCGTGACGGCCAGGCCGGCATCGCGCATCTGGTCGTCCTTCGGGATCACCGCAATGTGCTGGGAGGCGCCACCGGAGACCGAGGCCTCGCGGACCCCCTCGATCTTCTGCAGCTTGGGCAGGGTGAGGCGCTCCACATCGTCGTTGAGCGCTTCCAGCGACTGGTCCGAGGAGACGGCTAGGGCCAGGACCGGGAAGTCCGCGATGGAGCCGGCGAAGGCGGTGGGCTCGACATCCTCGGGAAGCTGGGCCTTGGAATTGGCAATGGCCCGTTCCACCTGGGACCGGGCACGATCCATGTCCGTGCCGTATTCGAAGGTCAGCGAGATGCGGGTGAAGCCGGTCTGCGAGGTAGCGGTGGAGGATTCCAGGCCCTCAACTGCCTGCAAAGCGGTTTCCAGCGGTTCAGCCACCTGCTCGTCGATCACCTCGGGGCTGGAGCCCATTTGGGTTGCCATGACCGAGATCTGGGGGAATTCCAGGGCGGGGATCAGCTCCTGCTTGAGCGATCCCATGGAAATCACGCCGAAGACGGCGGCGAAAACCGTGATGAGCGCAATGAGCGCCCGGTTTTTCAATGACAAGATGGCCAAGCGCTGCATGCGGGTGTGGTCCTAGCTGTGTCGCAGTGGGAAGGGCTGATCTCAACTTTAGTTGGTTGCCAATGCTCAACAGTCACCGGGAGATGTAAAGCACGCAAAATCATCCCAATGGATTACCCCGAAGCTGCCTGGGGCCCGCCCGCCCGCACGTGCCCATGCTGCCGATGGCGCGGCGCGCGCAGCGCTGCTGGAGCGCCTGCCCGATTCTTAGGGAAGGCGGTGGCTGGTGGCCGCATGGAATACTGGGGACATGAGTCTGCAGATGCCGATTGCGGTGCAAGCCACCGCGCAGCAAGGGATCCGGCGGCTAATCAGGATCCGGTACCGCTATTTCAGCTACGCCCTGCGCTACGCCGACGGGCGGGAAGTCTCCGGCCTGGGCTGGGCCGAGGCCGATAAATTGCTGCAAGGGCACCGGTATCCCGCCGATGCCTCGTGCACGCGCCACGGCGCCGAACGCCATTGCCCCGACCTTGGCGCCGGTGCCTGGGTGGACTACCCCTACGGCGAGCCGCTGGACCGGCCATAGCCCGACCAGTGCCCGAATACGCGAGAACCGCCCACCAAAGCTGGTGGGCGGTTCTCATTGTGCTTGGTGCCTACAGTCCCAGGGACTTGTCGGTGGCTGCCTTGACCTCAGCGTAGAGTGCTGGGTTCTCGTTCAGCTTCTGGCCGTAGGAAGGAATCATGTCCTTGAGCTTCGACTCCCAGCCTGCGAACTGCTTGGGGAAGCAGCGCGACAGCAGCCCGACCATGATCGGGGTAGCGGTCGAAGCGCCTGGCGAAGCGCCGAGCAGGCCGGAGATCGAGCCGTCCGAGGAGGTGATGACCTCGGTGCCGAACTGCAGCACGCCGCCCTTCTTGGCATCCTTCTTGATGACCTGCACGCGCTGGCCAGCGGTGATCAGCTCCCACTTGGAACCATCTGCATCCGGGAAGTACTCGGCCAGCGCCTCGTCCTTCTTGGAGCGGGACTTGAGAACTTCCTTGATCAGGTAAGTGGTCAGATCCAGGTTGTCCTTGCCTACAGCCAGCATCGGGATGATGTTGTGCGGACGCAGGGACAACGGGAGATCCAGCTGGCCGGTGGACTTCAGGAAGTTCATCGAGAAGCCGGCGTAGGGGCCGAACATCAGCGAGCGCTTGCCGTCGACAAAGCGGGTATCCAGGTGCGGTACCGACATGGGAGGAGCGCCCACCGAAGCCTGGCCGTAGACCTTGGCGTGGTGCTGGTTGATGACGGTCTCATCGGTGCAGCGCAGGAACTGACCGGAGACCGGGAAGCCGCCGAAGCCCTTGATCTCGTCGATGCCGGCCTTCTGCAGCAGCGGCAGTGCGCCACCGCCGGCACCGACGAACACGAACTTGGCCTTGACGTTCTTGACTGCGCCCGAAGCGTTGTCCTTGACGCTCAGTTCCCAGCCGGCGCCCGAACGCTTGATGCCCTTGACCTTGTGGCCGTAGTTCACCGAGGCGCCAGCGGCGCCCAGCGAGTCGGTCAGGTCCCGGGTCAGGCGGCCGAAGTCGACATCGGTACCGGAGGCAACGCGGGATGCGGCAACCTTCTGCGAGGCATCGCGGCCCTTGGCCACCAGCGGGGTCCACTGGTTGATGGTGTCCAGGTCGTTGGTGATTTCCAGTTCCTCGAACAACGCATTGGGCTTCAGTGCCTCGTAGCGGGTCTGCAGGTACTTGGAGTGGTCCTCGCCGATGACGAAGGACATATGCGGCAGGGCGTTGATGAAGCTGTTGTCGGCAACGCGGTTGTTCTCGACGGCCCACGAGTAGAACTGGCGGGAAACCTGGAACTGCTCGTTGATGCCAATGGCCTTGGCCGGATCGACCGATCCGTCAGCCTTGGCAGCGGTGTAGTTCAATTCGCACAGTGCCGAGTGGCCGGTACCTGCGTTGTTCCAAGGGGAGGAGGATTCCTGCCCGGCCTTGTCCAGGTTCTCGAAAAGACCAATGGACCAGGTTGGTTCCAGCTGGTTGATCATGGTGCCAAGGGTGGCACTCATGATGCCGGCACCGATTAGTACTACGTCAAAAGATTCGGTTGACGTTTCAGAAGGCACGAGGATCTCCATCGACAGTGATACTTTGCTCTCTCCCAGAGTAGACCTATATCCCCGGGGGTTAGAAATCGTTAACTGGGTTAACGGTCACTAACTTGAGATAGACGGCGAGTTTGCCATCTGCACATCCGCGTAGCACTCATTGAGCATCGGCGAGGGCGGATAGAAGGTGACGTTGCCGTTAAACGCCAGCGCAGAGATCGGAAAGACCAGTGGGAGCGCGGGCAGATCCGCGTTCAGGGTCTTGAGGATATCGGCATAGGCGGCGGTCCGTTCCTCCCCGGAAGGGATGGAACGGGCCAGCATGATCTGTGAGTCAAGTAACGTCGAGGTGTATCCGAACTCATTCTCCTTGGCCGCCAAAATGCCGGAAAGGAAGTCGTCTGCCGAACGGTAGCCGCCGGAGAAGCCCAGCAGGTGCAGTCCCTCGAAGTCCTTGGACTGCACGGTCTGCACGTAGCCGTCGGTCCATGCAATCGGGCGCGGCTTGATGCGGATCCCCACTGCGGCGAGGTCCTCGGCGATCTGCGCGAAAGTGCGTTCAGGCAGCGGCAGGTAGTTGCGCGAAACCTGCAGCGGGTAGGCGAACTCGATCTGTTCGCCCTTGTAACCCAACTCGGCCAGCAAGGTCTTGGCCTTCGACGCATCGTGGTTCGGCGTATCTTCCGGTGCCGGAATGCTCAAGGCAGAGGGCAAGAGGGTCGAAGCGTGCTTGGACCCTTGCAGGAACAGCTTCTCAGCCAGCGAGCTGCGGTTGACCGCGTGCGCAATGGCCATGCGGAATTCCGGCTTGGCCAGCCACTTATTGCGCTGGTTCATGCCGAGGTAGAGCACGGAGAAGGGATCGCGCTGGACAACCACCTTGGCATTTCGCACCAGGGTGCGCATGATGTCCACCGAGACCATGTCGAAGCCGTCGATTTCATCGGCCAGCAGCGCGCCTTCGCGGTTGTAGGGCGAAGGAACAGCAGAGATCAGCGCAACCTCGGGATGCGCGGTGTTATTGGACAGCCGCGGTTGATTCCAATAGTCCTTGAAGATCTCCAGACGCACCACATTGTCCTCATGGGAAACGAAAGTGTATGGCCCGGTACCCACCGGGTGGGTGGAGAGCGACTCGGCCGGGTTCTGCCCGGGACCGCCGGTCAACGCGCTGGGCGCGGCAATGGCCATGCCCGGCAACGTCAGCGCTTCGATCAGCCCTGGCAGCCGGCGGCGCAGATTCAAGGCGACCAGGTACTTGCCGGTTGCCTTGACTGATTCGAAATAGCTTGCGGAACCGGCTGCGGACTTGCCCTCGAAGAGCTTGGTGTCAAACTTCTTGGTCAGCTCTTCAAGCTGCTTGGTGCGCAGCTGCTGGGTGGCCAGTTCCTCTTCGCTGGCGTCGGCAGCGCTCTTGAACTCTTCTTCAAGTTCCTTAGCCGTTGGAAGCTTGGGGATGTCGCTGTCGAAGTGGAAAACATTGGCAAAGCCCTGGCTGGATGAAGCGCGCAGCTGCGGAGACAAGTTTTCCCAGCGGTTGAAGTTGGCGACAACTGCTTCTGCGGTCAATTCGGTGCCGTCGTGGAAGAGCACGCCTTCGCGCAGGGTGAAGGTGTAGCGCAAGCCATCAGGGCTTTCGGTCCAGGATTCGGCCAGGCCCGCTACGGCGCCACCGGTATCGGGATCGATATCGACCAGCGTCTCGTACACCTGGCGGGTGATCCGGAAGGATTCGTTATCCGCCACGATGGCCGGATCGAGCTTGACCGGGGGAGCGGCTGCTGCCAGGCGCAGGGTCCGGGGAATGCGCGGCGCACTGGCCGAGGCTGAGGGCGAAGCGGAAGCCGCGGGCCCTGGCTTTCCGGTGCAGGCGGTCAGTGCCAGTGCGGTAGTCGCCAATGTACCGGTCAGCAATGCGCGTCGTGATACGAGTTTCAATGGCAATTCGGGCACTGGGATGACTCATCTTCCTATGGCAGGCGGTACTGCTTCGCGCAGGGAACAAGCAAGTAAATGTGCGCAAAGGTATTTATCAAAGATAGCGCACCACGGCCACGGCTCCGGGAGCCAAAACTCCCGGAGCCGTCAACTGTCGCTAAATTGTTAGCTGCGGTGCACGAGGTTCTCGCCGTCGTTGCCCGCGGCCCAGGCCTGCACCTGCTTCTTGAGCAACTTCACCATGCGCGGGAAGAACGCCTTGGTGTTGCCGCCGTTGTGGGGAATGACCAAGGCATTAGGGTGCTGCCACAATGGGTGATCGGACGGCAGGGGTTCTGGATCGAATACATCCGATGCCATATTCAAGCGGCCCGAAGCGACTTCTGCCACGATTGCCTCGGTATCCACCACCGGGCCGCGAGCGACGTTGACCACGGTTGCACCGTCGGGAAGCTGGGCCAGCAGATCAGCGTCAACCAGATGATGGGTGGAATCGTTGAGCGGCACGATCAGGATCAGCACTTCGATCTCCGCCGCGCGCGCTGCGAGATCAGAAGTTGCGAAGACCTCGCCATGCTCATCGGTGCGGGCCGTGGAGCCGAAGCGCAGGAGGTTGACCTCGAAGGGCTCCAGGCGCTTGCGGATCTCTTCGCCGATGCCGCCCACGCCAACCAATGCCACCGTCCGATCAGCCAAGCCGGGCCACTGCTGGGGATTCCATCGGCCCTGCTGCTGATCTCGGACCGCGTGCGGGTAGCCGCGCAGGGATGCGATGGCCAGGCCGATGGCCATCTCGGCGGTAGCCGCCGCGTGGACGCCGGCCGCGGTATTGATATCTGCGCGATCGCCAATCAGGTCAACCATTCCGTCGAAGCCGGTGGTCTGCGTCTGGACGATCTTGACGTTCGGTGCCTTGCGGATGTTCTTCAGCGTCTGGGGATTCGACATATAGGGAAGAATGGCAATGTCGATTTCTTCCAGCGCAGTTCCGGGGGTGCTCTCCAGGTCCCAGAGCACAGCTTTGAGGTTTTCCGGGATCGGACCGACCGCATCAATCAGATCTTGTGTCGGGAATGAAATCGTTCGTTGGGTGCTCATGGAAACACTGTACAAACCCCATCCGCGCTTTGGTAGTAACCCCTAGTCATGTCCTGTAATGAAGGTCACCGCAGAATACTGGCCCCCGAATTTGCGCTGAGGGAAATTGCTGGTAAAGTTTTATCTCGTTGCGAAAGCGCGAAGCCCGAAAAGCTTCTAGAACATCGCAGCGGGCGCCTCTAGCTCAATTGGCAGAGCAAATGACTCTTAATCATTAGGTTCCGGGTTCAAGTCCCGGGGGGCGCACGAACAATTTGTTCGGTTCACCAGACAACTTGTTTTCATAAATAAATACGCGCTTTTAGCTCAATTGGTAGAGCAAATGACTCTTAATCATTAGGTTCCGGGTTCGAGTCCCGGAGGGCGCACAAAACAAAGGTCAGGCTTCGGTCTGGCCTTTTTTGTTTGTCCCGGTGGACCAGCCAGCGCTTGACGCGGAACCACTTTGGCCTGTGGTCGCCGGTAGGCTGGCCCGCGCCGGAGCCGGGAGGGGATCGGGGAAAGGATTCGAGGCCACTGGCGGGAAATTGACCGGCTGGCGGCTGGTCCTTCGGGCGACGCCGCATTGCGGTTTCGTGGAAATCATTGCTGCAGGTGCGCCCGGAGTGCTGTGCGGACCGGAGCCGAGCGGGAGTGCTGGCCGCGAGTGGCAAATCCCGGATTTGCCCCGCCGGTGGATAGTGAGGTCCGGATCGGAAAACTATGTGTGTTTTAGATTACTTTCAAGCCGGACAAATGTGATATCATTAATCTGACTTGGACTTTTATGTTCTCAGGTCGGGTACTGGCCGATTTTTGCTTTCGCATCATTTCTGCCTATGATTGTCTACGTCGCAAAGATGAGTTCTGAAAAAGAACTAGTCAGAGCGAGGAAGCGCTTTTAGCTCAATTGGTAGAGCAAATGACTCTTAATCATTAGGTTCCGGGTTCGAGTCCCGGAGGGCGCACAGTAGATCCGATCTGATTCGTCAGGTCGGATTTTTTGTATACCGCAAAGAAAAGAGGATCAGCTCATGAGTGCTTCCGAAAAGACGAACCGTCTGTCCATCGGTGACCAGGCCCCTGATTTCACCTTGCAGGACGCTGCTGGCAAGTCTGTTGCCTTGGCCGATTACCGCGGCAAGAAGACCATCGTGTACTTCTACCCAGCCGCATCCACCCCGGGCTGCACGAAGCAGGCCTGCGATTTCCGTGATTCGCTCGAATCCTTGCAGTCCCTGGGGTACGCAGTTCTGGGCATTTCCCCGGACAAGACCGCCAAGCTGGAAAAATTTGTCGCCAAGGAAGAACTGAACTTCCCGCTGCTCTCCGACGAGGACCACGCAGTAGCTGAAGCCTACGGCGCCTGGGGAGAAAAGAAGAACTACGGCAAGGTCTACGAGGGCCTGATCCGCTCCACAATCGTGCTCGATGAAGAGGGCAAAATCGCGCTGGCGCAGTACAACGTTCGCGCCACCGGCCATGTAGCCAAGCTGCGCCGTGACTTGGGCATTGATCCCAAGTAGACCCCTTGTTTGGCTGATTTCATATCAGGCAGAACTTCCGCTACACTAAATGAGGTCGCCTTCGAGGAAACAGTGTTTCCGGTGTAGCGCTAGCGAGTATGGCGGAATTGGTAGACGCGCTGGATTTAGGTTCCAGTGTCTTCGGACGTGAGAGTTCAAGTCTCTCTACTCGCACCAACTGAACCCTGCGGTCTGATTCCATCGGCCGCAGGGTTTTTGCATGCATCCGCAGCGGTTGACCAAGCGTATGATCCAAATAAGGCAAGCGGCCGCGATCCGAGGAGGAGGGGCACCATGGCAGCCAAGGAACTGCCCACCATGTATGGGCTTTCTGAATCCGATCCTGGCCAGGACCTGATCAAGCGGGCGGGCATAGCCCCTGCCAATCTGGAGCAAATCGACCGCATCATGGCTGAAATGGGCCGGATGCGCCAGATCGAACGCCGCATCATGCGCAGCTCCCAGCAGTTCATGAAACTGAACGAAACCGACATGCGGGCGATCCGCAAGATGATCTCCGCCAAGCATGCGGGCCAATCCGTCACCCCGGGTGCGCTGAGCCAGTATCTGGGAATTTCCAGCGCATCGGTCACCAAGATGATTGACCGCTTGGAAGCCCACGGCCATGTGCGGCGCACCAGGCATCCAACCGACCGGCGTTCGCAATGCGTCGAGGTCACCGAGGAAACCCACCTGGCAGCACGGGAGCAAGTGGGGCGGCACCATGCCAAGAGATTCGAAGTGGCCAACGCGATGAGCCCCGAGGAGCGGGACGTAGTGATCCGGTTCCTTGCCGGGACCTCCGATGCCTTGGAAAGCAGCCTCGATTCAACGACTGCCGGCGAAGCGGACTAGTACCGGGACGTGCTGGATCCTCAGCCAGCCGCCTGCTTTTCCGCATCGCGCACAATGTTCTTGATGGTGACCGGGAAAATGGCCCCATGGAACGGGTATACCGCCCACCAGTAGCAGCGTCCGGCCAAGCCCCGCGGGAAGAACACCGCTCGCTGGATCAGTTCGCTTCGCCCGTCAGCTCGCTTGTCGATCCGGTAATCCAGCCATGCCTGGCCCGGGGCACGCATCTCCGCGCGCAAGCGCAGCAAGCTGTTTTCCTCCAGGGCTTCCACGCGCCACCAATCCACCACATCTCCTAGTGCCAGCGTGCTGTGCGAGCGGCGTCCGCGCCGCGACCCCACGCCGCCTGCCAGTTTGTCCATCAAGCCGCGCAGCTTCCACAGGGCGGGGAAGGCGAAATACGGTGATTCCCCGCCGAGCCGATGCAGCACGCTGAAGAGCTGCGCCTCGGTTGCCGTGGTGCTGATGCGGCGGATGTCGGTGTAGGCCTTGCGCCCTGACCAATCCGGATCAGAGGGCAGCGGTTCGGCGGGTGCCGAAATCGGCTGGGCGGTAGCCCAACTGGTTTGCACCGCGTCGGCATCCATCTTCTCCAGTGCCAGCTGCACCGCTCGCGGATAATCGCACAAGCCCTGGGCCGGCGGGGCAATCAGCTTATCGATGTCCCGCGAGCCCATGACGCAATCATGCTGCAGCGACTGCACCAGCGCGGAAGCCAGGGTGTGCGGCAGCGGCGTCACCAGATTCACCCAGTGCGAAGCCAGCCGCGGGGTGAGCAGCGGCAATGGCCAGACTTTCGGCTCGCGCAGGCCGGCCACCTGGGCATAGATCTTCATCAGCTGCGCGTAGCTGTAGGTGCCGGGGCCGCCGATGTCATAGGTTCCCTGCGCGGGCTGCGCCAGCTCGGCGCAGGCCGCCAGGTAGTGCAAGGTGTCGCGGATGGCGATGGGCTGGACCTGGTTCAGTACCCAGCGCGGGGCCGGCATCACCGGCAGCACATCGCTCAGGTGCCTGACCATTTCGAAACTGGCCGAGCCGGAGCCGATCACCAGGCCCGCCTGGAGCACCAGGGTGCTGGCGGCCGCTGACAGGATCTGCCCCACGGCCACGCGCGAAGCCAGATGCTCGCTGAGTTCACCTGCAGGATGCAACCCGGAAAGGTAGACCAGCTGGCTGACGTCCTGTTCGCGTACGGCCTGCGCCATGACCTGCGCGCACGCTTTTTCCTGAGCCGCGAAATCCCGGGTCCCGGACATCGAATGCACCAGGTAGTAGAGCAGGTCCGCGTCCTTGCAGAGCTTGGCCACTGCGTGCTCATCTTGCAGGTCGCCCTCGACGATCTCGACTTGGCTGCGCCACGGGGTATCGCGCAGGCGCTGCGCGTCACGGGTGAAAACCCTGACCTGGTGCCCGTTGCGCAAGAGCAGGGGCACCAGTCGTCCGCCGATATATCCGGTTGCTCCGGTCACTGCTATCAGGCTCATGGAGTTCGAACACCGCGCTTGCGCCAGGCGATCACCATGGATCCGAGCAGGAGCAGCGCGGCGCAGCCCAGCGCGGCGTACCCGGCCAGTTCAGACTGATTGGTTCCGGACAGCCGGCTCACGCCGATCCAGCCCAGGCCCCAGGCGATGGCCAAGGCGGTGAAGATCCTGCCCGAGTAGGCGGTGGTGCCCAGCCCGATGGCCGCTGCGACCACCAGCAGTGCCACTGCCGCTCCTGGTGCCCAGGAGGCGTCCTGGCCAAAGCCCAGGGAGAGCAGCCATGCGGAGGTGTTGGCGATGCTGGCTACGCAGACCCAGCCCAGGTAGATGCCGAAGGTCAGCCACATGATCCAGTATTCGGTGCGCGAAGACGGGGTGCCTGTCACCATGATGGTCAGCATCCAGGCCAAGCACGCGACGAGGATGAAGATCACCGCGACGCTGGCCCCCAGCCAGCCCAGCTGGACCACGGTAATCCATGCGGCGTTCAGCAATGCGGAAAGCAGCGCGGGAATCCGCAGCTTGGCAGCCCAGGCCGAGCGGCGTCCGGCGGGGGTGAGCTGGAAGATGCCGTAGACGGCCAGCCCGGCGTAGATCAAGCTCCAGATGGAGAAGGCCGGACCCGCGGGGGCCAGCAGCGTCGAGTCAGCGCCCAGATAGCCGCCGGCTGCCTGCTGGACCGGAGTTCCGCCCAGGGCCCCGCTTCCGATGAATGAAACGGCAATGGCCAGGACCAGGGCAATCGCCGTGAACACCGGCAGTGCCCAGGATGTTGCTGACGCGGGGGCTCGATAGGGAAAATTCGGGGAATCCGTGGAACTGCTCATCGTGTGCTCCTGATGTCGGTTGAAAATTTTCCCGCTTCGAGTCGACAAAACGAGATAGTTAAACCATGATGTATCTAGAAAAGCTAAATATCAACTACGCGAGAGAAGTTATCATGGATTGTTCACGTCCGCTGATTGCCTCGGAAGTGTTCCGGTTGTTGCTCAAGCTCCAGCGGTCCTATGCACTGAGCGAAGCGCGCCTGCGCCACAGCCTTGACCTGAACGATACAGATTTGCGTGCGGTGAACCTGCTGCGTTCCATGCAAACGCCCAGCTCCGGGGAACTGGCCCGCGAACTGGGAGTGTCATCGGCAGGAATCACCTCGGTGCTGGACCGGCTCGAAGCCCGCGGGATGGTTGAAAGAAGGCACCATGCCGCGGACCGGCGGCGCACCCTGGTAGTCCCGGGGCGCAATTTCCCGGTGTCCACCGGGCCAGGGCAGGTGCTGCTGCGCAAGCTGCACACGTTCTACGCGCAGCTGGACGAGCCGTCCCGCAGGAATCTGGGCGCGCTGTTCGAAGATGCCCGGCGAGAGCTGGAGACGCGGGACACCGTGAGCAGCGAAGAGAACCAAGCAAACCCCACCACATCCTTTCAGTAGGGAACCATGAGAATGCACACCACCACACACCAGGCCCCGCAGGCCGCAGCGGCTGGCGCGCCAGCCTCAGGCGGGCTCATCGATGCACCCACCCGGCGCGCCATCAGCGATCGGCTGGAACTGCTGGCCACGCAGGCCCAGCACCGCAGCGCCGCCTACTCCGCGCAGACTGCGCTGCTCTGGTCCCGGATCTCCGAGCGGCTGGCTACCGGCAAGCTGATGCGCCCGGGGCTGGTAATGCTCGGCTACCGTGCCTTCGGCGGCCGCAATGAGGCCCGCGCCATCGACCTGGGCTGCGCCTTCGAGCTGCTGCACGCCGCCTTGCTGATCCACGACGACGTGGTGGACCGCGACTTCGTGCGCCGCGGGGAAAAGACCATCTCGGCGCTCTACCGCGACCACGCCATCGCCAGCGGCCGGAACCGGGCCGATGCCGAGCATGCGGGCAATTCCGTGGGAATCATCGCCGGGGACCTGCTGATCAGCGAAGCGATCAAGCTTGCGGCCAGGGCCTCGGCCGGAAGCGACAGCGAGGCCGGGGTCCAGCAGGCCTTCTTCCAAGCCATCGAGCAGGCAGGGGCCGGAGAGCTCGAGGACCTGCTCTACTCGCTGGCCCCGGCTCCGGCCACCACCAGCCAGGTGCTGCGCATGGAACAGATGAAAACCGCGGCCTACTCCTTCCAGCTGCCGCTGCAGGCCGGAGCGCTGCTGGCCGGGGCGCACCCCGGGCAGGCCGAGGCCCTCGGTGCGGTGGGCTGCCAGCTCGGGGTGGCCTACCAGATCATCGATGATGTGCTGGGCACCTTCGGTGACCCGGCACGCACCGGCAAGCCGGTGGAATCGGACTTGCGCGAATTCAAGAGCACCATCTTGCTGGCCCTGGCCAGCGAGCAACCCGAATTCGCCAAGCTGCTGGGCGGATTCCGCGAAGGAACAGTGGATGCCGGCCGGATCCGCCAGGAACTAGCCGCGCAGGGGGCCGAGCGCTTCGCCCGGCAGCTGGCCCAGCAGCTGTGCTCGCGGGCCACCGGCTCCGCGGCCTTCCTGGACCTGCCCGAGGAAGCCCGGACGCTGCTGCGCGAATGCACCGGCCTGATCCTGGATCGAAGCAGCTGAACGCCATGAAACCTGACAATTCCCCAAACAGCACCGCAGGCACCGCCGCCTTGGAGCACTATTCGCGCACCGCCCAGCGCAGCGCCAGGGTGGTGCTGGGCGAATACTCCACCTCGTTCTCGCTGGCCTGCAGGCTGCTGGATGCCGCCAGCGCCAGGCACATCGCCAATATCTATGCGCTGGTGCGCCTGGCCGATGAAATCGTGGACGGGGTGGCCTGCCAGGCCGGCCTGGACAACCAGGCCATCGCCGCGTGCCTGGACGAGCTGGAAGCAGAAACCCTGCGCGCCATGGAACGCGGGTACAGCACCAACATGGTGGTCCACGCTTTCACCATTTCCGCCCGGGCCACCGGCATCCACGCCGAGCTCACCGCCCCGTTCTTCGCCTCCATGCGCGCGGACCTGGGCACCGGGCAGCATGATGCGCGCAGCTTGCAGGACTACATCTACGGCTCGGCCGAAGTCATCGGGCTGATGTGCCTGCAGGTCTTCCAGGCGATGCCCGCCGCGCCGGACTTGACGCCTGCCCAGGCGCAGCGCGCCAAGCACGCCGCCCGCAGCCTGGGCGCGGCCTTCCAGAAGGTCAACTTCCTGCGCGACCTGGCGGAAGACAGCGAAGATTTGGGACGCAGCTACTTTCCCGGCCTGGACCCGGCAGGATTCGATGAGCCAAGCAAGGCGAAGCTGGTTGCGCAGATCGAGCAGGACCTTGCGCAGGCCCGTGCCGGCCTGCCCTACCTGGCCCCGTCCGCTGCCCGAGCGGTGCGCCTGGCCCATGACCTGTTCCGCGAACTGAACTCCCAGCTGGACAAGGCCCCGGCCTCCCAGCTGCTGCGCACCCGCATCTCGGTCTCCGCCCCGCGCAAGGCGCTGATCGCCGCCCGCGTGCTGCTGGGCACCCGGGGCACCACCGGCCGCAAGCCAAGAATGGAAGTAGCAAGCAGATGAACCACGCACAAAGAGAAGTCGTAGTCATCGGGGGCGGATTCTCCGGCCTGGCCAGCGCCGGGTTGCTCGCCGCCCGAGGCTGCAAGGTCACCTTGATCGAGCAGCAGCCGCATCCAGGCGGTCGCTCCGGACGCCTGGAGCGCGACGGGTTCCGCTTCGACACCGGCCCCTCCTGGTACCTGATGCCCGAGGTCTTCGAGCACTGGTTCAAGCTCATGGGCACCAGCGCCAGCGAACAGCTGGAGTTGCGCGAACTGGCCACCGGCTACCGCACCTTCTTCCAGGACCGCGAAGAACCGGTGGATGTCGGAACCGGCGCTGCGGCCAGCGGACTCTTCGAAGCCCTGGAACCGGGCAGCGGCCCAGCCTTGGAGCGGTACCTGCGCACAGCGAAGGAGGGTTATGAATTGGCCTTGGAGCATTTCCTCTATGACGATTTCAGCTCGCTCACCTCCCTGCTGCACCCAAGGATCCTGCGCCGGACCCCGCAACTGGCCCAGCTGCTGGCCTCCAGCCTGGAAAGCCATGTCGCCCGGCGCTTTTCGAGCAACGAGATCCGCCAGCTGCTCGGATACCCGGCGGTGTTCCTGGGCTCCAGCCCGAGCCGCACCCCTGCGCTCTACCAGCTGATGAGCCACCTGGACCTCACCGACGGGGTGAAATACCCGATGGGAGGCTTCGCTGCCGTTGCCGATGCCATGGCCGAACTGGCACGGAAACACGGCGCGGCCATCCATTTGGGCGCCACCGCAACGGCCATTGAAACCAGCGCAGGAAAAAATCCACGGGTCAGCGCGGTGCGCTGGATCGACGCGCACGGCAGGCAGCAGCGCACCCCGGCGACCCATGTGATCGCAGCCGCCGATGTGCGCCACCTGGAAGGCCATTTGCTGCCCGAGGAGCTGCAGACCCATACCGCCAAGAGCTTCCAGCGCAAAGACCCCGGCCCCAGCGCGGTGCTGCTCTGCCTGGGCATCAGCGGCAAGCTGCCGCAGCTGGAGCACCACAACTTGCTGTTCACCACCGATTGGAAAGAGAATTTCTCGCGGATTCGCCAAGGGCGGATGCTGGAGGCGGAAACCAGCATCTATGTCTGCAAGCCCAGTGCCACCGACCCCTCGGTGGCCCCGGAAGGCTGCGAGAACCTGTTCATCCTGGTTCCGGCTCCGGCCATGCCCGAATGGGGGATCGGCGCAGCCGATGGGGCAGGAGATGCCGCGGTGGAAGCGGTGGCCGACGCGGCCATCGACCAGCTGGCCGCATGGGCTGGCATCAAGGATCTTCGCGAGCGGATCGTAGTGCGCCAGAGCATCGGCCCGGGGGACTTCCTCCAGCAGTACGGCGCCTTCAAAGGCGGTGCGCTGGGCCTGGCCCATACCCTGGGGCAAAGCGCCATGCTGCGTCCGGGCAACCGCAGCGCCAAGGTGGGCGGGCTGCACTATGCCGGCAGCACCGTGCGCCCTGGAATCGGCGTGCCGATGTGCCTGATCAGCGGGGAACTGGCTGCCAAAGCGGTGCTCGGGATCAAGGCCGCGGGGCCCATGGACGAAAACTTCGCGGCCACGGTGCGGCAGGAGGCAGGAGCATGATCTACCTGGGCATCTTGCTGGCACTGCTGGCCTGCATGGGGCTGCTGGACGCGAAGGGAAAGCTCTTCATCTTCCGCCACCCGGTGCGCGGGATCCTGGCCCTGGGGCTGGGCACCGGATTCTTCGTGCTCTGGGATGTGCTGGCCATCAGGCAGGGCATCTTCCTGCACAAGGAATCAGAGCTCATGACCGGAATCATGGTGGGCGAGCAGTTCCCTGTGGAAGAAGTCTTCTTCCTGGTCTTCTTGTGCTATTGCGCCATGATTGCCTTCACCGGGCTGCCAGTGCTGGCCGGAATGCTGCGCAACCGGAACCAGAAAGCACCCAAGCGCACGTTAGGGGAGAACCATGTTCCTTGAATTGAGCTTCTGCTTCCTATTTGCGGCCATGGCCGTCTTTGCCGCCGGTCTGGCCGCCAGCAAGCAGCGCCTGCGCTCGGTCGCCAAGCCGCTGGGCGCTGCCATGGCCTTGATGCTCGTGCTCACCGCGATCTTCGACAACCTGATGATCTACGCCGGGCTGTTCGGCTACGGCAGCGGGACGCTGTCCGGGGTGCATCTGGGCCTGGCCCCGATTGAAGACTTCTTCTACGCCGCCTGCGCGGTCTTCCTGGTTCCCGGGCTGTGGTGGCTGCTCGGTGCCCGCAGCCACAGAAAGGACGCTTCATGATCCGCGGAATCGTATTGAGCTCACGCCCCATCTCCTGGGTGAATACCGCCTACCCGTTTGCCGCCGCCTATCTGCTGGCCGGCGGCGGGATCGATTGGCGTTTGGTCCTGGGCACGGTGTTCTTCCTCTTCCCCTACAACCTGCTGATGTACGGCGTGAACGACGTCTTCGACTACGAGTCGGACCTGCGCAATCCGCGCAAGGGAGGAATCGAGGGGGCGCTGCTGTCCAGGCAGAGCCATAAGTCGCTGCTCATCGCCTGCGTCCTGTGCGCCGCGCCGTTCCTCGCGGTGCTCGTGGCGGCCGGGGATGGCGCAGCCAACCTCGTTCTGGCCGTGTCGCTCCTTGCGGTGCTGGCCTACTCCGCACCGCGGTTGCGCTTCAAGGAAAGGCCCGGGCTGGACTCGCTGACCAGCGCGGTGCACTTCGTCTCCCCGGCGGTCTACGGGTGGGTGCTGGCTGGCGCCAGCGTGCAGGCCGAGCAGTGGCTGGTCTTCGGCGCGTTCCTGCTCTGGGGGATGGCCAGCCATGCCCTGGGCGCAATCCAGGATATTGTTCCCGATCGCCAAGGCGGGCTGTCCTCGATCGCCACCGCCTTGTCGGCCCGCACGACCATCTACCTGGTCTTGGCCGCCTACCTGCTGGCCGGAGCGCTCGTGGCGGTGGGCCTGTCGGGCCTTGGCCGCTGGGCAGCGGTGCTGGCCCTGGCCTATGTGCTCAACGTCCTACCCCATCTTGGAATCAGCGATGCAAGCTCGGGTACGGTTAATCGAGGATGGAAGAGATTCTTGTGGATCAACTACCTGTGCGGTTTCCTGCTGACCATGCTCCTGATCTTTTCGGCACTTTTCACCTACTAGACCCGGATGGGGATTCAAGGATTTCAATGGACGTCATTTTGCTTTCGGATCAAGGCCAGCCTATTGGCACGCACCCGAAAGAATTGGTTCACACCACGGATACCGTGCTGCACCAGGCATTCTCCTGCCATGTGCAGAATCAAGCTGGCCAGGTGCTGGTGACGCGTCGTGCCCTGTCCAAGGTGACCTGGCCAGGGGTCTGGACGAACTCCTTCTGCGGGCATCCCCAGCCCGGCGAGAGCTTCGAAGAAGCCATTACGCGCCACGCGGCCCATGAGCTCGGCTTCAAGGTCAGCCGCATCGAATCGGCGCTGCCGGACTTCCGCTATCGCGCCGTGGATGCCTCGGGCATTGTGGAAAACGAAATCTGCCCGGTCTTCACCGCGATAATTGACAGCGAAATCACTGCGAACCCGGACGAAGTCATGGACTACTGCTGGGTGGATCCGGCACAACTCGGTGAAGCCCTGCGCGCCACTCCGTGGGCCTTCAGCCCGTGGCTGGTGATGCAGGCTGCAGGGATGTCCCTGTACCAGGCCGAGCAAGGCTGATTCCGGGCCCGCCGCCGGCGTGGAATCCCGTACTGGATGATTCCTGTGGAATTGTCCCGGTCATTGGCTATGCTCGATTGCATGGTGCTTCAAGTAATTTCTTCCGGTATCCAGTGGCGCTGCGCGGCCATCGATGCGTTGCGCAAGGCCAGTGTGGTTGCCGGTGGCCTGGTGCTGGCTTCGTCCCTGGCCAGCTGTGCCCCGCTCCAGTTCGAAGCATCCGCGCAAACTCCTGGCGTGAGCCCGCAGATCGCGGCCTTGCCGAAGTATGCCGACAATCTCCAGGAAGTCGAAGGGCGCCAGGAATGGGCGGATCAGAAGATCTTCCAGTACCTCAATGGCCAGGGCGCCGCAGGCTTCCATTCATTCGCCGAGGATTCCATCCAGTACGCCACCGTGGGGTGGCTCTCTCCAGTCCAGGGGCGTGCTCGCCATTGTGGTGGAGGGCAGTGATTGGATCGCAGATGGCAGTGCTGCCGGCTATGCCGAGCGGGTCATGACCTCCGTCGGCTACGAATCAATCGAATTGGACCGGGTTGAGATCCTCACCGTCGAAGGGCAACTGCTCGCCTCCGACTACCGCGGGAATCATCCCGGGGCTTTGTAAGCGAAAAGGCCATCTCGCCGCGTAGCTATCAATGGAGCTAGCTGGCGGGATGGCCTTTGCTATCGGGAATTCTCTTGCTGGCTATACGAAGTTCTCGGTGCCTTCGATGGTGTTCATGAAGTGGTCCATGAAATCAGCGAAGTCCTCTGCATCTGATTTCTGGTCAATGGTGGCACCAATGCTGATGGCATCATCGACATGCAAGTCGATGCTCGGCGCTTCGGGAATGCTGAAGCGGAACACCCGGCCCGAAGAGATCGCGATTTCGTAGCCGCCATCGCTGAGCTCGGCGAGCTGGTTCACATTCGTATTGTTGATGTTGATCGCATCCTCGGATGCTTCCAAGCTGCTGGCATTCACTGGCGCAATAATCAGTTCCGCTGGTTGGCGCCGATATCCAATGACCTTGAGCCCTCCGGAGCCGGCGATGCCGGTGCCCGCCACGAGATTGTAGCTGGCGAAGTTGGGGATCTGCGAGTCGAAGGCCTCATGGAGGCGGGCCTTTACCTGCTGGGTTGGATTTTCGTCTGGGCGCTTGTCCATAACTAATACTCTACCGATAACTTTGGACAATTTGACCAGTCGCAACATTTATCGAAATGTGTCATCGGCACGTCATGGGTTATCTGATTGGTCATATTGACTTCTAGAATGGGATTAATGAGCCAGGATGCTGATTGAGTCGCCAAGCCATGCGCCCGTGTGGCCATCGACGGAACTCATGCCTTTCCCGGCTCAACGCTGCAAGCGAAACCAACTGCATGGCAGGGGACTTCCTTGGAGCAAGGGGTGCGCAGCGCGAGCGATGCGCATTCCCGGCAGTTGGTGCTTGTCTCCAGCTAATCCCGTTTCGACA
The DNA here is from genome assembly GCF_044742845.1 of Glutamicibacter sp. NPDC087831. Taxonomy (NCBI): domain Bacteria; kingdom Bacillati; phylum Actinomycetota; class Actinomycetes; order Micrococcales; family Micrococcaceae; genus Glutamicibacter; species Glutamicibacter sp. NPDC087831. The sequence goes on from NZ_JBIUVH010000005.1 coordinate 273,164, forward strand.
GGCGCTTTTGGTGCCTATGAAGCGAAAAAACCAAGTCTTGTTTGCGGTGTCGCGTCCAAGGCTTGGACATCCATCTCATATAATGAGATAAACAGGGTGTCTAGTTGCTCTTTGCCGTGAGGTGGAGAAAACTAGAGGCATGCAAACAAACACCGATGTACTACTAGTTATCAGGCGCGGAGCCTGAGGCACTGTCCAACACCACGGACAGTACGTCGGTAACGCGCAAGCCCCCTTTCGTCAGTAGTGACGGCCGCGGGGCGTTTTTTATGCGCAAACGAAGAGATAGATATGGAAAGGATCCCGATGAGCAACTCAACACCCGCCAATCCGGCGTCGGTTGCGAAGTCAATCAATCGAACCAAGGATGCCGCCGCCGCTGTCTCTTCCGTCGTGGAGGCTTCGAACCCGGTACAGGGTCCGAATAATATCGTTGCTCCCACACAGATGACGGGCTCACAAGCCATCGTCCGCTCGCTGGAAGAACTGGGCGTCAAAGACGTCTTCGGATTACCAGGTGGGGCCATCCTTCCCACCTATGATCCACTGATGGATTCGACCAAGATTAACCACATCTTGGTCCGCCACGAACAGGGTGCCGGCCATGCCGCACAGGGTTACGCCATGGTGAGCGGGGAAGTGGGCGTATGCATCGCTACTTCCGGACCAGGCGCAACCAACCTCGTCACCGCACTGGCCGATGCCAATATGGACTCGGTACCAATGGTGGCAATCACCGGTCAGGTCAATAGCGCTTTCATTGGCTCTGACGCATTCCAGGAAGCAGACATTGTCGGCATCACGATGCCGATTACCAAGCACGCTTTCCTGGTCACCAACGCGGAAGACATTCCGCGCACGCTGGCCAGCGCGTTCTACCTGGCGCAGACCGGCCGTCCCGGTCCGGTGCTGGTGGATATCACCAAGGATGCCCAGCAGAGCGACATGACCTTCTCATGGCCGCCAAAGGTCGACCTGCCTGGCTACCGTGTGGTCACCCGCGGACACAACAAGCAGCTGCGCGAAGCCGCCAAGCTCATCGCTTCGGCAACCCGCCCGGTGCTGTATGTTGGCGGTGGCGTGATCAAGGCCAACGCCCATGAGCAGCTCAAGGAATTCGCGGAATTCGTCAACGCTCCGGTGGTCACTACGCTGACCGCACGCGGTGCCTTCCCGGACTCGCATGAACAGCACGTGGGCATGCCAGGCATGCACGGTGCCGTCTCTGCGGTCACCGCACTGCAGCAGTCGGATTTGCTCATTACCCTCGGCGCCCGCTTCGATGACCGCGTCACCGGCGTGCTCTCCACCTTCGCGCCGAACGCGAAGGTGATCCACGCCGATATCGATCCTGCGGAAATCTCCAAGAACCGCGTGGCCGATGTGCCGATCGTCGGCTCGCTGGATGAAATCATCCCGCAGCTGCACGAGGCCTGCGCCTCGCGCTTCGAGAACGAAGCCCAGCAGGATCTGGCTGGCTGGTGGGGACTGCTCAACCGCCTGCGCGAAACCTACCCGATCGGCTACACCGAAACCCACGATGGCCTCTCGGCTCCGCAGAACGTCATTGGGCGCATCGGCGAGCTGACCGGTCCGGAAGGCGTCTACGTGGCAGGCGTGGGCCAGCACCAGATGTGGGCAGCGCAGTTCGTCAAGTACGAGCGCCCGCGCTCGTGGCTGAACTCCGCCGGCCTGGGCACCATGGGCTACTCGGTGCCTGCCGCCATGGGCGCCAAGGTGGCGCAGCCGGACCGCGTGGTCTGGGCCATTGACGGAGATGGCTGCTTCCAGATGACCAACCAGGAACTGGCTACCTGCGTGATCAACCGGATCCCCATCAAGGTTGCCATCATCAACAACTCGTCGCTGGGCATGGTCCGCCAGTGGCAGACCCTGTTCTACGATGGCCGCTACTCCAACACCGATTTGAACACCGGCCACGGAACCGCCCGGATTCCGGACTTCGTGAAGCTGGCCGACGCCTACGGCTGCGTGGGCCTGCGCTGCGAACGCGACGAGGATATCGATGCGACCATCCAGAAGGCATTGGAAATCAATGACCGTCCGGTAGTCATCGACTTCGTGGTCTCGGCCGACTCCATGGTGTGGCCAATGGTCCCATCGGGAGTCAGCAACGACCAGATCCAGATTGCCCGCGGCATGACCCCTGAATGGGAAGAGGAGGACTAGGACATGGCAAAGCATACGCTTTCGGTACTGGTTGAAGACGTTCCCGGCGTGCTCACCCGCGTCGCCAGCCTCTTCGCCCGCCGTGCCTTCAACATTCACTCGCTGGCCGTTGGTCCCACGGAAATTGCCGGCATCAGCCGCATGACCGTGGTGGTGGACGCCGAAGGGGATTCCCTGGAGCAGGTCACCAAGCAGCTGAACAAGCTGGTCAACGTCATCAAGATCGTGGAACTGCTGCCGGAAACCTCGGTGCAGCGTGACCACATCATGATCAAGGTGCGCGCCGATGCGGCGACGCGACTGCAGGTCACCCAGGCCGCGGAGCTGTTCCGCGCATCGGTGATCGACGTATCCACGGACTCGCTGGTCGTTGAGGCCACCGGCAATGCGGCGAAGATCGAAGCACTGCTGGCAGTACTTGAGCCATTCGGCATCCGCGAGATCGTCCAGGCCGGAACGCTGGCCGTGGGACGCGGAACCAAGTCGATGAGCGACCGTGCCCTGAAGACGCTGTCCGCCTAAGCGCACAACGACTTCAAGAGACACGAACTACAAATTTAGGTATTTGGCACCTAGCTTAGAAGAAAGCAACAGTGCCTAAGCACAAGACTTCTTTACCAGAAGCACAAATAAGGAGAATTACAGTGGCTGATCTGTACTACGAAGACGACGCAGACCTCTCGATCATCCAGGGCAAGAAAGTAGCTGTCATTGGCTACGGCTCCCAGGGCCACGCCCACGCACTGAGCCTGCGCGACTCGGGCGTCGAGGTTATCGTCGGCCTGGCTGAGGGCTCCAAGTCCCGTGCCAAGGCCGAGGCCGAAGGCCTGAAGGTAGCTACGGTTGCCGAAGCAGCGGCTTGGGCAGATGTCATCATGATCCTGACCCCGGACCAGGTCCAGGCCCAGGTCTACACCGAGTCGATCGCCGAGCACCTCGAAGAGGGCAACGCGCTGTTCTTCGGCCACGGCTTCAACATCCGCTTCGGCTTCATCCAGCCACCAGCCAACGTCGACGTTGCACTGGTTGCTCCCAAGGCACCAGGGCACACCGTGCGCCGCGAATTCGAAGCCGGCCGTGGCATCCCTGACCTGATCGCCGTGGAGCAGAACTTCACCGGCGGCGCCAAGGAACTGGCACTGTCCTACGCAGCAGGCATCGGCGGCACCCGTGCCGGCGTTATCGAGACCACCTTCACCGAAGAGACCGAAACCGACCTGTTCGGCGAGCAGGCTGTGCTCTGCGGTGGCACCTCCCAGCTGGTCCAGTACGGCTTCGAGGTCCTGACCGAAGCTGGCTACAAGCCGGAAATCGCCTACTTCGAGGTGCTGCACGAGCTGAAGCTGATCGTTGACCTGATGTGGGAAGGCGGCATCGCCAAGCAGCGCTGGTCGATCTCCGACACCGCTGAGTACGGCGACTACGTCTCCGGCCCACGCGTGATCACCCCAGAGGTGAAGGAAAACATGAAGGCTGTGCTGGCTGATATCCAGTCCGGTGCTTTCGCCAACCGCTTCATGGAAGACCAGAAGGCCGGCGCTCCGGAGTTCAAGGAACTGCGCGCCAAGGGCGAAGCCCACCCAATCGAGACCACCGGCCGCGAACTCCGCTCGCTGTTCTCCTGGATCTCGGATGCATCCTCGGATGATTACGTAGATGGTTCGGTAGCCCGCTAATCATGCGGCTGCCTGCATAATCTGCACACAATAAATCGACCTCGGTTGCTTCCCATTTGGGAAACAACCGAGGTCGATTTTTCAGTCTGCTGGGTCGGATACCAGCCAGGCAGGTTTAGAGCTTCGAAGCCCGGTAGCCGGCCTTGCGCGCATCAGCTGCAGTCTTGAAGCATTCTTCTGGCTTCGTGATGTTGTAGAAGCGCTGTCCCTTGACGTGGTACTTCCACTCCTTCTGGCTGCCGGTGCGGTTGCCCTTCACCGGGTACCCCGCAGGGCAGTTCTTCGCCTTCCCGCTCATCTTCACGGAACGCTTGGCGGCCGCCTTCTTCACCAGCAAGGTCTGCGTCTTCTGAATGGTCGAGGTCTTGCCCTTGAGCTGGTACTTGACCGTGGTGGTGACCTTGTAGGTGCCCGCTGCGAGCTTGACGGACTTCTTCTTGCTGGCGACGGTCTTCTTGCCCTTGACCACCTTCAGCAACGCCGACTTGATCTTCACGTTCTTTGCCTTGGAATAGCTAGGCTTGATGGTTGCCTTGGCTGAACCCTTGACAGTCTTCGTGCCAATTTTCTTGATCGTTACCGCAGGAGCCTTTTTCTTCGCAGCAACGATGCTGGCAGATGAAATGCTGGTGGGCAACGGAGCGGCCGAGGCCGCGGAGACACCGGAGAATACAAGTGCTCCCGAAGCGATGACAGCGAGTGAACGCTGAACTAATTTATTCAATTTCTCCCCATGGAAAGTCGAACGAGCATGGGCACTGATCGGTCCCATGTGCTGATTCTAATCTGGACTGGGAATAGAAACTATGGCTGGACGCGATTGTGATCGATTGCGGCTATTGCAGTCAAAGCGTTACTCGATCAGTCGAGTGTTTTCCCAATGATTAGTTGAAGCCTTTGCTAGGCTCGGGCAAAACCATGCAAAGGAGCGCGCCCGTGCCACAGGAAAGCAACTACGACGATTTCGCCCAGGACTACGCTGACGAGAACGAATTCAGCATGCTGAACGCCTACTATGAGCGGCCGGCCACCTTGGAACTGGCAGGAGAGGTTGCCGGCCGGAACATCCTGGATATCGGCTGCGGCGCCGGCCCGCTGTCGGAACAGCTCATGAGCCGTGGAGCGAGCGTCTCGGGCTTCGACACCAGCCGGGCAATGGTGGACCTGGCACGCCAGCGGCTGGGCGAAGATGCCGACCTGAAAGTGGCGACATTGGGGGAGAAGCTCCCGTATGCCGACAACAGTTTTGACGATGCCATTGCTTCCTTGGTGTTCCACTATTTGCCGGACTGGGACTACGCACTGGAGGAAGTCCGCCGGGTCCTCAAGCCCGGCGGCCGGCTCATCATGTCGGTGAACCATCCGATTCTCTACCCGTTCAACCACCGAGGCAAGGACTACTTCCAGCTCACCCAGTACACCGACGAAGTGACTTTCAAGGGGAAGCCTGCCGAACTGACCTATTGGCATCGGCCTTTGCATGAAACTATGAAGGCACTGATCTCCGCAGGGTTCGCGGTGGAGCGTGTTTGGGAGCCGCCGTATGCCAAGGATGCGCCCGAAGGCGTGATTCCAGAAGCCTTGCGTGAACGCGACGCGTTCTTGAGCTTCCTGTTCTTCTCGCTGCGCTCGACGCGCTAGCCAGCGCACTGCTTCCGGGTGCCAACGGCGTCCGGAAGCCGCGAAGCCCTCGAATATCAGCTGATAGCCGGCATAGCGGCAGGACGCGTTGAATGATGGGGATCGACGAAACTGTTTTCTGCCAGCTGAAGCAAGTAATCGCCATACCCGCTCTTGCCCAACTCCCGGCCCAAAGTGCGCAACTGGTCATCGCAGATGAACCCCTGGCGCCATGCAACTTCCTCGGGAGAACCGATCTTCAAACCCTGCCGCGCTTCGACAGTGCGCACGAAGTTGGAGGCGTCGTTGAGCGAATCGAAGGTTCCGGTATCAAGCCACGCAGTTCCGCGGGCCAGCACCGTGACGTTGAGGTTGCCCTCTTCGAGGTACAAGCGGTTGATGTCGGTGATCTCAAGCTCTCCACGGGCCGAAGGCTGCAATGTCCGGGCTTTGCCAACCACGGAATTGTCGTAGAAGTACAATCCCGGAACAGCGTAGTGGCTTTTCGGGTCCAGCGGCTTCTCTTCCAGCGATACGGCCCTTCCGGAGCTATCGAACTCGACGACGCCGTAGGACCTGGGATCCTTGACCCAGTAGCCGAAGATCGTCGCGCCGGTCTGGTCGGCGTAGCTTCCCAACTGGGTGCCGAACCCCGGTCCATGGAAGATGTTGTCACCCAGCACCAGCGCCACGGATTCCCCTCCGATGTGCTCGGCGCCAAGTATGAACGCTTGGGCCAGGCCTTCAGGCCGGGCTTGCACGGCATAGGACAGATTGATGCCGAACTGCGAGCCATCGCCGAGCAAGGACTTGAACTGCCCCTCATCCTGCGGCGTCGTGATGACCAGGATGTCCCTGATTCCAGCGAGCATCAGCGTGGTCAGCGGATAGTAGATCATCGGCTTGTCGAAGACAGGCACCAATTGCTTTGAGATGCCTCGCGTGATCGGGTGCAAACGAGACCCGGTTCCCCCAGCTAGAATTATTCCCCTCATGGCTATCGAGCCTAATGAAGCGGGCAGCGATCTTGTCAGAGTAGTCATACTCGAGAATTGCTAGGAAGCTGCTTGGCCGCGGTGCCCACTGGCTACATTGGTGAGATGAAAAGAATCCTTGTAACTGGGGGAGCAGGATTCATTGGGGCAAATTTCGTGCACCATATGATTGCGCATTCCGACAGTGAAATCACCGTATTGGATAAGATGACCTACGCCGCCAACCGGCAGTCGCTGGAAGGCTTGGACAGCAAACGCGTCAACCTTGTTGTTGGCGACATCTGCGACTACGTGTTGGTCAACGAACTGGTGCCGCAGCATGATGCTGTGGTCCACTTCGCGGCAGAGACGCACAACGATAATTCCTTGCATGACCCGCGCAGCTTCGTGAATTCCAATGTCTTGGGAACTTTCGAACTCCTGGAAGCCGTGCGCAACCACGGTGTGCGCCTGCACCATATTTCCACCGACGAGGTCTATGGAGACCTGGAACTCGATGATCCGCAGCGCTTCACCGAAACCACGCCCTACAAGCCATCCAGCCCTTATTCGGCTACCAAAGCCTCCAGCGACCTGCTGGTCAAGGCCTGGGTCCGTTCCTTCGGGATCGAGGCGACGCTATCCAACTGCTCGAACAACTACGGGCCGTACCAGCATGTGGAGAAGTTCATCCCGCGGCAGATCACCAACGTCCTGGGGGGATTGCGGCCCAAGCTCTACAGCAATGGAACAAACGTGCGCGATTGGATCCACGCCAGCGACCACTCCTCGGCGGTGCAGCTCATTCTGGAAGCGGGCCAGACCGGGCGCACCTATTTGATTGGTGCGGACGGAGAGAAGAGCAACCGCGAAGTGCTCGCCCTGATTCTGGAGCTGATGGGCAGGAAAGCCGATGACTTCGATGCGGTGGCCGACCGGGCCGGCCATGACCTGCGCTATGCCATCGATTCCACGGTGCTGCGCACCGAGCTTGGCTGGCAGCCGCGGTACACCGACCTGGTGCAGGGCCTGGAGCAGGCCATTGGCTGGTACCGTCAGCACCGCTCCTGGTGGGAGCCGGCCAAGGCACAGACCGAGCAGCGCTATGCGCAGCAGGCCGATGCGTTCAAGGTTGCCAGCTGATGGGCGGCGCGGCACAGCTACGGGTAGAGGACAGCCCGATTCAGGGACTCAAAGTGGTCAGCCTGCCGGTGCACCGCGATGAGCGCGGCTGGTTCAAGGAGAACTGGCAGCGGGAGAAAATGGTGGCTGCGGGTTTGCCGGACTTCCGTCCGGTGCAGAACAATGTCTCCTTCAATGGCCAGCGCGGGACCACTCGCGGATTGCACGCCGAGCCATGGGACAAATACATTTCGGTGCTGTCTGGGGAGATCTTCGGCGCCTGGGTGGACCTGCGTCCCGGGCACGGTTTCGGCAGGCTGTTCACCGCTCAGGTGGGCGAAGGCCAAGCGGTCTTCGTGCCCCGCGGGGTGGCCAACGCCTTCCAGACCTTGGCCTCGAATACCGTGTACTCCTACCTGGTCACCGAGCACTGGACCGAGCCAGCCCGGTTGGAATACAGCTACGTCAATCTGGCCGACCCGGATTTGGACATCCCCTGGCCCATCAGCTTGGATGAGGCCATAGTTTCACAGGCGGACAAGGAGCACCCACCGCTGGCGCAGGCGAAACCAGTGCAGCCCAAGAAAATTGCGGTGCTCGGCGGGAACGGTCAGCTCGGACGTGCCTTCGCCCAGCTGGCGAAGTCAGATGAACGGATCGCTTTGTATACCCGCGCCCAGACCGACTTGCAGTCCCCGGGCTTCGCGGCATCGCTGGACCTTGCAAATTGCAGCCACGTGGTCAACGCGGCGGCGATGACCTCAGTGGACCGGGCGCAAACCCCTGCGGGCAGTGCCGAAGCGTGGCAGGTCAATGCCGTGGCCGTGCGCCAGCTGGCGTCACGATGCGCCGAGCGGGGGGTGCCGCTGGTGCATGTGTCCACCGACTATGTGTTCGATGGCGCGCAACGCGAGGTTGATGAGTTGCATCCGATCGCGCCGCTCGGAGTCTACGGCCAAAGCAAGGCCGCCGGCGAGCAGGCCGTGCTGGCCCACACCAGAAACTATGTGGTGCGCACCAGCTGGGTTATCGGGCAGGGCAACAATTTCGTGTCTACCATGCGCCGGCTCGCCGAGCAGGGAATCGCGCCCAGGGTGGTCGATGACCAAATCGGCCGGTTGACCTTCGCCAGCGAGCTGGCCCGCGGCATCATGCATTTGATTGATGCCGGCAGCGCCCCGGGGACCTATCACCTGCAGGGTGGCGGCGAACCCGCCAGCTGGTACCAGGTTGCCCGCGAGGTCTTCGCCTTGTGCGGCCATGACCCGGATTCCGTGCAGCCGGTTTCCACCCGGGAGTATGCCTTGGGCCGGCCGCAGTTGGCACCCCGGCCGGCGAACAGCACGCTGGACACCGCAAAATTGCAAGCGACCGGCTTCGCGCCGAAGCCGTTAGCCGACTTGCTGGATCAGTTCCTTGGCCAGAATCGCGTAACGCCATAAAAACCGGGTAGGTAAAAATCGGGTGTGGTCCCAGTGAATGGCAGGTGAACGGCCAGAACCCCTCATCTAGGCTCGGCAATCCTTCCCAAGGTGCGAGTTATTCCAAGTCAACTAGAAAAGTCATGGGGACTAACTCGTTGTTCCCGAGTGAAGGCGAAGTGTTGTGCAATCACTGGGAAAAGAAGAAAAAGTGACTGAGCTTCATTTATCCTGCCGAACCCAGTGTTCTCGCTGCCTTTAAGTCCTAGGATGGGGAAACACGAGGAAGAGTCCTGACAGATTCTTTCACGGTTAATTTGGGGGAACGAACCGATTGGGGCGGTTTGAATAATGGAATATTCACGAATTCTCTCGCTGGCGGGCACTCGCAATGCTCGATCGCAGCGGGGAGATAGCAAGACAACTTCGAAACTTTCGCGGATTTCGCAAGGCATTTTGGGCAGGGTCCTGAACGACCCGCATTGCGCCGGAGCTGTGGTCTCCGGACCACCGGGCAGCGGTCGAAGGGCGCAGCTGGAAACCGACTTGGGCCAGATGGCTGAGCCGCCGAAGCTGATCCGGTTGAACGGAAGCAACTTCGGCACGAAAGTGCCTTTCGGTGTGCTTTCATTCCTGCTTGCCCAAGTCGACGTGGCCGGAGCTTCGAGCCGTCATGAGCTGATCCACCAGCTGGGCCGGGTGCTGTGCACCGACCAGCGCTCGTCAATGGTGGTGCTCGGGCGGCCTGAATTGATCGACGAGCAATCCAGCTCCTTGCTCGCCCAGCTGGCCACGATGGGCAAGATCAAGCTTTTCGTGATCTGCGAACACGTGCAGGATCTTCCTGGGGACCTGTTCGCCTTGTACCGTTCGGGCCGGCTGGCGCACCAGCGCGTCGAGCGCATGGGCAGCATGGAAACGCACGCTTTCGTCCAGCAGGAATTGGAAGGGCGGGTCTCCGCCTACGCCTCGGCAACCCTGTGCTACTTGGCCGGGGGCAACCGCTCGCTGATGCTCAAGCTGATGCACAGCTGGCGCGAAGACGGCCAGCTGCTGCAGCGCAACGGTACCTGGGCCTTGCGGATGAACGCGCTCGATTCCGGGCCAGCGATGCAGGCCCTGCACGCTTCGCTGGTCCATGGGCTCGATGACGGTGAACGCGAACTGCTCGGGGCCCTGGCACTGGGCGGGCCGGTGGAACTCAACCGCATCCGGCGTTCGGGCCTGACCTGCGAGCTTGACGGCTTGCTGAACCGTGGCCAGGCCAAGTACCTGCCCGGCGCCGCCTACAAGGTAGGCATATCCAATCCGCTGCTGTCCCTGCTCGTGCGCGCCGAATCCAGCAACCAGGCCCACCCTCACGGTGTGGAACTGCTGGCCAAGCTGCACAAGGACCCATTGGCTGCCCGGATCCTTGCGCAACTGAAATCCCTGAACGACCTTGGCGACTACGAATCGCAGCTCAGGGTGGCAGAAGACTTCCAGCAGCAGGGCTATCACGCCGAATGCTGGCCAACTGACCCGCGCACCCGGGTGGCCATCGTGGAGATGCACGTGCGCGCGCAGGCCATGCTCGGCCAGCTGTCCAACGGACTCGAAGCAATCGACCTGGCCAGGGCGGGACTGGCCCAGGCCGTCAGGGAGTCCGGTCCGCGCGAATCCCTGGATACCGCATTCCAGGAACTGGAACTGCTCAGCACGTTCGCGACCTTATTCAGCACCGAGATGACCAAAGAAACGAGCATCGCTGGCAGCAGCGAGTCACTGCTGTCTTCGTCAGGCTGGATGAGCGAGTCATTGCACCTGCGGTCCCTGTCGTTGCAAGCTGCCAGCTGGGCGGCGCAGTCGCGACAGGCCGATGCCATGAAGCTGGTCAGTTACGTGGACGGGGAACTGCGCAATATCCGCTTCAACGGCCCGACGGTCTCGAATTTCCATTCCGAGGACGCAGCAGACATAGAGTTCCAGCTGCTCCAGGCCGAATTGCTCTCCGGAGTCTGGAACGCGGCATCAGCCCGCGCCCAGCGCCTGGCCGAAGGGCAGTACATCAGTCCCTTGCTCATTTCCTACGGGGACATCATGCGGGGGATCCTGCTGGGACTGGGCAATGACTACGACGCTGCCTTGCGCCTGCTGGAACCGAACCTGCACCAGATGCAAGTGGCCGGAGACCGGGGAACCGAAGCGCTGATTGGGTCGGTCATTGCCTATGCGCTGGCTTGCTCCGGGAGGCGGGTGGAGGCATCCGCACTGGTATGCCCTGAATACGGGACCCCCGGAGCGATGCAGATGCCGCTGAGCTTCTACTCCTGGGCGGCAGAAGTCTTCTCCTGCCTTGCGTTGGCCGAAATCGGCTCGCCGCAGGCTGCAAGGCTGCGGCTGGCAACCTTCGCCCAGCGTGCCCGCGGCGGCCAGCACACCCTGCTCGAAGCGCTGACCTTGGGGTTCGCCGCGCGGCTGGGAGACCAGCTGGTGCTGCCGCAGCTGCGCAGCGCCGCCAGACGCTGCGAGGGCCTTGTCGGACAGAATCTGGAGGCGCTCGCAGACGCGGCGGCGGCCAAGGACTCGCCGCGCTTGGCAGCGGCTCTGGACAGCATGGTCGAGGCCGGGCACTTGCTCATGTCCGTGCCATCGAACAACGAGTTCGTCACATCAATGGAAGCCAGGGATCAGCGCAAGCTTGCCCGGGCAGTCAACGGCCGCAAGCGGGCCTCGGCTCCGCAGATCCAGCAGCACGACGAGCTGCAGTTTGAAGCCATCGAACAGCAGCCGGGCTGGATGCGCGAGTTGACCAAGCGTGAGGCCCAGATCGCCAAGATGGCCATAACTGGCAAAACGAATTCGGAAATTGCAAAATTCAATGGCGTCTCGATTCGCACCGTGGAGGGGCATCTGTACCAGGTATATTCCAAGCTCCAGGTCCGAAATCGCCAGGAGCTCACTGCGCTTGACCGCACCAGCCGCCGTACCGCAGGGCTGCGATGAAACAGCATCAACTGATTACCAAGACCAGGCCAACTGAATACAACCGGCTGCTGCAGATCCTGCAAAGGCCAGGTCCCGCCGGCGTCTTGCTGCTGGGCGAGCAGGGCGTGGGCAAGACAAGCCTCGTGGAGGCAGTGCTTGCCTCCTCGGGCGCGGGCGAGCCGATCATGACGCTGTATGGCACGCCGTCCTTGAGCACTGTTGCCCATGGTGCCTTGTCGCCATATCTTGGGGCCCTGGAGAGCATCGACGAGCCGGTGAGCGTGCTGCGCGAACTGAATCGGAGCCTGCTTTCCAGCCGCGGGCAGCTTGAACCGCATATCGTTGTCGTCGAAGATGCGCAGTTCCTGGACCCGCAGTCCTGCTTTATCCTCTCTCTGCTGGTGGAAAACGCCGAGGTGAAGGTGCTGGCTCTGGGCAGCGGGTCGTTGGAAGCGGATAGCCCGCTGGGCGCGCTGGCCGAGCTGGGATCCTTCACCACCATGGCCCTGCAGCGCCTGGACCGCAAAGGAGTGCGCGCGGTGGCCGAAGGCGTGATCGGACGCAAGCTCGCCGAGGGCACGGTGAGCCTGATCGACGTGGTCACCGGCGGTAACCCCAGCTTCGTTGAAGCCTATGCTGCATCCTGCCTGGAACAAGGCACGCTTTTCCACGATGACAGGTTGCTGCAGAGCCACGGGCTCCACGAGCCGGTATGGATCGTGGCCCGCGCACTTCCGGAAATCGATACGCCAATGTTGACGCTGGGCCGGGAAATCACCCGGACCCTGTCCGTTCAGGAGCAGCAGTCGCTGTTGCTGTTGGCTTTGGCTGGCCCGCAGCCCCCAGAAGTGCTGGAGCAGTGCGGATTGCCTTACCAACGGCTGCTGAAAATCGGTGAGCTGATGCAGCAAGGCCCGGCAATGGTCTTGAAATCCAAGCTGATGCAGCGGATCGTCCGCGCCTTGGCCACCGAACATGACATCGCACAGCTGCATGACCTGTGGGTTACCGCGGCGGTCTCGCTGGGAAAAGAGCCAAACGCCCGCGAGGTGCTGTGGTCCTTGGAAACCGGTAAGCAGGTGCCCATGAAGTTGGTCCTGGATCTGGCCGAGCAGGCCGCTCGGGAACTGAATTTCGGGTTGGCCCTGCGCCTATGCGTCCTGGGTAAGCTCGCCCGGCATCATGGGCAAGGAGCGCTGCTCGAAGCGCGGATGCTGCTGAGCATGGGGCGGCACCATGCCGCGCGCGCGCTGTTGCTGCGCCTGATCGATCAGCTGACCGATCTGGCGCTGCTGGGGCAGGCCTACGCCTACCTGCTGGAGGTCACCACGAATATCGGAACCGATGGCGTCGAATTGGGGCGGATCCTGGACGATTGGAAGCATCGGGCCCTGGGGCACGCGGACGCAGAAGAGGTAGCCAGCTTCTTGGCCCTGCATAGCGCAGGGGCCAGGGTCCTGGATTTCTGGCTCAGGGTCAATACCGCCCGCGGTCCACTGCCGAGCGTTTCCGAGCTGCAAGAATTCCTGGAGGACCGGCTGCTGCCCGCGCAGGTGCGCTTCATCGGCATGATGGTGCTCAGCGACCTGCACACGTCCGCCGGCCGGTGCCAGCAGGCCTTGGATCTGATGGAACCGGCTTTGCAAGACCTCAAGGAGTACCCGGCCCCGCAGTCCATGTACGAGGTCCGGGTGTTCTTCCGCATTGGCTGGAACCTGCTGTTCTTGGGACAATACGAGCGCGCCGCGGCATTCATCGACTCCTACCGCCATGCCCGGCTCCGTTCCATCCAGTACTACCAGGGGGCAATCTCGCTGCTCGACGGCGTCAGCCACCTGCTGCAAGGCAGAGTACAGCTCGCCATGGCCAAAATGGCCGAGGCCGTGACGGAACTGCAGATTGCGGACACCACTCAACTGCTGGCCTTGGCCAGTAATCTGTACCGGCTGCTGCTGGCCCGGTTGGGCTTTCCGGTGCCTGAAGCCCTGGTCACCGGGCCCGAGTCCTTCAGTTCCAGCGGTACGATTTCGCTGAACGGACAACTGGGCGAGGAGTCGTCGAAGCAGCGCATCTTCGCACGGGCCTTCGCAGCGGGACTGGGCCATCCGTATCCGGGTGAGTCGCTGGAGTGCTTCCCGCTGGTGGAACGCGAATTCCTTTTCAGCATGACCCGGCAGCTGGGGGACCAGGAGCTGGCCGAATCCCAGATGGGTGAAAGACTGCGTGCCTTGGCTGCGGGGCAGCAGGGATCGCGAGCGGCGTTTTTGGCGCGCCTGATGGACTTGCGAGGCTCAGAGCTTGGCGAGCCGCTGGAGCAGCTGGCCCAGGACGCCCTGGCCAAGAAAGAATACCTGGTGGTGATCGAGGCCTGGGCCCGGGCGGCCGAACGCTACGCCCAGTCCGGGGACCAGCGGCGCTGCGGCGCCTTGCTGCGCCGGGCCGCCCAACTGATCGACCAACAGGGGATGGACCCGGGAAAGTACATCGCCCGTGTCCTGGCGCTGACCGAATTGACCGCCCGGGAAGCGGAAATCGTCGGTTTGGCCCGGCAGGGATTGAATAACGCGCAGATTGCCCGGACCTTGACGGTCTCGCAGCGCACGGTGGAGGGGCATCTCTACCGGGTATTTTCGAAGTTGGGGATTACCGAGCGCGCGGAATTGGATCACGCAGGGCTTGAAGCGGGTACAACCGGCAGGTAGCACGTGCCGGTTTGCGCAAACTTGGAGTAGGTACCACCCGTGCCCGGCCCAGCACAGGTGGGTAATGTGATTTGCGGGAGCTGGAGACTTACGCAGGCGTTCTTTTGCGAACGAGTGCCTATCCGTAGGGTGCGCGGTCGGTGCCGTGGCGGCGAAGCTCTTCCCTGAAACGGGGCCGGCGGCCAGCGAATCCGCGAGGATTACCCCCAGCGCTACCGCCGGTCCCTTCCCGAAAAGGCCCTGTATCGGCAACCCCTCTGCGCCGGTGCAGGGTTTTTCCATGCCCGGAAACTTCCTTCCAAGTAGCGAGCGAGTATGAACCAAGTGCCGTGTGAGTATTTGAAGGATATGCAGGCCATCTTTTGAGTGTTCTTCCACTCGTGCATCGGATGCATTCGCATCATAGGCTCAAGGTCGAGAACGGCAGCCGGGCTGGTGGGACAGCGCGATTGCCATGTGTATTGGGGAACTCGCTTATTTCTTGGGGGAATACAGATGATTGACGTTGTGTTGCCGGTCTGCGACCACCCTTGCTGCGTCGAATCGCTAGCCAGGGTGGGAACAAGACATGTCGCAAATTAGCAGCAGGCTGCGCGAAGATCGCGTATCTTCTCTCGGCACCTGGACGTTCGCACCTCCAAGGACAAATCAGGAAACCGGTACCGCCAGTGCCCGGGGCCGCGCTTATCTGCGTCGGCTTTACGGCACTGATCTGCTGGTCATTTCCTTGGTGAGCTCCTTGCCGGCAATCACGCAATTCCAGAGCTCGCAGATGCCGCAGTTCATTGCGGGTAGCACGCATTACTACGTGCTGGCCGGGTTGCTGCTCACCTTCGCCTGGATGGCCAGCTTGCTATCCTTCAAGGCCCACCGGCTGGGAAGTGTTGCCGTGGGGATGCAGGAATACAAGATCATGGTCTATTCGGGGCTGGCACTGTCGGGCTTCATGGGGGTACTTATCGTGCTCACCGGCCAGGACAGCCTGAAAATTTTCCTGGTCCTCTCTTTGCCGCTGGGACTGCCCGCACTGCTGCTGAGCAGGTGGACCTGTCGCCAGTGGCTGAGCTGGCGCAGCCGAAGCGGCTACGCCTTGAGCAATGTGCTGATCTACGGCCAGCCCACCGACGTCCCGTACGCCGTCCGCCAGATTTCCAAGAAATCCGGGCCCGCCTACCGGGTCGTTGGCGCGCTGATGGACGGCGCGGCGGATCCGGAAGCCGAACGCGATATCCGCAAAACCGATCCGACCCTTCCTCTGGCCTACGACACCGGCGCCATCGAGCAGGAAATCCAGCGGTTGCATGCTGATTCGGTGATCGTGGCCGGACCATTACCCGGTGGCAATGAAGCCTTGCAGCAACTGGGCTGGCGGCTTGAGGGCACCGGGACCAGGCTCATCGTGGCCTCCTCGATCATCGGGGTTGCCAGCCGCCGCGTGCGGACCAGCCCCGTGGATGGGATGCCGCTGCTGCATGTGGAACTGGCAAAGTTCACCGGAGCGCGATACCTCTGCAAGCGCGGCTTCGACATCGTCTTCTCGCTGCTCGCCTTGCTGGCCTTGTCACCGGTTTTCCTGGTGATCGCCTTGCTGATCCGGCGCGAGGGCCCGGGGAAGATCTTCTTCCTCCAAGAACGGGCCGGACAGGACGGCCGCCCCTTCAAGATGATCAAATTCCGCACCATGGTCCACGATGCCGAAGCGCAATTGGCCGCCCTGCAAAAGCTGAATGAAGGGGCAGGGCCGCTGTTCAAATTGAAAGACGACCCGAGGGTCACCCGGTGCGGCAACTGGCTGCGCAAGCATTCATTGGATGAGCTGCCGCAGTTCCTCAACGTCCTGCGCGGGGACATGTCGGTGGTCGGACCCCGTCCGGCGCTGTTCGCCGAAGTGGAAACCTATGAGGGCCAGGCCCGCCGCAGGTTGCTGCTGAAGCCGGGGGTGACCGGACTTTGGCAGGTCTCCGGACGGTCAAACCTGGAGTGGAAGGAAAGCGTGCGGCTGGATCTGTACTACGCAGAGAACTGGACCGTGCTCAGCGATTTGCGGTTGATCTGGCGTACCTTCCAGGTCATGATCAAGCCCGACGGTGCCTACTAGGAGCCAGGATGAGAACTTGCAGCTTGCCCGCGGGCACGCCGTGGCAGGGCCACTGGGACAAGCAGATATCGGGCCGGATCAATTTGCAGCCAGGATCCGCAAGCATGCGCTACCTCTCATCGGGTGCCAAGCGCAACCAATGTTCGAAAACAAAGCAGTACGGATTCTGTGGGGGATCAGAAAATGCGTTCGTTGCGAGCACATGAGCCTGGAAGCACTCGGGCTATCAACAAGAATTGCTCTGGCGGGACACCGCCGGATGCGCATCAACCAGTCCATCCGATTTCCTGCGCGGGAGAATTCCCGCTTGCGAGTTCCGGGTGGGCTCATGAGGCGGAGTCGGCGGCATGTCAGTCGCGCGAAAACACGACTTGCCCCCCAGCTGCCGCCGACTCCTTTGCCACGAAACCCGCCGGACGGATAAGAATTCTGTCAACGCTGGCGATGCTCTGCTCGTCGATCTTCTTGCTTGCAGCGTGCACTTCAGCTGCGCCCCAGGCGAGCGAGCTGGACAATGCGGCGCCGCAAGAACAAGCACCATCACCGTACGCACCGCCAACTGGGAAGCCCCAGGCCAATCCGACGAAGGCACCGGAAGACAGTGCGCCGCAGCTGGAAGCTACCAAAGTGCCCAGCGACGAGCCAACACCCGAAGTAGAGAAGCCAGCGGACTACAGCGGGATAGCCTTCGAAGCCGGCGATGGAAAGCTGCCGGTGGTGAAGCGCTCCGGTGAAGCAGTCAGGGCCGCAGACCGCATGTCGGCGAATATGAAGGATGCGACACAAGCCAGCTATCGGGACGGCGTCAACGTCACGGTTGCCGCGATCGGCAATGGCATCGTGAAAAGCGAGGGACCAGGCTATTTCACCGGAGCGAAATACCGGGTGTACGAGGTCCGGATTAGCAATGGATCCGGTGAGGAACTGGACATCTCCAGTGTGATCATTAACCTCGTGCCGGGCAAGGGCCAGCAGGCAGCACTGCCGCTATACGGCGAGGTCGAGGCCTATGACTTCTCTGGCACGATCGAGGCAGGAAAGCAGGCCAGCGCCCACTACGCCTTCATCGTCCAAGATGCCGGCGCCGTGGCAAAGGTGCAGGTGGATCTGGACAACCAGCAC
This sequence comes from Glutamicibacter sp. NPDC087831, assembly GCF_044742845.1. NCBI lineage: Bacteria > Bacillati > Actinomycetota > Actinomycetes > Micrococcales > Micrococcaceae > Glutamicibacter > Glutamicibacter sp. NPDC087831. The sequence goes on from NZ_JBIUVH010000005.1 coordinate 291,056, forward strand.
GCTCCAGGGTTGTTCACGTTGAAGGCAGAGAAGAAATGACTCTAGCCAGAACCCTGCTGAACAAGGTTGCCGGTGTAGCTTCATCTTCCACGGCACAGGCAATCCAGTCCCTGACGAGCCTGATTGTGCTGATGCTGGCCGCCAAGCTTCTCGGGATGGAGGCGCTGGGCCTCATTTCGACGCTTTACGGAGCGCTGATCCTTGCAGCCGCCGTCATCTCCGGCTTTGTCGGCGACTCGCTGACGGTACTGGACCGGCATGATCCGCATGTGCGGGCCGGACTGCGCTTCTGGCTCGCGTTGCTGGCCCTGTCCCTGGGGGCCATCGGAGCGTTGCTTTGCTGGGCGGGTACCGAGCTGGGCTTGCTCGGAGCTGTGCTCTACGGCCTGGCAGTGGTTGCCTACGTCGCTGAAGAGCTGGTTCGGCGCAGTTACATGGTGATCCTCAGCTTCGGAAAGCTGATCGCGGTGGACCTGGTGGTATTGGGAACCACCAGCATGGTGCTGCTGGGATTCGGCGTCTTCTCCACCCTGACGCTGGAAGCGTTCTTCTTGGCGGTCCTGGCCGGGCAATGCGCCGGAACCGCCTTCGGTTGGCTGCGCCTGCCAAACAGCGAAAAAACGCCGGCCCGCCGTCCGGCGCAAATCCGGGCTGTGGCCAGATTCGGAATCTGGCGCTCTGCCCTGCAAGGACTGCGCCCGGCCCAGCTGACCGTGATGCGCGTGCTCGTCACCGCCTTGATCGGCCTCGCCGCAGCCGGCGCGCTGGAGGCGGCTAGGCTTTATGCTGCTCCTGCGATGCTGCTGGTCACCGGCACCTGTGCCTACCTGTTTGCGTCGCTGGCCCGCGACCGAGATGCCGGTCCTTGGCGCCAGCTGAAGAACACTGATTCGGTGGTGCTCAAGCTTTTGCTGGCCACCGCAGGCTGCGCGGCCATTGGGCTGGTGCTGCTGCCTTGGGGCGGACCTCTGCTGACGGGCATCCGCCCGTCAGGTCTTGCTGTTACCGGGTGGCTGGCGTATGCCAGCGCGGTGGCGGCATCCACGCCGTATGGCCTGCTGGCTGCGGTACACGAGAATGCACGGCCGGTATTTGCTATCAGGTTCATGGACAGCATCCTGTCCGTGGTGCTGATTGCCTCGGTCCTGGTATTCACTTCGGACTACCGGCTGGTTCCGTGGGCCGCCGCCGCTGGTGCCTTGGCCGGCGGCTTGGCCATGCGGCGGTGGCTGCAGAAATCGGTTGCCGTGCACTTGCCCCGGCAGGGGCAACCAGCGGGCCGATTCGCCCAGCAGCGCTGACTTGGCAAAGCCCCGGTATCAACAATGAACGGAATGGACATGGAAGAGCAGCAGATAACGGCAGGCCGGCGCACACCCGTGCGGCGATTCACACGGGTGCTGGCTTCGGTCGCCGCGGCTGTGCTGGTCATTGCCGGCCTGAGCGCAATTCCGGCGACAGCCGCTGGCGAAGAGGAAATCGAGCTGCCCGAGACGGTCAGCGCAAATCATCTTCCTACCCCGCAGCTGAACGGGGTGGCTTGGGACCTGCGTGTGCGCGGGAATGTGGCTTATGTGGTCGGTTCGTTCACCCGGGTACGGCCAAGCGGTGCGAATCCTGGCGGCGCCGGGGAAGTGGTTCGCAATAACGCCATGGCCTTCAACATCACCAACGGGCAGATCCTGCCCTGGAACCCGAACTTCAACGCTCCAGTCATGGATATCGAGTTCTCTCCGGATGGAAGCCGTTTCTACGCAGGTGGACAGTTCACCGCCGTCAGCGGCCAAGCCCGCAGCAAGATCGCTGAATTCACCACTTCCAACGGGGCGCTGACTTCCTTCTCCGCCAGCGTGGGCGGGTCCGTGGAAACCCTTGCAGTGACCAGCGACGCTGTCTACCTGGGCGGCTCCTTCAACTCCGTGGCCAACCAGACCCGGCGCAATGTCGCCAAGCTGAACCGCGCCAACGCGGAACTTCAGGCGTGGGCACCGGCCACCGATGATATCGTCCACGGCATCATCGCCACCGACCAGAGCGACCGCGTGGTCATTGGCGGACGCTTCCAGACGATCAACAACGAGCCCAAGGTCGGCATCGGCGCCGTGAATGAGACCACCGGCCAGCAGGCGGCATGGAGCTCCACTCCGGTCCCGGCGCGGATCGATGACAATGCCCGTGCATGGGTCGTGGACCTGAAACTGGAAAACGGCGTCATCTACGCGGCGAACAACGGCATGGGCTGGCACTGGTTCGACGGCCGATTTGCCGCCGATTACGCCACCGGAGACCTGATCTGGCTCGATAATTGCTATGGATCGACCTCATCGATCAGCATCATGGGCGACGTGGTCTACTCGACCCCGCACGCCCACGACTGCTCGTCGGTCAACGGGTTCCCCGAGGAGAATCCGATGATCTGGAAGCGCGCGCTGGCGGAGACTGCCTTCGCCACCGGTACGGATGCCACTGCGCCGTCGAATAATTCGCTGGTGCGCAACCAGCCAATCCCGACCTTGCTGCACTGGTATCCCTCGATCAATACCGGTACCTACACCGGGCAGTACCAAGGTGGCTGGGCCATGGACAATAACGGGGACTACCTGGTTCTCGGCGGCGAGTTCACCAGGTTGAACAACACCAACCAGCAGGGCTTGGCTGTCTTCCCCAAGCGGTCGCTGTCGTCGAATTCGATACGGCCCGAGTACACCGCGGAGCTGAAGCCGTCGGCGATCTCCCAACGCAGCGGCTCCGTGCGCGTGGCCTGGCCGACCACCTGGGATATCGATGACGAAACGCTCACCTACGAGCTGCTGCGCGATAATTCGCTCACCGCCATCGACAGCCAGGACGTGTCCTCCATCTGGTGGAAAAAGCAGTCGCTGGGCTTCCGCGATGACAGCGTGCCTCCGGGCAGCACCCACACCTACCGGGTACGCGTCTCGGACCCGTGGGGCAATAACTACATCGGTCCGCGCTCGGATCCGGTGACCGTCAGCAACAGCGCCGAGAGTCCGTATACGCAGGTCCTGCGAGAGACCGGCGCGGATATCTACTATCCACTGAACGAATCCGATGGCAGCGTAGCCTTTGACAACATCGGTTTCGTCGATGCCGACGCCAGCGCGGTCTTGCAGCGCGGCCTGCCCGGTGCGATCAGCGACGATGATGCCAGCGGGTTCAGCGGGCAGTCGCTGGCGAGCCGAAATGCCGCGACCGCGCCGGACACCTTCACCACCCAGCTGTGGTTCAAGACCGAGAGCGACCAGGGCGGCAAGCTGATCGGCTATGGCAGCTCGGCCACCGGCGACTCCGGTAGCTACGACCGCCATGCCTGGATGGACAATTCCGGACGCCTGCACTTTGGCACATGGCTGGGGTGGGCGGCAACGGTCAGTTCCTCGGCGAGCTACAACGACGGGCAGTGGCACCAGCTCACCGCAACACTGGGCCAAGCCGGAATGCACCTGTATGTTGACGGGCTGAAGGTCGCCGAACGCACCGATGCCAGCAGCGGCCAGGCCTACTCCGGCATGTGGCGCATCGGCGGGGACAACCTCAACGGCTGGCCGAACCAGCCATCGAGCAAGGCCTTCAACGGCGAGCTGGACGAGGTGGCGATCTTCAATGAGCAAATTGACGCAGCCACCGTGCTGCAGCTCTTCCAATCCACCGGGCGCACTGCGGACATTCCCGAGCCTCCAGCCGATGCCTACGGCATCGCGGTGTACGGCGATGAACCGCAGATGTACTGGCGCCTGGATGAAACCGGGGGCAACGTGGCCACGGACAGCACCATCGCCCGCAACGACGGAACCATCAACGGCCCGGTCCGCTACGCAGAAGATTCCGCCATCGGCCACGGCACATCGCTGGGCTTCGGGGAGTCCGATGCCGCGGTGGTCTCGAACCGGGCGGTGCAGAACCCGACAGTGTTCTCCACCGAGGCCTGGTTCCGGACAACCACGGGCAATGGAGGCAAGATCATCGGTTTCGGCAATGCGGCCAGCGGCCTGTCCTCCAGCTATGACCGGCATGTCTACATGCGCAATGACGGCACCTTGGTCTTCGGCGTCTACACCGGAGCTGAAAATCTGGTCACCACCGGCCGTGCCTACAACGACGGGGACTGGCATCATCTGGTTGCCACGTTGTCCGGCGAGGGCATGAAGCTGTACGTCGATGGCGCGCTCACCGGCACCAACCCGCAAACCGCGGCCGAGCCGTTCAACGGCTACTGGCGCATTGGCGGGGACCGGGTATGGTCCGGAGCCAGCTCCGCATGGTTCGATGGCGAAATCGATGAGGCCGCCGTCTACGCCAGGGCACTGAGCCAAGCCGAGGTCAATGAGCACTACGGGATTGCCGGCGAGGCGAACCAGGATCCGGTGGCCGACTTCACCAGCACCAGCCAAGGTCTGGCGGTGGCCTTCGACGCCAGCGGATCAACCGATGCCGACGGCACCATTGCCAGCTACGCCTGGGACTACGGCGACGGGCAAAGCACCACCGTGCAGACCGAAGGAGTGCTTCATGAATACGCCCAAGCCGGCACCTACACGGTGGTGCTGACCATTACCGATGACCGCGGTGGCACTGCCACGAAGACGCAGCAGGTCGAGGCCAAGGTGGTTAACCAGCCGCCGGTGGCCGCGATAGCCAGCGAACAGACCGGTTTGAAGGTAAGCCTGAGCGGTTCCGGATCCGAGGATCCGGAACAAGGAGAGCTGTCCTACGAATGGGACTTCGGCGATGGCAGCCAGAAGGTCTCCGGCCAGGACGTGGAGCATGCCTATGGCGCAGGCGGAGAGTACACGGTGACCCTGACGGTGACAGACAGCGCTGGGGCCACCGCCCAGGCGCAGAGCATCCTGACGGTGGAAAACTCCGCTCCGCTCGCGGCCATGGAAGTGGTTGTTGACGGCCTGGGCATCCAAGTCAACGGTGCTGGCTCCGCAGACCCCGAGGGCGGGGAACTGGATTATGCCTGGGACTTCGGCGACGGGACCGAGGCCTCCGGGGCCGAAGCCGCCCACGAATACGCGGAACCGGGAACCTACGAGGTCACCCTCGTGGTGGCCGATGAGCACGGGGCCACCGGCACGGTGGCGAATTCGGTGCAAGTGAAGGTGCCGAACACGGCACCGGACGCTGCCTTCGAATCCACCGTCGACGGACTGGCCGCCGTCTTCACTGCCGCTCCATCGCAGGATGCCGATGGGCAGATCGTGTCCTGGGAATGGGACTTCGGCGACGGGACCACCGGGACCGGGGCCGAAGCCATGCACCAGTACTCGAGCAGCGGCACCAAGACCGTGACCCTGACCGTCACCGACAACGAGGGCGCCACCGGCACCGCTTCCAGCGAAGTCACCGTGCAGGACCCGGCCGAACTGGATCCGACCGCGGCCTTCACCTGGGAAGCCGATGAGCTCGCGATCACCGTGGACGCCTCCGATTCGCTGCCTCCGGCAGCCGGCGGGGAGATCACCGGGTACCTGTGGGAGTTCGGCGATGGAACCCAGGCCAGCGGAGTGGCGGCCAACCACAGCTACGAGTCGGCCGGCACCTACTCGGTGACGCTGACCGTCCAGGCAGGGGAGCGGGAAAGCACCATCAGCCAGGTGGCCACGGTTGCCGCCGCCCAAGGTCCGCAAGCGCAGTTCAGCACCGCGGTACGCGGACTCGCACTGGGCGTCGATGCCTCGGGCAGCACGGCCGGGGATACGCCGATTACCGGATACCAGTGGGACTTCGGCGATGGGCAGAACGCTCTGGGAGAAACCGCGCAGCATCGCTACGCCGAGGACGGCCGGTACACGGTCACCCTGACGGTCAGCGATGGGAACGGACTGGAATCACGCACTGAAACCGAAGTGGATGTCCAGAATTCGGCACCGGTGGCGGCCTTCGCCCTGGAAGTGAACGGACTTGAAGTCCAGGTCGATGGCGCCGCCTCCAGCGATGCTGATGGCCAGATTGCCACTTACGCATGGGATTTCGGAGACGGGAACACCGCCAGCGGCCAGAATGCCTCCCATGAGTACGCCGAGCCAGGCAACTATCAGATCAAGCTGGTGGTCACCGACGAGGACGGCGCACGTGCCGAACTGGTCCAGCAAGTGCAGGTCGCGGTCGTCGCCGAACCGGCCCTGCTGGTCTCAGATGCATTTGGACGCACCGTTTCCGATGGCTGGGGTGACGCCGATACCGGGGGAACCTGGGCGCGGCAAGGCTCATCGTCCAACTTCAGCGTGGCCGGAGGCACCGGAACGATCCGCATGTCCTCCGCCGGCAGTGGACCGCTGTCGTGGCTGCCAGCCACGGTACGGGAAGGCGACATGCGCATCAAGCTCAGCCGCGACAAGGCTGCCACCGGCGGAGGCATCTACCAGACGGTGACCATCCGGGATATTCCTGGCGTCGGGGCGTACCGCGCCAAGGTCAGGTTCCTGTCCAACGGCTCGGTGGCGGTGACCCTGGAGAAGGTCGTCTCCGGCAGCGTCAGTGCGTTGAGCGCCGAGACCGTCATCGGCCAGGTAGACGGTTCGCCGGGCAAGGCCGTGTGGCTGCGTTTGCAGGCTCAGGGCAGCAGCTCCACCAGCTTGCGGGCCAAGGCCTACAACCAAGGCCAGGATGAGCCGGTGAACTGGCAGCTCAACGCCACCGACTCCACCGCCGCACTGCAGGCCGAAGGCCGTTTGGGGTTGTCGGTCTACCTCTCCGGCTCGGCGGGTAACGCGCCGGTCAACGGCGGGTTCGATGATCTGGAGGTGCGGGAAATCGCCGAATGAGCCCGGCCGTTCGCGGTTCGTTGCGCCAATGCGGTGCGAATCGCGAGCGCTGGCTCAGCGGCTTCGCCTAGGAATGGGAATTCGATGGATAGAACAAGGGAAATGAACTAGATTGTACTCAGCTTGGGTTGTCCCCTGGGGATGCGCTGCACAAATGCGGTGCTTGGGGACAGGGCTGAATATCGGGGGCGCTTGCGGCCGATCGCGGCCGCAAGCACATAAGAGTTCACTGGGGAGGACTCACATGCTGCAAGAACAACAAGGATACCGTTGGGCAGTCGCAGAACTGCGCCAGCGGCAGAAAACCAATAAGGGAGCGCCAGCCTACTCGCGCTTCGTCAACAGGCCACTGGGCCGCCGGCTGGCGGCACTGGCCTATCTGCTTCGGCTAACGCCCAACGGCGTCACCGGCATCAGCGCTCTATGCACGGCTGGCGGACTGGCGGTGATCGCGCTGCTGGAACCGTCCTTCGGCTCTTCGCTGCTGATCACGGCTTTGCTGGTGCTCGGCTACGCGCTGGATTCTGCTGATGGGCAGCTGGCCCGCCTCCAAGGCTCCGGATCCGCTGCCGGCGAATGGCTGGACCATATTGTCGACGCGATCAAGACCGCCGCCCTGCACGCGATGGTGCTGATCTCGTGGTACCGGTTCTACCCGGTAGAAGGCGCCTGGTACCTGGTGCCCATTGCCTACCAGGTCGTGGCCTGCAGCCTGTTCTTCTCCATGATCCTTACCGATCAGCTGCGCCGGCTGAACTCCGGGAGAACGGGGCACTACCTGCAGGGCCAGGGCAAGAGCTCGGCCCTGTATTCATTGGCCGTCGTGCCTACCGACTTCGGCCTGATCTGCCTGGCCTTCCTGACGCTGTGGCTGCCATCGGTGTTCATTCCGGTGTATGTCCTGCTGCTGCTGGCCAACGCAGGCTTCCTGGCGCTGGCCCTGGGCAAGTGGTACCGGGAGGTGAAGGGTCTTGGCCAAAGCGCTTGATTACCAAGAACATCGCACCTGGCCAGCTGCACCGGAATTGGGCTGGGGACAGCATGCGCATCGGGAGGCGGCAGGCATGGATCTGAGTGATTTCCTCTTCGTGCTGCGAACCCGCATGTGGTGGATCGCGGCCAGCACCCTTGCCGGGATACTCGCCTCCATCGCCATCACCCTGGGGATGACCCCGGTCTACACCGCGAAGTCGACCTTGTTCGTCAGCGTCAATTCCAGCCAGGACACGGCCTATGCCCGTGGCCAGTTCGCGCTGCAGCGAGTGGGGTCCTACCCGCAGCTGGTCAATGATCCGCAGCTGATCAACCAGGTGATCCGCGAGCTCGATCTGGATCGCAGTTTCCAGGACGTCAAATCCAATGTGAACGCCACCAATCCGGTCGATACCGTGCTGCTGGCCGTGACGGCGAAGGCCCCGGAGGCCCAGCAGGCCGCGGACATCGCCAATACGGCTGCCGGGTTGCTGGCGGAGTCCATCCAGAAGCTGGAGAACACCGACCCCAAGAAGCTCGAAGTCAAAGCGGAGCTGTCCGTGCCGGCCGCGGCACCGCAGTACGCCACCGCGCCTCGCAAATCCGTGAATCTGGCCCTGGGCCTGGTTTCGGGAGCCAGCTTGGGATTGCTGTTGGCCCTGGCGCTGCACAAGTTGGATCCGAGGATCCTGCGCGGCCGCGACGCCGAACGGCAATTGCGCACGCGCGTGCTGGGCACCGTGGCGGCCCGGTCCAAGGACGGAGCCCGTGCCAACCCGACCGGCATCCAGGTCGGTTACCGCCAGCTGGTATCGAACCTGCTGATGGCCAATGACGGGCGCCTGCCGCAACGCATCCTGGTGCTCAGTACCCGTGCCGATGCGGTTCTCGATGGGCAGCAGCTCGCCCAGACCCTGGCGGCCATGGGCAAGCGCTCGGTGATCGTGCAGGCCGACCGTCAACTGGAGCCGCTGCGCCGCGACGAGGCAAGTGGAACGGGCCTGGCCCAAGTGCTCGCTGGCACCAGCGAGCTGCATGATGCGCTCACTCATATCGAATCGGTGCCGATGGGCTACCTCCCTGCCGGACCGCAACCTGAAACGCTGCGCCGTTTCGATGTGTTCGCCGGATTGGACAGCTTGATCGCTTCCCTCGAAGAGGATTTCGATGTAGTGATCTTCGTAGCCAGCATGGAGGGCCAGCCGGTGGACGCCACCGCAGTGGCCCTGCACAGCGATTGCGTGATCCTCACCGGACGTGAACGGCGAACCACCTACCGACAGGTTGCCGATGCCCTGCAGGAGCTGAACGCTGTGCGAGTCGGAGCGACCGGGCTGGTGCTGGTGCGCAAGCCTTCGCGCTTCCGGCACCGGCGGGGTACCTGATCATGCCTCCGGCCGTCAGTGCGTCCTGGACGCCGGCGGAGCAGATTCCGGTGCCACGGCGCTACCGGGTTCCGCGTCTGTGGCAGTTGAACCTGCTGTGGATCCTGATGGTCTTCAGCGTGGTTGCTTGGCGCCAGGGAACGCTGTTCACCGGCGGATTGGACCTCGTGGTCGTGCTCAAGGCGCTGCTGCAAGGCGCCGTGCTGTGCTGGGCGATCCTGCTGTGGATGTGGAGTGGGGCCCGTCAGCCGGTAGGCGTGCGCAGTATCGCGCTGCTCGCTCCGGTTCTGGCCCTGAGCGTGATCGGGGCGATGGCAGAAGGCAATGTCATGGCCTCGGCCATCATCGCGATCCGCGTGGCGATGCTGGCAGCGACAGTGCTGTTCATCATGCGGGTTTTCCCGGCCCACCAGGTGCTGCTGGCCATGTGCGTCGGTTTGGCCGCGGTGGGCATCATCAGCGCGGGGACCGGGCTGGCGCTGGGCGGAGGCGGGCGCCTGACAGGCGGCATCCCTCCGCTGAGCCCCAATGAGATTGCCTTGCTTTCCGGCATCCCGGCACTGGTTCTTTTCCACCAATCGCTGCGCGCGCACGTGCGGTGGTGGCACGTGGGGATGCTGGTGTTGCTCAGCGCCATCCTTCTGCTCTCCGAGTCGCGTACCGCTCTCATCGCGGCTGCTTGCACGGCAGCTGGCATGCTGCTGATGCTCCGCCGAATCCCGTTGCAGACCATCGTGGCGGCGCTGGCGGCCCTTCCGCTGGTGTTCTACCTTGCGTTCCTGACTCCGGTTTTGCAGAATCTGATGGCTCGCGAGGACAGTGCCTCGGTGATGACGTTGAACTCCCGGACTATCAGCTGGTCGGTAGTGCTGAACCTGCCCAATGATTCATGGCAGAGATGGATCGGTGCGGGATTGAGCCAGAAGACCATTGCTGTCGAAGGGCAGTACTGGGACGAGCAGGTTTTCGATTCTTCGTGGATTTCCTTGCTGGCGCAAACTGGAATCATCGGAACGCTGCTTGTGGCTTTCTGGGTTCTGCTGACGGTTTTCGCCGCATTGCGTTCAAGCAGGCTGCGCAGCTTGCTGTTCCCGCTGCTGGCATTCGTGATCATCCGCAGCGTGATGGAAAACGGGCTGGTAGATGCCGGTGCGCTATTCCTGATTTTCCTGGTGTTCGCCCTGATGCTGGAACCGGCCAGCAGCCGAGCGGCCTTGGACTGGGAACACGCTGCACCCCTGCAGCGCAAGCAGCCGCCGGAGCCGCCGGATCCGCCGGTGGCGATGGGCAACTGAACCCGAATGCACCGGATCCCGGCTGGGCACACTGCCGATCCGGGATCCGTTGCTTGTACTGCCGGGGTGGCCCGGAGCCTAGCGCGGGTAGCTGCCGATGCGCTTGGAAGCGGGGGCCTGTCCTATCAGGGAGGCAATATCGCTAGGCAATGCGGTAGCCTGGCTGTTCTTGCCCGTAACGCTGGTAGTCGGATTATTGGTACTGCTCAGCACCGTGCTGGAGGTGAGTTCAAAGGAATTCAGCTCTTGTCCGGTGGACTTGGCGAAGGCCGGCAAGGTGGTGAACACCGCGGGGTTTCCAGCGCCTTTGGACCAGACGGAGGACCACTTCGGATTCGTGGAGTTGACGCGGTGATAGGCATTGGACGCCAGGGAGATCTTCATCTGTTCCGCCGTGTAGCTGCCCGAGTAGTCCTCGACGGCAAGAATTGCGTTGCCACCGCCGGTATTGGAGAACACGTTGTTCTTCGCGACAATGTTCTTATTGATCCAGGTCATGGTGGTGTCAGGGAATGGCTGGCGCGGATCGTGCCCGGGGTCGGACTTGTTCGCTGCGCGGCGCGCATCCTGCACGATGTTCAGCACCCGGTTCTTGCCGCTGATGGTGTTGTTCCAGATCTTTACATCGCTGGTGTTGTTCAGTTTGAAGGCGAATCCGGAATTCTTGGTGATGCGGTTGTTGGCCACCACTGCTTTTGCGGAGATCTCCAGCGACAGTCCGTGCCCGGTATTGGAGATCAGGTCATTATTCAGGATCTTGGAATCGTAGACGGATTCATCCAGCCATAGTCCCGGACCGTAGTTGCTGTTGAGCTTGGAATCCTTCACCGTCACGCCCCGGGTGCGTCCGATCTTCAGCCCGCCGGAGACAGGCGAAGTGTTGAACCGCTCGTGGTTATTGCCTGTGGAGGCCAGTTTGTTGACGACCAGTCCGTCAGCGTACACGGCGTTCATGCCCAGCATGCCGCTGCGCTGGATTTTCACGTTGCTCACGGTGTTCTTCACAGCGCTGACGTTCAAACCCGTGGTTGCCGTATCCTCGATGGTCAGGTTCTGCACAGTGATGCCCGGCTTCTCCGCGGTGACCGCACCCATGTCGGGCACCGAAGGAGCGAACTTGCGCACATTGATACCTGAAACGCTGGAATTGCGGCTGCGGATGCTCAGGGCCTTGACCAGCGTAGAAGCGCGCACGGACTTTCCGGTTGGGTCGGTGCCGAGGTGCAGCTTGTTGTTGGCGCGGTCCACATGGAAGGCACCCGGTTTGAGCTTGGCAACCGAGGATACCTGGATCTGCTTGGTCCCGTTGATCCATACCTGGTCGGGGTGGGCTGCCATGGGATAGCTGGAATTGATGAAGCCCCATGCTTCAGCCGTATTGTCTGTGGCTCCCCGGGTGTAGGTCGGGCTAGTATCGAAATCGTAGTCCCAGCCGGATTTCACCCATCCATTGCTCGCGGCGGAGAAGCCCGTGATTGCCTTGGAACCATCGAGCCAGACGGTCTCTCCCGGGTATTCGCGCAGCTTGAGGCTCTTGCCTGCGGGGATCACTACCGACTCATGGTAGCTGCCACCACGCACCACGATGGTCTGTCCGCTGGAGGCTTTGGAAATGGCCTTGGACAGGGTGCGCAGTGGCGCTGAGGCGGTACCGCCGGAGGCATCATTTCCGGATGACGAAACATAAAGTGCTGTTGAAGGGATGGCGCCCAGGGTTCCCGCCTGCGGTGCCTGCTCGCCACCGCTGACCTCTTCGGAGTGGGGAACGGTTCCTTCGGCATCAGGTGCAGGTTCGGGAGTTGGGGAGGGCGATGGGGCAGGTGCCGGTTCCGGGGCCTGCATCGCCGGTTCGGTAGCTGAACGCGCTACCAGATTGTCAACGTGCAGACCGGAGTTGCCGGTGGCGCTGGCCGAAAGGTAACCGCCTATGCGCAAGCTGCCTTTGGCCGAGGCCAGCGCTGTGGATGCATCTTCCGATTCCAGCTGCCATTCGGGGGTTCCGCTGCCAGCTGCGAAGGCTCGGGCCTTGAGCGACGCGGTGCCGCTTCCGGTGATGGCGAAGTCAACATGGTACGCAGTCCCCGGGCGGGCCGCTGCGCTGATCTGCCGAGAATCGAGCACGATCTTTTTACCGCTGACGGTCCGTGAAATTTCCAGGGACAGATTGCCAGTGCTTTGCAGCCGAAGCGAAGCAGTGTATTGGCCATCTGCGGTACTTCGGGCACCTAGGTGCGCATAGGACGAACCCGTGCTGGGCAGCGAGTCGAAGGAAATATCGACGCCGGCCTGCATGTCGGCAGCGTTGATGGCGGCGGTGGCATGGCTGAGCTTGCCGGGGACCAAGGTAATTTCACCCTGGGAACCATCTACGGCGAAACGGCTTGGACTGTTGGCTAGGTAGGGGATTCCACTTGAAGTAGAGCCCCAGCCGGAGCCAACTGTGCGGTTCATGGCATCGGCGACCAATGTGGTCGAAGCGGCCACGGGCACCGGGTTCAAGGAGGTGGCGACGATGCCGCACGCGGCGGCTAAGGCCAATGCCGCGATCAGGCGCGGCCGCTGGGAAGATTGGCCAGATGTATCCGGACCTAGGGGCAAGAGGTTCTTGGGGGAAAGGTTCTGCAAAGGATCCTCGGAGCTTAACCCGTGCTCCCCAGCAAAACAGGCCCTGCTCATTCAATATAGACGATGGTTTAAGGGTCACGCGGGCCCTGCTGTAAATGGTGGCATGGAATGAACCGTTATTCAATCGTGATGTTTCTCTCTCGATCCCTGGACTTCGAGGTTGACGAGGAAACTTCCCCAGTGGCCAGTGAGTATTCCAAGTACCCCCGAGCAAGTAATTCGCGGGTAACGCAAGTACGGGTGCACTCGTGTGCCGCAACGGCACGACACATATGCTCGGTAGATGAGAAACGCATGCTTGCGGCATGTTCCGGAACTCGCCGTTGATTTTGGGGATCGACGCTGGTGCGGCAAGCAAGCGAACGTTGATTCTGCTGTTTAAATTTGGGGGAACAGAATGCAACGCACCGAGCACCATGACTCGCGCGCCAAGCTGCGCATCGCCTTGATCGGCACCAGGGGAGTACCTGCACGCTATGGCGGTTTCGAGACCGCTATTGAAGAGGTAGGGCGCCGCCTGGCCGATCAAGGGCACGAGGTGACCGTATATTGCCGTGGCACTGCCAAAGACGAGCGCATGAGCGAATACCAGGGCATGAAGCTGGTGCATTTGCCTGCCATGAGGCGAAGGAGCCTCGAGACGCTGAGCCATACTGCACTGTCGGTGATCCATGCCCTCTTCAACCGGCCCGATGCGGCGATTGTCTTCAACGCGGCCAATGCCCCGCTGCTCCCGCTGCTGCGTTTGGGAAGGATTCCCGTCGCCACGCACGTGGATGGGCTGGAATGGAAACGGGCCAAGTGGGGACCTATTGGCCAGAAGTACTACCGGCTATGCGAGCGCCTCTGCGTCTGGTGGAGCAGGGAATTGATTGCCGATGCCCTGGGTATCGCCAACTACTACGCGGCGAAATTCTCGCGGGCAACGAGGCTCATCACTTATGGGGCACCGCAAATTCCCGAGGCTGCTGCAGTGAAATTGGCTGAGCTCGGCTTGGAATCCGGAAAGTTCCATCTGGTAGTGGCCCGCTTCGAGCCGGAGAACCACGTGGAGATGATTGTCCGTGGCTACAGCCAGTCGCAGGCCAGGCTCCCGCTGGTGGTCGTCGGTTCGGCGCCCTATGCCGAGCAATACACTCAGCAGGTTCATGCCGCGGCCACGGAACAAGTCCGCTTCCTAGGCGGGGTATGGGACCAGCAGCTGCTAGATGAGCTCTATGCCCATGCACTTTCCTATTGGCATGGCCATTCGGTCGGCGGTACCAACCCATCATTGCTCAGGGCGTTGGGTGCCGGTACGGCGATCAACGCCTATGACGTGAACTTCAACCGCGAAGTGGCCCAGGCAGCCGGCGAATACTTCAATGACCCGCAATCCGCGTCCAGGCTCTTCGACCGCACCGAATCAAAGGACGATGCCGTTCGCCAACGCGCCCAGCTCGCACGAAAGCGCGCTAGCGACTATGACTGGGACGATGTTGCCCGGGCCTACGAAAAGCTGTGCTTGGATTTGGCCGGTGCCGGAGAGCCTTCGGTGGAATTTGACGCAGAACCGTCTGCGGAAATTGGCCGCCGCCGCGCCTGAGGCTGGCACGAGAATTCTGGGAAACAGTAAAGCGTCCAGGCCATGGGGATGGCCCGGATGCTATGGGGAATCGAATCAGCAACTGGTTCATGAGAAATTGGGGAAAATAATGATCACTGGGTACGCCGCAGGTGCTTTCGACCTGTTCCACGTCGGGCACCTGAATATTCTCAGGCAAGCCAAGTCCAGATGCGACTATCTGATTGCCGGTGTGGTCAGTGATGAAAGGCTGCTCCAAACCAAGGGGAAACGGCCGGTGATACCGGAAAGCGAACGACTGGATATCGTCTCCTCGATAGGCTTCGTGGATGAGGCGGTTCTCGATTTTCATCCGAACCGATTACTGACGTGGGAGGATGTCAGATTCGATGTGTTCTTCAAGGGAGATGACTGGAAGGGCACCCGCGAAGGAAAAGGACTAGAAGAGCTCTTTGCAACCGTCGGGGTGAGAGTCGAGTACTTCCCCTACACCGTGCATACTTCCAGCACCAAGCTCAGAGTGGCCTTAGGGCAATTAAGCTCGCCATCTATGCAGGTCCAGCGGGCCTGAGCGCAGAACCAGACAGATCATGCAACGCGCACAAGCAATAGAACCTCCGGCCTTCGGCCATGTCCCAGCCAAGATGCGCATCGTTCCGATGCTGCTCTTGCTGGGAATCGCCCTGGTGTCCTGCACGGTAGAACCCCAGGCTTCGCCGCAAGCGGCCATGCCTGGGGAACCAGCCGAAACTACATTGGCGACTATCGATCAGCAGCTGCACGAATCAGCCTTGGCGGCGCCCGCCACCAAGGCGGGCAAAGCCGCTGAAAAATCCGAGGATTCAGCTGCTCCTGCCGAGAAAGCAGAGAAGTCCACATGGAAAAAGGACAAGGACGCGCAGAAAGTGGCGCCGGACGCCCAAGCGGCTGGCAAGCCGCCTGCCACAGCCAAGGCGGTGGACCTTGCCGAAGAGGTCCAGGCGGGCCCGCATGCGCAGATGCGGATCAAGCGCATCGAGCAAACCCAGTCTGAAGCAGAAGGCATCGGGCAAATCGCCGGGGCCGCGACACTGGTTGAAATCGAGTTATCCAACGACGGAGTCACCGCGCTGGACTTGGGCAAGGCCCAAGTGCGCTTGTTCTACGGCGACGGCAGGGAACCGGCGGCCGTGCTCACCGACACACGCAGCACCGTACTTCCTCCACAACTGGCGGCAGGCAAACAGGCTACTGCCACCTATCTCTTCAGCGCCCAAACAGAATCCGAGTCTGACGTGACCCTAGAATTCGAAACCGGCGCAACTAAGAAAATCCAACAGCTCGCAGGTGAGGTATCGCCATGATCCGCAGATCCGCCCCGGCCATCGCCCGATGGGCCATGACCATGATTGCTGCAACCGCGCTGATCGCGGCCGCCGCATTAGCCACGCCGCCGCAGGCACTTGCAGATAGTGTGCCCGCGGATCCGTCAGACCCGCTCACCCCTGCGACCGTCACCGCCGATGCCCTCCCGACCGTCCAGATCGATGGCGTGGTCTGGAGCCAAGTGGTCATTGGCAACACGGTATATGCAGGAGGAAGCTTCGCTACCGCGCGTCCTGCAGGTGCTGCGGCCGGGACGCAAACCGCAACACGCAAGAACATCCTCGCCTACGACATTCGAACCGGAGAACTGCTCAACAGCTTCACTCCGGAATTCAATGCCCAGGTTCTCACTCTTGCTGCCTCGCCGGACGGCAGCCGGCTCTACGCTGGCGGCGACTTCACCACCTTGGACGGGCAAAGCGCTTCGCGCATTGCGGCACTGGACCCGGTGACCGGAGAACGCATCGAGGAATTCGACCCGCAGCCTTCAAATTCCGTGCGCAGCATTGTCGCCACGAATACCACGGTGTACCTGGGCGGTTCGTTCTTCCGCATTGGCGAAGCCTGGCGCGAGCAAGCGGCTGCGTTGCGTGCCAGCGACGCCGCCCTCCTGTCGTTCAGGCCCGTGGTCGCAGGAGGGCACGTCGAGTCCATGTCGCTGTCGCCCGATGGGACAAAGCTGGCCTTGGGCGGCAAATTCACGCAGGTGAACTCGACCAGCGACTTTGCCAACGGCCTGGCCGTCGTGAGCACCGAGACCAGCGGGAAGTACCCATATCCGGCAGCCTCGCATGTCCGCAATGGCGGGGAGACTGGTTCCATCACGTCCATTGCCACAGATCAGGACACTTTCTACGCCAGCGGCTACACGTTCGGTCGAGCGACCACCCTGGAAGGCGTGGTGGCCATCAAATGGGCAGACCTCGAAACACGCTGGGTAGAGGACTGCCACGGGGATACCTACTCCGTGCACGCCACCGGAGACCTGCTCTACCTTGCCGGCCATCCGCACTATTGCGGAAACATCGGCGGATTCGCCCAGGAACCCAACTGGCAGTACAACCGCGCCATGGCCTTCAGCAAGGAAACGGCGGGGACAATTGACCGTGAAATCCACGGATATACCAACTTCGAAGGACTGCCGCATCCGCGGCTGCAGACCTGGTTCCCGGCGTTGAGCACCGGCACCTATACCGGGCAGAGCCAAGGACCATGGAGTGTCACAGGCAATGACGAATACATTGTCTATGGTGGTGAATTCCAGCGGGTGAACTACAAGAACCAGCAGGGGCTGGTCCGCTTCGCTATCCGCAGCCTGGCGCCCAATGACAGGGGCCCGCTGCCAAGCGGCGAGGACTTCGTTCCGACCCTGAGCTCCACCACTGCAGGCGAAGTGCGCATCCGCTGGCAGGCAGCCTCGGACATGGACAACGGGACCCTGGTCTACAAGGTGATCCGGGACGGAGCGAATAACGCGCCCATCCACACGGTCCAAGGCGACTCGACCTTCTGGATGCGCCAAGGCATGTCCTTCGTGGACAAAGACGTGGAGCCGGGAAGCACGCACAGCTACCGGATCTTCGCCGTGGACCCGACGGGGAAGGAGGCACGCAGCACCACCGAGAGCATCACGGTGGCGCAGGACACCGTTGCCTCCACCGCATACGAAAAGGTCATCAAAGCTGACAAGCCCAAGGCCTACTGGCCATTCGGAGCAGCTGACAACTCCACTGCCCTTGACGCCGCCGGAAGCGAAGACCTGCAGCTCGCAGGAAATGCAGGAGTCGATTCCTCATCAGCTATTGCCGGGGGAAATGGCCGAAGCCTGTCCCTGGGCGGCAGCGGGGCGCAGGACATGGTTCGCTGGCAGCGTCCGCAGGAGTTCACGACCGAATTGTGGTTCAAGGCCTCGCCCCTGCAGCGTGGCCGGCTCATCGGCTATGGCAATGGACAGAATGCGGACTCGACCGACCATGACCGGTTGACCTATGTGAATTCCCTGGGACGGTTGTCCTTCGGCGTGACCGAACGCGGCGCTCGCCGGGTGATCACCTCGTCCGGGATCTACAACGACAACAGGTGGCATCATGTGGTCTCAAGCCTGGGAGAAGATGGCATGCGCCTGTACGTGGACGGGCAGCAAGTAGCCTCGCGTGCAAGCACCAAATCCGCATTGGAACTCGACGGCTTCTGGCGAGTGGGCAATGACCGTGTCAGCGGATGGAGCTCGGCGCCAACTGGCGGTTTCGCCGGACGGGTCGACGAAGTCGCGGTCTACGGCAAGCAGCTGAGCCCGGCCGCGGTGGCGAACCACTACCAGGCTGGAATCGGACGACCTGCCAATGCCAGTCCGACGGCTGAATTCACTCATGAGATCCAGGGCCAGCAGCTCACCGTGGATGCATCGGAGTCCGCGGATCCCGACGGCACCATCGCCAGCTATGGATGGGACTTCGGAGATGGAAACAGCGCCGAAGGCATCACCACCGGGCATAGCTACGCAGAACCCGGGACCTATCAGGTGAAGCTGACCGTCACCGATGATGCCAACGGGACGGATACGGCCACGAAGCAGGTCACCATCCTGCCGCCGCCAGAACCCAACCAGCCTCCGGAAGCGGCCTTCGAAATTACTGAAGTGGACGGGCTGAAGGTTACCGTTGATGCCTCGCAGAGTTCTGATCCCGATAATGATGAGCTCAGCTACCGCTGGTCCTTCGGCAACGGCAGCGACTGGGTGGAGGGCGCATCCATTGAATCGTTCAGCTACAGCGAACCAGATGAGTACACGATAACCCTGGAAGCCAGTGATCCGGACGGCTTGGTGGATAGCCACACCGAAACGGTGAAGGTCTCGCTACCGCCAAGGCCGGTGGCAGTTGACGCCTTTAGCCGCAATGTCACCGGCAATTGGGGCGCTGCCGATACCGGTGGCACGTGGACGCGGACCGGATCCGCGGCGACCGCCAACGTCGCTGGGGGAGTCGGCCAGCTTCTGGGCCTGAATCCCGGTTCAGGGCCAGCGATCTACCTGCCGGTGGTCGACAGCACCACCACGGAAGCCGCTGTCCAGGTGCAGCTGGATAAGCAGCCGACCGGCAATGGAACCTATGTGTCCTTCTCGTCGAGGTATCTGGGCAATGCGAACCAGTACTACCTCAAAAGCCAGTTCACTTCCTCGGGCGGCATCCAGATCCAGCTGATTCGTGCCGTGGGCGGTGCGGAGAGTGTTCTGGCCACACAGTACCAGTCCTCCTTCGGCTACCAGGCTGGCGAGGCGGTCCACTTGAAGCTGTCGGTGACAGGAACCAACCCGACGCAGCTGGCGGCAAAGATCTGGGCTGCCGCAGACAGCGAGCCAGCCGACTGGCAGCTCAACGCCAGCGACTCGACCAGTGCGCTGCAAGTTCCAGGAGGCATAGGCCTGCGCCTGTATCTCTCCGGCTCGACATCCAATGCACCGGTGACCGCGTCCTTCGACAACCTGTCCGTGATCGGTTAGCTAGGATCCGCACAATGCCAGACCCGCCAGAGCCCAGGTCTTGGCGGGCCTGGGCTGCCGAGGGGGCATCATGGAAACCGGAACTGCAGGGCCGCTCGCGGTCAGCCGCCGCACGTTCCTGGGCTTGGCTGCCGGCGCATTGCTGCTGGCCGGGTGCTCAGGGGAATTAGTGGCAAAGCGCGCCTCGCCCAAGGCGGTCAGCGCGGCAGACCTGCTCGGGCAAGATCTCTTCTACATTGCCCACCGCGGGTCGGGGGATAACTGGACCGAGCATACGCTGTACGCCTACCGGCAAGCCCTGGCCCATGGCGCCCAAGCCATCGAGATCTCGGTGCACCGGAGCAAGGACGGCCAATTCATTTGCCACCATGACGCCAGCCTGGAGCGCCTATGCGGAGTCCCGCGGCTGATCAGCGAAACCGCGTGGGACGAGCTCCAAGCACTGCGCAACAATGCTCGCCAATGGCTTGGACCGAATGCTGCGTTGGAGCCCTTGGCACGCCTGGAAACCGTTCTGGAAGCACTGGCGGACCAGGCGGTCCTCTTTATCGAGGACAAGAGCGGACAGCACGCCGCCGAGCTGATCGAGATGATTGCTGCTTCCCCGGTTCCTATCGAATCGACGGTGTGGAAGCAGCCGGCAACCGGCACCGGAGCCGAATTGGCATCGGCCGCCGGGATGAAGACCTGGGGCTACTTCGCCCCGGAGAATTTTGGCGGCATTGAACAGCTTGCTGGTGGCTTCGATGCACTAGGCATCCACGATTCGGCTGACCCGGGCACCATTGAACGAGCAGTGGCCACGGGGCTTCCTGTGATCTGCTGGGAAGTGCACCGCAGAAGCCAGAGAGACTGGCTGGCACGGCAGGGCGTGCGGGGGATGATGTGCTCGAACTTGCCCTACGTAACTTCTTCACCGCAAGCCGTGCCTACGGTTGCAGACGGCTTTACCAGCGGCCTGCGGGCCGTCGGTGATCTGCCCGATGCGATCACCTGGAAAGCGCAGCCGCAGATCTCTGCCGCAGAAGGCATTCTCACGCTTGGCGACTCCCGCAAGGCATCCTATGCCCTGGGATCAATGGCCTTGGCTGGGGCCGGCAATTGGCGTTTGAAGGCCCAGATCCGCTGGCCGCAGCGGGGAAGCGGGAACCAGATTGCCGGACTGGCCTTCGGATTGCCAACGGATGAGCCCTACCGGGCATTCGAGGAATCGCAGGCAGACGGATTCCACCTCCAGCTCGAAAGCCACGGCGAAGTATCGCTCTGGCGAGCAGGCGGGAAAACTCCGCACAAGCTGGGAAGGGCAATGTGGAATGCGCCTTCTGGAGGTGAATGGGCGCAGATCGAGCTGGTGATGGCGGATGGACGGATCCTGGCCGAATGCGGTGGCGAGGCATTGGCCGCGGAGCTGGGCGAATCTGTTGCGCCAGGCTACCTGAACCTGCTGAACCTGATTCCGGCCGGGTATGGGGTGGACTTCCGAAAGGTGTCGCTGGAGCTGGAAGCATCGGAGTAACCTGGGCACAGCATGGGACTGAAGACTATCCGGAGGCGAGAAGCGATTTCAAGGCGGAATCCATGCGCTGTCCGAAGAGCTCGGGGTCGTGGAATTCTCGCGCCTTCACCGCCGACTGCTGCGCCGAAACTCTGAACTGCTCCCACCCGCTGCGGATCGTCTCGATGGCCGCCGCCAGCTCTTGGGGATTTCCTGGTTCAACGAGCACCGCACTGGAATACGGTTCCACGGCTTCCTGCAAGCCGCCGATGCGCGAGGCAATGACCGGACGTTCGGCGAGTATGGCTTCCACCGCGGTGTTCCCGAAGGATTCTTCGAGCTGCGCGGGGACAACGGCGATGTCCGCTGATTCATAATGGGGCCAAACATCGGATTGGAATCCCAGGAACTCCACAAGTTCGGGTCGTGGCAGAGCCTTGACGCGATCTTTGAGCGCCTGCTCGAAGGCTTCGTAGCCTTCGAATACGGCCCCGACCAGGCTCAACGACACGTCCACGCCTTGCTGTTGCAGGATCGTGACGGCATCGAGCAGCACCAGCAACCCTTTTCGCTCAGAGAGCCGTCCAACGTAGAGCAATTGCAAGGGGCCGTTAAGTTTCTGCCGGGCCGGCGCTGGATTCGTGGGACCTGCGATGCCGTTGTAGATGACTTGGCTGTTCTTCTGCGCCCAAGGCACGTGCTGGAGGTACGCGGCATTGGTGAAGCGGCTGTTGGCGATGATCCTGTGAGCGAAGGTCCCGGGCAGGGACAAGCCCAAGCGCATCGGTTTGGGGGAATGGGATTCGGACTCGTGCACGTGCAGGGCAACCTTGTGCCCCGACAGACGGGCATAGGCGACCCATAAGGGAATGATGGTGGTGTTCACCAAGACAGCGGATGGTTTGGTGCTCTTGAGCAATGCATGCATTTGGCGCACGCCTTGGAAAGTGTCTTTGGCAAACCCCACGGCCCCGCGCGGGGTGAAGATTGACTTGCGCAGCACCGGCGTATTGCAGACCACTACCTTGGCGCCCTGCTCACGCAAGGCCGACGCCAGTAGACCCTCGGCAGGAAGTCCGACGGTGACCTTCCAACTTCCCCGCAACAAGCCTTTGACGTCCTCCAGTAGCATTCTGTCGGATCCATACATTTCGGAACCTGGATGCGCTACCACGATCGTTCGGTTCGATGCCTTTGCCCCCATGAAATGATCTTCCCATTCGAAACTGATATCCGATAGGAGCAGTCAGTCTCAGATCTTGTATCCAAGTAAAAGTAGGGGGACCGCGAAAAATCCGCCAGCAATGCGGCGAAGTTGGTGTGGATCCGGAAACACAGGGATGAGAGAGACGGCCTCCTGAGCGGAAACGTAATGTTTCGCACCGGCATTCGATACATCCTATCCAATAAGTGAAAGTTTTCACAAAGTCGGTTTTTCCCTGCGTAACATGCATGAATTCGAGGGAAAACGGGGGATGCATAGCGCTACTCTGGAAATGTAGGCAGTGGAAAACAGCTGCCTCCATGCAAGCATCAGCCCAAGAAATCGCAAAGGTGCCACACCCGTGTCTGACAACAAGCCAATCGTACTTCTGGCCGAACAACTCTCCCCAGCAACCGTTGCTGCTCTCGGCCCCGACTTTGAAATTCGTCAGACCGACGGAGCTGACCGCTCCCAGCTGCTCGAAGCCATTGCCGAGGTAGATGCAATCCTCGTTCGCTCCGCAACCCAGGTGGATGCCGAAGCTATCGCCGCAGCAAAGAACCTGAAGGTTATCGCCCGTGCCGGCGTGGGCCTGGATAACGTAGACATCAAGGCAGCCACCCAGGCTGGCGTCATGGTGGTCAACGCTCCAACCTCCAACATCATCTCCGCGGCTGAATTGACCGTGGGCCACATCGTGTCCCTGGCACGCCGCATTCCTGCTGCCAACGCATCGCTGAAGAACGGCGAATGGAAGCGCAGCGCCTACACCGGCGTTGAACTCTTCGAGAAGAAGGCCGGCATTATCGGCCTGGGCCGCATCGGTGCACTGGTTGCTGCCCGCCTGCAGGGCTTCGGCATGGAGATCGTTGCCTACGACCCATACGTCACTCCTGCCCGTGCAGCACAGCTGGGTGTCACCCTGCTGACCTTGGACGAGCTGTTGGCTGAGGCCGACTTCATCACCATCCACATGCCAAAGACTCCGGAAACCCTGGGCATGCTGGGCAAGGATGCCTTTACCAAGATGAAGAAGTCCGCATACGTGGTCAACGTGGCCCGTGGCGGTCTGGTGGATCAAGATGCGCTTTACGAAGCATTGAAGAATGAAGAGATTGCAGGCGCTGGCATTGACGTGTTCGTCAAGGAGCCAAGCACCGATCTTCCATTCTTCGAATTCGAGAACGTCACCGTCACCCCGCACCTTGGCGCTTCAACCGATGAAGCACAGGAAAAGGCTGGCGTCTCGGTAGCCAAGTCGGTTCGCCTGGCACTGGCCGGCGAATTGGTCCCGGATGCTGTGAACGTTGCTGGCGGCGTCATCGATGAGAACGTGCGCCCTGGTATCCCGCTGATTGAGAAGCTGGGCCGTATCTTCAACGCATTGACTTCCGGCTCCCTGACCAGCATTGACGTTGAAGTTGCCGGCGAGATCGCGTCACTGGATGTCAAGGCTCTGGAGCTCTCGGCACTCAAGGGCGTCTTCATGGACGTAGTTTCGGATCAGGTCTCCTACGTGAATGCACCGGTCTTGGCTGAACAGCGTGGAGTTGCCACCCGACTGATCACCACCCCCGATTCGCCTGAGTACCGCAACCAGCTGACCATCAAGGGGTCCACCAACGAGGGCACCCAGCTTGCTGTAGCGGGTACCTTGACCGGTCCTAAGCAGATCGAGAAGCTCGTAGGCATCAACGGCCACGAAATCGAAATTCCTATTTCGGATCACATGATCGTCGTTCGCTACGCGGATCGTCCAGGCGTCGTTGGCTCTTTGGGTAATGTGCTGGGGGAGCAGGGGGTCAACATTGCCGGTATGCAGGTATCGCGCGATGAAAAGAAGGCAGAGGCCTTGGCAGTCATCAACATTGATTCGGCACTGCCTCAAGGCGTTCTGGATGTCGTTGGCGCTGCCATCGGTGCGAGCGTGGCGCGAGAGATCAACTTGGCTGACTAAATGCGTGTAGCTCCTATCAGTTCAGTTGTGCACCGAACTAGTCCAATAAGATCGCACTAGCTGAACAATCGTCCCGCATGAGGCAGCAAGGGTATGGCATCGATATCGATCGGTGCCGTACCCTTCAGCCATTCTTGACGCCGCTTAGTGCTCTTCTACTGGTATAAACGCTTTGTTCTGTTCCTGGTGCTGGCTAGCATTTATAAATCGTTCGCCACGGAATGTGTCTGACTCTAACTGGCTATAGAATTTCAGAATAGCCGAGTTTTCGTAGCAATTGCTCTAGTGCGAGATGGACTTCACCGCATCCTGGTCCTTCAATAAGTATTTCCACGTCGGATGCTGATAGCGAACCTTAGATCGTTATGCACCAGCAACTTCATACTAAAGTACGGCTCGCCTTAGTCTCTGGACAGGCGTTGACTCGTGAAAGCTAATGGTCGGCGAGGGGCCAGCGTGAACTGATGATCTTGTGCTCGGACAGATTCACGATAAGGGAGAGAATGAGCATGCTCTGATCAACCCGGGCCTCTATCACGTTGCTGAGATGAACTGTATCCGGTGCTGCCACGTCGAATCGCCGGCCTGACGGGTTCCAATGATCCGCCCATGTTCACATCGGCACAGGTTCCAGTGTCGTTTCGAATTCTCTTCTAATCGAGTACCGAGTGCACGAATGAGGCCGAGAGCTATTTTTTCCGCCTCCCAGCCTGGACGTCTAACAGAACCGGCCGGAATCCATGGAGTTGCTTGCTGCACGCAAATGAGGCGATGATAGTAACTTTCAGCTCTGCGCCAGGATCGGGCCGGTCCAGACATTCGAACCGGTCAGAGAATGTCGATCATGCAAGATTGGCCAGTAGCAGCAGGCCGCTGAAGTAGTGCACTGGCTTGAGGGAGGCGATTTCTTGGGATTCAGGCGATGCTCTTGAGCACCACAGTTAGCAAATATTCAGGAAAACAACCTCAGTCGGGCACCCGTGCTGCACTACATGATTGATAACGACTCCCGACATGCACAGTGTCGAACAGACGAAGTCTGTCAATGGGCCCACGACCCTCCTGTCAACACTAATTGAATACTGACCCTTGAACGACTTTTGAAAATTGCTCGTTGGTGTATCGGGGCAAAATCCTCGAATATAAGATCAAACACCGAGAAACAGTATGTCGGCCCCCGAACTATTTGACTCGGTTCTCGAATCAAGAAAAACACGTCTGCCATGACTTCGCTCATGAAGCTAATCGAAAGAAATGAATTCGTGAACCTAAGGGATTTGGTTCGGTCGTCGTAGTCAGTTGGGTGGCTGCATGCTCGCATTCTGGAAATCTGCGTTCGGAGGCCGTCTATGTGTCGCTGGCTGGTGTAAACCCCAGCCCAACGGCTTTATAGGCCATAGGGTGTCATTCGACGAAAAGCAGTTGATTAGCAGATGTATTTGGTAGCACCTGTGCGCGTACCCGATGTGTCATCTCGTTACTTCGTAGACCCAGGGTCTTACTGCTTCGTGGACAATCGATTTGGCGACTTTGTACACAGCTACTGGCGGCGTGGATTTGGACGCCGTCAGTAGCTACGAACTAAAGGTAATCAAATGCCTCAGGCTTGTCGGCTTTCCTCGCTTCGTACTGCGGTCGATAGTCGGCGGATTTCCGCCTCTATTGCTTGGTCGGAATCGCAAAGTGAATTCCTCTGATCGAAAACGAAGCCACAAAACGCCCATGAACACGCAAAGCAACTGGAGATAACGGGAAACTTAGGACCACCTTCGCGGTATGGGGATTCAACGAAATAATTTCGTCGTCTGTGATGGTTATCAGTACCTGGGTCTGGCATAGGTCTGCAGTAGTGAAAGCCGCTTGCCACGATAGTGGGCTTGGCTATTATCCTTACTGACCCGAATCAGTAGTGGATGGATTTCCAGTTCCATCTCCGATTGCTGCTCGTCCCTGATCTTCGTCAGGCTGTCACCAGTTTTCGAAACGACTAGGTCAGCGCGGTCCACCGAGGAGCAGCCGATTCGATGCTTCATCAAGTACTCGGCCGCTTCGCTTTCAAAACACCATCGTTACTGGTTCGGTGGCCGGCGTGTGCTCCCTCAACTCCCAAACCATTTGTGCTGGATGGTTTGATTGAACGACTGGTGCGGGCTGCTCATGTTGTAGTGCTCACGGTAACGTTGAAGCAGTTTCTGCACGTCCGTGAGATTCCGTGGTCTGTTGGCTATAAGGAATTGCTGCAGGGTCCGGTGCGAACGCTCGTTCTTACCCTGGGTAGTTGGTCGGCAGGGTAGCCCGGTGATCGGTAGGCCTATCTGTAGAGCCAAATAAGCTTCCACGGTGCCAACGGTGCCAACGGTGCCGCCACGCAGCTGATTTAGTGTCTTGGAAATATCACTGAGGACTTCCTTGGGCGGCTCGGACTCCATAATTGGCACTGGAGAGTACTTGCTGCGCGTCGCCACTGTTCTATTGGCGCGAGTACGCACTGGTTGCCACGTCGAATTGCGTCGCGTCGTCGATGAGGTGGTTGATCGTTACTACCTGGTCGTAACCGGTTCTGTATTCGAACGCATCTAGTTGCCACAGCGGCTATGGCAGTTGAACGTACGCAGGGAACGCAGGAGGATCTGTGGCGTTTGCGTGGACTGCGTTCAACTTGCCCGACACTGTCCAGCAACCGTGCAATCGCCGCAACGGCAGGGATTCGGCCGCCGGGAACTTCAAGGATGGTCGCTGCGAAATGGATGGTTATCGGTTGATAGTCCCAACCATCTTCTTTATGCTCTTTGCGGATCCGGACCAGATCGTTGATCACTTAGGGAACGTAGGGTCTGGAAGGTTGCTTCGGGGCTCGCGAACGCGGTTGGAGTTCGCCAGCTGATTCTTGGGAGGCCCGTTCAAGTAGGCGGTAGTTGATGCTTCGCGAAATATTCGGTGACTTGCAGAATTCGCTGACGATCAAGGTTTCAGGCTGTGTCGGATCATAGCTGGTGATCATGGCTCCGGGTCGTGGAGAGAGCGCAGTACGCAAGCGATTGAGCGTGCTTGAAAGTCACGACTCGAACCTCCACCAAGGTATGCGACAGGGTGTCCACGATCTTATGAGACCGTTTGTCCACAAAGTCATGAGATCGATTGTCCATGAACCAGCGAGATACTGTATCGACGAAGTTACGAGACTGCACAACGCACAGATGCTTCCAATTACCTCTGCTGAACAGCAGTGGAAACCTGTAACTGAACAGGGCGCCGCATGCCGCTGCGCTGATCCTGATTGCGTATGTCGACGGGTCCTGTCCTACATTGAGACATACGTGGCGGTAAAGAAGAGGAAAAGGGAAGCCGCAGGAGGATAAAACAGACCCTAGAACGTCGGCTCTACAGAGTTCTGGAATCTGCGGAAGCGTATTCGTTGAGGACTTGCCTGATAACAAGATTCACTTCAAAGGTCTTCATCACTTTTCCAATCCAAATCACTGGAATCCGTTCTATGTTTAATGGGCGCGTTTTGGGTCGTTGCAGAATAAAGCCCCTTCAGTCAGTTGATAGAATAGGGTCGTGAAGTGGTTCACACGGTGAGTAACTGAATTTTTGGTTCTGCTGTTATTGTATTGAAACTGAATGAAATTAGAATATTTTTCATCACTAATCGAAGGTCACGGAGAGCCCTGGAGGTCATCTAGTGTCGGATACTTGGGAGTTGTGCTTTGCGTATTGGTTTAGTCGGATTCTTCGGATGGGGAAATTTTGGCGATGAATTGTTCTTCAATATTTGGCGCGAAACATTGTCTCAGTACGAGCTAGTACGTATGAATGACTTAATCGAGAAGCCCTATTTTACGAAGTCGGCTGTTGCTAAAGCATCATCAGTCGATGCCGTCATAATTGGTGGAGGTGATTTGATCAGAATCGAAGCAATTTCACCCCTTTATTGGAATGGTGCATGGACTGCCAAACCGATTGTGGTGTCTGGTATTGGGGTCGCTGAAGAGTCAAAAACAAATCGCCCAGATGTTATACCACGCCTTCAAAAGTTCTTTAGTTCAAATAACATTCTGTCATTGAGCGCGCGAGATGAACGAAGTGCCGAGTGGATAAGTCAAAATATCAGGCCTAAAGTTCCAGTCCGAATAGTTCCCGATTTAGTTTTTGCGGACACTACTCCCTCCAACGGAATCGACGGAAGAGTTAATGCCGTGCCAAGGGTCGCATTCGTCCTTAATAAAAAACAAATTACGGAATCTGATTTAGAGATCTGGGGTAGTCTTCTTGCTGCGCATTCCGAGGGGAGAATTGTTGCATCAATATTGGTGCTAGCAACTGGCGATCAGCGTGAACGAGAGATTGATAATCTTAAACGACATGGTTTAGGGGAATACGCTGAGTCGTTTGACGACACCGCTCAAATGCTTGATCACCTACGCAAAATGGATCTGGTGATGAGCGCGAAGTTCCATGCGCTTGTGGTCGCTTCCAAATATGGGATTCCATACGTTTCGCTGCGAGATACGTCGAAGTCACTTGGGTTGATGCGATATTCTCCTTCAGGAGCAATTCCTCCCGAATTAATCGATCTGTTAGAACCACTAGTTGACAGGACCAGCCTGTCAAGTTCTGTGCAAAGCCTTACAAGAAAGCATGTTCGAGATTTAGCGAATGCCGAAATTTCGCATGTAACTGGGCTGATGAATGCAATCCGTCAGTTAAATTTCCCATAAATCGGCTTCTATGAAGGAAGTGCTCATGTCTAATTATCTTATAGCTGTTGGCGTCAAATCCAAGATTGACAAGATTCGTTCGTCATTAATGTCCAACGAATCTATTAATAGAAAATATAGTTCGGAAGTGGCTGAACAAGATCTCAGTAACGGTTACAAAATTCTTATTGTAAGCCGTGGAGCTGAGAGTGAAACTGATTTCAAGAATAAGGTGTTTTTCCGTGGGTATGCCATATTTAATGAAACAGAGAGGAAGGTTATTTTCAGTGGTAATTCAAGTAGTTCATCAGTTGTTGACAAAAGATCGTTGAGCTTCAAATCGGTCGAAGGGTGCTACGTAAGTTGCGCCTGGAACCAAGAATCAAACAAAGTTGAGATCTCGAACGACCTCTTTAGTCTCTGCCCTTTGTTTAGGACAGTTGCTAGTGACGTCGCACTATTTTCGGATTCGATTTACGTCTTGCGAGAAAGCAGACGAATCCTGTCAATGCCGATTACTGTTGATGTGACCTCCGTGACTGCTCGTACCTGGGCAAATGCCATGGCGGGACAAATGCTTAGTAGCAATACCATGATTGACCAGATTAAAATGGTACCGGTGGGCTCCACCATGCGAGTGGAGCTTGGTAAAAGATTGGTTGCTCATTTACAAAGTGGCAACCTACCCGAGATTTTTGGGGCCGACGCTGGTCCATCTTATGAACAGAGTCTTCGTGAATATACCGTTGAATACGTAAGTTTGTTGTCCAGTTTGGCATCGTTGGGTCCGGCGCGTGTAAATATGGCCGTGAGCGGCGGGCTAGATTCGCGTGTAAATATTGCATCGGTGACCTTATCTCAGGAACTAAAGAGTCAGGCAAAAATCACGTGTCAGAATTCGGCCCCGCAGCATCAGAAAGACTTCGAAGTTGTCGCGGAACTAGCAGAAATCCACAAATTACCTCTCAACAGGCAAATTCCTGACGCAGCTACTCGAAAGATCGAACGCGTCGAGAATCCGCTAGGTCTTTGGTACTTATCTAGCTCGGGACTTTACGATTTTATGGTCCTTCCTGACCGTATCGTAACCGAGCATCCGACGTTCAATATTGGAGGTCATGGTGCTGAATTGGCAAAGGGGCAATACGGATGGCGTTCGATGTCTCAAATTCATCGGACAATCAAGAACAAGAACGTTGCTGATGCGTTTTATGCCGAAACGGAAGTAGCAATGTTGGAGATGGGCATCGACTTCGATGACCCTATAGCATCTGAATGGCATTATCTGGGCCACCGTAATGCCCTACATAGCGGACGGTTTGTCACGACGTCTATGATCGGGGTCAGACCTTTTATGAATAGGAAACTCGTAGGCCTAGCTCGTTCGGAAAGTTGGAAAGGGACAGTACGATCCGGCAAGTCGCTCGGCGTAATTCATGACATTATTTCACTAATCAGTCCACAAATGGCTTCGCATCGTTATGACGATGACCGCAAGAACATTTCTTCTCCGGAAGTAGATGCCAGGCTATCGACACTTGGTGGGCGGATTCATCCAGATGAAATCTACAAATTTGAGATTGAAGGTAGTGCTGATGAAGTAGTCAACGGTTACTCCTTCGTCCTCGCTGAATTAGCAAGGAAACGAGGACATATGCTGCACAAGGACCGAGAAACATTATCCGAGCTAACTCGAACTGGATTTGAGATTGCTCAGACACATGGCTTGGGAGATGTTTGTCAGCCAATTTTGGAAGAAGCGAACTCCAAACTGGCGGATCTGTCGTTACCCCTTCAATTTGCAAGGAGCTCCATAGGGAAGCTTCTGAGCTATCATTTGCTAGACTGATCGAGTCTGAACTATATACGGCAGAGAGCTTCTGATATGACAAGTACGCAGAATTTTCCGGTTCCTGAGTCGCCTTATAGAGGCAACCCGAGACGGACGTACTGGAAGACCGGTATGCGCACTTCTTCAGTGGCGACGATTCCCGATTTGTACAAAAAACGCTTCGAAATCAAAGCAACTGACCGCATTGCAACCGCAGGAAGCTGCTTCGCTCAGCACATCGCCAAGTACATGCGGTCAAATGGATATAATGTCGTTGACGTTGAGCCGGCCCCGGAGAATCTAACTAAATCTGGGGCTATGGAACATGGCTACGGAATTTATTCAGCCCGTTATGGAAATATCTATTACGCTCGTCAACTGTCACAAATTGCGCGAGAGGCCATGGGTGACCGAGTACCCGCGGAAGTCGTCTGGGAGCGTGATGGGAAGTTTTATGATGCACTTCGTCCTACGATTTTCCCCGGAGGGCACGATAGCCCCGAATTGGTACTAAGACATCGTAAAGTCCACCTCAGACGTGTTCTTGAATTGTTGAAGCAAGCTAACGTTTTTGTCTTCACGATGGGGCTGACTGAAGGATGGGTGTCAAAGGTGGATGGCACTGTCTATCCAACTGCTCCCGGAACAGTCGCTGGTTCCTATGATTCTGAAAAGTACGAATTTAAGAATTTTGATTACACAGAGGTTGTGCGAGATTTTCTGGAGTTCCGTATTTTGGCTCGTCGAGTTAATCCTCGAATCAAGTTTATCCTTACTGTCTCTCCAGTTCCTCTAGCCGCCACTGCAACCAGTGACCATGTGCTCACGGCGACGACGTACTCTAAGGCGGTACTTAGAGCTGCCGCTGGTGAGATAATTAGACGGTGCCAGGACGTCGATTATTTCCCGTCCTACGAGGTTATCTCGTCAAGCTACGTCGAAAATTCCCCTTTTGATGAGACTGGACGCAATGTCAAGCCTGAAGCGGTGGAAAAGGTTATGAATTACTTCTTCTCTGAACATATACCAGTCAAAAATTCTTCGTTGACGGCAAAACAAGAACGTATCGCAGACGAACAGGTATTTTGTGACGATTCGCTTTTGGAGATATTTGCGAAATGAAAATTTGTTTTATCGGTAATTCACATCTTGCCCCTCTTGCAGTTACTTCGCACGGGGTTAAGCCTGAGTCTTCAACTGAGGAACGTAAGTTCTATATTTCGAGAACCTATGGAAACCAGCCCTTAAAGATAGTCGGAACGAAAGATGTGGCTACGCTGGACATGGTCAAAATTGAGGCCACCAGTACTTCCGAATCTACCGTTTTTGCGGAGGATTGGGACCATTTTGTTGTTCTTGGATTCGGATTCTCTGTTGTGTCGATGATCGAGAGTTGGAAAGAATACCAACCTGACGATTTACCGTTTGATCTGGGCGGGCAATTACTAACTCCAGAGGTGTCCATTTCGTATACGAATCATCGTATTGCGCAATCGCAAGCCTCTCGCTTAATTTCAATCCTTAGACGTGTAACCGACAAGCCCGTGACGTTGGTGCCTGCACCATTGCCTGCCGAATGGGCCGGAACTGAATCTGGTGAGCGACTAGAAGCGTTTCACGCGTTCAACGATAACCAGGCTGAACGATATTTGTTAGAGAATTATGAATCTCAAAAAAATCGATTTATATCCAATGGGATCCGGGTAATTGAACAGCCCGAAGAAAGTAAGCGCGGATTTATGTGGACCAAAACCTCATTATGCTTAGGCCAGCCAGACGCACCTGATGAGCGGGGATTCTTCAAACGTCGCGACTTTTATCATATGAATAAGACTTTTGGAAAAATGATGCTTTCACGCATTATTAGTGAACTATACGAGCAGCAAGGAAAATAGACCGTGGCTAAAATTGGCTTAGTAGGATTCTTCGGATGGGGCAATTATGGAGATGAGCTCTTCCACCGCATTTGGGAAAATTCGATCGGTTCAGTGCATGAGACAAGGCTTCTGCACGACAAGTTGGAGTACCCGTATTTCTCACGCTCTGCAGTCGAAATAGCTAAAGAAGTCGATGCAATCGTTATCGGTGGCGGTGACTTGGTCATCCCGAACAAGATCTCTCCACTTTACTGGAACAAAGCATGGCTAAACCGGCCTATATACATTTCCGGTGTAGGAGTTCCAACTTGGATT
Organism: Glutamicibacter sp. NPDC087831; assembly: GCF_044742845.1. Taxonomy (NCBI): domain Bacteria; kingdom Bacillati; phylum Actinomycetota; class Actinomycetes; order Micrococcales; family Micrococcaceae; genus Glutamicibacter; species Glutamicibacter sp. NPDC087831. The sequence goes on from NZ_JBIUVH010000005.1 coordinate 323,934, forward strand.
AAGCACGAAGCTGAAGACGTCATGAGCCGTCTGCGTACTTTCTTCCAGCACAAGAACGTGAAGTACATTTCGGCGCGAGATGTCGAGAGTGCGGAGTGGATTCGGAAGAAACTTACTCCTAATGTTGAGGTCCGCCATCATGCTGATCTGGCATTTAGTGGTGTTTATCCTCCTGCTAAGAAGTTCGAGAAACCAACAATTGGCATTTCTCTTCGTACTCACCGCGCGGGCTCCGATCCGACAGTCTTGCTAAACGCGTGTAGGGAACTCCAAAAAGAGGGCTTTGACATCATGAACATCGTGATGGGCACGGGGCGCACCCGAGCGGCCGATCTGCAAGTCGCAAAGGATTTCCCTCTAGAGAATCAGATTATCTTCGATAGCGAGAATATCGATGAGATCAGCTCCGCAATCGGTGGACTGCATACACTCATCTCAAATAAATTCCATGGAACAGTTGTTGCCACTACTTACGGGGTTTCTTCCGTAGTACTCTCTTCGACTTCAAAGTCACGTAATCTCTATCGTCGATTGGGACGTACCCCTCTACTGTCCAGTGCGACCGATGAGAACCTTTTGCAAAAGGTCCGCTTGGCCGATATGCCCATCTCTGAAGATGCTCTGAAGACTTTACGTCTTGAAGCATACGAAGGAGTCCATGCTGTTGTTCGTGCCATTAACAAAGACTTCCCTTCCAAGTAGAGAAGAGTCAGAGCTAATGGCAGTGTATTATTCGCAATCCGTTATATTGCGCGGAAGGCTTTTGTCCCGGCACAGAAATTTTGGAGTGCGTACTTGAATTCAGATCTGATGTCCCGATTCCACGGCGTGATCCCCGCCGGCGGCGTCGGCACCCGATTGTGGCCCCTCTCCAGGGCTTCCGCTCCGAAGTTTTTGCACGATCTGACC
>NZ_JBIUVH010000006.1:0-177911 GCF_044742845.1 Glutamicibacter sp. NPDC087831
TCAACACACAATAAAACAATATTTGAACTGATGATTTCAATGCTGTTCGCGTTCACTATGCGGTTACGAGACAACAACCTCTAACCAGCAAATACAAGATGAGTTACAAGACTTTGTAGCACCGGAAAACATTGACCAGGAAACGTTTTGGTTTGTGTGCTTCGTGATTGTTACGGCGGTCATAGCGTGGGGGAAACGCCCGGTCCCATACCGAACCCGGAAGCTAAGGCCCACTGCGCCGATGGTACTGCACTCGTGAGGGTGTGGGAGAGTAGGTCACCGCCGGACTTAACTTGAGTAGATGGTTTGAGGCCCTGGTACCGTTTGGTGCCGGGGCCTCACCTGTTTAACGGGAAGGGGAGGGGGAATTGGGCAGCTGGTGCAGCCTGGTTCCCCCTCCCCTCCTGCTCTAACCTCGATAGCTGCTAAGCGACTAAGGCAACCACAAACACTTGACTTAGGCATCATTGTTCAAGGGGCCACTCGAAATGGGCATAGTGTGGGATATGAGCGAGGCTGCGACTGACTCATCGACGGTGACTCGACTCGTCTTCCAATTGCGAAAGAGGGAAACCGAACGTGAGAACTTATGTCGTTACTGGCGCTGCTTCCGGTATTGGCGCGGCCACTGCAGGATTGCTTCGAGAACGTGGGCACAAGGTCATTGGAGTTGATCTACGCGATGCTGAGGTCACTGCTGACCTATCGACGCAGGCGGGCCGGCTAAGCGCCATCAGCCAGACCCTAGAGCATTCCGAAGGCAAGATTGACGCGGTCATCGCGGCCGCAGGCATCTCGGCTCCTAAGGCGATTACCGTCTCGGTAAACTACTTCGGCGTAACCAGGTATCTGGAAGGCCTGCTGCCTGCATTGGGACTCTCGCAGTCACCACGCGTGGCCGTGGTTTCCTCGATGGCCTCGATCCAGCAGAATTCCGCTGAACTCGTTGATGCATTGCTTGCAGGCGACGAGGAAGCAGCTCTGGCCATTGGTGCAGCCTTGGAAGCCGCTGGCCCGCAATCCGGTTACCTGAATTACCCGTCCTCCAAGCGTGCGCTGAGCCGCTGGGTTCGCCGCGAGTGCATCTCGGAGAAGTGGGCCGGCGCAGGGATCCCATTGAACGCTGTGGCTCCTGGCACCGTGATCACCAACATGACTCGGGACCTATTGGCGACAGAAGAAGGCAAATCGATGGTTGACCAGAATGTGCCGATGCCATTGAACTACCACTCTGAAGCCGTGGTAATTGCCAAGCTACTGCTGTGGCTAACGAGTGCAGAAAATACTCACGTCACCGGGCAAACGATTTACTGCGATGGCGGTGCCGAGGCTACGCTCCGCGGGGACGATATCTGGAGCTAGCCCAATTAGCCGGGTATGGCGAAGGACACTATTGGTAACGCGTTCTGAAGTGGCGCATCCACTGCGTGCTTGATATAGTTATGGAGTTGTCGCAATCGCGAATGACACCGTAGTTTTCCCATGGCTAGCCATGAGGTATAGAGTTACGGCGATCATAGCGTGGGGGAAACGCCCAGATCCATACCGAACCTGGAAGCTAAGACCCACAGCGCCGATGGTACTGCACTCGGGAGGGTGTGGGAGAGTAGGTCATCGCCGGGCATAATTTGCCGAAGGCCCCGAACTTATGTTCGGGGCCTTCGATGTTTAACCGGACTCTCGCGCAGCGGACTTAAAGCCAATGGCGGCTTGGAGTTCAATTTCCAAGCCGCCATTGGCGCTAGCCAGTATTAGGCGTTGTCCAAGCGCAGACCGCTTTCCGTATCAAACAGGTGCGCGTGCTGCAGATTTGGTGCAATATTGATGCGCTGTCCACGTGCGGGAGGCGTACGGCCGTCAACACGAACCACGACTATCTGAGTTTCGCCGCCTAGCTCTGCCGAACCGTAGATGTAGGCATCTGCGCCGAGCTCTTCAACAACGTCGACAACAATCTCCACGCCTTCGCCGGCACCGACAATCTCGATGTCCTCTGGACGGAAGCCCAATGTGACTCCACCCTGTGCTCCAGGCGCATCGATAACAGCTGAACCGAAAGCAACCTGTCCATTGGCAGACTGCAACTGCACCAGGTTCATGGCAGGGGACCCGATGAAGCCTGCGACGAAGATATTGCGTGGGCGATCGTAGAGCTCACGAGGAGTGCCTACCTGCTGCAACTCGCCGTCCTTGAGTACAGCAACGCGGTCACCCATAGTCAAGGCTTCCACCTGGTCGTGGGTCACGTACACGGTCGTGACACCGAGCCGGCGGGTCAGCGACGCAATCTGGGTACGGGTCTGCACGCGCAGCTTTGCATCGAGGTTGGACAGCGGTTCGTCCATCAAGAACACCTGGGGCGAACGAACGATGGCGCGACCCATGGCCACACGCTGACGTTGGCCGCCAGACAAGGCCTTGGGCTTGCGGTCCAAGTACTTCTCCAGATCGAGAAGCTTGGCTGCTTCCAGCACGCGCTTCTTGCGTTCCTCCTTGTCGACGCCGGCGATCTTCAAGGCAAAGCCCATATTCTCGGCAACGGTCATGTGGGGGTACAGCGCGTAGTTCTGGAAGACCATGGCGATGTCGCGGTCCTTAGGCGGAACGTTGGTCACATCCTTATCGCCAATGAGAATACGACCGGAGTTTACTTCTTCCAAACCAGCGAGCATGCGCAGGGTGGTGGACTTGCCGCAACCCGAGGGGCCGACCAGGACAAGGAATTCTCCATCTTGGATTTCCAAGTCGATAGCGTCGACGGAAGGCACAAGTGCGCCCGGGTAAATGCGGGTGGCCTTTTCAAAGGTCACAGTTGCCATGATGACAATCCTTTCACGGGCAGGTACGTGCCCGACGATCCGTAGTGAAAGTGAGTTGGGACACTTCAGTGTCGCATGGAAATCAGACTTTTCAAAAGGTGTGGTAATTCACTTGGCGAAAGGATATTATGCGCGGCCGCAGTTGGTCCAGGTCCCACCTTGATGCCCAGATCCGCTGCGCCAAGAACCTTGAATCCGTTCTCGTCGGTCACGTCATCACCGACAAAAAGGACCGCTTGGACGTCGAGTACTTCACGCAACCACTGCAGGCTCTGGCCCTTATCGCCATGATGCACGGTGGCCTCTAGCACCGCTTTGCCTTCAAGCAATTTGATGCCGTCCAAATCACCTAGCGCCTGCCGCGCCTGTGCCAGGGCCTTGGCGGCAACATCAGGTGCTGCCTGGCGGACGTGCAGGACCGTGGCCGACGGTTTGTACTCCACGCTGGCGTTCGCGTGCATCGCAGCAACGCGTTCCAGGCGCTGGGTAATTTGCCCGAGCAGCTCGGACTGCCTAGCGGTCAGCGGCTCATCGTGCCAGATCGCGCCCAGCTGTGGCGGAACCAAGCGCTCGGCACCGTGCGAACCAATGCGAATCTCTGGACGAGGCTCAGGATAGACCTCGCTCAAGGACTGCAGGTTACGCCCCGACACCACCGCGGTGTATACCCCGGGACTGGAAGCCAGCTGCTCGAAGGCAGCAGCAGACTCTTCCAGCGGCCGGGCCTCTCGCGGCCGGTCAACCAGCGGGGACATCGTTCCATCAAAGTCCAAAGCAACTAGTACCCGCTGATGGGCAGCAAATTCAGCCAGCGCGGCCTGCAGGGCAGGGTCAAGGTCAGGCAATGGTATTCCTCATCGGAGATCAGGATTCCTGTCGGAATCTTCTAGCGAACGATTTCGTGCACGGAGGTGGCCGCGTTGATCTCGGCCAGCTCGGCTAGGAAATCCTCGGACCACTTCGAGACGTCGTTGAGTGCCAAGTGGCGGTTCATGCGTTTCATCCGGCGTTCCTGCTCTGCCTCATTCATCTGAACCGCTTCAACGATCCTGGCCTTCATCCCGTCGATGTCGTGCGGGTTGACCAGGACAGCCTGGGTCAGCTGATCGGCAGCGCCGGTGTACTCCGAGAGCACCAGTACACCGCGACCATCCTGGTGCGCAGCGACGAACTCCTTGGCCACCAGATTCATCCCATCGCGCAGGGCCGTGACCAGCAGGACATCGGCTGCCAGATACATGGCGATCATTTCGCGCAGCGGATAGGACTGGTGCAGGTAGCGCAGGGTGGTGTGGCTCAGGGTGTCATGCTGGCCGGTGATCTGCCCGACCATGAGCTCCACCTGGTCACGCAGCTCGATGTAGCTGTCCACGTTTTCCCGGCTGGGGCTGGCTACCTGGATCAGGCAGACATCACCGGCGCGCAGAGTCTGGTCGGAGAGCAGCTCGCCATAGGCCTTCAGGCGGTGGCGAATGCCCTTGGTGTAGTCCAAGCGGTCCACGCCCAGCATGATGGTTTTCGGATTGCCCAGCTCATGGCGGATCTGGGCGGCACGGGCAATGATTTGCGGATCGCGTGCGAGCTTGGCGATTTGCTCGGTATCGATGGAAATCGGATGCGCATTGGCACGGCAGAGATTCTGCATGTCGTTACCGGCTGGGGGCGAAGCCACATCGCCCTTGGTGGAGTAGTCGGTGAAACGGCGCAAGCAGCGCAGGAAATTGCTCGCATCGGTTTCGCGCTGGAACCCGACCAAGTCCGCGCCGGCCAGTCCCTGCAAGATCTGGGTGCGCCAGGGCAGCTGCGAAAACAGGCTGGCCGCCGGGAACGGTATGTGCAGGAAGAAGCCGATTTTCAGATCGGGTCGCGCCAGCCGCAGCATCTGCGGAACCAGCTGCAGCTGGTAGTCGTGGACCCACACGGTAGCGTTCGGAGCAGCGATTTCCAGTACGGCATCGGCGAATCGCTGGTTGATCCTCTTGTAGCGGTCCCACCAGGTGCGGTGGTACTCCGGTGGCACGATGACGTCGTGGTAGAGCGGCCAAAGCGTCGAGTTGGAGAAGCCCTCGTAGTAGAGGGTCAGGTCATCCTCATCCAGGGGGACCGGAACCAGATGGATGTCATCCTTGTCGAAGCTCTCCAGCTTCTCGCCGATACCGCCATGCCAACCCACCCAGGCACCTTCGGACGCAGCCATGACCGGTTCCAAGGCGGTAACCAAACCACCGGGCGAACGCTGGAATCCTTGCGATCCGTCAGGATTGGTGATGCGATCCACCGGAAGGCGGTTGGCTACAACCACAAAATCGTAGGAATTTTCGGTCTTTGTACTCGGCGCTGGGTTACCCACTGCAAACCTCCTGGTTTGTTCAATCTGGTTCACCGGCGTGGTGCAGATTCGTCGGTTCTGAGTGAATGACTTCTCGTCAAATTTCCTCGCTCTTGCTATTTAGCCTAGTGAAAACTGACTGCTAAGGGAACGAAGGGACGGATTTCTCCGTCATATGGGCTACTTCTGCGCATGTGCCGCGTGGTCAGCTAAGGACCGGCAGCAAAGAAACGATATCCGCCGATGACTTGGTTTAACGCTCAACTTAAGGTTTTCGAAGCACTTTGGGTGCTGTATGCGAAAGATATGTGAGTCCTGTGAAGGTGGGGGAATCTTGAGTTTTCAAGGATATTGGCGCTCGGAGTTGGCTAAGCTTGACTCCAGATGATAGTTGTCCGCTGACCAAGGAACCGCCAAATTTATGTCTACAAATAACCCGCGCCCATCGAAGGCAGAGCGAACCGCGAGTGCCCGAGAGAAGGCGGCGCAGATGCGTGCCGCTCAAGATACCGCTCAGAAGCGCAAGTCGCTTTTCGTGAAGCTGGGCGTATTGGCCGCAGTCATTGTGGTCATCGCACTGGTAGTTACCTTGATCGTGCAGAACAACAACGCAAAGGTGGCAGACTCCGGCGCCGTGCCGCAGGGCGCTACCGCAGCCGGTGGCATCATGGTCACCTCGCCGGACACTGTCGCAGAGAAGTCCATCGAGAATGTGGATATCAAGACGCTCGAAGCACCTGCCGAGGCGCCATCGCCTGCTACCCCACGCGACCTGACGGTGGCTGAAAAGGGCGAACCGATCAACATCGCCATGTACGTTGACGCCAACTGCGTTCACTGTGCAGACTTCGAGGCTACCTACGGGGACCAGATCGAGGAATGGCTGGCCAACGGCGACGTCACCGTTGAATACCGCAACGTCGGCTACCTTGACCGTGGTTCAGCAACCAACTTCTCCTCGCGCGGCGCCAACGCATTGGCTTGCGTCGCCGACGAAAGCCCAGAAGCCTACATGGGCTTCGTCAAGGCACTGTGGGGCCACTACCCAGAGGGCGAGATGAAGAACGCCGAGCTGGCCGATCTGGCGATCCAGAATGGCGCTGCGCAGTCCGTTGAAAGCTGCATCGCAGATGACAAGTTCCGTCCATTCGTCCAGTACACCACTACTGCCGGCCAGTACGATGGCGTGGCTGGCACCCCATCGATCTTCGTCCAGGGCAAGGTAGTCGATCTGGCAAAGGAAGACTTCCCAACCGCAGTGAAGGAAGCAATCGCTGCCAACAAGTAAGTCGAACCGGTAGACTCTGGACAATTGTTCGGGATCCGGTAGTATCCTTATTGATCTCGCACCCCGACCGATGGGAAGGAAGCCAATGATGGCTTCCTTCCCATCGGCATTTAACTCGGAGCATCGCCAATTCGCAGTGCCGCAGGGTTTTCGGATATTCTTATTCGGTACGCCCCCTTAGCTCAGCTGGCCAGAGCGTCTGTCTTGTAAACTGAAGGTCACCGGTTCGAATCCGGTAGGGGGCTCTGACCTGGTCCTGGACCAGCAACGGGAACCGTGTCCATGAATCTTCGTGGCGCGGTTTCTTTTTTTAGCCCCAGGTCTTGCCCGAGCCAGCGTCGCGCCTATGGCAGGCTCAAAGATCCCGCCGGTAGAATTTTGCGCAGAACCTATATTTGAGGAGCCGACCATGGCCGGAGGCCTTGCAGCACTATTGGACGACGTGGCGGCGCTGGTGAAAGTCACCGCGGCATCGCTTGATGACATCGCGCTGGGCGCTGGCAAGGCCAGCACCAAATCGCTAGGCGTCGTCATCGACGATGCGGCAGTCACCCCGCAGTACGTGGCCGGACTCTCGCCCAAGCGCGAGCTTCCAATCATCTGGAAGATCGCCGTTGGGTCTATCCGGAACAAAATGCTGTTCATCCTTCCGGTGGCGCTGATCCTATCGCAGTTCGCTCCATGGGCGCTGACCCCGATCCTGATGATCGGTGGCGCCTATCTGGTTTTCGAAGGCGCCGAGAAGCTGCTTGAGGCGATGGGCGCGATCAAGCACCACACTCCGGGCGGCAAGGAGGGAGTGCGCGACGAGAAAGCGATCATCGGATCGGCAGTGCGCACAGACCTCGTGCTTTCCGCGGAGATCATGGTCATCTCGCTGAACGAGGTGTCCCACGAGCCATTCTTGAATCGCGCGCTGATCCTGATTGTGATCGCCATCCTGATGACCGTCGTGGTCTATGGCGCCGTGGGCTTGATCGTCAAAATGGACGACATCGGACTGCACATGGCCGCCAAGCCGCGCCAGCTCACGCAGAAGATCGGGCGCGGCCTGGTCAAGGCGATGCCCATCGTGATGTCCATCCTGAGCAAGGTCGGCGTGATCGCGATGCTCTGGGTCGGCGGGCACCTGCTGCTGGTCGGCATGGACGAACTGGGCTGGCACGCACCGTACGGCTTCGTGCACCACGTTGAACTGCTGGTCCACGACGCGACCGGTCAGGCCGGCGCCGTGCTGGGCTGGCTGGTGAACACCGCCTTCTCCTGCCTTGCCGGTTTTATCATGGGTACCGTGATTACCGTCATCATCCTGGGCATCCAGAAGCTGCGCCACAAGGGCAAAGCCGAAGCAGACCACTAGGAACAGGAATCAGCCAGATGCCCGCGCACGTAGAATAGAGAAGTTGCCGCCCGGACTCGGTCTACCGGTCCAGCCCAACTGTCTGGCCTACGTGGAAAGATCGATGCGTGTTGAGTAGAGAATTGACAGATCAGGCCACCGCCCGCCATGCGCGCGGAGCCTACTTCACCCCGGAACCCGTTGCCAGCTTCATGGCGCAGTGGGCGCTGGGGGAGCAAGGATCCAAGGTCCTGGAACCCTCCTGCGGTGAAGCGCAATTCCTTGCCGCTGCCCATCCGGTGCTTGCAGATGGCCGAGACCGGGTCGAGCTGGTGGGCCTGGAACTGCACGAACCATCGGTGCAGGCCGCCCGTGAGCGGATGAGCGCCGCCGGGATCGACGCGCGCATCAAGCACGCCAACTTCTTCGAGGTCACCGGCTACGCCGAGTACGACGCTGTCATCGGCAACCCTCCCTACGTGCGCTACCAGCTGCACCGCGGGGCTGACCGGCAGCTCTCGCGCGCCGCGGCCAAAGCCTCGGGCGTGGAACTGAATGAACTTGCCAGCATCTGGGCCGCTTTCGTCGTGCATGCCACCAGCTTCCTTGCCGTCGGCGGGCGCCTGGCCCTGGTGCTTCCGGCAGAGCTGATGTTCGTGAACTATGCCGGGCCTGTCCGCCAGATGCTGCTTGAACGCTTCGCCAGCGTGCACCTGGCCGTCTTCGAAGAGCGCTTGTTCGCCGACGCGCAGGAAGAAGTGGTGCTGCTGCTGGCCGAGGGCTACCGCGAAGGGGCTAGCGGTTCCTTCAACCTGCACCAATTCCGCAATGCGCTGGATCTGCAAGCCCTGGGCGAAGGCACCCGCCACACCCCGGTGCGCATGAACGAGCGCTGGACCGGTTCCCTGGTCGGCCTTGAAGCCCAGGGGATCTTGTCGGCGGCACTGGCCGCCGGCCGGATGGCGCCGCTGCAGTCCTGGGGCGAAACCTCGCTGGGCGCGGTCACCGGCAATAATAAGTGGTTCACCCTCTCGGCCCAGCAGATCCAGGACCTGGGGCTGGCCCGCGAGGACCTGATCCGGATCTCGCCTCCGGGCTCGCGCCACCTGCGCGGGCTGGAATTGAGCGAGGACGGCTGGGAAAAGCTCGCCGAGCACGGGGCAGCTGCCTACATGTTCCGCCCCGGCGCGGAACCCAGCGGTGCTGGTGCGCGCTTTGTGGCCAGCGGTGAACTGCAGAACGTCGACCAGGCCTACAAGTGCAAGGTGCGCTCGCCATGGTGGCGGGTGCCGGTGCTCTCGGTGCCGGACCTGTTCATGACCTACATGAACGCCGACACCCCGCGGTTGACCGCCAACGAGGCCGCGGTGCACCACATCAACTCGATCCATGGGGTGTACCTCGGCGCCGATGCGCGCGAGCTGGGCCGCGAGCTGCTCCCGGTGGCATCGCTCAATACCCTGACCATGCTCGGAGCCGAAATGGTGGGCCGCTCCTACGGCGGCGGCATCCTGAAGCTGGAACCGCGTGAAGCCGACCAGCTGCCGGTCCCGGCGATCGGCATGGTGCAGCGCTATGCCCGGCAATTGCGTGCCATCAAGCCGGCGGTGCGTGAACTGCTGGTGCAGGGGCGCAAGCAAGAGGCCACCGACCTGGTGGACCGCGTGGTGCTCGAGCAGCTGCTCGGCTTGGAGCCGGATGCGCTGGAGGCGGTCCGCACTGCGCGAATGAATATGCTCGAACGCCGCAAGGCCAGAAGCAAAGCCGTGAGGGGATGAACGTGGCCAATCCTGCGATCGAAAAGACCTTGGCCTTTGCCGAATTCGATACCACGTTGATGTCAGCGGCGAAGGATTCGCCCTGGCTGGGCAATGGCGCGGTAACCGAGGAATTCAACCCGTCCTTCCCGGTGCTCGAACGCCTGCTGAGCATCCCGGTCCGCAACAAGGCGGTCACCCGATCGGGCCGCTTTGCCCAGGGCGTGGACGCATGGCTGGCCCATGAATTGCGCCGTGCCGGATTCGATGCGGATCTGGTGTGGCCGCGTCCCGAGGCGCCCCGGGTCTTGTCCAGCGACATCCTGGAACTGCTGCGCAAGCTGCCGGAGCGGCTGGCCGACGAGGTGCACGAGTCCATCATGGCGGGCAAGGCGGGCAGCATCGACGCGCGCATCCTGGGCCGCGCCTACATGAAGCAAACCGACGTGGTGATGACCCATTGGTCCACCGGTCCCGAGCTGCTGCTCAGCACCAAGGCGATGACCTCATCCTTCGGCAAGAACCTGGCCAACCGCTATGAAGAGGCCTATGGGGATGCGGCTAACCTGCGGGCCCGCTACCCGCTGGCAGCCGTCGGGTTCTTCTTCGTGCAGCGTGCCACGATCCTGGAATCCGAGCCGGCCGCCTTCCGCCGCACCGTGGACATGATCCGCAAGCTGCGCGACTTCGGCGACGGCTTCGGGTACACCGCCACCGGCCTGCTGCTGGTGGATTGGGATGAGAGCGCAGAGGATCCCGAAGTGAAATGCGTCCACGCTCCGGTGCCCGCGGATATTGCCGCGCCGCAGTTCCTCAACGCCATGGTCGATGCGGTCCTGAAGGTCACCCCGATTGACCTGCACGAGGCCGCTCGCGCTCGCCGGGCCGGAGAAGTTGCCCCGCTGCCGGGCCACGGCTCCGTGGACGAACAGCAGGACGCCCTGTTCTAGGCGGTCACATCACCGGCACGGCGGAGGCCGGATCATCGGATCCGAACTGCGCGGCGAATCCCTGGACCGGGGCCGGGCCGGCCATGAGGCTCGGGGCTGGCATCGCACTTTCGGGAAGGTGGATGGCCACGTGGTCCTCGGAGGCCTGCGGCAATTGCGCGGCCCACTGCCATGCGGCCTCGGTGGCCCGGTAGATGAACTTCAGCTGCCCATCGTGCTCGAAGCTGCGCTCGCGCTGCCACAGTTCCGAGCGCTCGTAGAAGGCCCAGGATGCCGGGTTCTGCGAATCGATGACGCTGATCGGAGTTTTGCCCGAACGCAGCGCGTGGGCAAGGCGCAGCGACGTCGCATGCTGGCGGATGCCCAGGCGGCGGTAGTCCGGGCGCACGGCCATGCAACCGAGCTCCACGGCGTTCATCGAAGAAGTCGGGGCAATGATGGAATCATGCACGAGGCCTGCGGCAACCAAGGTGCCCTGGTCGCGCACGGTCACAAGCAGCGAGAGCCGGTCGAACTTCTGGTTCCAACGCTGGTCGACCAGGGGGTAAAGGGTCGCTAATTCGGCGCGCTGGGCCGGCTGAACGCATAGGGATGACAAGGAAAAGTTCAGGTTTTCAAACACTGGGTACGGTCCTAAATTCTAAGAACGAACGAAAGATGAGGCTTTTGCGCGGTGGAAAAATCCACTGCGCGGTTTCGTTGGCCTTGAGGGGACCGATGCCGGCGGCTTCCGGCAACTTCCTTGTAGGGTCCAGTTTGAGCTCGATGAGCTAGAAAAATTATGGAGTCTAAAGTCCCTTTTTGACAAGTGGAAATGGGTACTTTTAGGTGAATCGCAAATAAACTATTCGGCGCTGTTTTTCTGCTCTACTCATTGCCTGAACCGCGACTGTTCGAACCTGCGCTGGAAGCGGCATTTCGGCGTGTTCCGGGGACGGATTCCGGGCGCTGGAACCGGTGGCCGATTTGGAGTGAGGTCCACGGCCCGGTAGGATTGCTTATGCGCTTGGCTTGCAAGTCAGGGCGCAGATGGATCTTTAGCTCAGTTGGTTAGAGCGTTCGCCTCACACGCGAAAGGTCGCTGGTTCGAGTCCAGTAAGATCCACCAAGAACGAAAGCCACCGCAATGCGGTGGCTTTCGCTGTTTCCGGGACAGCCGGGATCCTAGGCGCCAAGCAGCTGGTGCACCATGGGCTTGACCTCTTCTCCGAGCAACTTGATGCTGTTCATCATCGCCTCGTGCGGCAAGGAACCGGCAGAGTACTTGATGTCAACGCGCGACAAGCCCAGCTGCTGGGCCACCTTGGCCATCTTCCGTGCCACAGTTTCCGGGCTGCCGGCCATCATGGCTCCCTCGGGCCCCATGGAAGCCTGCAAGCGCATCTTGCTGGCCGGCGGCCAGCCTCGTTCGGCGCCCAGCCGATTCATGGTGCGCTGGTAATGCGGCCAGAGGGTTTCCAGGGCCTCCTGGTCGGTGGAAGCCACCAAGCCATGGAAGTGCGCCGAGACCGGCAATTCTCCATGGCCGAACTCCTTCAGCGCACGGCGGTAGAGGGTTGCCAAGCCTTCGAAGGCCGAGGGCTGGCCGCCGATAATGGCCAAGCACAACGGCAAGCCATGCCGGGCCGCGCGGGTGACCGACTGCGGGCTGCCACCCACGCCCACCCAGGTGGTCAAGGGCTGGTCTTCCAGCAGCGGGTAGATCTGCTGGTTGCGCAAGGCGGCGCGGTGCTTTCCCTGCCAGGAAACCGGGGTGCCGTGGCGGAGCTTGGCCAGCAGATGCAGCTTCTCTTCGAACAGGTCCTCGTAGTCTTCAAGATCCAGGCCGAAGAGCGGGAAGGATTCGATGAAGGAGCCGCGGCCTGCGATGATCTCGACTCGCCCGTTGGAGATCGCGTCCAAGGTGGCAAAGCGTTCGTAGACGCGCACCGGGTCGTCGCTGGAGAGCACGGTCACCGCGGTGCCGAGCTTGATGCGCTGGGTAGTGCTGGCCAGGGCGGCCAGAACCATTTCGGGGGAGGAGATGGCATAGTCATCGCGGTGGTGCTCGCCGACACCGAAGAAATCAAGACCCGAGGCTTCGGCCTGCTGCCCCTCGGCGATGACATTGCGGATCACCTGGGCATGGCTCAGCGGGTTGCCCTGGGCATCCTCGGTGATGTCGCCGAAGGTCTCGGCTCCGATTTCTGGCAATGGGAACTGCGTATTCATTGGATCCTCCGGATTATATGCAAACACATCTAACTTCTGCATGGTGCAACCAACTGCCGAGCGCCGGTATTCCAGTGGCCGAAAATACCCTTAAATGTGTTCGGCGATACCTCCCGAATTCGCCACGTTCCCGACAACTTTTCATGCACGGGTTGTATGGTGAATCCCATGGGAAAAACTTTGGATGAGGGGGCATGATTCGTGGCGCATCGATCTAGCGAGGAACAGGCCGCCTCGTCGAATGCCGTAGGCGAGGATCCGGCTCCGCTAGCTGGCGTCTTGCCCCGCATTGCCACTAGTGAGATCAACATGGGCTTCCATCCGGCAGAGCCCGCCGAAGAGCCGGCAACGGCATCTGAACTACCGCTCAATACGGCGGTCAGCGCCAACGTGGCGGCTGCCGATGTCTCGGATATCGAGTGGCGCACCGGCCAGGTCCACACCACCGATGAGGGCATTACCCTCATGCCTACCCGCGCCAACCCGGTGGCCCGTCGGCTGCTGGCGAAAATGTGGATCTCGGATACCCCTCCCACCGAGGCGCTGAACATCGTTGAGCGCCTGCAGGGCACCCCCTACGCCAACCCCAAGGTCAATGTGGACCAGGACGCGTCCAACCGGCGCACCATGGAGTTCGCGCTGGATTTGGGCGAGACCTTGATCCGCTACGGCGCAGGCGCCTTGGAAGTGGAAACCAGCGTGATCGCGGTGACCGCGGCACTGGGCTTGAGCCACTTGGATGTGGACATCACCAACCAGTCCCTGCATTTGAACTACAGCCCGCCGGACGCCGAAAGCTACTCGGTGCTGCGTGTGGTCCGCTCCTACACCTCGAACTACGCCGGCATGGTGCTGGTGCACGAACTCGTCTCGGATATCATTGCCGGCGGCGTATCGCGATCCGTTTCAGCGAAGCGGCTGAAGGACATCACGCGGCAGCCCAAGCCGTTCCCGCGCTGGATCGTCGCCTGCGGCCGGGCCGTGTTCGCGGCCGCGTTCGTGCTCTTCATTGGCGGCTCGTGGGCTGGTGCGCTGGTGGCGATGCTGTCCTCGAGCCTCGTGACGCAGATCGGCCGATACGGCTCGCGCTGGAGAGTGCCCGAGTTCTTCACCATCGCGGCCTCGACATTGGTGGTCACCGGCATTGCCTTGCTGGGGCATCAATTCCACGCTCCGCTGGATCCGGCGCTGGTGGTCTCTGGCGGCATCTTGCTGCTGCTTCCGTCGGGCAGATTCGTTTCGGCATTGCAGGATGCCATCAACGGCTTCCCGGTGACAGCGGTAGGCCGGTTGTTCTCGGCCAGCCTGATCTACGGGGCGATCCTCTGCGGAATTGCTACGGCCCTGGTGATCTCGGATCTGCTCGGGGGAGAGAAGGTCGACGTTCACCAGATCGTCCAAACCGACTATCCGGCCTGGCTGCTGGTGGTCTTGGTGGGCGTGGCCATTGTCGCCGGTGCGGTCACCGAGCAGAGCGCGCTGCGCCTGCTGCTGCCTACCGCCGGCATTGCGGTCGGCGGCTACCTGGTGCAGCTGCTGGCCGAAAGCATTGGACTCGGAGACCGGGCTACCCCGGCGCTGGTCGCCACGGTGATCGGTTTCGCCGCGCGGCTGGCGGCGGACAAACTCCGCTCCCCGCAGCTGGTGCTAGCGGCTCCTGCGGTCATGTTCCTGCTTCCGGGCCTGATGATCTTCCGCGCAATGTACGGCATCGTCATCAACGTCAATGACACCGCCACGGGACTGGTGGAGATGTTCAACGCCATGGCGATCATGCTCTCCATCGCTGGCGGCGTCGTCTTCGGCGATACGCTGTGCCGTCCATTGACCTCCAGCGCCCGGCGTGAGCGCCGGCGGATCCGCCGACGCTAGGCTTTCGGCAACGACCAGTCAATCGGCTTCTGTCCGCTGTCGGACAGGAGCCGATTGATGCTTGAGAAGGGCTTGGAGCCGAAGAACCCGCGCGAGGCTGAGAGCGGCGAGGGGTGGGCGCTTTGCAGCTGCACGGCGTTGGACAGGGACTCGGAGAGTTTCTGCGCATGCTTGCCCCAGAGCAAAGCCGCCGGAGGCCGCGGACGGTCATTGAGCGCGGTGAGGATGGCATGCAGAATTGGCGCCCAACCCAGCTTCTGATGCGAGCCGGCATTGCCAGCGGCTACGGAGAGCACCTGGTTCAGCAGCAAGACGCCTTCGGAAAGCCATGGACTGAGGTCTGGATGCGCGACCGGCTCCAGTCCCAGATCGGAGTGCAATTCCTTGTAGATATTGGCCAAGGAGCGCGGCAGCGGACGCACCTGCTTGTTGGCCGCGAAGGCCAAACCGTTTGCGTGGCCGGGTGTCGGATATGGGTCTTGGCCAACAATTAGGACCTTGACTTCGGACAATGGCAGGCTCAGTGCGCGGAACATCACCTCCGGTGCCGGCAGGATCTGTTCACCGGCCGCCGAACGGGCCGCCAAATCGGTGGCCAGGGAACGCAGCAGCGAGTCCTGCTCGCAGAGTGCCGGTACCCAGTCTGCAGCGATAAACCCGTGGTCGGCCATGGATTGGGCACCATGGTAGAACGGGAAATCAGCCGCTTCGTACACTGGTGTCCGAGCTGGCTGGGGTGCATCGAAAAGTGCTGGCTGCAAATCGTCCATAGGGGTAATTGTGCCGTTTTTCTGGCGTGCCTGTGCTCGGCCACACGGTGTTAGGCAAGCAGATTGGTTAGAATATCGGTGGTATGTCTACCGATGGTGGATTACATGCATAGCCGAAACCCGAGAAAACTGGTCCAAGGACAGAGGTGAGAACGTATGGCTGAGAATGAATTGCTGGTGGATTTCGTCATGAACCCGGATTCGGAATTGGATGAGCGTTCGCAACAGATCCTCAACCTGGAAAAGTTGTGGTGGAAGTATGCCGGGGCCAAGGAACAAGCCATTACCAAGCAGTTTTCGATGTCGCCGACGAATTACTACCAGCTGCTGAACCAGCTGATTGAAACCGACGCGGCACTGGCCTACGACCCGATGTTGGTCAAGCGCCTGCGCAGAGCACGTTCCACAAAACGTCGCGTGGGCGGTAAGGTCGGCACGGGACGATAACCCTGCCTGCCGTGACCAATCAGACCTCGAGCAAGGACAAGAATGACCAACTACCCGCGTGACGAATTTGATCGCGTTCCGGAGTTCAGCACCCGTGTGGGTTCGCACCACGCCCACGGATGGGCGCAGTCCGCCGCGTCGAAGTCAACCGGTGGGAAATTGCGCTGGGTAGTGCTGACCGCTGTACTCGTGCTGGTGATCGGTGCCTTGTCCTTCATCTTCGGCCCTCAGCTCAAGGAGACCCTCGCGACTTCCACGGGAAGCGACACCTCGCAAACCCAGGAAGTCACCGCCGAGCCCTCCGTGGAACCCACACCTAGTGAATCCGCATCGCCAACGAGCACCATCGATGACGAAGACGTGCTCTACGGCCAGCTGATTGGCGTGTACAACGCGGCAAGTGTTGCCGGTCTGGCTAATGAAGGCGAAGACGCCATGGCCGAAGCCGGGTTCACCAGCATTGTGGCCGACAACTGGACCAGGCCCGCAGAAGTCTCCACGGTTTATTACATGTCCGAGTCCTACCGCACTACCGCTGAAAAAGCTGCAGAAATCCTGAATATCGACGAAGTTCTGCAGACCAGCAACATTCCGAACCGGGTCACCGTGGTTCTGGGCTCCGATGACACCCTGGGGCTAAACGAATAATTCGTTCATAATTCCATTCGCTCAGAGCCGATCGGCTTGCACTCGCCATGCGAGAGTGCCAATATTTGTATTAGCACTCATGCGTTGCGACTGCTAACGCCGGTCGGCTTTTGCGTTCTCCAAGAACTTCATGAAGCACCGGACAGCGGATGCAGGGCGTGGGAGTGGAAAATACCTCAGATAGCGAGAGCTGAAACGGTTGCTGGCCCGATGCCGCACCGGTCCACTCGTCCGTCGCGGGCGCTGTCTGTCGGTTGCATTTTCGCAAAATCGTCCCGAAAGGACCGTACGCCACAATGGCTAAGATGATTGCATTTGACGAGGAAGCACGCCGCGGACTTGAGCGCGGCCTGAACACCCTTGCTGACGCGGTGAAGGTCACCCTGGGCCCACGCGGCCGCAACGTTGTTCTGGAAAAGAAGTGGGGCGCTCCTACTATCACCAACGACGGCGTGTCCATCGCTAAGGAAATCGACCTCGAAGAGCCTTACGAGAAGATCGGCGCAGAGCTGGTCAAGGAAGTTGCAAAGAAGACCGACGACGTCGCTGGAGACGGTACCACCACCGCAACCGTGCTGGCACAGGCACTGGTCAAGGAAGGCCTGCGCAACGTTGCCGCAGGTGCTGACCCAATCGCACTGCGCCGCGGTATCGACAAGGCCGTAGAAGCTGTTACCGCTGAACTGTTCGCCGCTGCGAAGAAGGTCGAATCCAAGGAGCAGATCGCTGCTACCGCTTCGATCTCTGCTGGCGATCCGGAAATCGGCGCACTGATTGCTGAAGCTCTCGACAAGGTCGGCGAGCAGGGCGTTATCACCGTTGAAGAATCCAACACCTTCGGCCTGGAGCTGGAGCTGGCAGAGGGCATGCGCTTCGACAAGGGCTACATCTCCGCTTACTTCGTCACCGACGCTGAGCGCCAGGAAACCGTTCTCGAGGACCCTTACGTCCTCATCGTGAACTCGAAGATCTCCTCGGTCAAGGACATGGTGACCTTGCTGGAGAAGGTCATGCAGTCGAACAAGTCGCTGCTGATCATCGCCGAAGATGTCGAGGGCGAAGCCCTGGCTACCCTGATCCTGAACAAGATCCGCGGCCTGTTCAAGTCCGTTGCTGTCAAGGCTCCGGGCTTCGGCGACCGTCGCAAGGCCATGCTGACCGACATCGCTATCCTCACCGGCGGCCAGGTTGTTTCCGAGGAAATCGGCCTGTCCCTGGACAACGTAGGCCTGGAAGTCCTCGGTACCGCCCGCAAGGTCGTTATCACCAAGGACGAGACCACCATCGTTGAAGGTGGCGGCGAAGCCGACGCCATCGAGGGACGCAAGGCCCAGATCGCAGCCGAGATCAAGAACACCGACTCGGACTACGACCGCGAGAAGCTGCAGGAGCGCCACGCAAAGCTCTCCGGCGGTGTCGCTGTGCTGAAGGCCGGCGCTGCTACCGAGGTAGAGCTCAAGGAGCGCAAGCACCGCATCGAAGATGCCGTGCGCAACGCCAAGGCAGCTGTTGAAGAAGGCATCGTCGCCGGTGGTGGCGTTGCACTGATCCAGGCTGGCGCTGCAGCATTCGAGAAGCTGGTTCTGGAAGGCGACGAAGCTACCGGTGCGAACATCGTCCGCGTTGGCATCGAAGCCCCGCTGAAGCAGATTGCCCTGAACGCTGGCATGGAGCCAGGCGTTGTCGCTGACAAGGTCAAGGGCCTGCCAGCAGGCCACGGCCTGAACGCTGCAACCGGCGAATACGTCAACCTGCTTGAAGCTGGTGTCAACGACCCAGTGAAGGTGACCCGTTCGGCACTGCAGAACGCGGCATCGATCGCTGGCCTGTTCCTGACCACCGAAGCTGTTGTCGCAGATAAGCCAGCTCCTGCTGGCGCTGCCCCAGCCGGTGGCGATGACATGGGTGGCATGGGCGGAATGGGCGGCTTCTAAGCTTCCCGCACGCACTAAGCACGCAGTAATCGCGCCGATGGCCCGGATCCTTTCGAGGGATCCGGGCCATCGGCCGTTTAACGTGGGCCAAGCGTTGCACTATAGCCAGCTGTGCAGCAGCTCCAGCTCGGTGCCCAAATTGTTCCGCGCGCGCTGCTCCCAGCGCCGGGATCCGGCTTGGGTGCCGTAGATCATTTCTTTCTCCAACAGGCCGCTGAGGATCTTGCTGCGCCCGGAAGCAAGCACATGGCGGGGAAGATGCCCGTACTCCTTGTAGATCGCCTCGGCATAGCGCTGGTAGGCCGAAGCGGGGCGGGCCAGGACCTCCAGATCGGCATCGCAGAGGATATGGCCCAGGCGATCGGTTTCTGCCGGGGCATGCTTGGCGGTGAGCATGACCAGCCCGCTGACCTTCGAGACGGCGCCAGGGGAGAGGACTCCCCACAGCCGTTCACGGGCCAAGGTGGCCGATTTGAACTCGTCTTCGCTGGTTCCTGCGTAGACGGCGTCGTGGAACCACGCAGCGAGTTGGAGCAGCATGAGCTCTTCGGGATCGGCCTGGCCTTCAGCCAGCCAGTCGATGGCTTCGAGCACCGAGAGCAGATGCACCCGGTCGTGGTAGTGGCGATGGCTCTCGGACCAATAGCCCAACAGCTCGGTTCCGAGCTGAGGCTCGGTGGGCAAGGTGCGGGACCACCGCCGGGTGAGGACGGTTCCCAGCTTCTCCGGACGGTATTTGGCTGGTATCCGAATCCCGGACTTGACCAGTGCGCGGACCAGCTCGGATCCGGAGACTTCAAGGGCGCCAGCTGCCACGAGCCGATCGTAGCGTTCGCGAGGCACATCGTAGTGATCCCGGTCGAAAGCTCGGCGGGAGATTTCTTGCTGCCCGGCGAACTCATGGAGTTCAGCCAATGAAGTATCCGACACCAAGTGGGCAAAGAGCGTGCCGTGGGCAGGCCAGCGCGGCGGGTCGATCAGAATGCTCATAAGGCTAAGCCTACTGATCAACCGGCCGTCGCGTCTGCGGTTTTCAGTAACGGAACAGCGAGGTGTTGACCTGCTCGACCTCTTCGTACTGCATGGAGGCATGGTTCAAGGCCGTGGCAATGCTGCTCAGCGCCTCTTCGATCTGCACATGGGTTGAGCGCCATTCGGCCACGATCGACTGGAAGGAGGCCGCGGCGGAACCCTGCCAGGTGCTTTGCAACTGGTCCAGGTTCATTTGCATGGTCGAGACCTCATTGCGTAGCCGGTCAATGGTGTTCATGACGGCCTGGGATTTAACCTGCATCTCGCCGGTGTTGGTGGAGAACGTACTCACTGGAATCGTCCTTTCTGGAATGAGCGGTTTGATCACTGATGCACTCACCTTAGAAACACCACACCCCGTACCGGGCAAAACCGGCACGGGGTGTGGAGAAAGCCATCGGCGCTAGTCTTCCGTATCGTCGACTTCCGGTGCTTTCGGTTCGCGCAGCGGCACGTAGGGCATGGAGATGGACATCGTGGCGCCACCGCCAGGGGTATCTGCCAACGCCACCGAGCCTCCGTGCTGCTGGACGATGGCCGCAACAATGGCCAAGCCCAGGCCGGAACCGCCGGTCTCGCGTTGGCGCGAGCTATCGGAGCGGTAGAAGCGTTCAAAAATGCGCTTGGAATCCTCGGC
The DNA here is from genome assembly GCF_044742845.1 of Glutamicibacter sp. NPDC087831. Classification (NCBI taxonomy): domain Bacteria; kingdom Bacillati; phylum Actinomycetota; class Actinomycetes; order Micrococcales; family Micrococcaceae; genus Glutamicibacter; species Glutamicibacter sp. NPDC087831. The sequence continues at coordinate 20,034 of NZ_JBIUVH010000006.1, forward strand.
CGGGATGCCCGGGCCGTGGTCGCGGATTTCAACGACCGCGTCCAGCGTTCCAGCCACCAATGAGCGCACGCCGACGGCAATTTCCAAGGGGGAACCTTCCGGGGTGTAACGCAGCGCGTTGGTGAGCAGGTTGGCGATGATCTGCCGGATGCGGGCATCATCACCGACGGTGCTCGCTGGGCTGGGGCGTTCGGACACGAGCCCCACAAGTTTGACGGTACGGTCCGGTGCACGGACCTTGGTGTCTTCCACCGCGTCCTGGCCCAGGACCAGCAAATCCACTGGCTGCTTTTCCATGGGGCGCTGCTCGTCCAGGCGGGCGAGCATCAAGAGGTCCTCAACCAGGCGGGCCATGCGCTTGGATTCGCTTTCGATGCGGCCCATCGCCGAGTCCATGGCCTCCGGATCCGCCAGCCCGCCGTAGCGGTAGAACTCCGAATAGCCCTGGATGGTGACCAGCGGGGTACGCAGCTCATGCGAGGCGTCCTGGATAAAGCGGCGCATCTTCTGCTCGGAAGCCTCGCGGTCGTTGAACGCCTTTTCAATTTGGGCCAGCATGGCGTTGAGCGAGCGCGAGAGCCTGCCCACTTCGGTCTCAGCGGGATAGTCCTTCACGCGCTGGGACAGATCGCCATCGGCGATCATCGACGCGGTGCGCTCCACATTGATCAGCGGCTTGAGCGAACGCCCGGTGAGCCCGTAGGCGATCATCGACATCAGCAGGGCCGCAAGCGTGCCGGTGGAGAGCACCAGCACCGCAGTTTGGCTGACGGTACGGTTCACATTATCCAGCGGCATGGACAAGAACAGGTTCAGCTCGCTGCTCTTCAACGGGATCATCACCGTACGCCAACCAGCGGAGGTGGGGAAGGCGCCGGGGACCGTGGCAGGGGAGTTCGGGTGGGCTGCCAGCTGCTGGATCTGTTCCATATTAAGCAGCGGCAGATCCGTGCCGTTGGAAGGACCGACCCGCGAACGCGGCATCACGTAGACGATCTCGCCGTCCTGGTCGCGAATGTCAGCGTAGGCGCTGCTGAGCCCGAGCAGCGTGGCATCGACATCCAAGGCGTCATGGCTGCCGTTGTCCTCGTTCAAGGAGTAGAGGTAGGCCTTGTTCAGCCCGTAGGCCATCGTCGACTTGGACACGTTCAGCTGCTTGTCGATCTGGCTGGTCATCGCGATCCTCAGCGTATGCGCTGAACCGATAGCGGTAGCGAAGATCGCGACGATCATCAGTCCAAACATGACCGCGACCAGTTTGGTCCGCAACGAGGTGCGACGCCACTGGGCTCGAAATGACTTCATATGCTGACTTTACAAGGCCTTCAATTATTGGCGCGGACCGTTACGTGTGCCGTTAGCGGCGGTCTGGGGTGCGCATCAGGTAGCCCACGCCACGCTTGGTCTGGATCAGTGCAGGCCACTCCGGGCGGTCGACCTTGCGACGCAGGTAGGAAATGTAGGATTCCACGATCGAGGCATCGCCGTTGAAGTCGTATTCCCAGACATGGTCCAAGATCTGCGACTTGGACAGTACGCGGTTCGGGTTCATCATCAGGTAGCGCAGCAGCTTGAACTCGGTGGGGGACAGGTCAATGATCTCCCCGGCACGGCGCACCTCGTGGGCGTCGTCATCCAGCTCAAGGTCGGCCACGATGATGGTCGCGTTCTCGTCCTCGCCATTGGCGGTACGGCGCAGGACGGCACGGATGCGGGCGACGACTTCATCCAGGCTGAATGGCTTGGTGACGTAGTCGTCGCCGCCGACGGTCAAGCCGGTGACCTTGTCGCTGGTGTCGTCGCGCGCGGTCAGGAACAGCACCGGGAAGTGGCGGCCAGCGGCGCGCAGTTTACGGGTGATGGTGAAACCGTCCATGTCCGGAAGCATGACGTCCAGAACGGCCAGGTCCGGTTCTTCGGCTTCAACGGCTGCGAGGGCTTCGCGTCCGTTGGCAGCAGCGACAACTTCGAAGCCTGCAAAGCGCAGGGAAGTGGAGAGCAGTTCGCGGATATTCGGCTCGTCATCGACAACGAGAAGTTTTGCCTCAGCAGTTTTTGGACTCATGAATTACAGTGTGCCGAAGAAGTCTGGGAGTCCGCTGAGTGAATGCTGAAGCGAGTGGCTAGCTTTTTCGGCGCCTGGCGACGTTTCCGAAGACCACGATGGCGGCCAGGATGAATGCCGTTGGCAAGCCCAAGCGCGCAAAGAGCATCAGCAGCGGCGGGATGGCGATCTCCTGGAAGTAGAAGACGAGGGTTCCGACCAGCGCCAAGGCGGAAAGGATGGCGATGATGATCGCCAATCGGGAAAGTGCAGTCATGGTTTTGGATGAATCGCTCACGCTACCAAGTTTAGCCCCGGAGCCATGGGCGACAGGCGGAATGCGAAGATTGCCGGGCAAAGATGAATTCACCGCACGAGAGATGACATAATCTTAGATAAAGGACTTGAAGCGATCCAGCAGATTGAGCACCCGGCAAGAAGCAGAGAAGAATTCCGGCAGTGGCTCCGCTGGATCGCACATATGAATATGCATGGCGCTGAGCAGGCCTCGGCCATGCAGCTTAGCTACAAGAACGAACGAGGTAAATGATCATGCCTAGCGGCAAGGTTAAGTGGTACGAAAAGGCCAAGGGCTTCGGCTTCATCACCGCCGAAGATGGCAAAGAGATCTACGTCAATGCCGCGGCATTGCCCGAAGGCGTGCATGACCTGCGCCCCGGAACCCGCCTGGAATTCGGCGTTGCCGAAGGCCGCCGCGGTCCACAGGCACTGAGCCTGCGCTTGCTCGAAGCCGCTCCATCGGTCGCACGTGCCAAGCGCAAGAAGCCCGAAGACGAGGCAGTGCTGATCGAAGATCTTATTAAGCTGCTCGACAACGTTTCCAATAGCTTGCGCAATGGGCGTTATCCTGAACAGGCATATGGCAAGAAGGTTGCTACCGTACTTCGTGCGGTAGCCGACGATCTGGACGCATAAATAATGGCCCGTAAACCCAAGTTGGACACCATCCTCGCCGAGGCAGTGGATACTGCTCGCGGCGCGCTCGCAGAAATTGCCGGTGCGTCAGAAATCGGCGAACACCTAGGCGTCACGGCGGAAGGTGAGCGACTTGTCACCCATCGTTTTGTCTCCCATAAGTCGGGATATCAAGGATGGACCTGGTTCGCCACTCTTGCGCGGGTCTCACGGGCAAAATCCAAGGACCTGACGGTTTGCGAAGTAGGCATTATTGCAGGGGAGCAGTCATTGCTCGCTCCGGCATGGGTGCCATGGGCCGACCGCCTGGCAAAGGAAGAGATTGAAGCGGCCAAGGCCGCCGAAGCCGCAGAGGACTTGGCCGGGACCGGCGGGGAAGCCGACGGTCCTGAAGCCACGGAGCCAGCGAAGGAGCCGGATCCATCGGATCCAGGCGCCGAGGCCCAGGATCCGCAGACCGAAGCCGAAGCGGACGGCGCCGAAAATGACGATGACGCTGTGCAGCAGCATAAGTCGCCGGCACGTCGCCAGGTACGCCGCCGTCGCACGGCGCAGCGCACCGCAGCCCGTCGCCGGGCAGCGCAGCGTAATCGCACGCGCAAGGAAAACTAGGCAATAGCGGCAAAGACCTTCGCACAACGATGATGAATCGTTGTGCGAAGGTCTTTGGCTTTAATCGAGGGTTCTTAGAGCTGCTCGATCACGTAGTCGATGCACTTGAGCAGTGCTTCGACGTCGCTTGGCTCGATCGCAACGAAGGTGGCGATCCGCAGCTGGTTGCGGCCCAGCTTGCGGTATGGTTCCACGTCGACAACGCCGTTAGCGCGCAGTGCCTTGGCAATTGCCGAGGCATCGACCGAGTCATCGAAGTCAATGGTGGAGATGACGTTCGAGCGGTGCGCTGGGTCGGCCACATAAGGGGAAGCGATTTCGGAAGCCTCGGCCCAAGCCCGGATCATCCCTGCGGACTGTGCCGTGCGCTCTGCCGCCCACTTCAGGCCGCCGTTGGCATTGATCCACTTGATCTGCGCATCCAGGCCCACAAGAGTGGTCAGCGATGGCGTGTTGTAGGTCTGGTTCTTCAAGGAGTTATCCAGCGCGGTCGCCAGGTTCAAGAAGTCGGGGATCCAGCGGTCGGTTGCTGCAATTTCCTCGATGCGGGCAATCGCGGCGGGAGAAACGAAGGCCAGCCACAGGCCGCCGTCGGAAGCGAAGTTCTTCTGCGGAGCGAAGTAGTACACGTCGGTCTCGGACAGATCCACGTCCAGGCCTCCGGCGGCGCTGGTGGCGTCAATGACTACCAGTGCATCGTCGTTGGCGCCAGCAACGCGCTTGATCGGCGCCGCGGCACCGGTTGAGGTCTCATTGTGCGGCCACGCGTAGAGGTCTACGCCGGCTTCGGCTACGGGTTCAGGTACGGTGCCCGGCTCGCCGACAATGATGGAGGAAGGTTCCAGGAATGGAGCCTTGTCGGTGGCTTTGGCGAACTTCGAGCCGAATTCGCCGAAGGACAGGTGCTGCGCCTTGGAACGGACCAGGCTGAATGCAGCGGCATCCCAGAACGCGGTGGATCCACCCACGCCGAGAAGAACTTCGTAACCCTCTGGTGCGCTGAACATTTCCTTCAGGCCGTCCTGAACCGAAGCTACGAGGTTCTTGACCGGAGCCTGGCGGTGGGAGGTGCCCAGCAGTTCGGCGCCGGCATCGACGATGGCCTGGATCTGTTCTGCGCGAACCTTGGAAGGTCCTGCACCGAATCGACCATCGGCGGGCAGAAGGTTTTCTGGAATGTTGATATCCGTGCTCATCGCGCTCCTCTTGTAGCGATAGATTGAAGTGCCATAACGGCCACCATTACCCATGGTTTGGAATATTGTCAGATAGCCTTGGCGTTTCAATAGATATCTTCGCAAATAGCGGGGTGTCGTGAGAAAAGCGCGTCGGTCGGTTACGCCGAGGGCTTGGCGGGTTACAGGGCTTTCTGCAGCTCCGACCAAGTAGAGTGGGATATCGACGCCACGTAAATTTCGAGCGAACTTAATTGTTGTGACTTCCAGGAGCGACTGCCGTGTCTGATCTTATCGATACAACCGAGATGTATCTGCGTACCATTCTTGAGCTTCAAGAAGAGGAAATCGTGGCATTGCGCGCCCGAATTGCAGAGCGTCTTGGCCACTCGGGCCCAACCGTGTCGCAGACGGTTGCTCGCATGGAACGAGACGGCCTGGTTATCGTATCGACCGATCGCCACCTTGCTTTGACCGAAAAAGGTCACGAGCTGGCTACGGGCGTGATGCGCAAGCACCGCTTGGCGGAGCGCCTGTTGTCGGACATCATCGGGTTGGACTGGGAGTACGTGCACGATGAAGCGTGCCGCTGGGAACACGTGATGAGCGAACGCGTCGAGCGTCGGCTCTTTGATCTTCTGGGCAAGCCAACAGTGTCGCCCTACGGCAACCCAATTCCGGGCCTGGAAGTCCTCGGTGGCCCCAATGTGGGCGAAATCTCACATGAAGTAGAGAACTTGGATGATGCTCTGCTGTCCGGAAACATCGGCCCGGTGGCAATTGAGCGCCTGGCCGAACCTATCCAAACGGACCCAATCCTGCTCGGACAACTGAACGAAGGTGGAATCCGCCCAGGTGCGATTGTCACCTTGGAGCGCGCCGACGACTACGTTGTAGTGCGCGTGGACGGCATCGAAGGCGCCCTGGAGCTGCCGGTCGAGGTCAGCGCACACGTATTTGTAAAGTCTCAGAAAAGATAACGAAATTGTAACTTTCGGCGTTGACAGGTAGCGTTAAGCCTTGGAGCTAGCGATCTAGTTAGCTCTATCCATTTTTGGTGCGACCGCCTAGTGTTGCCCTGCGCCAGAAACGGTCACCAAATCTTGAGGGCAATAACGGGGGACCCACTTTCCGGCGTGCAAACGCCTTGGGGTGAAGTTCTGCGACAAGCAGGCCGGCTGATTCTCAATAGCCGAACCCGACAGCTAACTTCGTAGGCGCAACAGTGAGAGGAATGTTTTGGTAGAAACCAAGACTGCGGGACGTCGCCGCGCTGCCGGCGTCGAAGTAGATGTGATTGCAGAAGTCACCGCTTCGACTGCTGAGCGTAACGGCGGGCGCCGAGCAGCACGTGCCGCTGCCACCGTCCCGATGATTGCACCGGTCAAGCCGGTACATGAAGATTTCGTTGGTCGACGATTCGACTCCATGCAGCGCTACGGTGTTGCTCCTAACCAGACCCTGCTGGCCGGCAAGGATACCGCGAGCAACGTCGTTGCATTGCCAGGAGCTGTTCAAGCCCCTGCCAGCAAGCCTGCCCCGATCGAAGCAGCAGGCAATGTCGAGTTCATTTCTAGCCTCAAGTCCAAGGTTCAGAAATCCACCCACCGTGGATTCGCCCACAAGGTGGCAGCCGTAGCCGCCGTTTCGGGTTTGGCGCTTGCCGCCGTAACTCCACAGCTCTCCGGCAGCGCGGAGGAGAACAAGGCCGTTGAGGTCGCAGCTCAGCGCACCGCCACTTCCGCAGTTGTAGATGTAACTGCACCTACCGGCAATGCGGAACTGTCCGTGGAGCGTGCAGCTTTGACCTCCGAGCTGAACACCGAAGTTGCCAAGGAAGAGAAGTTCGCCGAGATCATGACCGCTTCGGGCGGTAGCGTCACGGCCATCAAGGACACCTCGGGATTGCTCGGCGCACCGGTCACCACGAAGCGCATCACCTCCACGTTCGGGCACCGCAAGAATCCAACCGGTCCAGGTTTCATGATCCACAGCGGCACCGACTACGGTGTGCCAAGCGGTACCAAGGTCTACGCGGCAGCTGACGGTGTTGTGACTGTCTCGGGTTGGGCTGGGCACTCCGGCAACCGCATCACCCTTGACCACGGCAACGGCCTGGAGACCGGTTACAGCCACAACAGCCAGCTGGTTGTGAAGGTTGGCCAGAAAGTTAAGCGCGGTGACGTTGTTGCGTTGGCCGGCAGCACTGGCAACTCAACCGGTCCTCACGTGCACTTCGAAGTGATCGTTGACGGTCAGTTCAAAGACCCAGCAGGTTGGTTATAACGACGTTCGTCACCATTCCGTGATCAAAACGTGACATTTCAAAAAACTTCCTATAGTCTTGTATGCGTGCCATGGGGATCCCTGGGCATCATTGCGTGAGAACCGAGCACTGCCAACACGCAATGAGTAGTTATACACAACTCGTACGGCAGTGGCGGGGGAACCAATATCGGGTCGTTAGTTTTGGCTAACAACCCTAGGGGTGAAGTGGATAGAGAAGGCAACTTCGAATCCACCGAGGTAACTCCACTTCGAACCCGACAGCTTACCTCGTAGGTATCAAGGAGAGGCAATATTTTGACCAAGAGTCATGCACGCGGACGTCGCCGCGCCGACGTTCCACGCACCAACTCGCTACAGGCGATTTCGCAGGCCGTAGCATCCAACGCTGGCTCGGTAGGCCGCCAGGCCGCCGTTGTAGCTGCAGCATCCGGCTTGATCGTCACTCTGGGCGTGCCTGGCCAGGCAACTGCACCACGTGACGTTTCTGCATCGCCTGTTGACACCATCAATCCAGAGCGTGTTGCAGTCAAGGCAGTAAAGGTAGCTGCTGACAAGAAGGCTGATGTCGCAATCGAGCGCGCCAGCTTCACCGCTGAAGAGAAGCCAGAGCCTGTTGTCATTGCAGTTTCGAATGACATCACCCCAACTACCCGCAGCAGCAACTCGGGTAACTCTGATTCGATGGCCCCGATGACTCGTCAGAGCCGTTCGGGTGGACAGGAATCGGCTCCGCAGCAGAAGGCTCAGCCAAAGGCTGAAACTCCTGTTCAGACCTCCAACCTTTCCGGCATCGCAGGCACCGCTGCCAAGTACGTGGGCGTTCCATACGTATGGGGTGGCAACGGTCCAAGCGGCTGGGATTGCTCCGGCTTCGTCAAGTACGTCTACGCGCAGCACGGCATCAACATTGCTCGAGGCACCTCGGCCATCCTCGGATCCGGCCAGTTCGTCCGCACCAGCAACCCTAAGCCAGGCGACTTGGTATTCCAGAACGGTGGCGGCCACGTCGGCATCTACCTGGGCGGCGGCCAGATGATCGGCGCGCAGAACCCAACCGTGGACACCATGATCCACTCGGTTTCGCGCAACCCGCTGTACGGCTACTACACCCTAGCTGGCTAAGCTTCAAAGCTTTTCATAGGCCATCGGATGAGAAAGACATCCGATGGCCTATGTTCGTTTAACCAGTTGAACTCCGGGCAACAGAACGATGAAAAGAAGACAATTTCTTGGTTAGGTACCCACCAATAATCCGAAGCATCGCATAGGCTAGCGCTTAGAGACACTCCGAGCAGAACGCGAGCTCCATCAATGCCAGATGGTGGCCATCGGTTCATGAAGGTAGTACGAGCAATGCGAACTTTGGTATTAAACGCAGGATACGAACCACTAGCAGTTGTGACGTTCCGTCGAGCACTAATGCTAGTCATGACCGAAAAAGCGAGCATCGTTCTCCAAGATGATCTCGCCCCCATCCGCAGTTCTCATGGAGATCTACCTCGGCCAACTGTCATCGTTCTGAAACGCTATGTACGACGCCCCTACAGGGACATGCAACATGTCACTCGTAGGGGCGTTCTGCGTAGAGACGCTTTTACCTGCGCGTATTGCGGCAAAGCTGCCAATACGATTGACCACGTGATTCCCCGCAGCAGGGGAGGCCAGAACACCTGGGAGAACCTCGTGGCCGCTTGCCTGCTATGCAATAGCCGCAAAGCGGACAAGATGCTCTCGCAACTGGGCTGGCAACTGCGTATTACACCTCATCGTCCACGCGTTGCTGGCCATCTGGTTTCGGGACTGCAGCACGTTGATGCGGCATGGGACGAATACTTGCACGCAAGCTAGCCGCTGGCCTGATGCTGCTGGGAGGAACCCAGCGGCGCCTATTTCTTGCTGCGTTCAATGGCTAGCGGCAGGACGCGGTCGCGAAGCAACGGAGCTAGATCGTCGCGTTCCAGGGCCACCTGCGGGTCGATCCACAGCAGCTCCTCCAATTCCGCTAACGGGACGAGTTCGCCATCGAAGGCTGCGCTGTATAAAGAGGCGCGGATCATCGTCTCCGCCTCGTTGGCAGCCGGTCCGATCCATTCGCCGTCGTATTGCAGCTCGTCAGCGGTGAAGCTGAGGCCCAATTCTTCACGAATTTCTCGAATGATAGTTTGTAACGCTGTTTCCCCGGCTTCGGGTTTGCCGCCAGGTTGCATGAACTTCGTCGTTCCACGCTTGCGAACCAGGAGAATTTCTCCTTGGTTGTTGATTAAACACGCCGCTGAGATCGTCAAATTTTTCTTCACTAAAACACAATATCGCGTGTTTACAGGAGTTAGAGATGGTAACGTGCTTAATTGGATCTCCAACGGTTTTAGTTCTAGTTCACCATGGTTACTTTACTCGCAGTATCTAACCGAAGTATTGATGACTACCGAAAACGTTGGAATTGAAAGATCGATCCATCAACTTTACAGATCTATGGAGCAATAAATGCGACGGGGTACAAATCTAGGACGCTTGGGAGACTTCAACCAAGCCGTAATTCTTGAGTCAATTCGACGGGCACCAGAGGGAATTAGCCGCGTTGAACTGGCCGGTTCGACTGGTCTGTCGCCACAGACCATTTCCAACGTTGTCCGCCGTTTGCTGGACGACGGAATCGTCCGAGAAGACCGCACGATCGTCTCCGGACCAGGCAAGCCTCGCACCGTTCTGGAGCTCGAAGGCAACCGTCTTGTTTCCATTGGCATCCACCTAGACCCCAGCGTGCTGACCTTCGTCGCAATGAACCTGCGCGGCGAGGTCCTGCGCGAACGCCGCATCGAAGTTCCCAACCTCGAAGTAGCTACCGAAACTGTCCAGCTCATGGCAACTACCGTTAAGGAACTCATTGCCGAGATCCGCGTGCCGAAGAAGCACATCGTCGGTGTCGGCATTGCTGTTCCGGGTCCAGTAAACGTCGAAGAAGGAGTGGTGCTGAACCCGCCACTGCTCGATGGCTGGGCAGATGTTGAACTGGTGAACCCGCTGCGCAAGCTCTTGCGCCTGCAAGTCATCATCGAAAAGGACACCATCGCTTCAGCAGTTGGCGAACTGTGGCAGTCCAAGGAAGAGAAGAACAACGACTTCGTCTTCATTTACTGCGGTCACGGCTTCGGCGCTGGCCTGGTATTCAACGGCGATGTCCACCACGGTGCAAGCAACAACGCTGGCGAAATCGGCCACTACTCAACCGGTTACAAATCTGTGGCCTGCGAACAATGCGGTGCGGAGGATTGCCTCGCTTCCGGCACCTCCTACGAATTCATCGCTGCGCAGGCCAAGGAACGCGGGCTGGAACTGCCAAGCTACGAAATCGTTGGCCCGGAACAGCGGGCTGCCGGAATGAACCGCCTCTACGAGCTGGCTCACGAAGGAAACAAGGTCGCCAAGGAACTGGTCACCGAAGCCATGATCAAGGTTGGCGAAGTTGCCGGCCAGCTTGCCAACTCGCTGGACGTTCGCGAAGTCGTCTTCGGCGGTCCACAGTGGGAAAAGGTATCCGAACTGGTCGACGATCAAGTCCGCGACGCCATTGGCCGCCGCTTCGCTCTGCGCGGAGTGCATGAAATCGAAACCCGCACCTCCGAGCTCGGCTCCAACGTCGGCGCCATCGGTGGCGCTTGCGTGGTCATGGACGCTTCGCTGTCGCCAAAGGCGACCGCATTGCTGCTGCGTTAAGCGAGACTCATACTAAGCACTGCGGGTACGTTCCAGATGGAACGTACCCGCAGTGCTTAACGCCGTAGTAACGACAAGAGCCTTGTTTCCCGTCCGAGGACTGGAAACAAGGCTCTAGTTGTGCCCCTGGCCGGAATCGAACCGACGGCCTACCCTTTAGGAGAGGGTCGCTCTATCCTACTGAGCTACAGGGGCATGGGCGTGAAAACACCAACAACACTATCTTACTAGGATGTCCCGGGTGTAATTCCCACGCACTGGCTTAGGCAGTACCCTCGCGAATTGCGAGCATCTTTGCCTTGAGCGCACGATTGGCACGGATAGCGCCAAGACCCACAACAAGACCCGCAGTGATGATCAGCAGTGCCCAGCGGATGGTCGTGAGGATCGATGCCAAAACGACAGCTCCTTCACTGAGGTCTCCAGTGAACAGGGCATCAATTGCGAAGTTCTCCCAGATATCGATTGCTGCGAAGCCCAGCGGGGCAACCCAAGCCAGCCAACGCGTCTGGCGGTTAGGAATCCAGCGGATGAACAACAGCATGGAGAAGACCGCCGTAAACATCGGGAAGAGGAAACCAGCGGTCTTGTGCAAGTAGTTGAGCTGGCCAACAGCATCTTCATCCATGGCGCCACGCAATGCTTCTATGTCGCTTACGGTGTAGCCGAAAATACGCTGATCGGGCATCGCCAGGGAATCGCTGAGGTCCTGCATCTGCACCATCGTGAGCAGATGGTAGTACGCGAATAGCGCAGCGCATATGATCAAGCCCGCCGAGATCAGCAGCATCGGGTTCGAACTGTTCTCGTGGGAGGTGCTTTGCACCTTGCCTGGCCCCATGTTCATGCCGCGCGGCGCGTTCGGCGCCTGGGCGAACTGCTGGGGCTTGCGGTATTCCTTGGTTTTCCTGACCTTCTTTGCCATATCTCCTATTATGCCCGGCCAATAGCGTGGGCTTTCCCGCTCACACTGAAAGTGTCCGGCGCTCCACGTAGACTGGCTACATCATGGATTTCCTTTTTGACGATTTCGCCCCGGATACCGCACAGCAGGTCATGCCCACTGCTGAGGAGCTTTTGGTCGGCATGAACCCGCAGCAGGAAGAAGCAGTTCGTTATGCTGGGGGCCCGTTGCTGATCGTGGCCGGCGCTGGTTCAGGAAAGACCCGTGTGCTTACGCACCGCATTGCCTACCTCCTGGCGACCGGCCGTGCTCGGCCGCACGAAATCCTGGCGATCACCTTCACCAACAAGGCCGCTGCCGAAATGCGCGAACGAGCCGCTGAGCTTATTGGCGACGAGCAAGCGAAGAAGATGTGGATCTCTACTTTCCACTCCTCATGCGTGCGTATTTTGCGTCGCGAGGCGGCCACCATTGGAATGAAATCCAACTTCTCAATCTACGACTCCACGGATTCCTTGCGCCTGATCACCTTAGTCGCCAAATCTTTGGAGATCGACCCGAAGCGTTTCACGCCCAAGGCGATTGCCCACAAGATCTCCTCGTTGAAAAATGAGCTGATAGATGATGAAGACTACGCGGCGACGATCAATACCAATGATCCGTTCTCGCGAGCCGTTTCCGAGGTCTACCGCGGTTACACGCGCCGCCTGCGCGCTGCCAACGCCATGGACTTCGACGACCTGATTGGACAGGTCGTCTACATGTTCCGTGCGTTCCCGCGAGTGGCCGATAACTACCGCCGCCGGTTCCGCCATGTGCTCATTGACGAATACCAGGATACTAACCACGCCCAGTACTCGCTGGTGCGTGAACTCACCGGTGCCGAAGGTGATACCGTCCCAGGCGAACTGACCGTTGTCGGCGACTCCGACCAGTCGATTTACGCTTTCCGCGGTGCCGATATCCGCAACATCGTCGACTTCGAAAAGGACTATCCGAACGCGGCAACCATCAAGCTGGAACAGAACTATCGTTCCACCCAGACGATTCTGTCCGCGGCCAACGAGGTCATCAAGCGAAACCCCGACCGCAATGACAAGAAGCTGTGGACTGCCAGCGGCGACGGCGAGAAGATCACCGGTTATGTTGGGGAGTCAGAATCCGACGAAGCACGCTGGATTGCCGAAGAAATACTTCGCTTGAATGATGACGAGGATGTCCGCCCGGGCGACGTGGCGATCTTCTACCGCACTAACGCCCAATCGCGTGCACTGGAAGAACAGCTGATGCGCGTGGACCTGAAGTACCGCGTAGTCGGCGGCACCAGGTTCTACGACCGCAAGGAAATCAAGGACGCACTGGCCTACCTGCGCGCCTTGGTGAACCCGGATGATGACATCAACGTCCGCCGAATCCTCAACGAGCCCAAGCGCGGCATCGGCGACCGTGCCGAAGGCGCCGTGGCAGCGTTGGCTGAACGGGATCGCGTTTCCTTCATGGACGCATTGCGCCGTTCGGATGAAGCACCAGGCTTGGGAACCCGCGGAATCAAGATGACTGCTGCGTTTGTCTCCATGATGGATGACTTGAAGACCGTGGCGGAAGGCTCAGGGCCGGCAGAGGCCCTTGAAGCAGTGCTGGAGCAGACCGGATACCTGGAGACCCTTCGGCTCTCCTCGGATCCGCAGGATGAGTCGCGGGTGGAGAACCTCGCCGAATTGGTCGCCGTGGTCCGGGACTACGTGAACGAAGAACCGGAAGGCGGTCTCGAAGGGTTCCTGGAGCGCGTGGCGCTCGTAGCCGATGCCGACCAGATTCCAGAGGCTCCCAGCGATGATGAGGGAGCAGCAATGGCCGTGCAGGAAGGCGTGGTCACCTTGATGACCCTGCATACTGCCAAGGGCTTGGAATTCCCGGTGGTCTTCCTGACGGGCATGGAGCACGGTGTCTTCCCGCACCAGCGTTCCATGACCGACGAAAAGGAACTGGCCGAGGAACGCCGCCTGGCCTATGTCGGACTGACCCGTGCCCGTGAACGCCTGTACCTGACCCGTGCCGAACAGCGCAGCCTCTGGGGGCAGGCCCAGTACAACCCTGCGAGCCAGTTCCTGGAAGAGGTTCCGGGCGAGCTGATCGACTGGAAGAGCGAGGGCTCTGGCGGTGGAATGGGCTTCGGTTTCGGTAACGCAGCGGTGAATTTCGCCACGAGCAGATATGAACGTGGCAGCCACTGGGGTGCAGGTTCGGCATCGGCGCAACCGGTGCGAGGGCACAACGCCGCCCCTATTTCCAAGACGCGAGTTGTGCAGAATAAGGACATTACCATCCCTGAAGTCGGGCAGAATGTTAAGCATTCCTCGTTTGGCTTGGGCACTGTTATTGCTTTAGAAGGCGCAGGCGACAAGACGGTGGCCAAGGTGCAGTTCCCGGACTCTGAGAAGAGGCTATTGCTGCGCTATGCACCGCTAGAAATCGTGGACTAGCCAACCGGCCCTCCGTGTTTCCTGCGTCACATTCGGCTGCTTTGATGCAGGACCCGCGAGTTTCTCTACGTGTTGTAAAAGTGGGAAGTTTGCGAAAGTCGGGATAGTCTGAGAGGTGCGCACGGGCTACGGCGCCTAACGACGTCCCGGTAGTTGCGGTGCGCTCTCTTTGGCATGGCATGGATTTCGGTCTGTGGCCGTGCCGCGAGTCAGCATGAACTTCGAACGAAGGACACAAACCCGTGGACCTGTATGAGTACCAGGCGCGCGATCTATTCGAGGCACACGGCGTTCCCGTGCTTGCCGGTATCGTCGCTTACACCCCGGAAGAAGCAAAAGCCGCAGCTGAGAAGATCGGCGGCGTTGTTGTAGTAAAGGCACAGGTCAAGGTTGGTGGCCGTGGCAAGGCTGGCGGCGTCAAGGTCGCTAAGACCGCCGACGAAGCTTTTGAGCACGCTTCCAACATCCTCGGTATGGACATCAAGGGCCACACCGTAAACAAGGTCATGATCGCTCAGGGCGCCGACATTGCTGAGGAATTCTACTTCTCCGTACTGCTGGACCGTGCAAACCGCAACTACCTGGCCATGTGCTCGGTAGAAGGTGGCATGGAGATCGAGGTGCTCGCAGTTGAGCGCCCGGATGCTCTGGCGAAGGTTGCCGTTGACCCAATCGTCGGCATTGATGCCGCGAAGGCCGCTGAAATCGTTGAGGCAGCTAACTTCCCTGAAGAGCTGCGCGCAAAGGTTGCAGACACCATCCAGAAGCTCTGGGTTGTATTCAAGGAAGAAGACGCCACCCTCGTAGAGGTAAACCCACTGGTGAAGACCGGTGCCGGTGACATCGTTGCACTGGATGGCAAGGTTTCCCTGGACGACAACGCATCTGAGGTTCGCCACCCGGCTCACGAAGAGCTCGAGGACAAGGGCGCAGCCGATCCGCTGGAAGCCAAGGCAAAGGCCGCTGGCCTGAACTACGTCAAGCTGGACGGCGAAGTAGGCATCATCGGCAACGGTGCTGGCCTGGTCATGTCGACCCTGGACGTTGTTGCCTACGCTGGCGAGAACCACGGTTCGGTCAAGCCTGCTAACTTCCTTGACATTGGCGGTGGCGCATCGGCTGAGGTCATGGCTAACGGCCTTGACGTCATCCTGAATGACCCACAGGTCAAGTCCGTCTTCGTCAACGTCTTCGGTGGCATCACCGCATGTGACGCTGTCGCAAACGGCATCGTTGGTGCGCTGAACACCCTGGGTGACGCAGCGAACAAGCCACTGGTTGTCCGCCTGGACGGCAACAACGTTGAAGAGGGTCGCGCCATCTTGGCCGAGGCCAACCACCCGTTGGTCACCCTGGCAGCAACCATGGATGAGGGCGCCGACAAGGCTGCCGAGCTCGCCAACGCAGCGAAGTAAGAGGGATAAGCGAACAATGAGCATTTACCTGAACAAGGACTCCAAGGTCATCGTCCAGGGCATCACCGGCGGCGAAGGCACCAAGCACACCGCCCTGATGCTCAAGGCTGGCACCAACATTGTTGGCGGCGTTAACGCCCGCAAGGCCGGCACCACCGTGACCCACGGTGACCAGGACATCAAGGTGTACGGCACCGTGGCTGAGGCCAAGGCCGAGACCGGCGCAGACGTATCGATCGTCTTCGTCCCACCTAAGTTCACCAAGGACGCAGTCGTTGAGGCTATCGAGGCCGAAGTTGGCCTCGTTGTAGTCATCACCGAAGGTGTTCCAGTACAGGACTCCGCTGAGTTCTGGGCTCTGGCACAGTCGAAGGTTGACGCCGACGGCAACCAGATCACCCGCATCATCGGCCCTAACTGCCCAGGCATCATCACCCCAGGTGAAGCACTGGTTGGTATCACCCCGAACAACATCACCGGCAAGGGCCCAATCGGCTTGGTTTCCAAGTCAGGTACCCTGACCTACCAGATGATGTACGAACTGCGCGACTTGGGCTTCTCGACCGCAATCGGCATCGGCGGCGACCCAGTCATCGGCACCACCCACATCGATGCCCTGGCTGCTTTCGAAGCTGATCCAGAAACCAAAGCCATCGTCATGATCGGTGAAATCGGTGGCGACGCTGAAGAGCGCGCTGCTGATTACATCAAGGCCAACGTCACCAAGCCAGTTGTTGGCTACGTGGCTGGCTTCACCGCTCCTGAGGGCAAGACCATGGGCCACGCAGGCGCCATCGTTTCCGGTTCGGCTGGCACCGCCCAGGCGAAGAAGGAAGCACTGGAAGCTGCAGGCGTCAAGGTCGGCAAGACTCCTTCGGAGACTGCTGTGCTGCTGCGCGAAGTTTACGCAGCTCTCTAAGCTGACGCTGAACCAGGGCTGACGCCCTGGAGCATACGCCGGAAACGAACGGTCGCCGTTTCTCCTGAATCTTCAGGAAAAGCGGCGACCGTTTCGCATTTAATTGAAATCTTCTAGTCAAACCGCTGATGCACTCATAAGCTGATTAGAATATATGGTTCCAGGGTCAAATGAAAAAGGATTGCCGATGATGCGGAGAAGCTACTGGGCAACACTAGCGTGCTTATCCCTGGCATTGGCATCATGCACGAGCCCGGAGGTCGGCGAAAGTACGGGGCCGATGCCTTTGAGCCCCGAAACGGCAAGTTCCTGCGATCGACCGTACATTGCCAGTGGCGGTCAGTTGCGTGGCGCACCGCAGCTGATCCGGGTCGACCGGTTCCACGATCAGCAGATGCGCCAAACTCTGATCGACGCACCCACCGGCTCGACTATCAGCTTCAGCCCTCGTCCCAAGTGGGACAACGTCAATGAAGTGCTCATGGCAGCCAGCGCCGTCTCCGAAACCACTGTCGCCGAAGAGCCCTACGATGCCAGTGACGGGCTGGAATCGTTGATCAGAAGCTCCGACCAGTCTGCGGGGCTTCTGGGCTACTGGGCAGCGCGTCCCGTGACCTACACATATAGCGTTCAATGCCTCAACGAGCAGCAGAGCCGCTACACGCTGGTCTTCGATACCTGGTCCGACTCCGAATTCGGAATCCTTGACTGCAAGCTGAGGCTGGATGCGATGGCTCAATGGGCTGCGCAAGCAGCCTATGAATCCTACTGCCAATCCTCCTAGCCGTTGAGCCGGATACAACAATGGCGGGGCTGGTTCCGCTTGGAACCGGCTCCGCCATCGCTTAACCCTATTGCGAGGCTATCTAGCCTCGGACTGCTCCGCCTCGGCGTCTGCAATCTCCTGCTGGTAGTTCATTTCCAATTCAGGAACCTGCTCGAAGAGCGCTTCGACATCGAGGTCAGGGTTCTCGTCCTGGGTTTCAACTAGCTCAATGGCTTCCGCTTCCGACGCGACCGAAGGCAGCGAGCCGGGCAATGGCTTGCGAGCGGATTCGCGCAGGTAGCAGACCGCAATGAAACCCGCGACCGAGGTGCCCATAACCCAGAAGGCCGGAGCCAGGGAGGATTTGGTCAGGGTCACCAACGCCTGCATGATGAACGGCGCGAAGCCACCAAAGATGGCTACGGCGAAGTTGTACGAGATGCCCATGCCACCGTAACGCGAGGCGGTTGGGAACAGCGCTGGCAACGACGAAGCCAGATTGGCAACGTAGAAGACTACCGGGACAGCCAGCAGCGCAAGGCCAAGCAGGGTGGACCAGATCTGGCCATGCATCATGAACAGGAAGGCCGGGATAGCCAGGACGATGGCCGAAACCGAACCAATGAACAGGACCTTGCGACGGCCCACGCTATCGGAAAGCTTGCCCGCCAACGGGATGCACAAGGACATGCCCACCAGGATCGGCAGGGTCAGCAGATTGCCGTGCACCGGATCGTATTCCAGCGTCTCGGTGAGGTACGTAGGCATGTAGCTGGTCAGTGCGTAACCGGCGGTGTTGGCAGCCGATACCAGTACGAAGCCGGTGAGCAATTCGCGCCAGTAGGCCTTCACCAGGTCGATGACGCCCTTCGGGGCATCGGCAGCGCTCCGTGCGTCCTCGCTCGCGCGGTTAGCGGCTTCCTGGGCTTCCTTGAAGGCTGGAGTGTCTTCGATCTTGGCGCGGAACCACAGTGCGATAACACCCAGTGGAAGGGCCACCAGGAATGGAATGCGCCATGCGAAGCCTTCCATGACATCGTCGCTCAGGGTCAGCTGGAGGATGGAGACGAAGGCGGCACCCAGGGCGAAGCCCATGTAGGAACCTAGATCCAGCAGCGAGGCGAAGAATCCACGACGCTTGTCCGGGGCGTATTCGGTAATGAACGTAGTAGCACCGGCGTACTCGCCGCCAGTGGAGAAGCCCTGGGCAAGCTTCAACACGACCAGGAGAATTGGTGCTGCTACACCCCATACCGAGTAATCCGGGAGGATTCCGATGCCAAACGTGGCCGTTGCCATCATGAGCAGGGTGAAGACCAGAATCTTCTGGCGTCCTACTCGGTCACCCAGCTGGCCCAAAATCACGCCACCAAGCGGGCGCGCGACGAAGGTGACAGCGAATACGCCTAGGCTGAACAGGGTTTGGATTGCAGGCTCGACGGTGTCGGGCATGAAGAGCTTGCCGATAATTACTGCAAGATAGCCGTAGACACCTACGTCGTACCATTCCATCAAATTGCCAACGACGGTACCGCCGATGGCTTTCTTGAGCATCGAATTATCGACGACGTTGACGTCTTCTACCTTCAGGCGGCGTTTCCTCAGGAATCGTTGCTTCCGTGTGTTTTTTGCTTCCATAGTTTCACTCCTCATATCTTTCTTGATCTTGTCCCGGTGCCGGCGACCATATTCATCCACAAGAATGAGGAGCGAAATAGCTGCTCCTTGAGCTGGTTGCGGTCGCCGTGTGACTCGTCGAAATCGATAGATTTCTACTCAAAAATCCGGCGAAAAACCGGCATTGAGCGATGAAACGCTTAAGCGGACAATCATTAAGTTTACCAAAAATTGGATTAATTCCCTGATCGAGGGGCTCTCCAGGGGCGTATGCGTGCCCATGGGAGCAGTCGAATCCTGCGTGGACCTACCGCCGAATACCCACGGAAGCATGGGGCAAACGAGCCATTGGCCAAGTTGTGGATCGAGGTGCGCGAAAAGCCGAAATTGTGTCGAAGGACTCGGAGCGCCAGGGGTTGGAAATCAGCGAAACAACGCGAAAACGGTGCACTTGAAGGTCCTGAATCCGGTGGCAAATGGGGGCTTCCGACGGTAAAAAACGCACGCTGTTCAGCAGCGGTTGGCGCTCAGTCCACAGGGCACAAAAATGCCCCAAGATTGCTGGTGGGCAGCTTGGGGCATGTAGTCGAAGCAGGCTAGCCGCGGAGGCCGGCAGCAGCTTCAGTATCAACTCTCAGGAATGAAGAGCCGATGGCAGCGAACGCGCCCGGAATCAGGAGCATCCGGTGCTTCGGGTTATAGAAAATCTCTTCGAGCGGAGACGCCAGAACTCTGCGAATCTTTTCCAGGAGCCGGTCGTTTTCCAGGGACAGGCGTTCCTGTTCGGTTTCAATCACCACACGATCGTTGTTGATACTCACCGATGCACTCATCCAGTCATCATCGGGGGTACTGAGAGTCTCCGATTTAATCAGGGACACGGTTATTACCGCCTTTGTCGTTCGTATCGCCCGGACGAGGATCCGTCTGGGCGCTTGCCCGATGAACGCACTATGTGTGGCGTAGCGCACATCATCGGTCACTTCGAATATACAGGGTTTTACTGAGCGCCGCCTGCTAATACGGCGGATTTAATCAACCTGTTACTCAAGCAGTCCTCGGATATCTTGGGCGGTCAAGGCCTTGGAGAATCCATCGGCTTCATCCATCACTGTCGAGATCAGCTTGCGTTTGCTTTCCTGCAGCGCCACAACCTTCTCTTCGATGGTGCCCTGCGAAATCATTCGGTACACCATCACCTGTCGCGTCTGGCCGATGCGGTGCGTACGGTCGATAGCCTGGGCTTCCACGGCTGGGTTCCACCATGGATCCAGCAAGAAGCAGTAGTCCGCTTCGGTCAGGTTCAAGCCGAATCCGCCGGCTTTCAAGGAGATCAAGAACAGCGGAGCTTCGCCTTCCTTGAACTGCTCGATGACCTTGGCGCGGTTGCGGGTATTGCCGTCCAGGTAAACGAACTTCACGCCACGCTCGGTCAGCTTGTCGGCAAGCACCTTCAGATACGAGGTGAACTGGCTGAAGATCAGCGCACGGTGGCCTTCGCCCACCACATCATCGAGCTGGTCGAAGAGTGCTTCCAGCTTTGAACCAGGTACGTCCGACAGCGCTGGATCCACTAATGAAGGCTCCAGGGCCAGCATGCGCAGATGGGTCAGCGACTGGAAAATGGTGAAGCGGTTGCGATCCAGATCTTCAACCAGGTGCAAGATTTTCTGGCGTTCGCGGTTCAGATGGGTGTCGTAGACATGCTGGTGCTCTTCGGAAAGGCGCACCAGAAGCTGTTGCTCCTGCTTGGCCGGAAGATCCAGCACCACGGATTCCTTGGTGCGGCGCAGCATGAATGGCTTGATGCGACGCTGCAGCAATGCAAGGGTGTCCTTGTCGCCCAGCACTTCGATGGGGCGGGCGAATTGGCGATTAAAGCGTGTTGTGTTCAGGAACAATGCCGGAGCAACCAGCGACAGCAAAGCACCGAGCTCGGAAAGGTTGTTTTCCATCGGGGTGCCAGTGACGGCCAATTTGAAATTGGTCTGCAGGTTCACCGCGGTGCGGTGGGCCTTGGTGGATTTGTTCTTCACGAACTGCGCCTCATCGAGGATCAAGCCGGCAAAGCGCTGCGCCTCGTAAATCTCGTCGTTCAGACGCAACAGGGTATAGGTCGTGAGAATGACATCGTAATTCTCGGCCAGTTCCCTCAGCTGCCGTGGCGAAGGCAAGGTGCCCTCGACGCTGACTACCCGCAAGGATGGGGCGAACTTGTTGATTTCCATTTCCCAGTTGGAAACCACCGAGCTCGGGGCGACAACCAAGAACGGCAGACGGGTGCGCTGGGTTGCGGGCAGCTGAGCACATGCCTGCGGATCGGCCCAGAGCTTGTGGGCATGGAGAATCAGGGCAATCGTTTGCAAGGTCTTGCCCAAGCCCATGTCATCGGCGAGGATTCCGCCGAATCCGCCTTCGTACAGGCGAGAGAGCCAGTGGAACCCTTCAACCTGGTAAGGGCGCAATTGGGCGTTCAGCGTGTTCGGCACCTGCGCGTGGTGGGCTTCAGCGACCTTGAGCAGTGAACGCATGCGTGCGATAAACAAGTCCGCGCCGTCAATGCCTTCAGCCATCTCATCAAGTTCTTCGAACAATGAGATTTGGAAGACCGTAAGCTTCAGGTCTCCCTCCTTCGGCTTGTCATTCATTGCCTGCGCCTCGTCAACGAGCGCCTTGAGCTTGGCGAACATGGGGTGGTTCAACGAGAACCAAGTGTTATCCGGCAGGCGCAGCTTCATCTGGCCATTGCTCATGGCCTCGACGATCTGCGAGAAAGGAACCTCGTGGTTGCCCACGGTGATCAGCAAGCCAAGGTCCAGCCAGTCGGTCCGTTCATGATTCACGGCATTGATCTTCAGCTGAGGAAGTTCACGCAGCTGACGGAATTTCGGCCGGGTGCCCTTCTCAACCAGCTTGACTTCAGGAATGCGTTCCAGCGCGGGGAGGATCTCGGTGACGAAATCGATGGTGTCATCGCGGGCGTAGAACTTCGGCGACAAGTTGGGATTGCCGCTTTCTTCATGGACCAGGAAAACTTCATGCACTGCGGCCTGAAGCAGTTCCTCGGCCTCAAGGTCATACACTTCCTGGTCGCCAGGGATCCCCGGGTAGAGGATCTGGAAGTCCAGCGCGGCGGTGTCGTTCGGTTCGTTATTCTCGTTGAATTCGCGCTTGTAGACCACGGTCGCCTGCACATAGGGCGGTTTCAAAGCAGGCAATTCCAGCTCGTCGCTAACGCTACGCAGCTCGAAACGGCGGGCCAAACGCGGGTAGGAGGATTCAAAGAAATCGTTGATCTCCGGCCTAGGCACGGTGACCGGACGGCGGTCAACATACCAGCGGCGGTGCGCGTCAGGAATCGGCTCAACACTTGGCGCGAGCCAAATCTCATCAGGCTGAGCCAACTGGGCATAGAAACCATGCTCGGCGATGACACCGCTTGGTGCCTCCGGATCGAGAATGAGATCCTGGTTTGCAATGTGCAGGACACCGTCCAATTGCAGCCGTTGCTCATCCAGGGAGGCCTGCATGCTGAAGCTGGCTGGAGCAACGATGCGCACGCGCTGCTCGGATCGGGTCGTGATCAGCGGAATTCCCAGCTCATCAGCTTGGTCAAGCAGTGGCCAGAGCAGCTCGGAAGCGTACTCGTCCAGGAACAGCCAGTCTTCATCCACCTTGAACTGCAGCTGGCTGTCGCTGCGCGCCATGGAGGCAAAGCGGGTAAACCAGTGGTGCTGCGCCCGCAGCAGGTTCCAGCCGTAGGTCTTGAAGCCCAGGGTGGTCCAGCGAAGCTGGCCACGAACCCAACGGCCTTCGGTGTTGCGAACCATTGGGCGCACTCCCAAGCGGAAGCGCTTATTGCGGGTCGGGTGCGGGATGGTTCCGGTCGGCATCCATTGTTGCTGCTGGGTGGCGTCCTTCGAATCGAAGAGCAGGAACTGAAGCGCCATCGGCACTACCGGATCGTGCTGCGAACCAAGCAGGCCATCGGCCGGGCCCGGCTCGGACTCTTCAAACCATGAATCGATTTGCTGCGACCAAACTGTGTTCGGCTTCTCTTCCCGGGCAGGCACGGGGCGTGGCTGGGAAGCGATCTTGTTGGAGACAATAGCCAGTGCCGCGATGTGCGAGCAGATGCCCGGTGCGTCGCAGGTGCACTCGCACGATTCGATCTTCCACTCTCCACCGTCCATGAGGACCTGGATCATCGGGGAGTATTCTTCGCCAGAATCGGTGACGGTGCCTTCGATCTGGTGGGTGCTTTCGTCGAATTCCACGTCAACCACGGAATTTGCTTCTGCAGCCAGGTTCTTTCCATAGAAGAAAGGAACGTTGCCCAGAAAAGCCAATAAGTGGCGGGCATCAATGGTTGGTGGAACAGATTCAATCATCCTCTCATCGTTTCACGTTCCGGGCCTTCGCGAAAGTTGAAGGGCCTTTCTGTGAATAATCACTATCTATGACGTAGCGTTGACGCATGTCCCAAGTGTGGCCCTACCTTCCAGCACGCGCAGTGAACATAACGACGCTCGTTGAATTCGACCGTCTCGCAGCCGAAGCGCTGGCTTCCCACCGCGCACGCGGAAAAGGCTGGCGAGTGCACCGTGTTGATCTGCGCGAACGGGATACCGTGCTGGAATCCTTGGATCTTTCCGAAGCGCTATTCATCGATTGCCAGTATTCCGCGCAAGGAGCGCAGATCGTGCAAGCCACTGGCGGGCTGTGCATGAGCTCGGGGGAGGAGCTTCCCTTCGAGACGGTGGCTCGCGGCTTGTATTCGCCGCATGAGTTGTACTCGGGGATCCGGACGCAGACCTACGAGCAAGTGCCTGATGCGAAGATCTACGCGTACTCCCAGCAGCATGCAGCGGTGAATTCCGATAGCGATAGCAATGCGCTGGCAAGAACCCTGCATGATCACCACATTGGCCAGGCGCTGGTCTCGGCGGTGTACGAGGGCACGTTCAAGGAAACCCCGATTATCGGGGTGATGGGCGGGCATGCGATGAGCCGGGGCACTGCGCAGTATGCGCAAGCTTTGGAGCTTGGGCGCATGATTACCCGGGCCGGCTACGCGGTCGCCACCGGTGGAGGCCCCGGCGCAATGGAAGCCGCCAACGCCGGTGCGTGGCTGGCCGATTACGGGCAAGAAGATGTCGCTACGGCATTGCAGATGCTGGCCGAAGCGCCAGATGCGATCCATCAGCGCACCGGCTGGGCGAGAACTGCGCTGATGGTCAAGGAGCGTTTCCCGAGCCAGCGGCAGTCCCTGGGCGTGCCAACCTGGTTCTACGGCCACGAGCCGCCGAATCTGTTTGCCACCCAGATTGCCAAGTTCTTCACCAATTCCATTCGTGAAGCGATTTTGCTGGAGCAGTCCAACGGCGGGCTGGTAGTTCTGCCCGGGGCCGCCGGCACGGTGCAGGAAATCTTCCAGGATGCCTGCGAAAACTACTACGCTACCGGTGCTCGCGTGGTGCCGATGGTGCTGATCGGCAAGGACTATTGGACGAGGGATCTGCCTGCTTGGCCGCTGCTTCAGGCCCTGGCCAAGGACCGTGTCATGGAACAGAAGATTGCTCTGGTGGATACCGCCGAAGAAGCGATGGAGTTCATCCAGAGCATGCAAACCCTGCGCCGGCGTACCCGGCGGCCGGAGAACAGCTAGAGCACGGCATGGAAAATGCCGGTACAGCCAAAGCTGTACCGGCATTCGAATCGCAGCAGGCTGCTATCCGATGCTGACGTCGAAGATCAGGCCCAAGCAGTAGGTGATGGCCGCTGCGCCCCAGCCGATGGCTAGCTGGCGCAGGCCGCGCTTGAGCGGGGAGGCACCGGAAAGCAGTCCCACGATCCCTCCGGTGATCATCAGGGCCACGCCTACCAGGACTACCGAGACGAGGATCGCGGTCATGCCGGAGAGCCCAAGGATATAAGGCAGGATCGGCACGACCGCGCCGGAAGCGAAAAGGATGAACGAGGTGGCCGCCGCGCCGGTGGCCGACCCCAGTTCCTGGTGCTCCTTCTCGAGTTCTTCGCCGCGGCCTTCCGGGTTCAACGAGAAGTCGGGGTTGCAATCGCAGGTGAACAGGCCCATGCGTTCTGCGGCCCGGTGCGCTGCATCTTCATCGCTCATTCCGCGGGCCTTGTAGATCAGCACCAGCTCGTTGGCGTCCAGATCGAGGTTCGGGGCGGCGGTTAGCGTGACCTGGGTTGGTCGCGAGGCGGTCAGCAGCTCGCGCTGGGAACGCACCGAGACGTATTCGCCAGCTGCCATGGACAGTGCGCCGGCCAGCAAACCGGCAACACCGGAGAACAGCACGAAGGTCGCTGAAACACCGGTCGCACCGATACCCATGATCAACGCCAGGTTGGAAACCAGCCCGTCGTTGGCGCCGAAGACCGCAGCGCGGAAGTTGCCCGAAAGGCGCGCACGGCCTGCTGTAGCCAGCGCCCGGACGACCTCTTCGTGGACCTGTTCGTCGGCCGCCATCTGCGCGGTGGCGTCCTTGTCGTCGCGGTAGGGCGAACTGCTTTCGGAGCGCTGGGCCATGGCCAGCACGAAGACCGAACCGAAATGCAATGCCAGGAAACGCAGCATGGTGCGTCGCAGCGACGGGCGGACTTCCTTGAAATGCTCGCCGAGCAGGACGCGCCAGTGGGATTCGTGGCGGGCTTCCGCCTCTGCAAGGCCCAGCAGGATTTGCCGTTCTTGACCGGTTTTCTTTTCCGCGAGGGCCCTGTAGATGGAGCCTTCGGCGACTTCATCAGCGAGATACTTGCGCCATCGCTGGATCTGCGCTTTGGTAGGTTCGGTTTCTGGGTGCTGTGGCATCGCGACGATGACTCTCCTGGAACATGGATTTTCCAATGAAACCCGTGGATCGGATCAACCACCCAGTTTAGTCAGGGCTCCTGCACTTGGGAATTTGGCAAGGCTAAAAGCAATTCTCTTGCCCGCGGGATTTCCGGCTACCGGCAGCACCAGCTGCAATTCAGAAGTGGCCGGATCATAGGTCGGCCTGCGGGCGCAACGGGCAATGAGCCGTTCAAGCCTGAGCGGATCTGCAACGTAGCGGGTGCGCCAGCGCCCCTCGGCCTTGAACTGCACTTGGCCGGTCTGGCGGTCGATGACGGGCAGAATCGGATATGCCATGGAGGTCAACTCTCTTGCGAGCTCTTGCCCGTGCACCTGTTGGTGCGCGGACCGCTTCCTCATCCGAACCACCCATGAACTTGGGGTTGGTGCGCGGCCAGTCGGAGCTTGGCGCCGCGTCTCGTGAAGCAACATTTCCGATGGTACCGCCGGCGGCAGGGCGCGGTGAAGTCCGAATGCGTAATATGACTGCGGCTCAGCTGCCCGGGGCAAAGGCATTGGCCAGTTGCTGCAGCTTCTCGCGTTGTTCGGCCCATTGCCCCGCGGTGTAGTCGGGCAGCAGATCCAGTTGCGCGGTCCAGCCAGCGCGGCCATCGAGCTGCTCGCGGATAATATCCAGATGCCCTGCATGCCGGGAGGTTTCGGCGAGCGCATGGATGAGCAGGTGATCCAAGGTGGTTTTGCCAGCTGGCCCCCACCACGGTACCTCTACGGGACAGTCCAGGGGCAGATCGCTGATGGCTTCATCGGCGAAGGCGATGGCTTTCCGATACAGGCCGATCAGCTGTTGCGCATCCATATCTGCTGGCGGGAGGAAATCCGCGTCGGGATCATGCGGCGCAATGAATTCGCGAACGTAGCGGTCATCGGCCCTGCGCTTGAGGCAGGTGCCGAAATATTCGTATTCATTGATCGCCAAATGGTGCAGTACTCCCAGGATATGGGTGCCTGTAGGGGTGAGCGGAGTGCGTGCCAGGTGTTCGGCGAGGCCTTCTGCCTTGTAGATCGCATTCTCGCGCGCGTCGTTCAGGTACCCGCAGAGCTTGTCCTTGGTGCTGTCCATGGGCAGAGTCTAGTGAGCGCTGCAGTCTCGCGGTAGAGGGCGCGGTGTGTTTACCATTGGTAAACTTGCCCCGCAGGCCTTGAAGCCAAAGTGGTTGCGGTTGTTGCTGCAGAAAACGTCGAGGAGCCAAACGATGAAAACCTTGCCAGTTGAACCAACCGGTGCCGCGATCAATATCGGTGCGAGGCTGCGCGGGGTGCGCCAGACCCAGCGTATGACCATTGACCAGGTCGCCGAGCTATCCGGACTGACCAAGGGTTTCCTCTCGCGTGTGGAGCGCGACCTGACCAGCCCTTCGGTTTCCACTCTTTTGCGGTTGTGCGAAGTGCTGGGCATGGAGGTCGGTACCCTCTTCGAGGTTCCTGAAACGAAACTGGTCCGACTGGAGCAGGCACCCCGTGTTTCCCTGGGCGGTGACGGCATCACGGAGCAGCTGGTCACGCCGCGCAGCGAGAAGCGGGTGCAGATGATTCGCGCCGAGATTGCGCCCAAGGGCACCGGTGAAGCGGAGCTGTATTCGGTGGATTGCGAGCTGGAAGTGCTGCACGTGATCGCTGGAAAATTCATCCTGGTATTGCCTGATCAGCGCGTAGAACTCGAAGCAGGCGATACGATCACCTTCCCCGGGCGTGAACCGCATAGCTGGGAAAACGATTCTGATGAGGTTGCCGTGGTTACCTGGACGCTGATCCTCTCATGACGCCAATCCCTTGCGCTTGCTGCCATGGCACGGCATGCGCAGTGCGGCTGCGCGTTCGTCTGCGGGGAGATGAACCGCGTATTCTAGGAACGATGCGTTGTTCCGGGCGCTCGGGACAATCAGTGATGGGAGAGGCGTGAGGACAGGCGAACCAACCGCTGCGCAAGATCAACTGCGCAGTATCAGCTGGTGGGCTTCGATACTTTTCGGCGTTCTTATTGGCACCACCTTGACCTGGATCCGCACCCAACGCAATTTCTTCTTCATTGGCGCCGCGATTCTGGCCGTCGTCATTGTCACCATTGGCGTGCGGACGATTCGCCGACGGGCACGCTTCCCGGTGATGGCGCAGGCGCGCACCTCGTGGGCGTATGTGCTGTGGACAGGTGTCCTGCTGGTCCTGGCCGGACCGATCCAGCTGGTGTACGTAGCTGATGACCTTTCCGAACTGACTATCAAATCGCTGGTCATGTCCGCAGGCTTCTGCCTGGGCATTCACGAGGTCGACCGCGCGCTGGTGAAAACCAGCAAGAAGCGCTCCGGCGAGGCCTAGCCTCCCGATTTGGGCAAAATAGCCTGAAATGTAGTCAAAACATCCAATACCCTTAAGCGCGTTTTTGCATAGTGTGATCCTGACCAACTTTCCAGAAGGGGTTGCCATGTCAGGAAAAACCGCGAAGAACCACACCGCAGAACCAGGCCTCAAGCAGGTCCTCGGCCGCTGGGACGCCTTGGCCATAGGCGTGGGCGCGATGATCGGCTTTGGCTGGGTCGTGCTCACCGGCGACTGGATCACCACCGCCGGCCCGTTCGGAGCCACGCTGGCCATGCTGGTTGGCGGTGGCATCATGGCAGTAGTCGGCCTGACCTATGCCGAACTCGTTGCGGCCATGCCGAAAGCAGGCGGTGAGCACAACTACTTGCTGCGCGCCATGGGCGCCCGCTGGTCTTTTGCCGGTTCGTGGGCCATCGTCGGCGGCTACATCACGATCGTGGCCTTTGAAGCAGTGGCACTGCCCAAATCCGTGCTCTATCTCTTCCCGGAGCTTTCGCAGATCAGATTATGGGAGATCGCTGGCTCAGAGGTCTACCTGACTTGGGCGCTGGTCGGTGTCGCCGGTGCGATAGCGATCACCTGGATTAACATCCGGGGCATCAAGACCGCCGGTGTAGTGCAGACCTTCGTGGTGCTCTTCCTCTTCGTCATCGGCGCAATGCTGCTTGCTGGCGCATTCACCGGAGGCGAGAGCAGGAATATGGAACCATTCTTCGAAAACGGGGTGGCCGGCTTCTTCGGCGTGATGATCGTGGTGCCGTTCATGTTCGTCGGCTTCGACGTGATCCCGCAGTCCGCCGAGGAATGCGACATCGCCCCGCGAAAAATTGGCAAGTATGTGGTGATTTCGGTGCTGATCGCCACCGCCTGGTATGTGGGGATCATCCTGGCCACCGCCTCGGGAATGGGCGCTTCGGCACTCGCAGGATCCGAACTTGCCACTGCCGACGCGATGGGGGCACTGTTCAATTCCGAAATCATGTCAAAGGTACTGATCGCCGGCGGCATTGCCGGCATCCTCACCTCGTGGAATTCGTTGCTGATGGGTGCTTCGCGGCTGATGTACGCGATGGCCAGTTCCGGGATGCTGCCACGCTGGTTTGCCTACCTGCATCCGAAGTACCGCACACCGAGCCATGCACTGCTGTTCATTGGCGGTCTCTCCGTTCTGGCTCCATTCTTCGGCACCGCCATGCTCGGATGGTTGGTGGATTCCGGTTCGCCGTCGATCGTGATCGCCTACCTGCTGGTGGGCGTGGCGTTCTTGATTCTGCGCCAGCGCGAACCGCAGATGCAACGCCCGCTGCGCGTGGGCGGTGCGGGAAACGGCGGCAAGGTCATCGGCGTACTGTCGGTGGTCTTCTGCGCCGGCCTGATTTCGCTGTATCTTCCGGGAATGCCGGCGGCCATCGGGTGGCAGCCGTGGCTGCTCTTCGCCGCTTGGTGGATCCTGGGCATGGCCTTCTTGCTGCGGGTGCCACGCGGGATTGCGCCGGGCGAATTCGCGGAAGAGGAATTGCTGCAGAAGCTGAGCATCCGCCAGCAAGCCAAGCTCGGTGCCACCGGCCCGGACGCCGCAGCAACGCGACGCGCCAGTGCGCCGCACGATAGCCGGACTCGGCTCAAGGGCTGACGGCTGCACCTGGGGCACGCCGCGGGATCTGGCTATTGCAGAGACTGCGGCGTGCCTATTTCTGTGCCCGGCGAAGGGCCAGCCAGAGCGAGGCGGCGGCATCCGGATCATCGAGATTGGCGCCAAGCAATTCCTGGGCCACGGTGATGCGGTGGCGCAAGGAATTTCGGTGGATGCCCAATTCGCGGGAGGCTTCTTCCCAATGGCCGCGATGGCGCAGGTAGGAGGTGACCGCGGAGAGCAGATCGGCGCGCGCGTACGCTGCGAGGGCCTTGACCCAGGTCTCTGCGCTGGCATCGAAGCCCGGGGCGCCGCAGGCCATGGTCCCGAACGGGACAGCGTCCAGCGCTTGGCGCAGGGCAGGCAAATTGGCAGGGATCTCGGTCAAGTTCAATGGTTGGGAGAGCACGGCGTGGACTTCGGGTGCGGGGGAATCGAATCGCCCGCACGCCATCGGGCCCGTTGCGGTTGCAGCCTGCGGTGCCACTGCCTCGCCATTGCCGGAACTGTCTGCGGGTTCGGGAAGTATCAAATAATGTTCGGCGCCGTCCTCGTAGTGAAGCTGGCACTCGCGTACCGCTGCGGCGACATCGGGCAATGCGGCGGGGCGCGCCAGCGAGGGCAGCGCATGAAGTGCGGTTGCTGCATCGGTATCGGCACCTGCCCGGTACAGCAGGATTCGCACACGAACAGGTATTCTGCCCAATCCGGCTTCTTCCCCGACCAGGCGTGCCGCCTCGGGCTGGCCATGCAGCAACAATTTTGCGGTGGCCGAGCTGAGCGCGTTATTCGTGCTGGCAGCCAATTCCCGTTGCCTGGCGCGCAAGGAGAGCAACGTGCAGGCCGTCATGATGATCTGCCGGTCGGCCTTGGTCGGCCTGCGCCCGGCGGCAACTCCGAGATATCCGTGGATCGTGGTTCCGGACAGGATGGGATAGAGCGCAACTTCGTGGCCCTGGACCTCGAAGGTGGACGCCGAGGGCATGCCATTGCGCCGAAAGCGCATGGACTCGTGGCGGAGTTCGCCCAGGAACGCTTCGGCGGATGCCGGGTAGCAGGCCGCCGGCCGGGAATCGACGGAAAGATAGGCGGCCCAGCCGTTCACTGCCTCAGCCAAGCCCCGCACGACTGCATTGATGGCATCCGGGCGTACGGCGGCACGCGCCAAGGCAGTCTGCGTGCCCAAGGAACCCATCAGGTTCGAAGCCTGATCACGTGAGGCCAGGCGCCAGTATGCCCGTGAAATGTTCTGGAAGGGCACCTGGTCCGGGACGATCCCCAGCTCTATGCCGGCAGCGTCGCAGGCGGCGATGACGTGCTCGGGCACCGTGCGAAGCCATGGACCCAGCCCCAGCCCCAGGGCGCAGACCTTTTTGTCCTGCAGCCGGCGCATGTATGCGCGGGAAGCTTCCTCGCTCGCGGCGAATGGCATGCCGGTGGTCAGCAGCAGCTCGCCGCCGTCCAGATAGGTGGTGGGATCTTCCAACTCAGAGACATGCACCCCGCTGACCGGCTGGGCGCGGAAGGTTCCGGTGCTGGCAGGGAAGAACTCGGTGCCCAACTCCGTGCCCAGCTGCAAAAGCGTGATCATTGGGTAAATTATCCAAGAAAGATGCTGGACTTGGATGCAATGACCAATGACGCGTGTCACGGGGATTTCTAGGCTTGAGCCATGACTGAAACCCTTGCATCCACCGACGCCCCAACCTTGTCCCAAACCAGGCACCTTGCCACCAGCATCCCCGGCCCGCGCTCTGCGGCCCTCCATGAGCAGCGGGTGCAACAGGTCAGTAGCGGTTTTGGCGTCACCTTGCCGGTCTTTGTCAGCCGCGCCGATGGCGGGATTATCGAAGACGTCGACGGAAATCGCCTGATCGACTTCGCCTCGGGGATTGCCGTGACTTCACTGGGTGCCGCCAACCGCCGCGTGGCCGAACGCGTGGCCAAGCAGCTGGCGGACTTCACCCATACCTGCTTCATGGTCACCGAGTCCGAATCCTTCACCCAGGTGTGCAGCTGGTTGAACCAGCACACCCCCGGCGAGTTCGAGAAGCGCACAGCGCTGTTCTCCACCGGGGCCGAGGCCGTGGAGAACGCGGTCAAGATCGCCCGTGCTGCCACGGGACGCGCTAACGTGCTGGTCTTCGACGAGGCCTACCACGGCCGTTCGCTGCTGACCATGGGCATGACTGCCAAGATCAATCCGTACAAGATGAATTTCGGCCCGATGCCCGAGCATATCGTGCGCGCCGCCTCGGCCAACCCGTTGCGGCCCTCTGGGGGAGCGGCCACCGTCGAAGCGGTCCTGGCGTCCGTCGAGCAGACCTTGATGGACTACGTCCCCCAGACTTTCGCCGCGATGGTGATCGAGCCGATTCAGGGCGAAGGAGGTTTCGTTGTCCCGATGGCCGGGTTCATCCCGGGACTGCGCAAGTTGGCCGACAAGCACGGTATTGTGCTGGTCATCGACGAGATCCAGGCCGGCATGGGGCGCACCGGGAAGCTATTCGCTTCGGAGCACGAGGGCGTGGCAGGTGACCTGATCCTCACGGCCAAGGCCCTGGCCAACGGAGTTCCGCTGTCCGCGGTGACTGGGCGCGCCGAGCTGATGAATGCCCCTCACGCTGGCGGCCTGGGCGGCACCTATGCTGGCAACCCGCTGGCTTGCGAAGCGGCGCTGGCTGTATTCGAGCAGTTCGAGGATGGGACGCTTCTGGATAACGCCCAGCTCATCGAGCGGGTGTCCCGCGAGGTTCTTGAACCACTGATGCAGCAGAGCCCGGTGGTTGCCGAGGTCCGCGGCCGCGGAGCCATGCTGGCTATCGAGTTCGCCGACCGGGGCAGCTTGGCGCCGCGCGCCGATGCAGCCGCGGTGGTTTCCAAGGCCTGCCATCGAGCCGGGGTGCTGACCCTGACCTGCGGTACGCACGGCAATGTGCTGCGCCTGCTGCCGCCGCTGGTGATCGGCGAAGCACTGCTGCGCGATGGATTAGAGGTGCTTGCCCAGCAGATTCGCAGCGTCGCCAGCTGATCGCCCTGCTGCAGTTTCGGCCCATGCCGCAGCCCGTTCGCGGGTTGTGGCATGGGCTATTTCTGCCTGGATTCCCGGGCTGTGCGACAACTGAATCTTGACGTGACCCAGCAGACAAAATAGCATAATGGAAAACTGAAGTTTCATATTAGACAACTTGGACTTTCGTTCTTGGATGTCTGGGGAGGAAGTTGCGATGAAGGAAATCCGCATCGAGGAAAACGGGCATCTGGGACCCATTAATGCCGCGGTGATTCCACGCTATGCAGGTGGTGGCACCTATGCCCGGCTGCCGCGACTGGATCAGGTGGCGAAGGCCGACATCAAGATTGTTGGCGTGCCTTTCGACACCGGTGTCTCCTACCGGCCCGGCGCCCGCTTTGGCGCCAACCACGTGCGCGAATCCTCGCGCCTGATCCGCCCCTACAACCCCGCCACCGACACCTCGCCGTTTGCGCAGAGCCAGGTGGCCGACGCGGGGGACATGGCGGTCAACCCGTTCAACATCAACGAGGCTATCGAGACCATCGAGCACAACGCACTGGAGCTGACCAGTGACGGCTCCACTCTGGTCACCGTGGGCGGAGACCATACCATCGCGCTGCCATTGCTGCGTGCCGCCTCGCAACGAGCCGGTGCTCCGGTAGCGATGCTGCACTTCGACGCGCACCTGGACACCTGGGACACCTACTTCGGTGCCGAATACACCCACGGCACCCCGTTCCGCCGTGCGGTCGAGGAGGGAATCCTGGATACCGAGGCGATCTGCCACGTCGGCACCCGCGGTCCGCTCTATGGCAAGAAGGACCTGGAAGACGACCAGCGCTTCGGTTTCGGCATCGTCACCAGCTCGGATGTCTACTACCAGGGCGTCCGCGAAATCGTGCACAAGCTGCGCGACCGCATCGGCAACCGCCCGCTGTACATCTCGGTGGACATCGACGTGCTGGACCCAGCCCACGCCCCGGGTACCGGAACCCCGGAGGCCGGGGGTATCACCAGCCGTGAACTGCTTGAAATCCTGCGCGGTTTGCGCGGGTTGAACATCATCGGCGCGGATATTGTCGAAGTCGCGCCCGCCTACGACCATGCGGAGCTGACCGGCGTGGCCGCCTCGCATGTCACCTATGATTTGATCAGCCTGATCAGCGACTTCCGCGCCAGCAAGGGGATGAATAGCTAATGAACGAGCAACCGCAACGCAACGGCGGCGATCTGGTCATCGAGACCCTCACCGCGCTCGGTGCCAAGACCGTGTTCGGGATCCCCGGACAGCACGCCCTGGGACTCTTCGACGCGCTCTCGCGCTCAAGCTTGGAGTTCATCTCCTCACGCGTGGAGAACAACTCCGCCTTCGCCGCCGATGGCTACTCCCGCGCTACCGGGGAAGTGGGCGTGCTGTTCCTCTCCACCGGCCCGGGCGCGCTGACATCGCTAGCGGGTCTGCAGGAGGCCTACGCCACCGGCGTGCCCATGGTCGTGGTGGCCAGCCAGATTCCGCTGGACGGCCTGGGAGCCCGCCGCAAGGGCATGCTGCATCAGCTCGATGACCAGAAGGCCTCGGCCGCCAACGTCACCAAGTTCCAGCAGACCGTGCATCATGCATCGGGCATCCCCTCGGCGATCCAGGACGCGTGGGCCCGGGCCATTACCGTGCCGATGGGGCCGGTGTGGGTTGAGGTGCCGCAGGATGTCCTGCTCGCCCCGGTGATGGTGCCCCCGGTACAGGATGCCCTGGCCGAAGCCTACGAGCATCCCCCGCGCGAAGAGCTGATTCGCGAAGCCATGCGCTGGCTGGCCGAAGCCAAGCGCCCGGCCATCATCGCCGGCGGCGGTGTGCGCCGGGCCGGGGCGCAGGCTGAATTGCTGGCCGTAGCCGAAAAACTGCAGGCCCCGGTGCTGTGCAGCCCCGGCGGCAACGGAGCCTTTGGCTGGAACCATGAGCTGTCCTTGCAGTCGTGGGCGGAAGACCGCTATGTCTCGGACGTCATGGAAGATGCCGACGTGCTGGTGGTGATCGGTTCGGCCCTGGGCGAGGTCACCAGCAACTACTTCACGCTCGAACCCCGCGGCAAGATGATCCAGATTGATGCCGAGCCGCGCGTGCTCGAGTCCAACACCCCGGCCCTGGGTATCCGCGCCGATGCTCGTGAAGCCTTGAAATTCCTGGACGAAGAAATGCGCGAGACAGGCTTCAAGGCCCAGGCATCATGGCACGGAAGCACCCCGCAACAGGTGGTGGCCCAGACCCTGGCAAAGGTGCAGGCGCGCCTGGATGCCCAGGACCTTGGCAAGGAACGGAAGTTCATGGCGGATATCCGCGCCGCAGTCCCGGCAGGCATGCAGACCTTCTGGGATATGACCATCGCTGCCTACTGGGGCTGGAGCTGCTGGGACGCCAAGGAGGGCGAATTCCATTCCGCGCAGGGTGCAGGCGGCCTTGGCTTCGGCTTCCCCGCCGCGATCGGTGGCGCCATCGGCTCCAAGCAGCGCGTGCTGGCAGTCAGCGGCGACGGTTCATCGATGTACTCCATTGCCGAACTGGCCACCGCCAAGCAGCACCATGCACCGGTCACCTGGTTGATCGTTGACGACGGGGGATATGGCATCCTGCGCGAGTACATGGAGGGAGCCTTCGGAAAAGCCACCGCCACCGAACTGGCCCGGCCGGACTTCGTGGCCCTTGCGCATTCCTTTGGCATCCCCGCCCAAGCGGTCGATCCCGAAGGCATCGGTTCGGCGCTCGCCGACGCCTTGGAAGCAGATGGCCCAAATGTCATTGTGGTCCGCACCCTGCTGAAGATGTTTGCGCCTACCCACCTGTAAAGCACCCGAACGCACGGACGGCCTCGGACCTGTTGCTCCCACGAGCGATGGATCCGGGGCCGTTGCGATTAGTGGATGAGGAAAAGTGCGGATCAGTGGGTGAAATGGAACACCACACCGAAAAGCACTGCCGAGATGCCCAAGCTAATGCCGATGAGCAGTGGCTCCCAATCCAGGGATTGAGCTGCCAACATCACTGCGAAGGAAGCGAAAAGCAGAATTGCTCCGATTCCTCCCAGGATCACACCTCCGCCTCCATGGTGCCGCGCGGCGGAATGCGCGGTCCGTTGAAATCGTGGTTCCATGCCGCCATGGTACGTCCGAAAGCGGCCAAAGCCGAGGGGCAGGGCCAACTACTTCGATATTGTCAGATTTGTTGGCTCAGCGGCCCGTGCGCAGCTGATGGATCCGCTCGGCAGCGGTTGCCAAGGAAGGATAATCGGCGCCGGGCCCTTGCGCGATGAAACCGGGGCAGTAGTGGTCGGCGAGTCCTGCCTGTCCGTAGGACAAGCCGCGGAACGTGCCCTGGGCCATGCGCACCAGATGCGCTCCGGCAGCCACATCCCACACCTTGGTATCGAACCCGATGGTGGCGTCGCACCAGCCTGCGGCAACATGGGCCAGGGCCAGCGCCGCGCAGACCTTGCGGCGTACCGTGGCGAAGTCCTGGATCCACTGGCCAAAGAGTTCCAAGGACAGATCCCCGTCCTTGAGCATGGATTCTGCTCCCGGGTAATCCGTCATCAGGTTGGCGCGGGACTGCTCGGGACGGGCACCGGGCTCAAGGACCTGCACGTTGAGGAACGCGGCAGTCGAATTGGCGCTGAATTCATCACCAGAAATCGGATCGAGGATTGCGGCGGCGACCAGTTCTCCATCGATGGCTGCGGCAATCGAGATGCAGAAGAATGCCACGCCGTGGACGAAGTTGCTGGTGCCGTCAATTGGATCGACAATCCACTGCACCTTCCCGGCGGCCTGCTGTCCTTGATCGCCGGAGACCTGCTCTTCGCCGAGAACCCAGGAATCCGGGTGGGCCGATAGCAGTGAGGCAGTGATGAGCCGCTGGCTCTGCCGGTCGATGTCGGTGACCAGGTCATGGGTGTTGGTTTTATGCTCGGCTACCACGTTGCCGCGGAAGGAAGCGCGCAGCAGCTCGGCGGACTGGCGAGCTGCCTTCAGCGCGGAAAGTCGTAATTCTTCGGCGTATTGCGTGCTGGTTTGGACTCGCTGATCATTCACAAAACCAGCTTACCGCCGTGGCAACGGGCAAAAACGTTGACTGGAGCAACGAATCGAACTTACTGTGGTGGAAACACAATAGATAGGCAGCCGATAGATCGTGGACAAGTCTCCAGATAGCCCTTCGGATTCTGAACTCAAAATCCTGCTCGACGAGTTGGCCCGCAGTTCCAGGATCCTTCGCGTGTTCTCGCATATGGATCAGACTGACCCCGAGGTATCCAACGCCTCCCATCACGTGCTCAAGACGTTGAAAACCCGTGAACCCACGCATGCTGCCGACCTTGCGCAGTCCTTGGGTATCGGCACCGCGGCGATGAGCCGGCATTTGGCGGAACTGGAGCAAACGGGCCTGGTAGCCAAGCAGCCCAGCAAGATCGACGCCCGCCGCCACGTGCTCTGGGTGACCGAGGCGGGGTGCGAGCGGCTTGAATTCCGCGACCGCTTGCGCCTGGAGCGAATGCGGGATGTCCTTCCGGACTGGGATGCCGAGCGCTTGGCCAGCGTCGCGCACGCGCTGAGCGAATTGAACGCGACGATGATCCGCGGCATCCAAACCCAACGGACCGAGCAGTTCGGCAATGCGGAGAATTCCGACCTTGGATAAGAGCATGCCGGAAAAGGAACGTCCCACTGACCTTACCGAGGCAGCGGCAGACCAGCCGCAGATGAATCAACGCGAGGTGCTCAAATCCATCGCTGGCGTCCTGGCATCCTTCTTCGCTGCCATGCTGGCGGCGACCATTGTGTCTATTGCGCTGCCGACCATCATGGATGTCCTGGGCGGCTCGCAAACCGACTTCAACTGGGTTTTGAGCACCACGCTGCTGGCCAATGCCGCCACCACTCCCATCTGGGGGAAAATGGCGGATCTCTTCGACAAGAAGAAGCTGCTGCAAGCCGGAATTCTGGTGTTCGTGCTCGGCTCGTTGCTGGCCGGGCTCGCCTGGTCCATACCCGTTCTGCTGTTCGCCCGGGTCATCCAGGGCATCGGCATGGGCGGGCTGACCGCCATGGGCATGGCAGTCATCGGCACGGTCATCCCGCCACGGGAACGTGGACGCTATTCGGGATATTTCGGTGCCGTAATGGCTGTATCTACCGCAGCAGGACCGCTGCTCGGCGGATTCATCGTGGACTCGCCCCTGGGCTGGCGCTGGTGCTTCTTCTTCGGCATCCCGATCAGCCTGCTCTCCATGCTCTTGATCCACCGGACCCTGCACCTGAAGCACCTCAAGCGTCCGGTGCATATCGATTGGGTCGGCGCGGTCCTGTTGACCACCGCCGTCTCGATCCTGCTGATCTGGGTCTCCTATGTAGGCAAAGCCGACTATTTCGGCTGGAATTCGTGGCAGACCTACACGATGGTCTCGATGTTCCTATTGCTGGTTGCCGCGTTGCTGCTTGTTGAATCACGGGTTCGTGAACCGATCATTCCGCTGAAGATCATTTGCACCCGAACAACCTCGCTGGCGATTCTCGCCTCGATCTCGATTGGCGTGGGGATGTTCGGCACCGGCGCATTCATCGGCCAGTACTTCCAGATCGCCCGCGAAGCGACACCGACCATGGCCGGCCTCATGACCTTGCCAATGATCGCGGGCAACTACTTCGGGTCCGTCTTCTCCGGGCAGATGATTACCCGCTTCGGCCGTTGGAAGATCTACCTGCTCATCGGTTCGGTCCTGAACATCGCCGGACTCGGCCTGCTCGGGCTGATGCGCCAGGATACCGAATACTGGCTCTTGGCCTGCGGCATGTTCCTCAACGGCGTGGGCATGGGATTCATGCTGCAGAACTTGGTGCTCTCGGTGCAGAACACGGTGAAAGTTACCGATATCGGGGCGGCAAGTTCTTCGGTGGCGTTTTTCCGTTCTGTAGGCGGCTCAGCAGGTGTGGCGGTGCTCGGCGCGCTGCTTTCGCGCAATGTGGCAGATCTTATTGCCGAATCATTAGCGGCCAAGGGGCAGCTGTCCTCAGCCCCGGCCACCGGGGATTCCTTGAATCTTTCCGGGATGCCAGATGCGCTACGGCAGGTGGTGGAATCGGCGTATGGCGAGGCGACAGGGATCGTCTTCATCGTCTCGGCGGCCGTAGCCGTGGTTGCCTTCTTCTGCGTATTGCTCATCAAGGAAGTGCCGTTGCGCAAGACGATCTAGTACCTGGCCTTGCCGCCGGGTCGAATCAGGATAAGCTTCAGACCATGAGTAGCATGCAACCGATTAAGCCGAAGATATCTCTTACCGAGCAGGTGACCACGATGATCCGTGCCGCCATCGTTGCCGGTGAGATGGCTCCGGGGGAGCACTACTCGGCCATTGGCATCTCGGAAAAGCTCGGCGTCTCGCGAACTCCGGTGCGCGAGGCCTTGCAGCTGCTGGAAAAAGAGGGAATCGTTACCGTGGCGAAAAACCGCGGGGTGCGCGTCAACCAGATTTCATTGGAGGACATTGTCGAAGTCTTCCAGCTGCGTTTGGCTATCGAGCCTCCAGCTGCCGCACGTGGCGTGCGGAACGCGACCGAGGCTGATATCAACCAGCTGAAGTCGTTGCACCAGCGAATGCTCGCAATCGGCGAAACCGGTGATGGCCGGGCGACGCTGGAAGCGGACAAGGAATTCCACCTGTGCCTTCTGGGGCTGGCCGGAAATGCGAAACTCGACAGCGTGGTGGGGGAGCTGCGCAACCTTGTCCTGGCCCACGGGCAGACCACCGTGCCCTTCGCCCGCTCCAGCCAGGACCTGGCCGGGGACCGCGAGGAGATCATGGAGGCGATTCTGGCTAAAGACCCCGACGCCGCCGCGCTGGCCGTTCGGGGCCACGTCATGCGCACCGCGCAGATGCTGATCCGCTCGGTGTGTTCGCGGACCCCGGGACTGGACGCAGAACCGTTCCTGGAGCGGCTGGACGCCTTGATTTCCTAGGGCATTCCGCGCCCCCTGCAGACCCAAGAAGCGAAACATCCTGAAAATCCTTGCCAAGGGTGATCCGGGCAACATAGAGTTGCATGCAACATGTAACTAAGCAATTCTGTGCGGATTGAAGGTGTGGAAGCAAATGAGCCAACCGCTTGAAGGGGTCAAGGTCATCGACCTCTCGCGCATCTTGGCCGGGCCGCTGTGCTCCATGACTCTGGCCGACTTCGGAGCCGAAGTTCTCAAGGTGGAGAACGCTGCTGGCGATGAGACCCGCAGCTGGAAGCCTCCGGTCAATGCCCAAGGCATCAGCACCTACTACTGGTCGGTGAACCGCAACAAGCAGGCAGTAGTCGCCGACTTCGCGGACGCGACCCAGTTGCAGGCCCTGCGCGGATTGATCCGCGACGCTGACGTGCTGGTGGAGAATTTCCGCCCCGGCGTCCTGGCCAAATTCGGGCTGGACTACGAGAGCCTGCGCGAGCTGAACCCGGCACTGGTCTATTGCTCCATCTCGGGCTTCGGCGAAAAGCAGGGTGCAACCTTGCCCGGCTTCGACCTGCTGGTGCAGGCAGTGGGCGGACTGATGAGCATCACTGGAGAACCAGACGGGCCTCCGAGCAAGGCCGGCGTTGCCCTGGTGGACGTATTGGCGGCGCAGAATGCGGTTGCCGGCATCCTGCTGGCCATGCGCGAACGCGATGCCAGCGGTATCGGCCAGCGGGTGACCGTCAACTTGCTCGGCTCGCTGCTGGCCGGACTGACCAACCAGTCCAGCAGCACGCTGGCTACCGGAAAATCCCCGGCACGCATGGGCAACGCGCACCCGAGCATTGCCCCCTATGAAACCTTCGCGGCCAACGACGGCGTGGTGGCCATCGCCGTGGGCAATGACCGCCAGTTCGCTGCCTTGGCCAAGCATCTTGGCCAGCCGAACCTAGCCCAGGATCCGCGCTTCAGCAGCAATAGCGCACGGGTGGCCCACCGCGAAGAACTCAAGGCAATCATCGAAGCGGCCACCGCCTCAGCCACTGCCGCGCACTGGGCGAATGCGCTGATGTCCGCGGGAGTGCCCGCCGGAAAGGTCAACTCCATTGCCGAGGCCATCGACTTCGCCAAGGAACTTGGCCTGGATCCCGTCGCGCTGATCACCGATCCGGACACCGGGGAAGCGACCGAGCAGATCGCCAGCCCCATCGGGCTCTCGCGCACCGGCGCCCAATATCGCACCATCCCGCCGGCCCACGGGGAGCACCAAGCGCTTCTGGGCACCCTGGCAAATAGCTAATCGCAAGAACTTTCAAGGAGACTT
The DNA here is from genome assembly GCF_044742845.1 of Glutamicibacter sp. NPDC087831. Taxonomy (NCBI): domain Bacteria; kingdom Bacillati; phylum Actinomycetota; class Actinomycetes; order Micrococcales; family Micrococcaceae; genus Glutamicibacter; species Glutamicibacter sp. NPDC087831. The sequence continues at coordinate 61,062 of NZ_JBIUVH010000006.1, forward strand.
AATATGAGCACCGCAGAACGCCTTCTGGATCCGGCCGACCTGATCAATTTCGATTCGCTGCTCTCGGCGGAGGAACTGGCCCTGCGCGATACCGTGCGCGGTTTCGTCAACGAGAACATCAAGCCGAATATCGCCAAGTGGTACAACGACGCAGTCTTCCCGCTGGAGATCGTTCCGGAGATGGCCAAGCTGGGCCTGCTGGGCATGCACCTGGAAGGCTACGGTTGCGCCGGCCGCTCGGCCGTGGAATACGGCATTGCCGGCGCCGAGCTGGAAGCCGGCGATTCGGGGCTGCGCACCTTCGTTTCGGTCCAGGGATCGTTGGCCATGAGCGCCATCTACAAGTACGGCTCCGAGGAGCAGAAGCAGCAATGGCTGCCCAAGATGGCCGCCGGCGAAGCCATTGGCTGCTTTGGCCTGACCGAACCAACGGCAGGTTCCGACCCGTCGAGCATGAAGACCTTCGCCCGCCGCGACGGCGATGACTGGGTGATCAACGGTTCCAAGCGCTGGATCGGGCTGGCCAATGTGGCGCAAGTGGCGGTGATCTGGGCACAGACCGATGAGGGCATCCGCGGCTTCGTCGTGCCGACCAGCACCCCGGGCTTCACCGCCACCCCGATCGAGCAGAAGCTGTCCATGCGCGCCTCCATCCAGTGCGAAATCGATCTGGTCGATGTGCGCCTGCCTGGTTCGGCGGTATTGCCGAATGCCAAGGGCCTGAAGGGGCCGTTCTCCTGCCTGAACGAAGCCCGCTACGGCATCTTGTGGGGTTCCATGGGGGCCGCCCGCGATTCATTCGAGGTGGCATTGGCCTACTCGCAGGAACGCCTGCAGTTCGACAAGCCGCTGGCCGGATACCAGATGACCCAGCAGAAGCTGGTGGACATGGCCCTGGAAATCAACAAGGGCTTCCTGCTGGCCCTGCACATCGGCCGGTTGAAGGATGCCGGGAATTTGGACCTGCACATGATCTCGGTGGGGAAGTTGAATAACTGCCGTGAAGCCATCGCGATCTGCCGCGAAGCACGCACCATCCTGGGAGGCAACGGCATCACGCTGGATTACTCGCCATTGCGCCACGCCAACAACCTGGAATCGGTGCGCACCTACGAGGGCACCGACGAGGTGCACACGCTGATCCTGGGCAACAAGCTCACCGGCGTGCCGGCCTTCCGCTAAGCCGCGAAGCCAAGGAAGACGGGAGAACCAAGCAAATGAACCTTTCCACAACACTTGCCACCCTGGAGCACTGCATCAATGGCGCATGGGTGCCTGGCGAAGGCCGCCGCATCGATTCGAAGGCGGCCGCCGACGACTCCATCGTGCTCGCGGAGGGCACCGCGGCCAGCGTGGACCAGGTGGACGCCGCTTTCGGCGCCGCCCACCGGGCCAAGAAATCCTGGGCGTCCACTCCGATGGCCGCCCGCGGGGCGATTCTGGCCAAGGCCGCCGGATACCTGAAGGAGCATGCGGAGGACTTCGGAGCGGAACTTGCCGCCGAAGAGGGCAAGACCAGAGCCGAGGGAATCGGCGAGGTGCTGCGGGCCGCACAGATCCTGGCCTACTATTCCGGCGAAGCGGAGCGCGCTGCCGGCACCGTCTTCCAATCCCCGCGCGCCGGGGAACAGATTCTGGTTACCCACAAGCCGCTGGGGGTGATCGGGGTGATCACCCCGTTCAACTTCCCGATCGGGATTCCGGCTTGGAAGATCGCCCCGGCGCTGGTTTTCGGCAATACCGTGGTGTTCAAGCCGGCCAGCCTGGTGCCGTTGCTGGCCATGCGCTTTGTGCAGGCCCTGGAGCACGGAGGGCTGCCCGCTGGTGTACTGAACCTGGTCATCGGCCCGGGCGCGCTGGGTGATGCCTTCATCGCCAATGAGCATTTGGATGGGCTGACTTTCACCGGTTCCACCGGAGTCGGGCGCAAACTCTGCGCGGCAGGTGCGGCCCAGGGGATTCCGGTGCAGGCGGAAATGGGCGGCAAGAATGCTTCGGTAGTGCTGGCCGACGCAGACCTGGACCTGGCCAGCGAGCAGGTGCTTTTCGGGGCCTTCCGCTCCACCGGCCAGAAGTGCACGGCCACCAGCCGGCTGATTCTCGATGAGTCCATTGCCGACGCATTCTTGGCCAAGCTCACCGAAAGGCTGGAGCAGTGGGTGACCGGGGACCCGCTGGACCCATCAGTGCATATGGGCCCGCTGGTGGATGCCAAAGCGGCGAACTCGGCGGCTCAGGGGATCGACCGGTCGCTGGCACAGGGCGCAACACTGCGCTATCGCGGGCTGGCCCCGGGAACCGGCAGCTTCCTGGCACCAACCATTCTGGAACTTCCGGAGGGGGAAGCCGGGCGAGCCAACTGCGCATGGCAGGAAGAATTCTTCGCGCCCATCGTGGCGGTCCGCCGAGTCAACGGGTGGAAGGAAGCTTTCGAGGCTGCAGAAGACTCGGAATATGGTTTGAGCCTGGCATTGTTCACCTCGAATCTTGCGCTGGCCCTGGAGGCGCAACAAACTCTCGACGTGGGTATTCTGCATGTAAATTCGGAGTCAGCCGGCGCTGACCCGCACGTGCCTTTTGGCGGTGCGAAAGCTTCGGGCTACGGACCGAAGGAACAGGGAGCAGCAGCTCGCGAGTTCTACACGCACACCACGACGACCTACCTGCGCGGCTAAAAGGCGCAGGCCAGGACTCCAGAGAAAGAATGGTCAATGAGGATTGAACGTATTTTGGTGATCGGTGCCGGCACCATGGGCCGCCAGATCGCGATGAGCTGCGCGCTGGGCGGCTACGCCACCGTGCTGCAGGATATCTCTGCCGACGCGTTGGGCGCAGCACGCACCGAGCTGGAGTCCTGGGCTGCCGGCCGTGTGGCCAAAGGCAAACTCGACCAGCCCGCGGCAGCTGCGGCGCTGGGGCGCTTGAGCCAGAACACCGACTTGAACCAGGCTGCTTCCACAGCCGACTTGGTGATCGAGGCTGCTGTGGAGCGCCTGGACATCAAGGAGCAGATCTTCGCCCAACTGGGCGAGCATGCACCGGCCCACGCCATCTTGGCGACGAATTCCTCGACGCTGCCCTCCTCGAAGCTGGCCCAGGCCAGCGGCCGTCCAGCGCAGGTGTGCAATATGCACTTCTTCAACCCTGCATTGGTCATGAAGTGCGTTGAAATAGTCCGCCATGGGCAGACCAGCGATGCCACGATTCAGGCTGTTACCGAGGTAGCCAACCAGCTGGGGAAGAACCCGGTGCTGGTGAACAAGGAGATTCCGGGTTTCATTGCCAACCGCATGATGGGTGCGATCAACGCCGAGGCGCTGAACCTGGCTCACCAGGGAATCGCCAGCATCGAGGATATCGATACCACCGCGAAGACCGCTTTGGGCCACCCCATGGGTCCGTTCGAGCTGATGGACATGGTGGGCCTTGATGTTATCGATTTCATCGCCCAGGCGACCTACGCCGAGACCGGTGACGAGGCCGACCAGCCGCACCCGATGATCACCGAAAAGGTGGCTGCGGGCAAGCTCGGACGCAAGAGCGGAGAAGGGTTCTACCCTTATTCCCAGGCATCGGCTTAAAGCTGGAAACGCCGCTGCCAGCCCGATGGCCATTGGGCGGGAGGCGGCGTTTGCCGTGTAGATCGGAGAGAACTATTCAGCGACCTCTGGTTGCTCGCCAAGCTCGAAGTGGCGCCCGGAGACCGAATCAATGTTGACCCGAATCCAGAAATCCTTCTGGGTGGGGATCCAGGGAGTGACGCCGCTTTCGCGGGCCTCCTTGATATCGGCCTCATGCTCCAATACTTCGGCGCTGCCGTGCACGACAACGGACCAAGCTTCATCGGAAAGGATGCCGTCGACCTCGAAAGCGATCTTTTCATTGATCGCCATGGCCGCAAGCTTATTACCGGGCGAGGTGCGCAAGAACAGCTTCCCGTTGTGCACCGCGTAGTTCACCGGAACAATATCGATCAACCCTGCAACCGAAGTTGCTACGCGTCCGTGGGAGCTGTGCGAGAGCAGCTGCCACGATTGGTCCTCATCCAATACCAGGACCGGACTATTGAGCTCGTGTTCGAATTTCATAGCACCAGTTTTCTACTCTTTGTAGAAAAAGGCAAGGGCTCAAGACACAAGTTGTCGTTTTCCCGTGCTTGGCGGTCGACATGAAAGACTGGGGCTATGAGTCATATTTCGGCTGATGGCGATGCCCGGCATGTAGCTTCGCGAATGGAAGACGGAGTGCATCGTTGGCGTGCACGGCGCGCCCTGGCCAACGGCCACCAAGCGGTAATCCTTCCCTATGTGGGATATGGCTCTACCGGACCGAGCGGCGGCTGGATTCGCGTCTTCGCCCGCGTTGTCCTGGCCAAGCCCGGCGCCTTTGAAGACGGGCAGCACCAAGCCCAGGTCATTGCCGATGGCATTCGCGGTTTCCGCAATTTCATTTCCCCGATCCTTCCCGGCGGCAAGGTCAGCATTGACGTTGGCGACCAGCGCTTCGAGGTCCAGGCTGACCGTGGCGGCGTGATTGATGTGAAGCTGGTAGTCGACCTGCCCGCGGGCTGGAATGAGATCCGGCTTCATGCCCACAACGGCGATGCCGCGCAGGCGAAGATTCTCGTTATCGACCAGGCGCAGAAGTTCGGGGTGATCAGCGACGTGGATGACACCGTCGTGGTCACCGCACTGCCGCGCCCCATGCTGGCGGCGTGGAACTCCTTTGTGCTCTCCGAGCATGCCCGCGTGGCGACCCCCGGGATGGCGGTAATGCTCCAGAAGGTGCTGCTCGAGCATCCAGGAGCTCCGACCATCTACCTTTCCACCGGCGCATGGAATGTCGCGCAGACCCTGCAGCGCTTCATCTCGCGCAACCTGTACCCGAAGGGGCCGTTGCTGCTCACCGACTGGGGGCCAACAGACCGTTCCTGGTTCCGCAGCGGAATGCAGCACAAGGTTGACCAGCTGCGCCGCCTGGCCGAAGAATTCCCGCACATTTCATGGGTGCTCATCGGCGATGACGGCCAGCATGATCCGGCCATTTATGCGGAGTTCGCGCGCCGCTACCCCGAATTGGTCAGGGCTATTGTGATCCGCCAGCTGACCCCTTCGGAAGCGGTGCTAGCCGGCGGACGTTCGCATGAGCTGCGCCGAACCACCCCCGGGGTGCGTTGGGTCTACGAGCCGGACGGAGCCCGGATCCTTCGGGAGCTGGCCAAGTTGGGGATCGTGGGCAATGACGGCGCAAACCTGCTGAAGGAAGATTAGCCATGGAAGAAAGCATTCTGCGGGTGCAGGTCCCTATGCGCTGGGGCGACATGGATGCTTACGGCCATGTCAATAATGTCAATCTGATCCGGTTAATGGAAGAAGCGCGAATCGCCGGCTTTGGCGTGCCCGGTGGCACCGGTGCGCCAGGCTCGCAGCCGCAGGCCGATATCTTCTCTGCAGTGCCTGCCGGAACCCAGATCCTCGTTGTCGAGCATCGGGTGCGGTATTCCCGCCCGTTGGAATACCGCAACGTGCCGGTCAATGTCGATCTCTGGGTTGCCAATGTCAAGCCTGCCAGTTTTGATATCTGCTACGAGTTCCGTGACCCGGTGGAGGACTATTTGTGCGTCAAGGCCTCCACTACGTTGGCTTATTTCGACCCGGTGTCCTCGCGGGTGCAGCGTTTGAGCCCCGGAGAACGCGCGGCGCTCAGTGCATATGAAGGTCCTCCGACCTTCTCGAAGTAACCACTTGCGCTCCCGTCAATTAGGATTGATCTATCTACCCTTATTAAGACAGGAAGTGATTTTGTGTCCCAGCCGGCTGGTGATCGCCCGCAAACTGGAGGCCGACCTGCGCGCCCCCAGGTCCTCCTGCAGGTCCTCAAGCGCGAGAATATCGCACCTCATCTGGTGCGGCTCACCCTTGGCGGTCCAGGCATCTGCGATTTCGCAGACAAGCCGGTGACCGACCGCTACGTGAAATTCCTGTTCGCGAAGCCGGAACTGGGCCTTGAATTGCCTTATGACATGGAAGCGCTGCGTGAGCGGCTGGCTCCCGAGGATCTGCCGGTTCGCCGTACCTATACCGTGCGCCGCAGCGATATGCAGGCGGGAACCATCGAGGTCGATTTCGTGGTCCATGGCGATGAGGGCCTAGCAGGTCCTTGGGCGCGTGACGCGCAGATCGGCTCATCGATCTGCTTCTCGGGCCCGGGCGGAATGTTTGTCCCCAAGGATGAATTCGATTTCCACTTCTTCGCCGGAGATGAAACTGCCATTCCCGCCATTGCGGCCTCCTTGGAGTCCATGGCCCCGCAGATGAGGGGCCTGGTGGTCATCGAGGTTGCCGACGAGGCTGACGAAATGCAATTGCAGGCGCCGGCCGGCGTGGAAATTCGCTGGATTCACCGCGGTGCCGAATTCTCCCCTGAAACCACGATCCTGGAGTCCGTGGTCCGGGGGATTCCATGGCCCGAGGGCCGGGTGCAGGTCTTTGCCCACGGTGAGCGCGAAGTCATGAAGAAGCTGCGCGCATACTTCTATGACGAGCATGGCGTGGACCGCCGCGACATGTCGCTCTCTGCCTACTGGGCCTTTGGCCGTGCAGAAGATGCATTCCAGGCCGAGAAGCGTACGGAAGTTGGCAAGATCTTCGCCGACTAGTCTTTTGGCGCGGACAGATTCAAGTAAGTTAGAGCGACCTAAGAAATAAATCGAAAAATTACGCAAACAGGGCTTGACGTTATTACTGGTTCTTAGGATATGCTTATTCCAGAGCTTCTCCCGTGTGTGGTCGGGAGAAGCGTCAAGCTTGACCGATATTTATCGGCTAGTTCGCTGCTTGCCGGGGCTGCTCACCTCGAAGCAGCGAGCGGCGTAGCCGGCTTGAATAAGGGGAATGGAGAATCGGCTGACTTGCTCAGTCGGCCGATTCGTCGAAAAGGGAGCTTATCAGGATTGCACACCTTGATAAGCTCCCTTTCTCGTTGCTACAGCTTGGCGGCGTCGAAGGACCACAGCAGCAACGTGGCCAGGTAGCCCGCACCCTTCGGTGGAGGCGCCACAGTGACGCCGCGATCATGAAGCTTGCTCATGGCTCGGCGAACTACTAGATCCGACTCCAGGAAGATCTCCGGATCCCGCAAACCCCGCAGGGCAAGGTAATTGCGCGTCCATGGCCCCACGCCGCGCAGCCCTTGGAGCTGCTCCAGGAATGCCGGCACGTCTCCGAGCAGGAACTTTCCACTGTGCTCGAACCATTCGGCTACCGCGTGCAGCGCCGTTGCCCGCGGCAACGGGCAGCGAATGATTGCGCGCAATTCCCCAGGCGTGCAGGCGGCCGTTGAGGCCGCTGTGGGGAAAGCCCGAAGGCCCGAGCCATGCTGCTGGCCCAATGCGCCGACGTAGCGCCCGCCGAGGGTCCGTGCCGCCGCCAAGGACACCTGCTGTCCAATGATCGTGGTGGCCAGGGCCTCGAAAATATCCGGGTAGCTGATCAGCCGCAAGGAGGGGTAAGCCATCGCGAGCGGCTGGTAGCAAGGAAGGGCCTGGAGCGCTTCATAAGCAGCTGTGGTGTCTTGCTGCAGTCCAAGCCAATGGTTGATGATCTCCGTGAGGCGCGCAATGGATTCAGTCGGGGCGTCGTGGGTGAGCGATACGCCTGCAGGATCCAGGCTCAATGAAACTTCAACCAGGTTCCCGTCCAGCTGCAGGACGCGGTGCAGCTGGGCCGCAGCGGCATCCAGCCGCTCCTGGGCAGGCAGCGAATGCAATTCCAGGACTGCCAGTGCGTGGCCGACGTCCAGAATTCCCGTTGCCGGTAGGCGCAGTTCCATGACCTCAGGCCCAAATGCCGGAAGTGCCGCGGCGGTGCGATCCGACCAGATGGGTATCGACCATGCCGATGGCTTCCATCAACGCGTACATGGTGGTCGGGCCCACGAAGTTGAAGCCCCGCTTCTTCAGCGCCTTGGCCAGTTCCTTGGACTCGGGGCTTTGCGTGGGTACTTCAGTGAAATTACGCGGAGCCGGGGTCTGTTCCGGCTTGAAGGACCACACGAAATCCGAGAGGCCGCCCTCTTCGCGCAGCATCAGGGTCGCTTCTGCGTTGGCGATCGTTGCGCGGATCTTGAGCCTATTGCGCACGATCCCGGCGTCTTCCATCAGGCGATTGAAATCGTCCTCGGTAAACAACGCGACCTTCTCGGGATTGAAGTGCTCGAAAGCGCGGCGGAACGACTCGCGCTTGGAAAGGATGATGGCCCAGGACAGGCCTGACTGGAAGCACTCAAGGCTCAGCCGCTCGAAAAGTCCCTCTTCGGAGGTGATCGGCATGCCCCATTCGGCGTCGTAGTACGTGCGGAGCATGTCATTCGAGGCGGCCCAGCGAGGGCGCGCCAATCCGTCTTCGCCAACGATGAGATCTTCAGTCATATTTTCATCTTGCCATCCATCGCGATGCGCAGTTGGCCATGCAACGTTCCGTTTCGCGGCAAAGTCACCTATCATCGTTATATGGCGATAATAGAGTCAGATATCGATGCATCGGAAATCCGCAGCGGCAAGCTCCAGTTCGCTGCGCTCTTCCACGCGCTCGCTGACCCGGCGCGGCTGCTGATTCTGGACCATCTGCGCACCGGGGAGCATAAGGTCAGGGAACTGACCGAGCATTTGGGCCTTGCCCAAAGCACGGTCAGCGCGCATCTGTCCTGCCTGAAGGACACCGGCCTGGTGCACGTCCGAAGCCAGGGCCGGGCCAGCATCTACTCGCTGGGCCAGGGTGAAGCACTTGACGCATTGACCGCTGCCGCCTCGGCGCTTCTGCCGCAAGAGGCATCCCATCACCATTGGGAAGAAGCGCACAGCATGGATCCGAAGAAAGGCTGAACTTGGGACACGATCACTCTCACGGGCACTCCCATGATCATTCCGGAGCAAACCGAACCCGCCTGGCCTGGGCCTTCGCCATCACCGCTACAATCCTCGTCGCCGAGGTTGTTGGCGCTATCGTCACCAACTCGCTGGCCTTGCTGGTCGACGCAGCGCATATGCTGACCGATACCCTGGGGCTATTGCTGGCTCTGACCGCTGCCAACCTGATCATGCGCAAGCCAACGACCAAGCGCACCTGGGGATTCCGCCGCGCAGAAGTCCTCTCCGCCACCTTCCAATCGGCATTGCTGCTGGCTGTGGGCATCTACGCGGCCATCGACGCCGTGCGGCGGCTCTTCACCCCTGCAGAGGTCCAACCGGAGGGACTGCTGGCCTTCGGCATCATCGGCCTATTGGGCAACGTCATCTCCATGTGGATCATTTCCGCGGGACGCAATAGCAACCTGAATATGCGTGCGGCTTTCCTGGAAGTAGTCAACGACGCGTTGGGCTCGGTTGCCGTTATCATCGCCGCGCTGGTTATCACCTACACCGGATGGATGCGCGCCGACTCCGTGGCAGCCCTGGTGATCAGCGCCCTGATCGTTCCCCGGGCCATGAAATTGCTGGGGGAAACCACCCACATCCTTCTCGAATCCACGCCTAGGGGCCTGGACCTGCTCGGGGTCAAAGCGCATTTGGAGGCATTGCCCGGGGTGATCGCGGTGCACGATCTGCACGCCAGCCAGATTGCCTCCAACCTTCCGGTGCTCACCGCCCATGTGGTGGTCGAGGACTCGATGTTCTCCGCTGGGGTAGCCGGTGGGCTGCTGCGGGATTTGCAGCAGTGCGTGGCAGATCATTTCACCGTGAGCGTTGAGCACTCGACCTTCCAGATTGAGCCGGCATCGCACCAGGAAACCGAACGCGAACATGGCTGCTAATCGGTAACCTGCGGGGGCAGAGCGTCCACGAATTTGCTCATACCTTGGTATGACGCACCCCCGGGAAACTAGGTCCTGATGGTGGATGCGGGTTTGGCTAGGCGCTTTGTAGTATTTCTAATATGACTTCTGAGACTCTGCCAAAAACCGAAAATGCGGTCGCTGCCCGCGGCTTGACCAAGACCTACGGGCATGACAGCACCCGGGTTGAGGCCCTTCGCGACGTAAACGTTTCCTTCGAACGATCCCGCTTCACCGCCATCATGGGCCCATCGGGCTCCGGAAAATCCACGCTGATGCACTGCCTGGCAGGACTTGATACCGCCGACTCCGGCGAAATCATCATCGGCGGCAAGAACCTGCTGGAGCTGAGCGATGACCAGCTGACCGAGATGCGCCGCGAGCAGATCGGCTTTGTCTTCCAGTCTTTCAACCTCGTGCCAACCATCACCGCCAAGGACAACATCCTGCTGCCATTGTCGCTGGCCGGCAAGAAGCACGATCGCGACTGGTTCAACACCGTCATCCAGGCGCTCGGCCTGGGCGACCGCCTGAACCACAAACCGCATGAACTTTCCGGCGGCCAGCAGCAACGTGTCGCGGTAGCCCGAGCACTGCTCACCCGGCCGGAAGTGGTCTTCGGCGATGAGCCAACCGGCAACCTCGATTCGCGTACCGGCGCCGAAGTGCTGTCCTTGATGCGCACGTCCACCCGTGAAATGGGCCAGACCATCATCATGGTCACCCACGACCCGGTGGCCGCGTCCTATGCAGACAATGTCTTGCTGATGAAGGACGGCACAATTGTCGGATCCATCCAGGAGCCAACCGTGGCTACCGTAACCGAGGCCCTGGCCTCCTTGGCGGAGTAAGCAATGCTGCACGTAGCACTTTCGAATATCAAGACCTATGCACGTCGATATATCGCCGTCATCCTGGCTGTGGCCATCGGCACCGCCTTTCTTGCCGCAACGCTTTCGGTGAACTCATCCACCCAGGCGACACTGAAGAACTCGCTCGGAGACGCCTACAAGAACGCCGATCTGGTGGCCTACCCCGATTGGGACCTGGTTCCCGGCGCCGAGGAGTTGACCGAGCTGAGCCTCAAGGACATCGCAGATGTCCGGAACCTGCCTGAAGTTTCCACCGCCTATGGCCTGGCCTACGCCGATGGCCTGCTGCGCACGGCGGACAACAGCTACGGCGTGTCCGCACAGCCAGTAGATCCCGACCAGGGGCTGGGCGGCATGGAATTGATTGAGGGCCGGGCGCCCCAAGGTTCCAACGAAATCATTATCGATGCTTCCCACGCCAAGGAAATGGGCGTGTCCATCGGGGACGTCGTGGCTCTGGAAAATGGCGCGATCTCGCCGGCGAACTACAACATCGTGGGCATCCAGCGCTCGACCACCAACCCGCGGACCTCGGCCTACGCCTTGGCCGGCATGAGCGAGAAAGCGTGGCAGCACTTTTCCGGCGGCCAAGCGCTGATCACCGAAATCGTGGTCAATGGCGACGGCTCCGACGAGTCATTGAAGGCAGAGCTGGAGAAGCTGTTTGCCGGCAAGAAGATGGCTGACATGGCGGTGGTGACCGCCGATGAGAAGGTCTTGAACGAAGTCGCCCAGTTCACCGGAGGCACCGACCAACTCAGCGTGATCCTGCTGGTCTTCGCACTGATTGCACTGGTGGTCACCGGTCTGGTTGTGGTCAATACCTTTGCCGTAGTCATTGCCCAGCGCACCCGCGAACTGGCACTGCTGCGCATCCTGGGCGCCAAGCGCAAGCAGATTCGTAGCTCGGTGCTCATCGAAGCACTGCTCATTGGCATTCTTGCCTCGATTCTCGGTGTCTTGCTCGCCGTCGCACTGATGGCGGGCCTGATCCAGCTGCTGCACGTGATGGTGCCGGAGATGTCCTATGCGGCGTTGGCCCTGACCCCGCAGGGATTGGCCATCCCAATTCTCGTCGGCGTGCTGATGACTGTGGTCGCAGCGAGCCTGCCGGCTCGACGGGCGATGAAACTCGCACCGCTGGCGGCCTTGCGCCCCTTCGACGCTGCCAGCGTGAAGAACCGTGCCGGCAAAGCCCGGATCATCTTCGGATCGCTGTTCGTGGTGGCCGGCGCCAGCTTGCTGGCCTACGGCGCGATCCAGGGGGATCTGGTAGTCGCCTTCCTGGGCGGCCTGGTTTCCTTCCCGGGGATCCTGATGCTGGCTTCGCTGTTCGTGCCGAGCAGCGTTTCTGGGATCGGCAAGGCCGTGGCTGGCAAATCGACGGCGGGAAAGCTCGCGGCCCTGAACGCCGTGCGCAACCCGGGCCGAACCACCGCGACGGCAACGGCACTGCTGATCGGCGTGACCTTGGTGTCCATGATCATGGTCGGCGGCCAGACCGCCAAGGCCAGCTTGAACAACGCTGTGGCCGCAGAATTCCCGGTCGACATGATGGTCTCCTTCTATGACCGCCAAGTTTCAGGCGCCGAGACCAAGAGCATGCTTGAGCAAATCAATGGCGTGGACGGGATTACCGCCAGCTCCAGCTTCACCTCCGGATATGCGGATGTGGACATGGGAACCGATGAAATGTTCAACGCCGAGGTCATGTCCGTTGATCCCAAGAGCTTCGCTGACGTTGCACTGGATCCGAATATCGTGCCGGCAGATGGCGAAATCGTCTATGTGCTGGGTAGTCCCGAAAACCCGACGGTGGAAGTTGGCGGGCAAACGCTGGCAGTGAAGAATTCCGAGGCCATGCTCTCAGGAAATATCGTCACCGAGCAGACTTTCAGCAAGCTGGAAATCGATGAAGCCAATCAGTACTCGGGGATCCTGATCAAGGTGGATTCCGACGTCAATGCAGCGGGCGTCAACGAACTGGTCACCAAGGTTTCTGCCATCACCGGCGTTGAATCATCAATGATCAATGGCGGTGTGGTGATGAAGTCGATGTTCTCCCAGATCATTGACGTGCTGCTGATGATTGTCTCTGCGTTGCTGGCAGTGGCGGTGCTGATCGCCCTGATCGGCGTAGCCAACACGCTCAGCCTCTCGATCCTGGAACGCACCCGGGAGAATTCCCTGCTTCGTGCCCTGGGCCTGAAGAAGAAGCAGCTGCGCGGCATGCTGGCGACCGAAGCGGTACTGATTGGCGGCGTCGCAGCCCTGCTCGGCTTGGTGCTGGGTGTGGCCTACGGCCTGCTTGGAGCCCGCTCGGCACTCGCGTCCATGGGAACGATGACCTACGAGATCCCATGGTGGCAGCTCGCACTGGTCCTGCTGATCAGCATCGTGGCAGCGCTCTTGGCATCGGTGACTCCGGGCCGCCGCGCCGCAAAGTTGTCGCCGGTTGAAGGATTGGCCGTCGAATAGCCGGTAGCCAGCCAAAGACAGTGGTCCTGAAAGCCAAGGCTTTCAGGACCACTGTCTTTTCCGCAGGTGCGGCTCAAGCCCATAGGCTGTAGACATGAAAATTGAACTCACTCGATTCCGAGTTCTGCCAGGCAAATCAGCGCTAGCTAATGAATGGCTGGAATTCCTGAACAGCAATATGCCCGCGGTGCTTGAAACCCTGGAAGGCGAAAAGATGTACGTGGAGACGATCTTCAGCGAAACCCTGGATGGTGTCGACTACCTCTACTGGTACAGCATCCAAGGCGAGGGCGGTGCCGCGGTGCAGGACTCTGCACATGAAATCGACAAGGTGCACCTCAGGTATTGGAAGCAGTGCATCGATCCAGGCTTCGCACCCCAAGAGCTGTCCCCGCGGGTGGTCATGATCCCTGATCGAGTGCAGCGCAGCATGGTCTAGAGGCGAAGCACCAAGGCACGAGGTCCAGAACTCGCTATGGCGAATTCTGGACCTCGTGCCTTGTTCTGGATGTTCAGCTGCGCAGGGTAATCGTCGTGGCCATGGCCGGGGAACGGCCGGTGGTCACGAAGCCTGAGATATTGGAGCCAGGGTGCTTGATGATATCCGTGATGGATCCCAGATGGCGGCTCAAATCGATCTTGTCCTCGGGGGCCGCGAGCACCAGATGGAAACCGAACTCCTGCAACGCGCGTATGCCTGCCGCTGCATATTCGGAGTTGGCTTGAATGAACGCCTCGTCGATCATCACCGTGCCGTAGGAAGTGAACCCGGCTGAAGCGAAGCCCAGCTGGTAGGCCAGGGCAGCACCCATGATGAAGGATGTGAAGCGCTGGCCTTCGCCGCCGGAGAGCGTCCCGGGTTCCAAGCCGGTCTCAATCTCCCCATTGGGCTTGTGCTCATTGCAGCTGATCATCACATGCTGGCGGACATCGAGCACGGTCGAACGCCATGAAGCCATCGCCGGGTCGCTGAGTGCGGTAACCAGTGCCTCCAGCGCTTGGTAGGAGCTGGCCAAGGTGGATTCGTCCTTGGTGGTGTAAGCCTCCTGCAATGCGTCCTTCAGGTCCTTGCGGAAGGTACCGGCCTCAACTGGAATCGCATTTACTGCTTCCAGGCGAAGGACCGACCCATGCTCGAAAGTCACCTCTGCCAGAATCTGGTTCAGCGGCTTGATGCGTTCGGAGATCATCCGGCGCTCTTCATCCAGCAACTGCAAGAGGTCGCTGAAGCGTTCATAGGAACGGTTCGCGAAGTATTCGCGGAACTGCGCCTCATGGTGCGGCAGGCCGTCGGCCACGATCTGGTCGTGCAGCTGCGCGTAGTGCTCAGCTGCTTCAGCGGTGGTGCCATGGGTTTGCGCGTGCGAGGTGCCGAATTCACGGGCAAAACGACGGAAGGTTTCGCTCAGCGCGCCACCGATTTCCTGGCGCTGCGACTGCAAGGAGTTGACCTGGCTGCCCAACTGGAGCTTGACCTCGGCAAAGGCTTCGCTGATTTGTTCACTGGCAGGGCAGTTCCCTGCAACCACTTGCTGGAGAACCGGGCCAAGCAGCTGATGCTGGCGCAGCGCGGACGGGATGCTCTGCTCCCATCCGGTCCCCAAGTCATCGCTGGTGGACAGGATCTGCTGTACACGCTGCACCTGCAAGCCAAGATCTGCAATGCGTGAACGAACCAGTGCGAGGTCCCCGACCAGGGTTTCTGCCTCGGCCTTCGCCGTTTCGATTTGCTGGCGAACCCGGGAGGAATCCCCGGACAATGCCAAGGCATCGCCGAGCTTCTGCTCGCTGCGGCGCAACGCTTCCAGTGCCTCGGACGCGTCGAACTGGCCAAAAGTCCGCTCATCGGCAATCAGGGCCTGCAAGAGCTGGGTTTTGGCCGCGATCTTGTTCTTCGCCGCACTGCGCTCATCGGCAGCCTGGTGGGCCTGGACGATTTTCTCATCCAGCCGTGCCGCCTTGGACTGCAACTCGGCAATCTTCGACTCGTTGGTGAAGCCCAGCAGGTACTCGGAAGCAGGCAACGTGCGGGTATCGCGCTCGAAGCTTCCGGTTCCGGACTTGATGGTGCCGGCCGGAGTTATCGCCTTGGGGTGCACATGCATGGCTGCATCGTTCTCAACACAGGCCAATGGGTAGTCGGCGGTGATCTTCGCCTTCAGCCAGGTTCCGGCTTCGCCGGGCGCGAAGTCCAGCTTGGCCACCAGGTCTGCCAGGCCAGCTTCAGCGGTGCGCGGCGGCTGTGAAATGTCGCTCCACCGCACGCGGCCCAAGCCGTCGAGTTGATCAATGGCGTGGGTGACTTGGGTGAGCAGCTCCCCGGGAACCAGCAGGGTGCGGGCCAAGGAGTGCAAGGCCTTTTCAGCGGCCAAACGCCAGGTACCGGCATCGGCCGAAACATCCATGAGCTCGCCAGCGAAGGGAAGCTGTTCTTCCTTGAGCGAGCAGGCCGAAGCGATGGCACGGCGGGCGGCTATCGAACGGTCATCGATATTGCTGGCCCGGCGCTGGTAGGAGCGGATCTGGTCAGCCAACGTTTCTGCGCGCTTGCGCAGGTTGACCAAGGTGGCCATGGCCTCGTACTCAACGGTCTGGGCATCATGCGTAATCGAGCTGAGCTGCTGCAAGGTACGTGCCGCGTTGGCCCGCAGCTCATCCAGGCCGGTGGCTGAGAATTCGAAGGCCAAGCCAGCATCCGAGGCCTGCTGCTGCAGGGTCCGGATGACGTTCTCCTTCTCGCTCAATGCCTTGCGAGCCACATCGGCCTCGCGCTCCAGCAGCATCAGGGAAGCAGAGCCCGCAGAGTCGTGGGCAGCCTCCAGCGACGCCAGCTGGTCATCGAGCTTTTCCTTGCGCTGCCGCAGCCCGGCTTCTTCGGCCTTGAGCTTGGCTAGCTCCGTTTCGTGGGAGTTCAGGTCATTGCGCAGCACCAGCTGGCGGACCTGGGTTTCCAGGGTGTGCACGTCGCTTTCCAGCAATTGCCGGGCGGTGGCGATCTGTCCAGCCAAGGAACGGTAGGCCTGATCCTGCTCCGGCACCTGCGCGAGCACGTCACGCTGGGCGCGGGCGGTATCCAGCTGGCGGTAGATGCCACGCAAATGGGCAAAGTCTTCCACTGCTGCGGACGCGGCCTTCAACGTGGCTGGTTCTTCCAGCACTTCGTGTCGGAAGAACTGGTTGACGCCCTTGGCCAGGCCCTTGCCATTTTGCAAGGTGCGCAACAGGGCAAAGGCCTTGTCGCTTTCGACGCCTAAACGGCGGCGCAATCGCTCAATGAACGCCTTGTGGGTATCGAACGCCTCGCTCGGTGCCAGGGCCTTGGATAGCGAGGACACGGTAAAGCGGCGCGGGCCGTGGTTTTCCAGCTCCGCAATATTGACCTTGCCTTCGCACAAAAGATAGTGCTTGGAGACTTGTCCTTCCAGGCCGGCATCGGGCAGATCGAAGACCGCGCCGGCTGTAACGGTGTTGCCCATGCCATCGTCGTAGCTGAGCACGATGGCGCTCCACGTCGCGCCGGGGCGCTGGTAGACAGTGCCGGCGCTGGTTTTGAACTTGCGCCCGCGCATGTAGGAGAACGTGGTGCGGCGGTCCTCGCGGGTGGCCGCGTCATTGGCCGATTCGTTCAGGCGGGGCGTTGCAAAGAAGACGTGGCCCATCGCATCGAACAAGGTGGATTTGCCCACGCCCGGATGGCCGGTGACCAAGGTGCCGGCGCGGTCCACGGCCAGATCATGCAAGCCGTGGAAGGTTCCCCAGTTAACTATTTGTACCCGGCTCAGACGATGCTGGCCTGGGTTGAGTGCCCCGCCCAGCGGGAGAGTCATTTCAATGCTCATCGGTTACTCCTGCACCAACTCGGGGGTCTGCTCTGCGAGGTCATCAGCTTCTTCGGCTCCCAGGCTGAAAGCTGGATCATTAGCGTCGATTGCCGCGATGTAGCGTGGTATGTCCTGGATATTGGTGATCGGCAGCGCCATCGCCAGGGCCGGGGAAATGCGGAACTCGTTCTCCAGCTCGGTGCCGGTGAGCAAGCGCAAAGCCTGCAGGCGGGTGACCGCAGCATCGCAGGATTCGGCAAAGCGCTTGTCATCGCGGTCTGAGGTCTGGCGGTGCTCGGCCAGGATCTCGTGCATGCCCGCACGCGAAATTACGGCATCGCTGCCGCTGCCTGAATGCTGTTCGAGCAACAGCCGCAGCCGCAGGGCGAGCAGGGTTTCATCACGCTTCAGCGGACGGCGCGGAGCGATAGGAGAGGTGTGGACCTGTTCAATCTGGACGGGGGCAAGCATGGCGATCTTGCGGTCCATGTCCAGCTGCAGTGCCAAGAAGATCTCGGAGAAGTAATCGCTGATGCTCTGCTGCTGGTCCAGCAGCAGCTGCCAAGCCGAGGCATCGATGGACCCATCAAGGTACGGGCCACGCAACAACCGGACCAGCAGCTGGCGCAGCGGCAGCGGGAACTTCCCGGTGTCGCCCTCGAACAATGGTTCGGTGATCGGTGCGGCGTATGAATCGCTCTTGGTCATAGCGGCTCCTTCGTAAAGCTTAACGCGGGCAGGATTGCGGTTCGCATCGAACCATCGAGTTGCTGGAAATGGATGCTGAGCAGATCGCTCTCGTTCAGCGATTCGCCATTGGTGCGCCCGATTTCCACGAGGGCACGAATGGAATTCAAGTGCCGTTGCTCGGCATCCAAGGATTCGAAGACTTCATCCAACCGGATCGAGCCGGAACTGGACTGGCCCAGATGCCGGGTGATCGATGCACGCAGCAATGGCATGTCCGCCTGGGGCGTCGAGGGATTACGCACAATGTCGGCTTCGCTGAATTCTGGCGCTTGAGCCAGCGGAGGCGGAGCCACATGCTCGGAGGGGTCGTAGATTCCAAGACCGGAAAGGGTGACGAACTGCGGAGCGAAGAGCTCCATCGGGGCCAAGCCGCTGCGGGGTTTCAGGCTCGTGGACTTGCTGATCGCCAGTTCAGCTTCGCGGACCGCTTGGCGCAATAGCTCGGCCTGCTTGTAGTCCTCGGACTGCACGAATGCGTGCAGGGATTCAGAGAGCTTGCCATAGGAGGCATGGACTTCAGCTGCCTGGCGGCGCAATTCACGCAATAGGTTAGTGAGGATCTGGCGTTCGGGCGTTTCCAGGTCATCTACGAAGTCGCGGTCCAGGACTTCGGCCAATGCGGCGCGGAAACGCTGCTGCGCTTCCGGGGAGTTCAGGAATTCAGTGAATCCGCTGAAGGTTTCGCCTTCGGCAGTGGAACGCAACTGACGGTCAGCTTCAAGAACCTGACCCACAGCTACGCCCTTGGCTGTGGAGGCATCCAGAATGCCTTCACGCAATGAATGGAGCATATCCTGGACGCCGTCGCGCATGCGTCGGAAATCTGCTGGCAAACTCGATGCCAGATCGAGTACGGAACGAGTTGCCGACAAGGCGGTCGTGCGAGAAAGCACCGCCGGGTCATCCCCGCTGCGCAGCTGGTCGATTTGGGCTTGGCGCAGCGCGATCTGGGATTCGAGGGCACGGATACGTGCTTCGGGATCCGGATCGGTTTCGTGGGCCAGCGATTCCAGGGAAGAGAGCAACGTGTTCAGGCGCGACGAGTTCAAATGCGAATCGTCGGTGGAAAAATCCGCCAGGTAGCGCAGGGTGCGCAGGGTCTGCGCACTGGGTTCATACACGAAGCGCCCATCAATCAGCGGACGAGCCAGAATTCCCTGTTTGACCCATGTTTCGGCGAAATCCTGAGCCGAATACGAGGCGGGAATCTGGTCATCGCTCTTTCGCGCTTGCTTCAGGAAGGAATCCAAGGAGGCATGGAAAAGTTCCAATGCGATCCGTGAACGGTCTGCGGTGAACTCTGCGCGGATGAAGGCCACAGCCCACGGCTGGGCGGTCAGAAGCCGATACGCTGCCGAGCTTTTGAACTGCTGGGACTGAAGCCACAAACTATTCGCGCGGTGCGAGGGCTGCATGTACTTCCTTGATCTTTGGGACGCCTAACCAATCAATTCTAAATCATTGGACTCCTTCCAAAATGTGAGCTCCCTAAAAGCTGAATGTTAGACATCGCTCAAGTTCGGTAATTCATCCTGAAAGGGTGTTGCCTCCAGCGCTACCTGTGTAGGGTCGAAATAACCAGATGACAACTCGTTTTCTTCCGGCCTGGCGGGCACGGTGGAGGTCACGGAGGTCGCAGCCATTGAAGAACCCACGATTGGTGATTTCGCTCGGGTTGGCGCTGGGCCTTGCCGGGTGCAGTGCTGCACAGGAGCCGCCAACGCCGGCCCCGGATCCTGCTGCCGTTGAAAAGGCTGAGCAGGAAGAAGCACGAGTGGACGGCGTGAGAGCCGAGATCAACCGGCTAGCTGACGGATACGACTATGACGCGGCGATTAAACTTGCCAAGAAAGACAGCGCCGAACAACTGAACCAGATGGCCAGCGGCCTAGAGGAAGAGAAAGGGCAGGTTTCAGCTTGGGAAGAGCCGAACAACATACCTCACCTGTTCTTCCACTCGCTGATTGTCGATCCCGGCAGGGCCTTTGACGAAGGCAGCAGTTCGCAGGGGTACGCCGACTACATGGTGACCCAGAAGGAATTTGCAGCCATCCTCGACGAGCTGTATGCGCGTGATTATGTCCTGGTCAACCCGGAAGATTTCGCCTCGCTCGACGGCCAGGGGCAGATGGAGTATCGGGATATCATGCTGCCCCAGGGCAAGAAGCCAGTGGTGCTGTCCATCGATGACCTGAGCTATTACGAATACATGGAAGGTGATGGCTTCGCCAGCAAGCTGGTGCTGGATAAGGACGGCAAGGTCCGCAACGAATACGTCGATGCGGAGGGAAAAACGCAGGTTGGCGCTTTTGACGTGACCACGATGGTCGATGACTTCGTAGCGGAACATCCCGATTTCACGTATCGGGACGCTCGCGGCCTCATCGCAATGACCGGATACAACGGCGCATTCGGCTACCGCACCTCTGCCAGCCAGTATCCCCAGAGCAAGACTCTGGAAGCTGACCAGAAGAAGGCTGCGGAGATCGCAGAAGCGATGAAGAACAGCGGTTGGGTTTTCGCGTCCCATTCGTGGGGGCACATTGCCACTGGGACGGTCAGCATGGATCGGCTCAAGCGGGACACCAAACTGTGGAAAGCCGAAGTGGAACCGATCGTGGGAAAAACCGGGCACTACATCTATCCTTTTGGATCGGATATTGCCCGGACCCAGCGTTACGCGGGGGACCGGTACCAGTTCTTCAAGGACCAGGGGTTCGGTTACTTCTACGGCGTTGACGGTACGACTCGCACATGGATGCAGCAGGGTGATGAGTACCAGCGGCAGATGCGCATCAATGTGGATGGGTTGCAGTTCGCCAAGGAACTGCGCGGTGACCGGCCAGTCCTGGGAAGTTTCTTCAAAGTCGAGGATGTGATTGACCCGGCGCGCGAATGACCGGGCCAATCCATCATCAAGCTACAAAGCCATGAAGGCACCGAGCTGCGAGAGCGCCGATGGGTTGGAAGGCAGATAATCGGTGAGCCTTTCGCTGCGCACGATGATGGCCTTCCATTGGCCGCGGGAAATCGCAACGTTGATGCGATTGCGGTTAAGCAGGAATTCGATGCCACGCGATGCATCGGTGGCGCTGGAACATGCCATGGTCATCAGCACAACTGGTGCTTCCTGTCCCTGGAACTTGTCAACCGTTCCCACCTTGACCGCCGATAGCCCTTCAGCTTCGAGGACATCGCGCACCAGATTTACCTGGGCATTGTAGGCAGCAACTACCAGGATGTCAGCGGCGCCCAATGGATGGGCAGGCATGCCTGCCCCCGGACTCCACATCATCCCCAGATGCTCGCGGACCAATCGGACAATAGCCCCGGCTTCTTCGGCGCTGCTGACCGTATTGCCTCGATGTTCAACGAACACCGTCTCGACCCCGGCCGGTGTGCCTTCGAGCTGCCGCAACCCGGCGGCGTCTGCCGAGAACAGCTGGTGGTCATAGCTCAATGCCGAAACCTTGGCGCAAAGCGCTGGATGCATTCGCCATGAAGCTGCCAGGAAGTACCCCAATTCGGCTGGCAGCACTGGTTCGCCGCCGGAAAGCCAGCCGAGCGCCGATTCGTCCACCGGCTGAGGATGAGTGCCCTGGGTGACCTGGGGCAACTGCTGGGGATCACCGAGCAGCAGCAAATTGCGGGCTGCTCGTGAAACCGCCAAGGTATTGGCCAGTGAGAACTGCCCGGCCTCATCGATCACCAGCAAATCCAGGCTATCCGCGGGGACTTTCGAACCGGTCAGCGTCCAGGCAGTACCTCCAATGAGCCCGCCGCCCGATGCGTGGAGAACTTCAGTCAAGGAATCCTTGGACGTGCCGGCCCAGGGGACCGGATCATCGTGCTTGACTTCCTTGGCTACTGCCTCGGGATCGACCCCGGCCTCCACCGCTTTCCGCAGGACGTTTTCAACTACTGCATGGGACTGGGCAACCACGCCAATCTTCCATCCGTAATCAACGAGTTCACGGATCACATGCGAAGCGACGAAGGTCTTGCCGGTCCCCGGAGGGCCTTGTACCGCAAGATAGGAATTATCAAGATCCTTCAACGTCTCGACCACGGCAGGATAGATCTGCGCCTGGCCATCAACCAGGGCTGGTTCCACCGGTGCCGCAAGGGTTTTCAGGCGTGGCGGAATCCGCCGCAGGATGTCGATGCCCGGCCGTTCCGGAAGCACCGGTACGGTGGAGCCCACCCGCTGGGCGATCTCCTTGAGCGCTGCATCGATGCTCATCGTCGCCAACGGCTTATCCGGAGCCAATGCGCATGGATGGGCACCGTAGGCAGGGATCTTGCCGCTGGTTTTCTCCGCAATGGTAATCCAGCCCGGGCCGAGCTCGACTACGGTGGCGTTGAATGCGCCGCCGCGCACGGAGTCGTCAACGGCCATGCCTTCAGGCAACGGAGCATCAAACATGGCGAACACTGATGAGCCGGGGGAGAGCAGGGATCCTTCCGCCAAGGTTCCCTGCAATCTCGTCACGCGCGTAGAGGTGCGCGCCCGAGGGGTGGCCTTATGCCAATCCTCGAGTACTTCCGCAGTGTCCACAATGAACACTCCCCGGGCGTCGCTCCAATCATCCATTGGCGCGGACAAGCGGTCGAAGTGTTCCCACCAGAACTGCTTCTTTTCACGCCGGTTGTAACCGGTCGCAGCGGCGACCATCGCGATCGCGCGGTCATCGTTGCTCAGCGCGTGGGCGTGGGGAAGCTGCGCAAGGTAGTTTTGCAGCCGAAGCTCTTCGGCGGTGGGCTCGTATTCGTCTGCGGCCGGGCCTGGCTCAGGCATATCCGGCAGGGTGCCAGGCGCCTCATCGCTGAGCGAAAGCAGCCAATCCCGCAAGCGCAAAGTGGAAAGGCAGTCGTACTCGTTGTAATCGGCAATCGACTCGAGGATCGCTTCAGCGGCCCCGTCGTTCTTCGAATCCCGCGCCAGCATGTACTGGGCATAGGCGACCACCGATGCTCCGGCATCGGTGACATCCCCGGAGCGAAGGTGCTCTCCCATGTACAACGGTTCAAGCTTCTTGATGGAGTATGAGCGGGTGGAAACCACCAGGGCGTTACGCACGGTCTCGTAGAGATCGATAAGCAGGTTCTCACGCAGCCACTGGTCGACTTCGTCCTCACCGGCAATATGCACCTGCGAGAGCTTGCGCAGGGCAGTTTTCTCATAGGGCGCATAGTGGTAGACCTTCATGCGCGGGAACCGCTGGCGGCGTTCTTCGACATAGGCAATGAAGTCCAGGAAGGCTTGGCGTTCTTCGGCGCGGCTATGCGCCCAGAAGGGTTTGAACACCGGCACCCCGGTGTCATATTCGATGACGCCGAAGAGGTATTCCAGGCCCCAGGAGCCGTCGGAAGGTTCCTGGTAGAGCGGGTCGCCCTCGAAATCGAAGAAGATGTCGCCTTGATCAGGCCGCGGCAGCGAAGAGATCGGGCCTTCGTTCTTCACCCGGTAGGAGACGCCGTGGACCATGCCATCGCTCTGGGCCAGCCCCAGCTGCATTCTGGCCTGCTCCGCGGCACGGTGCAGCGAGGTGCCTGGTCCATCCTCTAGCCCGGCGAGCTGGTCAATGGTGGAAATGCCGCGGGCGCGAAGTTTTTCTCGCTGCACCATGGACATGCCAGCGACCAATAGCAGGTCGCGGGTTTCCTGGGCCTGCTCTTCGCAATAATCGCAACGGCCGCATAAGCGCAGTTCATCGGAGTTCCACCGAACTGGCTGGTTGGCCGCACGGTGTTCCTGCACCATCTTCACGAATCGTTCACGCTGGGCCCGGAAGACTGGCAGCACTTCGTCAACCCGATGCACCGAATGCGTCCCGTCGCCGAGGACCAGCGTTGCCGAGGTGGACACGGGGAGCCCTTCTGCCAGCATCTGATCCGCGTAGGCTGCGATCTGGAGCAGGGCGCTGACCCTTGCATGGCGGGCGAGCTTGGTATCCCATACGGCCCAGGTGCCGTCCTCCTGGCGGACCAGGAAGTCGGCAAAGCCAATGAAAGCCCCATCGAAGAAGGTGGCCTGGAAAATGACATCGGCGCCGTTGCGAAGCACGTGCATGGTCGCCTCGTGGGCTGCCCGAAGACCGGCCGCAGACATCTGCGGGCGATCAGTGAATTGCTTGACGCCGGTTCCCGTCACCGGGTCGTATTCGCCATAGGCAGCTATCAGGTCTTTGAGGACGTTCTGCTCATGGGCGTCGCCGAGCACCGCTGTTCGTTCCAGCATCTCGTCTCGTGCCTTGTCAGGCTTGGGACGCAGGCCGAGTTTCACGTCCAGCAGGTACAGGGACTGGTAATTGCAGTCAACGGAGACTGACAGGTCACTCGCTGAGAAGATGAACGCATCATCTAGAAAGAACACGGGGCCTGGGCCTTTCGTTGACTTGTTTCCTACCTAGTCAACGTAGCACCAGACCCCGACAGATTCGCTGATGCCGCTTAGGACAGCTCGTCTTTGTTCTTCTTGGGGCCGCCAAGAACGAGCGAGAGAATGGCAACGCCGGCAGTCACCGAGTTCACCGCTGGCCACGCACCGATTTTCTTGGCCAGCGGATGCGAAGCGCCGAAGCCTCCGAGATAGGCGCTGATCAAGGCAATGGCTTTAGCGGTTCCAGCATCTTTCTTCCAAAGCAGGAAGGCGCCGGCACCTGCAGCACCGAGCACAACGGCAGCCAGCGGGCGCTTCTTGGTGGCACGACCGGTAGCGTAACCGCCCACTAAACCGGTGGTGGCCAAGGCGGTTGAAACGATGCGAGACATGAGACTCCTCCAGATATACGGCACAGTGTTCCGCTTTGCAGACTATGCCCGTCACCTGTGATGTTTCCCAGAAAGTCGGGAAATGCACTCGCCGGTCACTTTGTGGCCGATGGGGCTTGCAAGAATGAGTAATACCGAACGCCGATGAGGAGCAGGAATGAATCTAGATATTGCCCAGGCCTGGGAGCGGCTCTCGCAGCCGGTGAACGTGGCCCTGAACCAGTGGCAGTGGCTGATCGTTGCGTTCTTGATCCTGCTATTGGTGGTCCCTCGTCCGGTCTGGCGGATCACCGGCTTGTACTCCACGCTGATTCATGAGCTCGGCCATATCATCGCGGCCTTATTCACGGGCAGATACGTGGCTGGCTTGCGGCTGGGCTGGGATCATTCCGGAGAAGTGCGGAGCATTGGACGGGGCAAGATTTCTGTCATCATCTCCGGGATTTTCGGGTACCCCGCACCGATATGGGTTTCAGCTTTGATGCTGTGGGGCATATCCACGGGCTATTCCGGGCGGGCGCTCGGCATCTACGCGTTGCTGTTCCTGTTGGCGCTGATCTTTGTCCGAAATTGGCCGGCCTTTATTGTGTGCACTATTAGTGCACTCGTGGCATTGGCAGTGGTCTTCTTTGCGCCGGTCGAAGCGTACCTGTACCTGGCTTTGCTTATCGCCGGGTTCTTGCTGCTGGCTGGCCTAAAAGACTTCGTCAAGCTTCTTTCGGTACATGTTTGGAGACGCCACGATATCGCCCAGTCCGATGCGTACCTGATCGCCGAGGCTACCCGGACCTTCGCTTCATTGTGGGTTGTGGTGATTCTTGTTCTGGGTTCCGGCGGCCTGTGGTGGGCACTGCAGAGCTTGTCGGGACTATTCTGAGCCCCTGCGCAGATCGCGTTTGGTTTTCATGCGGCTAGCGGTCCAGGCCGCCACGGCA
The DNA here is from genome assembly GCF_044742845.1 of Glutamicibacter sp. NPDC087831. NCBI lineage: Bacteria > Bacillati > Actinomycetota > Actinomycetes > Micrococcales > Micrococcaceae > Glutamicibacter > Glutamicibacter sp. NPDC087831. The sequence continues at coordinate 86,523 of NZ_JBIUVH010000006.1, forward strand.
ACCAGCCCCATGGGGAGCAACTTCGTCTTGCGCTTAAGCTTCGTGGATGGATCCCTCTCCATATCTTGCAGCGGGTCGCCACCGTGCTTGATACGGATTTCCTGGGCCTGGACGAGATCCTTGTATGTTGCCAATTCCTGCTTGGCTACCAAAGTGTCATCACGCAGTGGAAGAAGTACGTCATCTATGGCAGGCATGCCCGTGCGAAGCTGGCGGAGGCGGATGAATTCGATATCCACCAAGGCTCCGAGGAGCAAAGCGATGTTGCTGATCCAGCAAGCAAGAATCAAGATGATCACGCCGCCAATGGTTCCGTAGGTGGCGGAGTAGCTGGCGAACTGCGAAACATAAATACTGAAACCGAATACCGACAGTCCCAGGATCACCAGAGCTGTCAGTGTGCCGGGCGAGAACCAGCGGAATTTCGTTGGCTTGACGTTGGGGGTGAAGTAGTAAAGCAAGGCTAGAACCAGGAGCAGCATAATGAGCATCAATGGCGGCTTGGCGATATTCAGCACGAGCACAAAGCTGTCGCCCATGCCAATAATATTGCCGATTCCGCGGGCGACGGAGCCAGAAGCGAGCAGCAGCACCAGGGTCACGACGGCAACCAGCATGATCAGCACGGTAATCAGGAACATCTGAGGACGGCGTTTCCACTGGGGGCGGCCTTCCGGTGCCCCATACAGCCGGTTCAACGCGCGGCTGAATGCCGTGACATATCCAGATGTACTCCACAGCGCGCCGAGTGAACCGGCCAGGATTGCCCAGAACGTTCCGCTAGCTTGGGATGCCAAGCCAGCGAGCAACTGTTCGGCCGTGTCGAGCAATTGCTGGGAGTCGCTACTTGCAGATTGTCCGTTCGGGGCGAGGCTCTGCTCTAGCAGCTCCATAATCCATTTGGTGCCGCTTTCGCTGGCACCGGCCAAAGACAGGAGCGAGATCAATGCCAGTAATCCGGGGAACATGGCAAGAACCATGAAATAGGACAGGGAAGCTGCAACGTCTAGTCCATCGTTGCGAAAGAATTCCCGCAGGGCCCGGGGGTAGCAGGTCAAGGATTCCATGAATCGGTCTTTGCTTGTGCTGCCTCGTACTGGCATTGAGTTCCCCTGTCTGACTGATGAAATCAAACCTACAGCGCTGGCTTCTTGAAACAAATTACCTCAGGGCAATTCAGCTGTCCTGTCGCTTGAACGTCGCGGTGTGTCCATCGCCCGGGAGGCCTTGCAGGTGGTAGCGAGGAAAAGGCCGTCTGCCGGAGAAAAATTGCCCCTTCGGATTGCCCGACGCCTTGGGTTTAGGACGCAGCTATTCCAGCTTTGGCGAAGGCGGAATGCAACCTTGAAGGGAGCTGGGCACGGCCCAGAAATGTATTGCAAGCTATATCACAGCGAGCTGGATAATCTCCACTTTTGGAAAGTAACATTTTCGTTGCTTGATATGGGGATCATGGTGATTTTCCGACCCGATTCAAAATTTTTTTCTGGCCAATTGACCTGTATTTACGGGGTTTCTGACCGTTTCCTGAGTTGCGAGGGTGGTGGGTTGGTGCGTTATGGTCATTCATAACGTTTCGATAACACTCGCAGTGTTATGGGGAAACAGGTACTGCCGGGACTTCCAAACCACTCACCAGGGCAGTATTTAATCAAAGTCGAAATGCGACGCTGAGTGGTGCACGAGGATGGTCTAGGAAGACCTGAGCGCGGGAAGAGCAACTGGAGAATCATGATCCAGCAGAAGACCAAGAACTTGATCCGCCGCGGTGGAGCCTCGCTGGCCGCCGTTGCAGTTGCCGGCACCGCAATCGTTGCAGCTTCCGCACCAGCTAATGCCGCAGGCACCTGGGACAAGCTGGCTCAGTGCGAGTCCGGTGGCAACTGGTCCATCAACACCGGCAATGGCTACTACGGTGGCCTGCAGTTCTCGCTGTCCACTTGGAAGGCGTTTGGCGGTTCGGGCATGCCTCACCAGGCTTCGAAGGCCGAGCAGATTCGCGTTGCAACCAAGGTCCAGGCATCCCAGGGTTGGGGCGCATGGCCAGCATGTACCGCAAAGCTGGGCATTAGCGGTTCCCCTTCGGGTTCCGCGACTCCGCAGAAGCAGGCTCCTCAGCAGCAGGCAGCACCAAAGCAGCAGGCCGCTCCTAAGCAGCAGGCCGCTCCTAAGCAGCAGGCCGCTCCTAAGCAGCAGGCAGCTCCGGTCCAGAAGCAGGCTCCTAAGCAGCAGGCAGCTCCAAAGCACGCAGCTCCAGCTCCAAAGGCACCAGTGTTCAACATTGACGTGACCGATTCGGGCAAGGACTACACCGTCAAGTCCGGCGACACCTTGGCTAAGGTTGCCGACCAGCTTGGCGTCAAGGACTGGCGTGGCCTGTTCGTCTTGAATGACGACCAGCTGAGCAACCCAGACCTGATCATGGTCGGGCAGACCCTGAACGTTCCAGCCAACTAATTCCGCAGAGCTTCAGATAACCCGCGTCGTGTATTTTTACGCGACGCGGGTTTTCCGTTTACCGACTGCCTGGATCGAAGTGGTGATTTTCCGAGTATAGGCTGAGGTTCATGCTGCATTCCGAAGATGAGCGCGTGGCCGAGGGCCATATCCTGGGTTCGGGGTTTACCGCACACCGATTGCTCGAGACGGCAGGTGATTGCCCTGTTACTGGGCCCGCGGTTTGGTGGGCTGGTCCTTTGAACGCGGAGAAGCTCGCAGCTCGATCCGTTGGCTTGGTATGTTCCGCCCTTAATGATCTTGCCGCTGCCTCACCATGGCTCGCCACGGCGACGCCGGATATCGCAGCTGCCTTCGCGTCCTCTGCCCACTTGCGCATCGCGGGGCAGAAACCACAAGGTTTTGCTCGATATTCGGGATTCTACCGAACGGCCGACGGCTGGATCAGAACCCACGCGAATTACCCTCACCATGAACGCTCGCTCCACTCTGCATTGGGAACATCTTCGGGGATTGACATCGCCGACGCAGTGGCAAGCCTTTGTGCCCACGATGCCCAAGAACGCATTATTGCCGCTGGTGGAATAGCCGCGCAGGTGCGATCCCGTCAACAGTGGCTCAGCTCGGCAGAGGGCCAAGCGGCCGGCAGCGGGCACTGGGCTCAATTCCGCATGCGCCCAACAGGTTCGGCTCCGGTCTGGAAATTTGACCCGCGTGCAGCAATGCCCCTTCGAGGGTTGAAGGTTCTGGACCTCACACGGGTCATCGCTGGCCCCACCGCAACCAGGGCGTTGGCAGCACTTGGCGCCCAGGTCTTGCGCGTGGACGGACCGCTGCTCCCCGAATTGCCTTGGCAATATGTTGATACCGGATTCGGCAAGCGCAGCACGCTGCTGGATTTGAAAAACGCAGCAGGGCGGGCGCGGATCCACGAACTACTGCAGGATGCTGATGCCGTCCTCTTGGGCTATCGCCCCGGGGCTTTGGCCAAGGCAGGGCTTGGCGGGGATGAATTAGCCCAGCGGTACCCGCAGCTCGTTGTTGCTGAATTAGGTGCGTGGGGCTTCGAAGGACCCTGGGCCCAACGGCGCGGGTTCGACAGTATCGTGCAAGCTGCCACCGGCATCTCGGAGGCTTACCGTGGTAACGGGCAATCACCGGGCGCATTGCCGGTGCAGGCTTTGGACCACGCCACTGGCTACGGGCTCGCTGCTGCCATCATCGCTTTGGTTCGGGCGCGCAGTGTCCAAGGGCGTACCGGGTCGGTGCGATTCTCCTTGGCTCGGACCGCTCATGCGCTGTTCGCCTTCGACGCCCCGCAACGCCCCGCTCAATTCGACGGTGGCGTGCGGCTGAAGCGGGTGGAAAGTACTTTCGGCACCCTTGAGTATGTCCCGCCGCCCTTCAGCATGGCAGGCCAGGGGCTGGACTACCCTGGTCCGCCTGCTCCGTATGGAGAAGATGAACCAGTCTGGAACTAGGAAGCCAGAAGCGAGCGTGCGAAGAGCAAGGCCGATTCCTGGAATGCGGTGGACAGTGCCAAGAAACGTTCCCTGCTCTCATCGCCAGGCCAGTGGGCGGGCAGCATGAACTCCGGCAAGCCGGGGTCAAGGTAGGGCAGAGCACGCCATGAATCGACCATCGTGACATACCCCCGATAAGCACTGGGCGGAGCAATGTCGCTGGAATCCAGGGAAGCGGTGCTCTCCAGGAACGCTCGATGCAACGTGCCCAGGCGCTCAAGATCCCACCACTGCCCGGCAGCCTGCTGCGGTGTTCCGGGGAAGTATGGTTGCTGGGCGGTAAAAAGCGTCGCGTGTTCCCTGGCTCCCAGGGCATTGAGCACCGCCGATACTTCCTCTCGCAGGTACTCGGGGAAAATCCATAATCCGGAGCCGAGCGTGCCGCCGCCAAGCTGCACGAAATGCTTGCGTACCTGGTGGCGCAGGGAGCGCAAGGTCTCCGGCAGCGAGTAGGCCACCAGGCACCAGGGATCGCTGCCTGACATTTGGCGCGGGGTGAATATTCTTCTGGTGCCACGTTCGAACATCTGTTGCGCCGCGCTCGAAACGCGCAAGGTGGAAGATTGCGCTGCTTCCAGCACTTCCCGGTCAATCAGTCGGGAGATGGCGGTTTGCGCCGCAGGGACCGAAACTCCGGCAGCATGTGCCAGTTCCACTATTCTGGTGCGCGCCACCGGAGTTTTCTCATGCCGTATATAAAGGCCGGTAATCGTGCGGATAATCGAGGTGGCGCTTCCGCATCTCGCCTCGAAATCATCGAGGCTCAGAGCCGTGAGGGAGGTGCTACTTGCCAATTTCGGTACGCACCGCGAACAGCTCTGGGAAAAAGGTCAGGTCCAGGGCGCGTTTGAGGAAGTCAACGCCCGAGGAGCCACCGGTGCCGCGCTTGAATCCGATGGTGCGCTGGACAACGCGCATGTGGCGGAAGCGCCATGCCTGGAAGTTGTCCTCGACGTCTACCAGGTCCTCGCAGGCTTGGTAGAAGCCCCAGCGGGTGTCCTCGGACTCGTAGATATCCTTGAATATTGGCACCAGTGCCTCCTGGAATGCCCAAGGCTTGGTGACGTCCCGTGCAAGCACTTCTTCGGGAATGTCGTAACCGTGGCGGGACAAGGCCGCCAGGAACACATCGTAGAGACCTGGCTCGTGAAGCAGTTTGGACAGTAGCTCGTGGGCCTTTGGATCTGCCTCGTGGACCTTGAGCATGCCTTCATGCTTGTTGCCCAGAATGAACTCCACGGCGCGGTACTGGAAGGACTGGAAACCGGAGGAGGAGCCGAGGAAGTCGCGGAACTGTGCATATTCGCGCGGCGTCAAGGTCGCCAGGACCGACCACTGCTCGGTCAGGGTCTTCTGGATGTGCTTTACCCGGGCAAGGCATTTCAGGGCCTTGCCGAAGTCATCGAGGCCCAGCAGGCGGCGTGCTTCGAGGAGTTCATGGAGCATGAGCTTGAGCCACAGTTCGCTGGTCTGGTGCTGGATGATGAAGAGCATTTCATCGTGGTGCTCGGGAACGCTGACCGGATGCTGCGCTGACAGGATGCGTTCCAGATCAAGGTAGCCGCCGTAGGACATCGTGTTTTTGAAGTCAGTGCGGACGCCATCTTCAATCGCGCGCTGATTCTCGGTCTGTGGCTTCGGAGTGCTCATATGCAGATATTATCAATAAGATTGCGACCGTCACAATAGTGAAAAACCGAATTGAGCCGACGAGGCGAAAAGATCTGCCGATGCCGGGAATACGTCCGGCGCCCCCGCTGTTGATACATGCATACGCATATAAATAGTGAAAGGCAAGAACAGTGAGCAAGTCAGTAGTCGTCATCAGCGGTGGGCTGGGAACCCCATCGAGCTCCTCGCTGCTGGGCCAGCAAATCGGAGAGAATATTGCCGCGCAGCTAGCTGCCGCCGGCCTGCAAGCCGACGTGAGCAATATCGAACTGCGTGAGCATGCTGGTGAAATCACTAATAATATGCTGACCGGTTTCGCCGCCCCGGGCCTGCAAAAAGTTATCGACGCAGTGGTGAATGCCGACGTGCTCGTTGCCGTCACCCCGGTCTTCACGGCCTCGGTCTCAGGCCTCTTCAAGTCCTTCCTCGATATCCTGGACCCTAAATCGCTCAACGGAAAACCGGTCGTGCTCGCTGCCACCGCGGGAACCCAGCGGCACCAGCTCGCGGTTGACTACGCCATGCGTCCGATCTTCTCCTACCTCAGGGCGCAGATCATGCCGACAACGGTTTTCGCGGCTTCGGAAGACTTCGGGGGACAGGGGCTGACTGGCACGCTGGCAGATCGCGCTCGCCGGGTTGCGCGAGAAGTCGCCCTGGCGCTGTCCCTGAACGAAGGGGAATTCTCCGCTGATGCGGATTTGGGGGATACCCGTTCCGTCGCTCCCTCGGTCAGCGAATTCGCCGACCCCGATGATGAACTCTCCTCACTGCCCTTCGAAGCGTTGCTGGCAAACCTCAAATCCGGATCCTGAGTCGGCCGTTCCGCCAGGTTGGGCCCACGGCCATGCACCCGCACCGGGGCGCATGGCGGTGGGCCAAATCTTTTGCGAAAAGGAGCCCGAAGGACCACGAAAAGTCGAGCAGAATGTTAGTACGATGTGCCTTCAATCTCGAACCTCGGTACGATCAAGAACCGTGAGCTAAGTCATCTCTTCGAGATGGCGGCAGCCCCAAGAGGTTTGAACAGTAGTGAAAGGTGTAGCCGTCGATGCTATCCGAGGAAACAATCACGGCCATTGCCGATGAGCTGGTCCAGGCCGGCGAGACACGGACTCCCGTGCCGCGTCTGACCGCACGCTATCCAGAAATGACGGTAGAAGATTCCTACCGGGTCCAGAACCTGTGGCGCCAGCGCTCCGAAGCCGCTGGCCGCGTGCTGGTCGGCCGCAAGATCGGGCTGACCTCCCGCGCCATGCAGATGGCTACCGGAATCACCGAGCCTGACTACGGAATCATCTTCGATGACATGGTCTACGACTCCGGCGCGAAGCTGAAGTGGGAAGACTTCACCGGTGCCCGCGTGGAGATGGAGCTGGCCTTCAAGCTCAAGAAGGACATCGAAGGCCCGCGGGCGAACATTTTCGATGTGCTCGAAGCTACCGAATACGTCATCCCCGCTTTGGAAATCCTCGATGCCCGCGTGGAGATGGAAGGCCGCACCATTGTGGATACCATCAGCGACAACGCCGCCATGGGTGCCATGGTGATCGGCGGCAACCCGGTCAAGCCGGAGAACATCGATTTGCGTTGGGTCTCCGGGATCTTGTTCAAGAACCAGACCGTCGAAGAAACCGGCGTCGCAGCCGGTGTGCTGAACCACCCTGCCGCTGGCGTGTACTGGCTCGCCAACAAGATTGCCCCGCACGGCGACAAGCTCAAGGCCGGGGAAATCATCCTGGCCGGATCCTTCACCCGCCCGATGTGGGTCAATGCAGGGGATACCGTCTTTGCCGATTACGGACCGCTAGGAACTGTGACATGTCATTTCGAGTAGAAGCGGATCCGTCGCTGAAGGATGCGCTCAAGGACGCCGACCACTCGTTGGCAGGCATCTGGGTCTGTTCAGCTTCCCCGCTGATCGCTGAAATCTGCGCAGGTGCAGGGTTCGATTGGTTGTTCATCGATGGCGAGCATTCGCCCAACGACCTGCAGAACATTTTGGCCCAGCTGCAGGCCGTGCGCAGCTACCCGGTCGTTCCAGTGGTCCGCCCTGCGGTCAACGATCCGGTGGTGATCAAGCAGTTCCTGGACCTGGGCGTGCAGTCGCTGATCATCCCGATGGTCAATGATGCCCAGCAAGCCGCCGCTGCCGTCGCCTCCTGCCAGTACCCGCCCAAGGGCGTACGCGGTGTCGGTTCCGCCCTGGCCCGCTCGGCTCGCTGGAACCGCATCCCCGAGTACCTGACCCGCGCTGATGAGACCATCACCATCATGGTTCAAATCGAAGCGGATGAAGCGGTGCGGAACGTCGAGGAAATCGTTGCCACCGAAGGTGTTGACGGGATTTTCATCGGTCCATCGGACCTGGCCGCCTCCATGGGCGTCATCGGCCAGCAGAGCCACCCGGACGTGGTCGCTGCGGTGATCAAGTCCATCAATGCCGCCAAGGCCGCAGGCAAGTATGCCGGGGTCAACGCCTTCGACCAGAAGAGCGCCCGCGAATACATGGCCGCCGGCGCGGATTACGTCGGCGTGGGTGCCGACGTGGCACTGCTGGCGCGTGCCACCGAAGCACTGGCTGCAAGCTTCAATTCCGAGGCCCAAAGCGCTGCTCCGGACAGCTATTAGCCCAGTGTTCTAGGCAACCCTTCAGGTCATCATTGCGCGTCGATCGAGGCCGGTCGGCGCCAATGATGGCAACATTGAAGATGATGAGCCGCGAAAAGAAACCCATGAAGGCAGTGATGTTGCGCCTGCGCAACGGCTGGCCAATGCCCCTGGCGTTGCAGGGGGTCTTCGAGATACTGCAATCCGTGGTCTTTTGCCTTGCCCTGATCACCCTGCCGCTGGTCGCCGTCTATTTCAGCGGAGGCTTCCTCGAAGACTCGTTTGAGGCCATCTTGCAGTTCGGCGGCCTCATTTGGCTGCTTATCCACGGCGTGCCGGTGGAGATCCTGAATCTCGGCCCCGAAGCTGACCCCAGTTCAGTGACCGGATGGGTCACGCTGATCCCGTTGGGACTATCGCTGTTGCCGTTCTTGTTCTGCTTGCGTGCAGGACGGCGCATCGCTCGCGCTTCCTACACCGACCAGCTCTGGCAAGGGCTGCTCGGCGCCTTCGTGGCCTACGGGGCCATCGGTACCGGTATCGGGTTCCTCGCCAATAACGCGCATGCGCGGGTCAATATCATCGCGGCGACCTTCATTCCGCTGATCATCGCGCTCGTGGGCCTGATCATTGGCGCGCGGCGCGAAGCAGGCTCCTGGGCTCGCCTTTTCGGTGTCGATACGGCCGCCTATATCCAGCGGATCTCACCGCATCGCCGCTGGGCCGGATCCTACGTATGGCATGTGATCGTGGCCGGGTTCCTCGGCTATGTCGCTGCCGTGGGAATCTCCGGATTGCTGCTGGCCATCAACCTGGGCGTGCACTGGACCGACGTCGCCAACGTGTCGCAGGAGCTGCGCCCCGGCCCGATCGGCTCGGCCGCGCTGACCACGGTGCAGTTGTCCTTCATCCCGAACGCAGTGTTCTGGGTCTTGTCCTGGATCAGCGGCGGCGGTTTCAGCATCGGTACCGGCAGCACCCTGTCCACCTTGGAAACCACGGTGGGTCCGCTGCCGTCGATTCCGATGCTGGCTTCACTTCCTTCAGGCGAGATGGCCCATCAATGGCTGTTCCTGCTGATTCCCGTGGCCGCGGGCATCGTGGCCGGCTGGTACTTCTTGCGTGTGGGCGAGAACCACCTCGAAGACTGGTTTGCCCGTCGCATTCCGTTCAATGCCCTGTCGCTGGCGGCATCGACCGCGTCCTTGGCGGTCTTCACCGGCATTGTCTGCGGGCTGCTGAGCCTGATCGGTTCCTGGCTGTCATCCGGCTCCCTGGCCATTGGGCGACTGGTTGAGATCGGCCCGAACATGTGGGCGACCGCAGGTGCCTTGGCACTGCAAATCGGTGTGGGCACCGCGATCGGCTACCTGATTGCCCCGCTGTTCGAGACCGACCCGGTACTCGAAGGCTAGAGGCTTGCCGCTGTTGGCCTAGGTCAGGCTGGCCAGGACCAGCGGATTGCCATCGGGGCGGGTGATGGTGATCGTCCCCAGCGCACTGGCAGTCGACTCCTCCATCACCAGCAGCACCGAATCATTCTCGGCAACTACCTGGATATCCTCGGCTTCAAGTTCGGGATGCTCGGCGCGAAGCTCGGAGATGGAGTTCTCCACCGTCACGTCGCTGATGCCAGCCGGCATCAGGTAGGTGACGGTCTTGAAGCTGTTTTCACCGCCATCGACCTTGAGCGGAATACCGTTCTGGACCACATAATCCATCGTCGGGCAGGTGGTCCCGGCGATCTCGTAATCGCCATCTTCTTCCACGGGCTTGGGAACGGCGATCATGCACAGCTGGCCTTCGCTGCCTACTGCGACGTAGTGCCTGCCGAAGTCCGAGGTGGCCAGCAGGTGGCGGGTTTCCGCGTCGTAGGACTCGGTATCCTCAAAGCCTTCGGGAAGCTTGTCATCATCATCCTGCGTTTGCACCAGAAGCGGCATGTATTCTTCAGCCGATGGGACTGGAGCAGCGGATTCACCGGTCTCCGGAATCCCGGCAGAACACGCGGTCAAGGACAGCAGCCCGGTGAAAGCCAGTGCAGAAATTTTCCCGAAATATGCCTTGGGCATGACTGCCTGGCTCCTTATGTAGAACTGTTTTCGCGCGTACGCCAAGAAGTCTAGCCAAAGGGCAGTGCACCTGCCATTTGGCCCCTTCGTTTGTGTCGGGCGCGCCTAGCTGGTCTGCGGAGCCAGATCCCACAGATGATGCATGACGTCATGCCAGGCATACTGATTCAGCGTTTCAATGGTAAACGCGGCACCGTTCGAGCGCAGGCCGCGGCGGGAATACTGCGCCGGGTCGATGCTCGACAGCTTCGCGGCGTAGCGGGCGGCGCTTTCTCGCAACAGCTCGGCGACCTGCCCTGCAGGCAGCGAATTGTAGTTTCCCTCAACGGCGGCCCGGTCCTGGTCCCAGTTGGGGAACGTCGGGTCATCGTGCTCAAGCATCAGGTCCAGGCGCCCGGCCATCACCTGCAGCATTTCGGCGACGTGGGCCACGTACTCCTGGTCGCTCCAGCGGGCAGGGTTCGTGCGGGTCTGGGCATCGGGGCGCGCGAGCACCTCGATATAGCGGTCCACGCACACCGGAAGCTGGGTCATGGCATCGCCGGGCGAGATGCCGCGCACATCGACGGCGCACTGCGCGCACACCGCCTCCAGGACAACGGTCCAGTCCTTGCCGTCGGGAACTATCTGGCTCATCAGCATCTCCACTTCGAATGGAACTCTCAAGGCCAGTTTAGGGCCGGCGCGCGACAACGGTGCCGGGAAAAGGCTTGCGGATCGAAACGCCATGCAACATTGCGTCCGGGATGAAGCGCCGGCCCCGGCGAACCGTAGAATTGAATTCATGCGCATTGTGGTTTTGGTTTCAGGTACCGGTTCTAATCTCCAGGCAGTCATCGACGCAGTGGCCGACGGCCAGCTGGACAATGTCGAGATTGCGGCCGTGGGAGCGGATAAGCACGGCACCTACGGCGTGCAGCGTTCGGCTGAAGCCGGAATCGAAACGTTCGTCGTGAACTTCAAGGACTACGCGGATCGCGGCGAATGGAACCATGCGCTCACCGGAAAGTGCTTGTCCTACGCCCCGGACTATGTTGTCTCCTCCGGTTTCATGCGCATCGTCGGCGAGGAATTCATCAACGCCTTCGACGGCACCTACATCAACACCCACCCTGCGCTGTTGCCGTCCTTCCCGGGCGCCCACGGCGTGCGCGATGCGCTGGCCTACGGCGTGAAGGTCACCGGCTGCACCGTGCACATTGCCGATGCCGGTGTTGATACCGGTCCGATCCTGCGCCAGGAAGCCGTGCCGATTGAAGAGCACGACACCGAGGAATCGCTGCATGAGCGCATCAAGCTCGTCGAGCGCCGCCTGCTCATTGCCACGCTCGCCGATCTCGCCAAGGGAAAATAGGGCGCTGCCCACCGCGTAAAATTGGTGGGGAGATGACTGAACCTACGCCGCTGCCTTTGCAGGCACCAGAAACCGAACTGTTTACCGAAGCAGAACTATCCGCCGCTTTGAAGGTCCTGTCGGTGGTGCACCAGCTGGATCCCGAGGATGAACGGCACATTGCCGTGCGCAGGGCCACCAGCAATATGTTCAAGGCGGCCAAGCGCTACCGCAAGTCCCAAAAGCGTGCCGAGATCAGTGCCGCGGACAGGGCAGTGATCGAGCGCACCGCCACCGGCTCGCCGCAACGGCTGGATGACGATACCCTCGGCCTGGACCTGAGCAGTTCAACCGGAAGCGCAAGCGCCGGGGAATTCCGCAAGCCGCGTGGCTGCTACATCTGCAAGCAGCGCTACACCACCGTGGATGCCTTCCACCATTATCTTTGCCCTGACTGCGCCGCACAGGGACGCGAACGCAGAGACGCGCGCGCGGACCTGGGCGGCAAGCGCGCCTTGCTGACCGGCGGGCGAGCCAAAATCGGCATGCACATCGCGCTGCGGCTGCTGCGCGATGGAGCCCACACCACCATCACCACGCGTTTTCCCAAGGACGCCGCACGGCGCTTCGCGGCACTGGAGGACAGTGCCGAATGGATGCACCGGCTGCGCATTGCCGGCATCGACTTGCGCGACCCGGCACAGGTCATCTCCCTGGCCGACCGCGTCGCTGCCGAAGGACCGCTCGATATCCTGATCAACAACGCCGCCCAGACCGTGCGGCGCACGGCCAACTCCTACCAGCATCTGGTCGAATCCGAGCAGCAGCCCCTGACCGCGCAGTTGCTGCCTGGCAACGGGGGACCGGAGCTGTGGGGCGAAGCGAACCCGCCCTCCGAGCATCCCAAGGCCCTGGCCAGTGCCTTCCGCCTGGAAGAATCAGCCCTGCTGGCCCCGGCGGCATCGGAAAGCTACGATTCGCAGCAGCTGGCCGATCTGGCCATGAGGGCCGGCTCCGCATCGCTGGAACGAATCGCAGCGGGAACCGCAATCGATGCCGGGGGCTTGATCCCGGACGTGGTGACGGATAATTCCTGGACGCAGATCCTGGGTGATGTTGATGCCCTGGAAATGCTCGAAGTGCAGTTGTGCAATGTCACCGCCCCGTTCCTGCTCGCTTCGCGGCTGCGCCCGGCCTTGGCCGCCAGCGGGGCCCGGCGCAAGTACATCGTGAACGTCTCGGCGATGGAAGGCCAGTTCTCCCGCCGCTACAAGGGGGCCGGGCACCCGCACACCAATATGGCCAAGGCCTCGCTGAACATGCTCACCCGCACCAGCGCGGAAGAGATGCTGAAGACCGACCGGATCCTCATGAGCGCGGTGGACACCGGGTGGATCACCGATGAGCGCCCGCATGATGCGAAGGTCCGGAAAGTTGCCGACGGATGGCACGCCCCCTTGGACCTGATTGATGGCGCGGCCCGGGTGTACCAGCCGATCGTTGACGGGGAACGCGGCATTGACCTGTATGGCTGCTTCCTCAAGGACTATGAGCCATCGCCCTGGTAGGGGTCGGCGGAATCCTCCCCGGCTAGGACGCCAAGCCCGGTGATACCAACGGCCAGGGCGTAGGCGGGGTCTGGTATGCGGTTGCTCCGGACGGGAGACTGATCCAGTGATTCCAGCAAGCCAGGACCGTGGATTGCAGCGGGGCTGGACCTTCGCACGCCATGGCGTGCGAAGGTCCAGCCCCGGAACCCGCGGTTACCTGGCCAGGGCGAAGCGCAGGGTGCGCACTTCGAAAGCGCCCAGCTTCAGCGGCACAGCACCATCGGAAAGCTCGATGGCCTGCCCCGCCAGCTCATCTTCCAGCAGGCTCGCGGTGGCTGCAGACAAGGCCTGCGCGTTGACCAACAGGCTGCCGCTGGCACGGCGCCCCAGGGATTCATAGACCCGCACCACCAAATCGCCGGAGTGGTCCGCAGCCAGCTTCACGCTGGAAATCACCAGGCCTTCACCGGTGACCGATACCAGCGGGTCCACGCCGTGGGCGCCATGGACGACTCGCTCTGCGCTGTTGAGCAAGGCGCCGGCTTCTGTTGCCATGGCCACGTCCGCGCCGATGACCAAACCGTAGCGGTGGGCCCGCAGGCCTTGGTCGGTTTCAGGATCCGGGAAGCGCGGGGCTCGCAGCAATGACAGGCGCATGGTTGTCGTGACGGCCGCGTCCTTGGCATCGCGGGTGACATCGAATCCGTAGATGGAATCATTGACCAGTGCCGCGCCGAAGCCGGGTTCCTCGGCCAGCACGAAGCGGTGCATGGAAGTTTCGAACTTCGCCGCTTCCCAGCTGGTATTCACGTGGGTAGCGCGCTTGTGGTAGCCGAACTGGGTTTCGGCAATTGCATGCTCGGCACGGATATCCAGCGGGAAGGCGACCTTGAGGAATTTCTCTGCCTCATGCCAATCGGTACTCTGCGAGATCTGCACGGTCCGCGAGCCTGGCGCCAGCGATAGTTCCTGGACCAGCGTGGATTTGGAGAAGCTGCGGGCAATCGTGATGACCTGGCTGCCGTCCCCGCGCGATGACAGCTCCAGGCTATCGAGCTCGCGCAGGTCGGTGACCTGGTTGCGGTAGTACTTGTCCACGTCCCAGGCGTCCCACATGTTCGGGAAGTCCTGGTGCAATTGCAGCAGGTTCGCTTCCTGGCCCTCGGCGATAGTTTCACGGCCGGTAGCCAGATCCACCGCGGAGGCAATCAGGCCCTGGGCATTGACCGCCACCCGGATGACCGAGTTATCCAGGATGTAGCCGCCATCGGCTGCCGTTGCCCGGACCGCGGAAACAGGAACGGCTTCCACTTCCCTGGCCTGGCCGAAGGCCAGGTTATTGCGCGTGAACGCCGCACCGTTGAATGCAATAGGGGTGGATCCTTCGCCAGCCAGCTGCTGCTGGGCGGCGCGGATCAGCGCTTCGGCCTGCTCGATGACCTGGGCGTAGCGTGCCACCACTTCGCGGTGCACCCAGGCGATGGAGGTGCCGGGCAGGATGTCATGGAACTGGTGGAGCAGCACGGTTTCCCACAGTTCGTCGAGCTGCTCGTACGGGTATTCGGCCCCGGTGCGGATGGCTGCGGTGGCTGCCCACAGTTCGGCCTCGACCAGCAGCTGCTCGGTGCGGCGGTTGCCCGACTTGGTCTGGTGCTGGCTGGTCAGCGTGGCGCGGTGCAGCTCCAGGTAGAGCTCTCCCACCCATACCGGAGGGTTGGGCAGCTCGGCCTTGGCCCGGTCGAAGAAGTCGTTCGGGTGTTCCCACCGGACTTTGGCACTGCCTTCCAGGTTGGCCAGGCGCTTGGCTTTGCCGGTCATTTCCCGGGTGGTGCCGCCGCCGCCATCGCCCCAGCCGACCGGTGCGATGGAGTTGTTGGCAAGCCGGGCTTCGCGGAACTGGCGCGAGGCCTTGGCGACTTCCTCCCCGGAGAGCTGCGAGTTGTAGGTGTCCATCGACGGGAAGTGGCTGAACACGCGCGAGCCGTCGATGCCTTCCCAATCGAAGGTGTGGTGCGGGAATTTGTTCTGCTGGTTCCAGGAGATCTTCTGGGTGAAGAACCATTCGAAGCCGGCACGGCGCATCAGCTGGGGCAGGGCAGGGGAGTACCCGAAGGAATCGGGCAGCCAGACGCCCTTTGAAGCGATGCCGAATTCGTCGCGGAAGAATTTCTGGCCGTAGAGGAACTGGCGGACCAGCGATTCGCCCGAGGGCATCACGGTATCGGACTCGACCCACATGCCGCCCAGCGGCAGGAAGCGCCCGTCGGCAATGGCCTTCTTCACCCGATCCCAGACCTCGGGGCGATGGGTCTTGAGCCACTTGTACTGCTGGGCGCTGGACATGCCGTAGAGGAATTCTTCCTCGTCGCCCAGCAGCTCCACCATCGAGGAGCAGGTGCGGGAGACCTTGCGGATGGTTTCGCGCAGCGGCCACAGCCAGGCCGAGTCGATATGCGAGTGGCCAATCGCGGAAATCTGGTGAGCACTGTGCTCGGCTGGGGCGGCCAGGACCGCTGCCAGCTCCTTGCGGGCGGCCTGTGCGGTCTCGGTAATCCGCTGCAGGTCGAGCACGTCCAACGCGTTGTCCATGGCCTGCAGGATCTGCATCTTGCGCGGGCCGGCCGGCAGCTGCTCTTGCAGATCCAGCAGCACTTCCAGATCCAGCGACAACTCGTGTACTACGGATTCAAAGACCGCCAGGTCCATGCGGCGGGTGGTGTACAGCCGGCGCGAAGACGAGGTAAGGACATCGCCCTGCTCGGTGGGGAGGAACGGGTGGTAGTCCAGCAGCACCGGGTTGGATGCCGCTTCCAGGTACAAGTCGATGACCTCATCGCCTTCGGCCTGACCGGCAATGGGCACCCACTGGTTGCGCGGGTTGATCGCCTTGATGGTGATGCCGTCCGGCCGGTAAACCAGGCCCTCGCACTGGAAGCCGGTCATGTTGACGTCAAATCCCAGATCAATCACGGCTTCCACCCGGCGTCCGGCCCAATGCGCCGGAACCTGGCCCTGCAAATGGAACCATGTGGTGCCCCAGGCCGCGCCCCACGGTGTACCAACCTCTGTGGGCTGGTAGTCCAGTGCAAGGCCCTGCGCAGGAGCTATCGGCTCTCCTGGCAATTCGTGCCAGGAGAGGGCCAATGGCATGGTTTCCGAATATATCGCTGGAAGGATACGTTCGGTCAGAACGCGGCGGACGCGTCCGGTGGTCAGGGAAATGTCGTCGTGCATGAGGGCCTTCCGTTTGTGCGCTCAGCGGAAAATGAGCTCCCCTGCCAGACTACCGAAAAAATAGATGCTGAGTTGGTGCAACTCGCGATCCCCGGTGGAGCGGGGTACTCAGGGGATACCGTCCTCGCCACCCGTTACGTCCTCGGTGAGAACATCGCGAACGAAGTCGCCACCGAGCGGTTCTGGATTCCACCGTTCCAAGGCCCACGTTCCGCCGATGCCCAATTCCAGCAAGGAGCCACCGGTATTCTCGATATGCAGCTCTGCGGCATCGGCAGGCGCCATCTTCGTAGCCCATGCGCTGAAAACGCGAATGGCGGCACCATGGCTGAATACCGCGACCGTGCCGGAGTAGTCCTGTGCCCGGGCGATGGTTTCCAGGGCCTTGGAATATCTTTCAATGAAGTCGTAGCCGTTCGGCCCGCCGGGCATCTTCTGCTCCCAGTCGCCATGCATCCACGAATGCAGGCACATGCCGTAGGCATAGCGTGAGGCCTCGTCGGCCTGCATCTCCAAGGTCCCGGCTGAAATCTCCTCGAGGCCGTCAATGACCTGCAGCTTCTGTCCGGTGGATTCGCTCAATGGCCGGGCCGTCAGCTGCGTGCGGTTCAGCGTCGAGGCATAGATGGACTGCAGCTGCCCGCCACTGAATGCCTGCGGCAGGGCACGAGCCTGGCGATGCCCCAGCGGAGTGAGGCTGGCACCCGGGTAAGCGGTATCAAGCTGCCCGGCAACATTCGATGGGGTTTGTCCGTGCCTGATGAGCTGAAAACGCATATCCGAGGATTCCTTGGCCTTGAGGTTCTAGATCCTAGGGATAGCACGGTTTCTGGAAATGCGGAATGGCTGGGCGCGGGCGCGGGGAGCAAACTTTTCGTTCTGGAAAGTTGATTTCCGCTTCGTCAGAGCACTGCCTGTCCGCTATCGTGAAATCGTCAGGTGGCAAGTCGTGCGCCAGAATTTCCTTCAGATCGGATTCCACTCATGCGTTCAGATGCTCTTCGGCGACGTGAGAACATCCTTCGAGCAGCTCGTGAATTATTTGCAGAACACGGCGCCCAGATTGCGATGGAAACTATTGCAGAGGCCAGCGGAGTGGGCATCGGCACACTGTATCGAAACTTCGCTGACCGGAATGCGCTGGTTGAAGAAGTCACCCTCGGCACGCTTGGGGATATCCGAATCGCCTCCCAATCAGCGGTTCAGCGGCTTGGAGACGGTGACACGGACGCTTGGGAAGTTCTGCTTGGCACGCTGGTCCAGCAGAATCTCGGGGCACTGAGCGAAGCGCTCGGGCTGCAATTGCCACGGAAGATCAGCCCCCGCATTCTGGAGGTCCAGGCAGAGGCCGGCCAGTCCCTGCACTCCGCCTTGGACTTGGCCAAGAACGCGAATTTGGTCCGCAAAGACGTAACGGAGATAGAACTGATTGCCACCATCGGGGCCATGACCCGTCCACTGCCGCGGGCCTTCAGCAAGAGCCAGCCTGGTTTGGAGGACCGCATCGTGCAGATCATGCGCGATGGCTTGCGCCCGCAAACTACGCAGGACTAGCAAATGCCAGCACCAGAAGGTGCTGGCATTCGCCGCTGGCCGATGATCCTTAATCCAAACTCATGCCGCGGGTTTCTGGAGCGAATCGCGCCATGAAGACGACGGCTACCAGCACCAGCGCAGTCGCGCCGGCAAACAGCCAGCCCAGCCCGACCACTGGCCACAGCGCCGCGAAAAGCAGGGGACCGAAGCCGGCGGCAAAGCGGGACATGGTCGAGGCCCAGCCGAAACCGCTGGCGCGCAATTCGGTGGGGTACAGCTCGGAAACGTAGGCATACAGCACAGGAATAGCGACCTGGACCACCACGCCGAAGACCAGCACCCAGGCAATCGCGGTCGCTGGGATATGCAGGTTCTGGGCTACGATCACAAGCACGATGCCTGAGATTGGCGCGGAGATCGCCAGTAGCCATTTACGGCCAACCCGCTCCACCAGCAATGCTGCCAGAATAACGCCCACCAGCCCCATCAGGGCCATCACCGCGGTAGCGAAGAACGACGCTGACTGGGCCATTCCGGCCTCGGTCAGAATCGATGGCAACCAGGTCAATGCCAGGTAGTAGACCAGCAAAATGGTCATGAACAGCAGCCAGCTGGTGGCGGTGATCTTCCAGGAGTACCGCCACAGCGAGGCGACCTGCTCCCACCAGCGCGGAGCCTTTTCCAATTCCACAGGTGCAATTACGTACTCGCGCTCAGTGGCCCCGGTGCGTTCCACGAGCTGGTCGATGACCGCACGGGCCTCGGCGTCGCGGCCCTTGGCTGCCAAGAACAGCGGGGATTCGGGCATGGAGCGCCGTACCAGGTACACCATGAACGCGGGCAGGATCATGACCGCCAGGATCAGCCGCCAATTATCGGCGGTGGCCATCACCCACCCCGAAACGAAGAAGGACAGTGCCGCGCCCACCGGCCACCAGCCATCCATGGCGGTGAGCACGCGTCCGCGCAGCTTGGCAGGGGTGAACTCGCCGACGAGCGCATAGTCCACCGGGATGCAGCCTCCCAGGCCGACGCCGGCCAGGAAGCGGAAGGCGACGAAGAAGCCGAAATTCGGGGACAGCGCGCCGAGGATGGTGAATAGCGAGAACATCAGAAGCGTCAGGCTGAAGGCGTTCTTGCGTCCATAGCGGTCGGCGATCCCGCCCCAGAGGAAGGCGCCCACGGCCATGCCCACCAGATTGGAAGTGCCCAGCAAGGCCGCGGTGGGACGGTCAAGCCCCCACTCTTCGGCGACCAATGGAATCAACGCGCCGTTGAGGGTCACGTCCCAGGCATCGAACATGAAGCCGAGTCCGCCGATAATGAAAATGGTGCCCTGCACCTTCCATTTGAACGGCAGCTCTTGCACGATCGATGTGCCAGAAGGCAGGGGTGCGGAAGACACAGTGGTGCACCTTTCGGTGTGCGAGCAGAAATGGTTTGTACCGCGTGAAGCATAGCCGAAAACCAGGTTCCAGGTGTAGCTCTCTACGCTTCTTCTCCCGCCACGTCAAGGCCTGTTGTCTGCGCCGGCAAGGGGGTAATCTCTGGACATGGGAGTAGATTGGACCGCTCTCGAAGAGGCTATACGGGTGACTGCCCTTCGACACGCAGCGGAAGTGATAGCTGGACACCCCGACCAGGACTTCTATGCCATTGCCTTGCATGGAGTCAGCACCGAGGAAAGCGAAAGCATCGCCATGCCGTTGCTGGCCTTGAACTCGGTGCAGGCCCTGGAACGAGATCGCCTCACGGAGTCTCGCGAGCAATTGGTGGAACGCGGTGAAGACGCCGATGAGCCTGCCGATTACGAGGACCGTCCCGATGCCGAAGGCGATGGAAGCCTTGAACCTGAAACCGTCACATTGGAAGACGATTCGCTGCTGATCACGGATTCCGATGATGAAGACGAAGACCAGCCGGATGACGAGGATTCCGACGGGGAAGATCTCGACGACGTCTTGGCCTCCTTGGAAGCGGATCTGGAAGACAGCGACGAGGAGAGCTTCTACTCGGATAAGTGGGAACCCAGCGATTGGCACTGGTCATCCATTGATTTATGCGAAGATCCCGCGGCCACGCTATGGTCCGAGGCGATGACCGGACTGGCAGCGCGTGATGGCTGGGAACCTACTATCAAGCGCTACTATCACACGCTGGTTGCGGTAGCCCGGTCGTTGCGCGAAGAGTTGGGCGAACGGACCAAGGCAGATCTCGTGGCCTATGTCGCAGATGAAGAACATGCAGAGAAACTTCTGCAGCTTTGCCTGACTGACAAGCAGCTTTCTTCATATTTCCCGCACCTTTCCTCATTGCCGGAAGGGGCTTGACACGAACTGAAATTCCGGTGCCTTCCTTGGTTAGAATGAAGGCGGTGGCCTCTGCGCTGCCCGCCCCATTCATTCTCACCGCCGGGAGAAAAATTTCGTGAGTAAGACCGTGCTGGACAAAGTCGCTATCCGTCGCGCACTGATTTCCGTCTATGACAAGACCGGCTTGGAGGAGCTGGCCGCTGGATTGCACGCCGCAGGCGTGCAGCTGGTATCCACCGGCTCCACGGCCAAGAAGATCGCTGCCGCTGGAATTCCCGTGACCGAGGTCGAGCAGGTGACCGGTTCCCCTGAAATGCTCGATGGCCGCGTCAAGACCCTGCACCCGCGCATCCACGGCGGCATCCTTGCGGACCGCCGCGTCACCGAGCACATGGATACCCTGTCCTCGATGGATATCGAGCAGATCGACCTGGTAGTGGTGAACTTGTACCCCTTCGTGCAGACCGTCGCCTCGGGTGCCTCGCAGGATGAAGTTGTCGAGCAGATCGATATCGGGGGCCCAGCCATGGTCCGCTCGGCAGCGAAGAACCACGCCGCCGTTTCCATCGTGGTTGATCCAGTTTTCTACCCGCAGGTCATCTCCGCAGCAGCCGAGGGCGGCTTCGATCTGAAGACCCGCCAGCGCCTGGCCGCCAAGGCCTACGCTCACACCGCAGCCTATGACACCGCGGTAGCTTCGTGGACCGCAAGCCAGTTCCTGGATGAGGACGGCGACGGCGTCATCGACTGGCCAGCCTACGCAGGCGTGGCCCTGCAGCGTGCCGATGTGCTGCGCTACGGCGAAAACCCGCACCAGCAGGCAGCGCTCTACGTTGACGAAGCCGCTCCAGCCGGCATCGCCCAGGCTGATCAGCTGCACGGCAAGCCAATGAGCTACAACAACTACGTGGATGCAGATGCTGCACTGCGTGCCGCATACGACTTCGAGAAGCCGGCTGTGGCTGTGGTCAAGCACGCCAACCCTTGCGGTGTGGCCGTCGCTTCGGATGACGCGGCAGATCCAATCGCTGATGCGCACCGCAAGGCCCACGCTACCGACCCGGTGTCCGCATTCGGCGGCGTCATCGCCGCCAACCGCACGGTCACCAAGGAAATGGCAGAAACCGTCAAGGGCATCTTCACCGAGGTGGTCATTGCCCCGGACTTCGAGGCCGAAGCCGTGCAGATCCTCTCGGCCAAGAAGAACATCCGCCTGCTGGCCCTGCCAGATGGCTATGGCCGCAACAAGAACGAGTTCCGCCAGGTAAGCGGTGGCATGCTGGTCCAGGCCGGCGACAAGATCGATGCCGAGGGCGACAAGCCAGGGAACTGGACCCTTGCTGCCGGTGAAGCTGCTGACGCTGCTACCTTGGCAGATCTGGAATTCGCTTGGAGCGCCGTGCGCGCCGCGAAGTCCAACGCGATTCTGCTGGCCAAGGACGGCGCTGCAGTGGGCATTGGCATGGGCCAGGTCAACCGCATCGATTCCTGCAAGCTGGCCGTGGAGCGCGCCAACACCCTGGGCGTCAAGGTCGAATCCGGCGCAGATGCCGCCGGTGGTGCAGAGAACGCTGACGCGGCTGCTTCGGAACAGCGTGCCGTGGGCTCCGTGGCCGCTTCGGATGCTTTCTTCCCATTCGCCGACGGCCTGCAGATCCTCATCGATGCCGGCGTCAAGGCTGTTGTGCAGCCGGGCGGCTCGGTACGCGATGAGGAAGTCATCGCGGCAGCGAATGAAGCAGGCATCACGATGTACTTCACCGGTGCACGCCACTTCTTCCACTAGTCGAGCCGCGTCGTGAGGAAGGCTGCTGCCAAGACATCCAAATGTCTTAGCAGCAGCCTACTTCGCTTGCTGGCAAGCTGCCAGCAGATAGGCACCAAGCTTACTATGACGGCCGCCGTATGCGGGCTCTGCTCCCGTCCTCGGTACAAACCGGCAAATCGACTATTCCATCTGATTGCCTAGGGAGAATGCCAGTTTCTGAACAGCCTAATGGGTAGGGTTCTCTTCGGGGGTCGAGCAGGTGGAATGGAATTAATCGGGTCCGACGCAATATTATGTGAAGTTATGGATACTGATAAGTCACGTCCAAGAAGTTCAGCAGACAGGTCTGGAGAAGTTTCTTCGGCTTCTCCGGATATGCAAGAAAGTTCGGGGAAGAAGGCCAACAAGGTTAAGAACGCATTGCGCGGTGTCGCGAAGGAACCAGCATTTGGGATCCACCCAGGTTTGATTCCGGGGATCAGCGTTGAGGACACCGGAATCAAGTTTTCGACGCGCCGCAGCGTCTTCGTTGTGGCGTTGCTGGTTTCAACCGCGGTCTTGGTCTGGGCCATTTTCGCGCCGAGCAATCTGAACCTGGTGGGAACGACCATGCAGAGCTGGGTCGTGGAAAACTTCGGCTGGCTCTTCAATCTCACCGTGGTTGGAATCGTCATTTTCATGCTGGTGGTCGGCTATGGTCCGACGGGGAAGATCCGCCTCGGCGCCGATGACAGCGTTCCCGAGTTCTCGACAATTTCCTGGATTTCGATGCTCTTCGCTGCGGGGTTGGGCATTGGCTTGATCTTCTACGGCCCGCTTGAGCCGTTGAGCCACTTCATCACGCCGCCGCCTTCGACAACTGCCGAAGCGGAATCCGCGGCAGCGGTGCTTCCAGCCATGACCGACTCGATTTTGCATCAAGCCAGCTTCGCATGGTGCATCTATGCGTTGGTGGGCGGAGCCTTGGCGTATGCGTCCTACCGTCGCGGTCGCCTGCCTCTGATCTCCTCGCTCTTCGAACCGGTATTCCCCGGAGGAAATAACAAGGTCCTGGGCAAGATCATCGACATCTTCGCGGTGCTGGTGACCCTGTTCGGCACTGCAACCTCGCTGGGCATCGGCGCGCTGCAGATTCGTACCGGAACGAACATCATTACCGGTCTGGAGCTGGGCAACGGATATGTTGTCGTCGTGATCAGCATTCTGACCGCGGTCTTCACGCTGTCGGCCGTAGCCGGCATCAAGAAGGGCATTCGCCTGCTTTCTAATGCGAATATGACCCTCGTCGTAGCCATGGCCTTGTTCGTGCTGGTCACCGGACCCACGGTCTTCATCCTGGACTTGGTTCCTACCTCACTGATTGCCCTGATCGGCAACTTGCCTGAGATGCTTACCGTTGCCGCGAGTCAGGGCGAGGTGCAGAAGGAATACTTGACCGCCTACACGACTCTGTATTGGGCATGGTGGATCTCGTGGTCGCCATTCGTGGGCATGTTCATTGCAAAGATTTCCAAGGGCCGCTCCCTGCGCCAATTCGTGACCGTGGTGGTCTTTGTGCCGGCCGCGATTTCCATCATCTGGTTCGTCGTTTTCGGTGGCAGTGCCATCTGGATGCGGATGACCGGGCAAGACATGGAGGTGAAGAACTCAGGTGAGAATGTCATGTTCGATCTGCTCTCGAATCTTCCCTTCAGCCCGGTGATGTGGGTGGTCTGTTTGGTGGCAATTCTGGTGTTCTTCGTGACGGCAGCGGATTCCGCAGCCAATGTCATGGGCTCGATGTCCCAGTCCGGTCGACCCGAGCCCTCCAAGCCCGTGACCATTGTGTGGGCTGTCGCCCTCGGCCTGATTGCCATGTTCCTGCTGCTGGCCGGCGGACGCAACGCGCTGTCTGGCTTGCAGTCGATCATGGTAACCTGCGCCTTGCCGTTCACCGTGATCCTGATCGGCGTGATGATCTCCTGGGCCATGGACCTGAGCAATGATCCGCTGATGATCCGCCACCGCTATGCGGTCGAGGCGATCCGCGGCGGTGTCCGCCGGGGCATCGACGAGCATGGCGATGACTTCGTCTTCGGCGTGGCCGCAGTGCCCGAGGAGGAAGGTGCGGGCGCGGACTTCGAAAGCGATGACCCGGCGCTAACCGAGTGGTACACGGATACCGGAGTGCTGGATATCGTGGAAGTGAAAAAGGAACTGACCGATGAGTCCGCGACGCCTAAGGGAATCGAGGCCAAGCACGAGGAGCTTGGCGATTCGAAGCAGTCCTGAACGCTGCGCTTCCTGGGATGCAGCGGCAAGAAACCTTTGGGGCCGGGCAGGGCACCGAGTAATCGAAGGCCCGCGCGGCCCCATTTGCCTGATCGCCGCACGGAGCCCTGATCACCTTCATATTGGCGTTTTCAGCTGAACCGGCATGCGGGTGAGCTGCCACAGTAATTTAAAAGCGCAAAAATTCGAAAATTGTTGAACAACCCGTTGCAATAGTTGTTCAACAACCTGTATTGTCTTGTGCGTTACATTGATTCTGTGACAGCTGTCACCACTATCGCATTGGAACGTCATCATGGCACTTCCTGAGTCAACATCCCAAAGCAGCAAGGCGCGGCGCACGGCGCTCCTAGGCGCCATGTTCCTGATGGCCACCAGCGCCATCGGACCGGGCTTCATCACCCAGACCACAGAATTCACGGTCCAAATCGGCGCGGCCTTCGCCTTCGCCATTGTCGTCTCCATCCTTGTGGACATCGCGGTCCAACTGAACGTCTGGCGCGTGATCGGGGTATCCGGAATGCGTGCCCAGGAACTGGGCAACAAAGTCGTCCCTGGCATCGGTTGGGTACTGGCCGCACTGGTATTCATCGGCGGCATGGTCTTCAACATCGGCAATATCGCCGGCACTGGACTGGGCCTGAACGCCATGCTGGGTGTTGACGCCAAAATTGGCGGCGCCATCTCCGCGGCCATCGCCATCCTGGTCTTCCTTTCCAAGAAAGCCGGCATGGCATTGGACCGCATTGTGGTGATGCTGGGAGCCGTCATGATCCTGCTGATGTTGTACGTGGCAATTGTCGCCGCCCCACCGGTGGGCGATGCGATCCGCAACGTGGTACTCCCCGAGAAGATCGATTTCTTGATCATCACCACCCTGATCGGCGGCACCGTTGGCGGCTACATCACCTACGCCGGCGCCCACCGCATGATCGATTCGGGCACATCGGGCGTGGAGCATGTCAAGGCGATCTCCAGCACCTCGACGCTGGCAATCATCGTCACCGGTGTCATGCGCGTACTGCTCTTCCTGGCGATCCTCGGCGTTGTGGCTGGCGGCGTAGCGCTGACCAGCGACAACAAGGCTGCCGAAGCTTTCGGCCACGCCGCGGGCCCCATCGGCATCCGTGCCTTCGGCGTCATCCTCTGGGCCGCTGCGCTGACCAGTGTGATCGGTGCCGCCTACACTTCGGTTTCCTTCATCACCAAGCGCACCACCCCGGAGCGCACCCGCAACCTGATCACCGTGGCTTTCATCGTGGTCTGCGGGATCATCTACCTGTTCCTGGGCAAGGCGCCGGCAACCCTGCTGATCTTCGCCGGAGCCTTCAACGGTCTGATCCTTCCGGTGGGCTTCGCAATACTGCTCTGGGTCGCATGGCGCCGCCGCGACCTGATGAACGGATACAACTACCCCAAGGCCCTGCTGGTCATCGGCGCCTTGACCTGGCTGCTCAGCGTGTACCTCGGCTGGAACTCGATTTCGGGTCTGGCAGCCCTCTGGAACGGCTAGGAGCCAAGCAACCATGAAGGACTTGAAGAATCTCGGGCATTCCGAACGTGCGGCGATGGCCCCGAGCGAAGCTCGCGAATTGTTCCGTGCCGGGCAGGTGCTGCCTACCGCCGGGATCAGCGCTGGATATGCGCAGGCAAATCTGATCATCGTTCCACGGGAACTGGCCTTCGATGTGCTGCTCTTTGCCCAGCGCAACCCCAAGTCCTGCCCGATCCTCGGTGTCCTGGAGGCGGGGCAGACCAGCAACGAGTTGCTGGCAGGCGGGGACATCCGTACCGACGTGCCGAAGTACATGGTTTACGAAAACGGGGTCAAGGTGGATGAGCCCACCGACCTGTCCATGTACTGGCGTGATGATCTGGTGACCTTCATTGTCGGTTGCTCGTTCACCTTCGAGAGCGCACTGATGGAAAGCGGCATTTCCATCGCGCATATCGACCAGGGCGTGAACGTGCCAATGTACAAGACCAATATCCGCTCGCAGTCGGCCGGAGCGATGTCCGGTCCGATGGTGGTCTCCATGCGTCCGATTCCAGCCTCTCAGGTTGCCGACGCGGTACGCATTACCTCGCGCTATCCAGCTGTGCACGGGGCTCCGGTGCATATCGGGAACCCCCAAGAGCTGGGCATAGCAGATCTGGGGTCACCGGACTTCGGAGATGCAGTGCAGATCCCGGAAGGGACGATTCCGGTGTTCTGGGCCTGCGGCGTCACGCCGCAGGCAGCCGTGATGGAGTCCCGCCCGGCCTTGGCCATCGGCCACGCACCGGGGCACATGCTCATTACGGATATCAGGGATTCCCAATACCAGGTTCCCTAGCCCATAGACCGAACGAGGCGGCCTCACCCCAAGGGGGCCGCCAAGTTCCCACCAGGGCCTTTGGCACTGGATCGAACGCGGTGGCCTTCCCCCAAGAGGCCGCCGCGTTCCCATGTCTAAAGGCTTTGCCGCTGAACCCAGGCCTGGACTTCGGCAAGCCGTACCTGCTTGGATTCTTCATCCAGGAATGCGGATTCAAAGGAATTCCTTGCCAGCGTAGCCAACTGCCCGGTGCTGAAGTTGAAGCTTGCCATGAGCGAGGCAAAATTGGCATCCATGTATCCGCCGAAATAGGCAGGATCATCAGAATGCACCGAAACCTTCAAGCCCTTTTCGAGCATCTGCGGCAACGGATGATCGGCCATGGTGTCCACCGCACGCAAGCGGATGTTGGATAGCGGGCAGACAGTCAAAGGCATCTGCTCGTCGACCAAGCGCTGAACCAGCGTCGGGTCGTCCAGGCAACGGATGCCGTGGTCCACGCGCTCAACCTCCAGCAAGTCCAGTGCCTGCCAAATGTAGTCAGCAGGGCCTTCCTCGCCCGCATGGGCAACGACGTGCAGGCCGTGGGCGCGGGCATAGGCAAAGACTTCCTGGAACAGCTCGGGCGGGAAACCCACCTCCGAGGAATCCAGGCCGATGCCATCGATATCGTGCTTCTCGGCGACCAGCACCTTCATCAAGTCCATCGCTTCTTCCGCTGGGGCATGGCGCCAGAAGCACGCGATGAGCTTGTGGGAGATCCCCCAGCGTTCTGCGCCCTCGGCCAGGCCGGAACGGATGCCGGCGATGACCTCGCCCAGGCCCAGTCTGCGCTGGATGTGAGCCTGCGGATCGAAGAACAATTCCACATGGCGCACGCCGGAGTCATGGGCGCGCTGCAGGTAGGCCACGGTGATTTCGTGGAAGTCTCCAGCAGTGCGCAAGACCGCCATATTCGCATAGAACAGGTCGAGGAAGGATTGCAGATTGCTGAACTGGTACTTGGCACGCAGCTGGTCAACGGTGGCATAGGGCAGCTCAACACCGTTTTTTGCCGCCAGCGCCATGATCATTTCTGGCTCCAGCGTTCCCTCAAGGTGGATGTGCAATTCGGCTACAGGCAATTTCACGGGTGGTGCGACCTTCCAAGCAGGGGACGAGGGCCTAGGCCGTGATGAAACGGCGGTGGCGCGCAATGGTTTCGTTAAACCATACGTTGGCTATCTATGTGCTTGCTTGGTTTGTCCGTGCGTCGAGGAAACCCGCAGGGCGCTGGGCTTGCGGCTGTCCGCACCGGCAGGCAGGCGGCGGCGATAGCATCAAGGATCCGGAAAAACCGGTGATCGCAGTGAAAATTCCGCGGAGCAAACCCGGATTTGGCGTCGGGGGCATCCTTGGAAAACAAGGGTGCACAACGCGATGAGGCAAGCGCTGGAGGCTGGCATTTGCCGCAAAGCAGTGAGGAATGCACGGCGCGGATGAGATGGAAATCGCAAGTGGCATGGGCCAAGGCCCTGCTCCATGCCTACTCCGAGCGTTGGGCGATGTGGCTGAGCAATTCAGCTTCAGCGGTGTCGAGATAGCCGCGCAGGGTCTGGGCGGCTTCCAGGCGCTCTCCGGCGCGGAGCATGGCCAGCAGATTCGCATTGCGCTCTACGTAGTGCGAATGGAAATCCGGGGCGTCGCTCATGGCGTGGAAGACCAGGCGCATACGAGCCAGCACGCGGCTCATCAGCTCCTGGAGCAGTTCGCTGTCGGAGGAGGCCACCAGCTGCTTGTGGAAAGCCTGATTGGCATTGGCCATCCGCGGCACGTCGCCGGCAGCCAGACCTGTGCGAGCCTCCTCGATGATTTTGCCCAACCGGTCCAGATCAATGTCTTGGCCCCATGCCAGGCATGCAGGCTCGACCGTGCGGCGCACCGCATAGATTTCCCGCACATCATCAGCATCCGGAGAAGCCACGAAAACACCCCGGTTGGGGATCCGGGTGATGATCAGCTCGCTATTGAGCAAGGTGAAGCTCTCGCGCAAGGTATTGCGCGAGAGCCCCAACGATTCAGCCAGGGTCTGTTCGGAAAGCTTGTCACCGGGCAATAGCTCGCCTTCGGCAATGCGGCGGCGCAGCTCATTGGCAGCCCAGAGCCCGCTGTGCGCGTGAGGGGCCTTGGCTGGATGCGAGGTGCTGCTGGTGGCTTTCATGCTTCCAATTTATCCCAACTGGCTTGCGGGTACGGACTTCATGGCCTGGACGCTAGCCGATGGTGCCCAAGGTGTCGCCGCGGCGTACGGCTGACCCTGCGCTCAAGTCCGCTGCACGGAAGATGCCATCACGGTGCGCGGTGATGGTGGATTCCATCTTCATCGCCTCGACGATGGCAATGCTCTGCCCTTCGGCGACTGCACTGCCATCTTCTGCAGCGAAGCGGACGAGGTTCCCGTCCATGGTGCTGCGTACCGCGGCGGCATCGACCTCGCCGGCAGCATCATCCTGGGTGGCGGCGGCGGTGCCGGCTCCCGGGGTATTGCGCAACGCGCTGGTCAGTGCAGCGGGAAGACCCAGCTGGACGGCCTTGCCGTCGAGCTCTATGGTGATGGTTTCACGGCTGGTATCGCGCTGATCCAGATCCATCTCGTCGCTGGCCTCCACCTCGTTGAGGAACTCGTCCTCGATCCACGTGGTGTAGACGCCCAGGGATTCGCCGTTGAACGCTTCGTGCTCGATGACGGCGCGGTGGAATGGCAGGACCGTAGGTACACCGGCAATGCTGATTTCTTCCAGCGCCAGGCGGGCACGGCGCAACGCCTGGTTCCGGTCGGCCCCGCGCACAATCAGCTTGGCGATCATCGAGTCGTAGAACGGCGGAATGACCGAGCCGCTGCGCACGCCCGAGTCCACCCGCACGCCGGCGCCGGTTGGCGCTTCGAACCGCTCCACGGTGCCGGGCGCAGGCAGGAAGCCGCGAGCCGGGTCCTCGGCATTGATGCGGAATTCGATGGCATGGCCGGTGGGCTGCGGGTCCTCGGTAATGGACAACGGCAGGCCATCGGCAATGCGGAACTGCTCGGCCACCAGATCGACGCCGGAAGTCTCCTCGGTGATCGGGTGCTCCACCTGCAAACGGGTATTGACTTCCAAGAAGGAGATCAGACCGTCCTGGGCCACCAGGTATTCCACGGTGCCGGCCCCGACATATCCGGCTTCCTTGCAGATCGCCTTCGCGGACTCGTGGATCCGGGTCCGCTGCTCATCGGTCAAGAACGGGGCCGGCGCCTCTTCCACCAGCTTCTGGTGGCGGCGCTGCAAGGAGCAGTCGCGGGTGCCGACGACCACCACATTGCCGTGGGTATCGGCCAGCACCTGCGCTTCAACGTGGCGCGGCTTGGCCAGGAAACGTTCCACGAAACATTCGCCACGGCCAAAGGCCACGGTGGCTTCGCGGGTGGCGGACTCGAAAGCATCGGAGATCTCATCGAGCGAGTAGGCGATCTTGATGCCGCGGCCACCACCGCCGAAGGCCGCCTTGATGGCGACCGGCACGCCGTACTCTTCAGCGAAGGCCCGCACCTCGCCGGCGTCCGCTGCCGGGCCGTCGGTGCCTGGGGCCAGCGGTGCGCCTGCGCGCACCGCGATCTGGCGGGCGGTGACCTTGTTGCCCAGGGCTTCGATGGCCGCGGGGGACGGGCCGATCCAGCTCATGCCAGCTTCGATGACGGCGTTGGCGAGGTTCGCGTTCTCCGAGAGGAAACCGTAGCCGGGGTGCACCGCATCGGCGCCGCAGCGCTTGGCGATGTTGATGATCTTGTCGATATCCAGGTAGGTGTCTGCGCCGGTGGAACCGTGCAGCGGGTACGCTTCATCTGCGCGGCGCACGTGCAGGGCGTCGGCATCCGGGTCCGAGTAGATGGCCACCGAAGAAATATTTGCGTCGGTGGCCGCTCGTGCAATGCGGACCGCGATTTCGCCTCGGTTGGCGATGAGAACTTTTTTCATGGCAATTCCTTAGGCGTCTGATGCGGCGTGGCCGGCAGCGGGATGGAGTTCGAATCGAATTCTGCTTCCGGGCGGAAGCTGCGCGGCTGCGCCCAGGTCTTCGGCAATGACGGTGGCGATCACCGGATAGCCGCCGGTGACCGGATGATCTGCGAGGAACAGCACCGGCAGGCCGGAGGGCGGCACCTGCAAGGATCCGCGGGCTACGCCTTCACTGGCCAGTTCCCCGGAGCGGACGCGCTGCAGCGGCTGCTGCCCGGTATCCAGGCGTACACCCACGCGGTTGGATTCGCTGGTGACATCCCAAATCTGGGCGGCCAGCTGGTCCACGCCCGCCTGGCCAAACCAATCGGCACGCGGACCGGGCATGGCGCGCAGCGTGTACACGCCGTTATCGTCTGGGACCGGCAGGGTGCTCGGTTCGCTGTTGCCAACGATGTGGCCCAGATGCGGGCGGCTCACCGGCAGCAAGCCACCGGCTTGCAAAGGCTGGGGACCGACGCCGGAAAGGGTGTCGGTGGACAGCGAGCCGAGGACCGGTTCCTGCTCGATGGTGCCGCGCACAGCAAGGTAGCTGCGCAGCCCGCGGCCGGCGGGTTCAACCTCCAGGCGCTCGCCGTGCAGCAGCGCGAACGGTGCATTGGCCGCGGCCTGGCGCGGGGTGCGGACCTGGTCGTCTTCGGCCGGGGTGATCCAGAGTTCTGCTTCGGCGCCGGTGAGCGCCAGCACTTGGTCTTGCTCGGCTTCAACGGTGATGCGGCTGCCGAGGTTCTCGATCACGGCTTGGCCTGGTTGGTTGCCCACCAGGCGGTTGGCCTGGTGGAAGGCGGCCGGGTCTGCGGCTCCTGCGACGCCAACTCCGAGGTTGCCGTAGCCGATGCGTCCGGCATCCTGGAGCAGGGACTGCAGGCCGGCGTCGATGATTTTCAGGCCACCGGCAAGTGCCTGCACTGATGCTTCGTCTTGTGCGGCGGGTGCTTGGCTCACCGATATTTTCCGGGTGGCCCGGACGAACTGCACGGTATCCTGCGGCCGGATCAATGCAGGATTTTCGCGCTGCAAATCCCACATTTGCAGATCGGTATGCCCAATCAGCTGCCAGCCTCCGGGGGATTGGCGCGGATAGACGGCCGAGTACTCACCGGCGAGCGCCACCGCTCCGGCGGGCACCTTGGTGCGCGGGGAGTCTCTGCGCGGGACATTCAAGTCCTGGTTTTCGCCGAGCAGATAGGCGAAGCCGGGAGCGAATCCGCCAAATACTGCACGCCACCTCTGGCTGGTGTGCGCATTGATCACAGCTTCGGTGCTCAGACCGGTCAGCTCGGCCACGGCGGCGAGGTCTTCGCCATCGTAGTTCACTGGTACTTCAACCAGCTTGCCCGCAGCGTGGAGTGCAGAAGCTACTTCAAGTTCTGGCAGTGCTGCCATGGCCCGTTCGGCGCTCTGCGCGGAATCGAATTTCAGCAGTACCGTTTGCGCGGCGGCCAAGAGGTCGCGCTGTCCGGACAGGGGAGAGGTTTCCAAGGCGGCGTTGAGCGCCAAGACAGCATCGAGCGAGTCCAGGTCGATGAGCAGATCATGGGAACCTGCCCGGTGAATGGCGCGGATGCTCACGCGAAGCTCCGGATCTGCACGCCGGCATGTTCCAGTCCTGCGCGCACGGCGCTGGCCATGGCCACTGCACCGGCAGTATCGCCGTGCAGGCAGATGCTCTCGGCTTCCATCTTGATGGTGCTGCCGTCCACGGCAACAATGGTGCCTTCGGTGGCCAGGCGGACCATGTTCTCGGTGACCTGCGCGGGGTCGTGCAATACGGCGTTGGATTCGCGGCGGGAGACCAAGGTGCCCTCGGGGGTGTAGTTGCGGTCGGCGAAGGCTTCTGCGACGCCGCGCAGGCCAGCGGCTTCGGCCTTTTTCAGGGCGACAGCACCTGGCAGCAGCAGGACCGGCAGGTCGGTGCCGAAGGCCTTGATGGCATCGATGACGGCCTGGGCATGCGCCTGGTGGTGCACGATGGTGTTGTACAGCGCGCCGTGCGGCTTGACGTACTTGATTTCGCTGCCTGCGGCGCGTGCCAGGGCTTGCAGGGCTCCAAGCTGGTAGAGGACGTCATCGGCCAATTCGGTGGCCGAGCAGTCCAGGAAGCGGCGGCCGAAACCGGCCAGGTCGCGGTAGCCCACATGGGCTCCGATGGTGACGTTGGCGCTGACCGCATCGCGGCAGGTCTGGGCGATGGTGCTGGGGTCTCCAGCGTGGAACCCGCAAGCTACATTGGCCGAAGACACGGAGGTGAAGATGGCGGCGTCGTCGCCCATCGTCCAGTTGCCGAACGACTCGCCTACGTCTGAATTCAGGTCTATGTATGGCATTGTGATCCCCGTCTCGTGAAAACCTCTTGGTAAAAGAATGCCCCACTTTCGGTAATTGTTCAACAATCTTGGCAGGGTTTTTGAGTATCGTTTCCCGGAATTCTGCTGGAGCGGTGCTCCCACCTCTCTTCTGATCAGGCGTTTTGCACGTGGAATAGCAAAGCCCGAGGCCAGGAATCCTTGCGGAATCCTGGCCTCGGGCAGGTCTTGTGACTGGCGGTGCGGCTACTGGCCTTCTTCGCCGTCGGAATCTTCATGCCCGAACGGAATGGGCGCGTTCTGGGCCGCATCCGGATCAGGGACAGTAGTGTTCTTGTCCTCTGGGTCCGGAGTCTGAGCTGGACCTGTGGTTTCGTCGTGGTTTTCGGTTCCCATGGTTATTTCCCTTCATCCGTGCCTTGCTTGATTGCCAGCTATCGGGTGCTGGTTCACATAGCCTAGCTGTGAATCGTGGCGAAAAGCGGTGCGATCAGGGAATTACCATGTTCGCCCGCCGTGGAATCCCGGCACGCCGGCGATCCCCGCGGTCTTGCCCGGCCGCTAGGACAGTCCGATGGCGTTGCCGTGCTCGTCGACATCCATGTGCAGGGCCGCTGGCACCCGCGGAAGTCCCGGCATCGTGGTGAGCGCCCCGGTGATGGCCACGATGAATCCGGCACCGGTCTTGGGGATCAGCTCGCGGACCTGCACGGTGAAGCCGCTGGCGGCGCCTAGCAGCTGCGGGTCATCGGAGAAGGAGTACTGGGTTTTGGCGATGCAGACCGGCAGGTGCGACCAGCCGTTGTCGTGGATCTGCTGGAGCATCCGCCGGGCCTTGGGGGAGTACTCGACGCCTTCGCCCCCGTAGACGCCGCGCACCAGGGCCAGGATCTTGTCCTCGACCGGCTGCTGCAGCTCGTACAGCGGGGCAAAATTGCCCGGTTCCCCGATGGTCCGCAGCACCATGGCGGCCAGCTCGCCTGCTCCGGAGCCGCCCTGGCCCCAGACATCGGCGATGGCGCAGGCAATGCCCTGCTGTTTTGCCCAGCCGGTGACCGCTTCCAGCTCGGCATCGGTATCCGTGGTGAAGCGGTTGATGCCGATCACTGGCTGGATGCCGAACTTCGAGACGATCGAGGCGTGGCGTTCCAGGTTCGGCAGCCCGGCCCGCACGGCCTCGACGTTTTCTTCCCCCAGCTCCTCCTTGGGCACCGAACCATGCATCTTCAGTGCGCGGACGGTGGCGACAATGACCACCGTGTCCGGCGGGCACCCGGCGTAGCGGGCCTTGATGTCCATGAATTTCTCGGCGCCCAGATCGGTGCCGAAGCCGGCTTCGGTCACCACCACGTCGGCCAGTGCGCGGGCGGTGTTGGTGGCGATGGCCGAGTTGCAGCCGTGGGCGATGTTGGCAAAGGGCCCGCCGTGGATGAGCGCGGGAGTGCCCCCGATGCTCTGCACCAGGTTGGGCTTGATGGCTTCCTTGAGCAGCAGCGCCATCGCACCCGCCGCGCCCAGGTCATCGGCGGTGACCGGGACCTTGGCGTAGGTGTATCCGACGGTGATCCTGCCCAACCGGGCGCGCAGGTCCGCCAGCCCGGTGGCCAGGCAGAAAACAGCCATGACCTCGGAGGCGGCGGTGATTTCGAAGCCAGTTTCGCGCGGCACCCCGTTGGCGGTACCGCCCAGGCCGATCACCACGTGGCGCAATGCGCGGTCGTTCATGTCCAGCACCCGCTTGAAGGTGATGGATCGCGGGTCGATGCCCAGCTCGTTGCCCTGCTGCAGGTGGTTGTCGAGCATGGCCATGAGAAGGTTGTTCGCACTGGTGATGGCGTGGAAATCCCCGGTGAAATGCAGGTTGATCTCGTCCATGGGCAGCACCTGGGATTGGCCTCCGCCGGTGGCTCCGCCCTTCATCCCGAAGCTCGGGCCGACTGAGGGCTCGCGCAGCGCGATGATGGTCTTGGTCCCGGTGGCAGCCAGAGCGTCGCCCAGGCCCACCACCATGGTGGATTTGCCTTCCCCCGCCGGCGTCGGGGACATGCCGCTGACCAGGACGACTTTTCCGGGCCGGCTTCCGTTGGCCGGCAGCAGGGCAGGATCAATTTTGGCCTTGTACTTGCCGTAGGGCTCCAGCGCGTCCTGCGGGATTCCGGCCGCCTCGGCAATCCGGGAGATCGGCCTGAGCACTGCCCGCGAGGCAATGGCCAGATCGCTCATATCGGTTTCCGGCAATGCTGCCATATTGTGTCCCCTGTCTGGCTGCCCGGTGACCCGGGGGTGAGGAAGACCAAGGCTTCTGGTTTTCCCTGATTGGCCTTCAAGCTATCACCTTGCAGGCAAGGCGAGAAGGCCGTGATGGGCAGAACGTGGGTCGGTTCTCGGCACGGTCCGAGGGCCGGACAAGGGGTAATGGCACCCTAAAACCAACTTCTCAAGAATTTAGTTGCGCCCAAGCCGCGGTCGCTGCTTGAAGATCGCGGACCAGGCGGTTTCGTGGCCAGCCTCGCGTTTGGGGAACTTATGAGGTCGCCATAGCCATGCAACTGCCCAGAACCCAACGGACAAGGAAGCGGCCGACAGCCCGGGGTGCCCCAAAGGACAAATGAAGCCCGAGCGGAGGAATTCCACCAGGAATTCCTCCGCTCGGGCTGAACACTATATTTATCCGGGATGCCTGCTGCTTTCCCGGAGGTCAGCGTCTGGGCATCCAGGCCTTGAGGGCCAGCAACGCCGAAGTGGCGCCTCAGTGATTCGCGTGCGGCTTCTCGCCCTTGATGATGAAGGCGAAGACGATCCCGATCGTGGCCAGCACGGCGCCGACGATGAACGAGATATGCGCGCCAGAGAACAAGGCCTCGGCCAGCTCGGACCCGGCGTCCAGCTGGACCTTTGACAGCAGCGACATCACGGTCACGAAGACCGTGGTGCCGATGGCACCGCCCAGCTGCTGCGCGGTATTGAAGATTGCCGAACCGTGGCCGAACAGGCGCGGATCCACCGAAGCCATCGCCGAGGACATCAGACCGGTCATCAGCAGCGCCAAGCCGATGGAGAAGATGATGTGGCAGAGCATGAACATCCACAATTCGGTCTGCGCGGTCACAGTCGCGTACATCCACTGCCCGGCGGCCAGGAACACGGCGCCGGGGATCAGGACCGGGCGCGGACCGCGCTTGTCGTAGATCCGCCCGAAAATCGGCGAGGCGATGGCCTGTGCCAGTCCGCCGGGAAGCAGCATGATGCCGATCTGCAGCGAGTCGACGCCCTGCCCGGATTCCAGCAGGATCGGCACGATCATCAGCGAACCGAGCAGGGTGCCGAAGGCAATCATGATCATCGCGATCGCGAAGCTGAAGCTGCGCGAGGCAAACGGGGTCAGGTTCAGCAGTTCGCGGCCGCTGGCGGCCAGCTTGACCTGGCGGATGATGAACAGTGCCAGGGCCACCAGGCCGATGGCGAAGCTGGCGATCATCATCGTGGCGTTATCCGCGGCATGCTCGATGCTGGAAATGCCGTACACCAGGAACCCGAAGGCCAAGGCGGAAAGGAGCACCGAAGCGGAATCCACCTTGATCTTGCGTGCACTGGAAGGGATCTTGAAGAAGACGGCGCCCAGTACCAGGACCGCCACGGCGATTGGCAGCATCAGGATGAAGATGTAGTGCCAGCCCAAGGCGTGCACGATGGCCCCCGAAGCGGTAGGCCCGATAGCCGGGCCGACGCCGATGACGATCGAGTTCAGGCCCATGATGGTGCCGCGCTGGTGGACGGGCACCAGCGTCAAGGTGGTGGTCATCAGCAAGGGCAGGACGATGGCCGTGCCAACGGCCTGGATAACGCGTGCCAGCAGCAAGAAGCCGAAGCTCGGCGCCAGCACCGCGATGACGGTGCCGAGGATGAAGCTGATGATGGCGAAGAAGAACAGCGACCGGTGCGCGAAGCGCTGCAGCAGGAAGCCGGTGGTGGGGATGACGACCGACAGGGTCAGCAGGAATCCGGTGGTGAGCCACTGGCCGGTGGACGCCGAAATGCCCATGTCCTGCATGATGCCGGGCAGCGCCACCGTGAGCACGGTTTCGTTCAGGATCATCATGAAAGCGGCCAGGGCCAGCGAGGCGATGATGCCTGTCAGAGTTTTGGCGGAGAGTTGCCCGGCGGGCGCCGCGCTTGGCTTGGCGCTGGTTCTAGGGGGATTTGTAGTCACGAAGTCTTCTTCCTGTGGAGTGTCAACCGCTAAATACTGTCACACTCTGCCACTTTTTCGTAAGCGAATCTGTCAGACTGTGACAGGAAACAATTTTGGTGGACGAGGCCTGCGCAGCACAGGCAGTCCGGAGCATCGGAGAGCGCCATGGGGATTCGCGAGGAACGCAAAGAGGCAACGATCCAGTCCATCCGGGCAGCAACCCTGGATCTGGTGGAACTCCATGGCCTGGAATCGGTGACGGTGGGGCAGATCGCTGCCCGGGCCGGCATTTCCGAGCGGACTTTCTTCCGCTACTGCGAATCCAGGGAAGCGGCCATGGTGCCGGCGCAGCATGAGTTGATCCAGGCCGTGACCGAATGCCCCATTGCTGACGGATCCACGAGCGCGCAGATTTTCCGGCTGCTGGCCAACGAATGCCGCCGGATCCTTGTTGCCGAGATCCGTGGCAATGAATACCGGCGCATTTCCCGGTTGATTGCCACGGAGCCGAAGCTGCTATTGGCCATCACCCGGCAAGATCAAGCCTTCTGCGCTGCCACGGCGCAGGAGCTGCGCCGCCGCGGGCTGGTGCCGGCCATGCCCGCCTTGATGATTGGCGAAGCCTTGGCCGCCCTCTGGCGCGTGGCCTGGCAGAGCTTCGGCCAGGCGGAACGCGCCGGGGAGCCTGCAGATCCAGTTGAGCTCTTCGATGAGGCCATGGCGAATCTCGAAGCACTGGCCGGCGGAAGAGCCGAATAGCGAATAACTCTGTTGAGTTATCGCTGATTAACTTAAATGTGACGAACTGCTTGCAGGCTGTCCAGCCCGGCATTTCGGTGAATAAACGGCGTTGCCGCGCGTATTTCCCGCTGCCGCAAAGTGTGGTGTAGAGCAAAATCAGGTAGATTTGGAACGTTGAGTTCAGGGCGGTAACACCGCTTCCGCACGACGTTCAGGGAGACGCCACACCTATGGCAAAGATTATTTACACCCACACCGACGAAGCGCCTATGCTGGCGACCCACTCGTTCCTGCCAATCGTGGAGGCCTTCGCCTCGACCGCCGGTGTGGAACTTGAGACCCGCGACATCTCGCTGGCTGGTCGCATCATCGCTACCTTCCCGGATTATGTCACCGAAGAGCAGCGCATCGGTGATGCTCTGGCAGAACTTGGCGACCTGGCCAAGACCCCGGATGCAAACATCATCAAGCTGCCGAACATCTCGGCTTCGATCCCGCAGCTGAAGGCTGCCATCGCCGAGCTGCAGGCTGCCGGCTACGCACTGCCTGACTACCCGGATAACCCGACCTCGGATGAAGAGACCGACGTCCGCGCACGCTACGACAAGATCAAGGGTTCGGCTGTGAACCCGGTCCTGCGCGAGGGCAACTCGGACCGCCGTGCACCACTGAGCGTGAAGAACTACGCTCGCAAGTACCCGCACTCCATGGGCGAGTGGGCCGCTGATTCGAAGACCAACGTGGCCACCATGGGCGTTGACGACTTTGCTGCCAACGAGAAGTCCGTAGTCATCGACGCGGACAAGAAGATCTCGATCCGCTTCGTCGGCGAAGACGGCGAAGTCAAGGTCCTGAAGAAGCCTTTCGACGTGCTGGCCGGCGAAGTCATCGACGGCACCGTCATGCACGCCGCGGCCCTGTCCGAGTTCCTGAAGAACTCCGTGGCCCGCGCCAAGAAAGAGGGCGTGCTGTTCTCGGCTCACCTGAAGGCCACCATGATGAAGGTCTCCGACCCGATCATCTTCGGCCACGTGGTGAAGGCCTACTTCTCCGAGCTGTTCGAAACCTACGGCGACGAGCTGGCAGCAGCCGGCCTGAACCCGAACAACGGCCTGGCAGCCATCCTCGGCGGCCTGGACGAGCTGTCCGACGAGGTGCGCGCCGGCGTGGAGAAGCTGATCGCCAAGGGCCTGGAAGAGGGCCCGGCAGTTGCCATGGTCGATTCCGACAAGGGCATCACCAACCTGCACGTTCCATCGGACGTGATTGTCGACGCTTCGATGCCGGCCATGATCCGCCTGGGCGGCAAGATGTGGGATGCCAAGGGCAACACCGCAGACACCCTGGCTGTGCTCCCGGATTCTTCCTACGCAGGCATCTACCAGGTCGCCATCGACGACTGCCGTGCCAACGGCGCGTTCGACCCGACCACCATGGGCACCGTGCCGAACGTCGGCCTGATGGCGCAGAAGGCCGAGGAATACGGCTCGCACGACAAGACCTTCGAAATCGCTGGCAACGGCCACGTGCAGATCGTCGACGAGAACGATGCAGTGCTCATCGAGCACCAGGTCTTCGCTGGCGACATCTGGCGCGCCTGCCAGACCAAGGATGTAGCCATCCGCGACTGGGTGAAGCTGGCAGTGAACCGCGCCCGCGCCTCCCAGACCCCGGCTGTCTTCTGGCTCGATGAGAACCGCGCGCATGACGCAGTGCTGATCGCCAAGGTCAACGAGTACCTCAAGGAGCACGACACCGAGGGCCTGACCATCGAGATCCTCTCCCCGGTCGAGGCGACCCAGTACTCGATCGACCGCATCCGCAAGGGCGAGGACACCATCTCGGTGACCGGCAACGTGCTGCGCGACTACCTGACCGACCTGTTCCCGATCCTGGAACTGGGCACTTCGGCCAAGATGCTCTCGATCGTTCCGCTGCTGGCTGGCGGCGGCCTGTTCGAGACCGGTGCCGGCGGCTCGGCTCCGAAGCACGTGCAGCAGCTGGTGAACGAGAACCACCTGCGCTGGGATTCGCTGGGCGAGTTCATGGCCCTGGGTGCTTCCTTCGAGCACCTGGCAGTGACTACCAACAACGCCCGCGCCCAGGTGCTGGCCGATACCCTCGACGCTGCAACCGGCACCTTCCTGTTGAAAGACAAGTCGCCTAAGCGCAAGGTGGGCGAGCTGGATAACCGCGGCAGCCACTTCTACCTGGCCAAGTTCTGGGCTGAAGAGCTGTCAAAGCAGGACAAGGACGCCCAGCTGGCCGAGGCGTTCTCCGCAGTTGCCAAGGCACTGGACGAGAACGAGGAAACCATCGTTTCCGAACTCGCCGAGGTCCAGGGCAAGCCCGTGGATATCGCTGGCTACTACCGTCCAGACGAAGCCAAGACCTCGGCTGTGATGCGCCCAAGCGCAACGCTGAACAAGGCTCTGGAACTGCTGACCAAGTAGTTCTCCCGAGTTGAACAGGCAGGCGCCGCCCGAAAGGGTGGCGCCTGTTTTTTCTAACGGGCGGGGCAAAGATGGACTGCGCATGTGCTCCGACGTCCTCTGGTGAGATTGCGTTGATCGCCCTATCTTGAGTGAAAGCAGAGGTGGTGGTGCTCCATGTCATCCATCATCGATCGCGGTCTCGACGAGGCAGTGAAGCAGCAACTCGCCACCCGGGCGAAGGAACACGGCCGGTCCATGGAAGCCGAAGTCCGCGACATCCTCAACAAGGCAGCCCGACGGACGAAAATCGGCGAGTCCTTTCTGGCTGCGGCTCAAGAGGCCGACGGTGTCCAAGAACTTCCAGTTCCAGCGCGTGATGACATCGCAAGATCGGTGGACTTAGGGTGATTGTCCTCGACACGAATGTCCTCTCAGAGATTTTCCGGCCCTCGCCGAAGGTGCGCGTGCTCGGCTGGCTAGAGTCGCTAATTGGGGGGGCCATTCGGTGCTACCCTTCGATGAAGTGGCGGGGGAGTACTACGCGGACGACCTGGTGGCCCGCGAAGCTGCCGGTACGCCGGTCACCGCCGATGCACAGATTGCTGCCATCTGTCTGGCGCAGGACGCGAAGTACGCTAAGTGGAATACCAAGGCCTTGCGCACACCGGCATTGACCTGACTAATCAGTGGCGCGAATTGCACGGTGACGTGCTCCGTGCGTGAGGTCAACGTCTACGACGATGTCACCTAGGTGAACTGTTCAAGCTCCGACGGCGCATTAACATCGCACAGATGCAGGGCGTATTCCATGATCTACTCCGGGTTTACGCCAATCTTCGCGGTTCGATGGTCGTTGCTCTCTTCGGGAACCGCGAGCGGCACCAGAGCCTGTATTCGGCGGTGCGCAATGCGGATTTCTCGCCGTCGCCTAGCCCGCTCGTTAGCCAATATCGCATAGCGGAGAACATGTGCGGGGTAGCAAAACCTAACGTAGGCTGATCTGAGCTTCGGCGACCGGGGATAGCGAGTCAATGCCAGGGGCAGCACCAGCAGGCAGCTGCAGAGCGACGAGGCGGCAAGGATCGCGATGACCATTGCCGTCGTCTTTTCGGTCCCCGCGTATTCACCACTGCCCAGCATCACGACAGTGAGAATCACCAAGAACGTAATGCTTGCACCCAGCGGAACGAGCATCACTACTGCGGCCAGCAGTGAACGATTCTGCGGCAACAACCACGGGACGACGACGATGCATGCAAGCAGCACCAGCATCAAGAGCATGATCCAGAAAAGAACTATGATCTCGACATAGCTGGCTTGGTCTGCACCTAACACATTTCGGGGTATGGTAAACATCGCCATTGCAAACCCGATCAGCAACAGGGCCGCGGCCACCAGCGATAGCACCAGGCGCGGCACTTGAACTGAATCACGTGGAGTGAAGTACCAGTGGCGAAATGATTCG
The DNA here is from genome assembly GCF_044742845.1 of Glutamicibacter sp. NPDC087831. NCBI lineage: Bacteria > Bacillati > Actinomycetota > Actinomycetes > Micrococcales > Micrococcaceae > Glutamicibacter > Glutamicibacter sp. NPDC087831. Next base: position 128,351 of record NZ_JBIUVH010000006.1, read on the forward strand.
TTCGTCGCGCGAAGATGCTTGGACAGCAGTTCCGGCAGCCGGTTTTGGATCGCCGAAAGTTGCTCGCTTGCTGACAAGCGGAATGTCGACGCGACGTAGGCCAGGGCCTGCGAAAGGCACACAATGATCAAAGCGTCGGTCGCGTCTTCAGGGACTGAAGAGCTCATGGCCAGAAACCCAGTAAGGTAGAGCAATCCGAACATGACTGACAGGCTCCCGCAGATCCAGGTGGAGAGGCGCAGATGTTCACGTCTGCGAGTCTCTTCCCGCGCATCATGCGTGGAGACTGCCAATGAGCGCGTGCTCAGCGCCAACGCAACTATCAATGTTGCCAAGATCGCCAACGCGGCAAGAACTGTGTCTTTTCGGACCTGCACAGCGTCGAAAATAATTGCCGTTGTGATCTCGACCGGTTTCAGACGAACCAGAGTCCCCAAAAAGAACGAAAGGATCACGAACGCCACGCATAAGAAGCCGCCCAGGATCTGGATGCTGGTCCATTCGCGCAGCTGATTGGGCAGTGACTTCTCGGGTTTTTGATCCCAATTGTCCGGCGCTCGTCGCTTTCTTGCCGAACTGCGATATCCATGAATTTGAACTTTGCCATTCACGGGCCTCATATTGCCACCCGCAACGGACAGTATGGGCAGCAGCCTGGGATACCCCGGCCCACCACGCCCAGGTTGTCGACGGTGCCGGTCAGCAAGGCGTTGAGAAGATTCCGCGTTCGCCGCCGTCGCCCCAAGGTGGCGGAGGAAAACGAGCAGGCCAATGAGGCTGGGCTCGCCGAGGTCCAGGGCAAGGCCGTGGACATTGCTGGCTACTACCGTCCAGACGAAGCCAAGACCTCGGCTGTGATGCGCCCAAGCGCAACCCTGAACAAGGCTCTGGAACTGCTGACCAGATAGTTCTTACAGCTAAGGCACTGGCCCCAATTCTCGACGAGGATTGGGGCCAGTGGCTTTTAACCTGGAATGTCTACCGGGGCGAATTCTGAGGTATTTCGTAATTGGAAACCACCGCAGGACTCACGTTCTTCGATGCGCGATCCAGGAGATCCGCAACAATCTGTTGATCTTTTTCCGGGTCCCTTATGATTTTTCCTTTGCGATGTGCAAAGTCGCGGTAGTCGATGATGACCAAATCATAACCGTTCTCGGGGATTTGCTGGGCCTTGCGAGCATCATAGAGTTTTCTTTGCTCTCCACGCGGCATGCCCGTCGCCGTGATCTTTGAATCGAAAAAGGGCACGGATTCCGAATGCTGCTTTTCGTGATACTCGACGACCAGGTCATGGTCAGCCCAGAAGCCATCTACTGGCAGCAGTTTCCGTTTTCCCGACTCCTTTGATGGATCCCCTAGCAACCACGAGAAAGTTTTCTGGTTCTCGCATTCAGCGCCCAGATGCCGGGCGCAAAGCTCCAGAACATAGTATTCGTCACGCCTGGCTGCGGAGGACGACTCTTCGATCACTGGAACGTGGACCGGCGGATGGGGGATTCGCCTTCCAGTTCCCCAGCCGATTTCCCAGCCTCCTGAGTCATCAAAGTAATCTGCGTAGGCTACCGGCAAATCAGTCAGGGCGTGTACTTGTGAAGCCAGCTGTGCATACCATCGAACATATTCTTCGTTTCCCGTCTGGCTCAGGGGCGTCCTCTGAAGTGAAGGCATGCCGTCAAGTATTGCTTCAGCGACACGTACATGGCTGACATCTTCCGGGAACTGGATATCTCCGTTGAATACGTTGTCACCCGCTGTTGAATAGCGGCACGACTCGTTGGCTTCAAAAGGTGATCCATATTTGCCCTCAAAGTCCCATTCGGTGACGTTGAAGATGATGATCCTCCACGCAGTACCAGACGCGTTGATTCCTGGAAGAATTCTCAGGCCGCCGTATCCTAGCCGGTGGAGGAGCCGGACAGCTTCAATGATTCTGATAGCTAATTGTGAATCCATTTTTCAGATTTAGCTCCTCGGCCAAGATCTTGCATTTACTAGTTGAATATTCTCATGAACAGATGACAAATTAGCTCACGGATCCATCGATGTAACTGGAATTTTTCGGATGAGGATAGGAGAGCATTGGAAAGCGGAACTAAACCGGAGTTTGGATGCATGAGCGAGGTGCAGGTTCGCATGAAACGGTGGGTGTCGCTGGATCGGCATGAATTGCCACCTATTCATGAGCTTTCTTGTAATTGCGAAATGCGCAAAAGGTAACTATTTGATAAAGCAATCCATTATTTAACGCCGGAGAAACCAAAATTCCGGGACCCGTCAGTAATATCATTCTCAAGTATTTCAGGTGCGCTTGGAGGAATGATGCCTGCCCAGTTCCCGGGATCGCAGATCTCAGTTGTTGTCGAAACGGACGGTGTCCGGCGATTCGCTTCGGCAGAGCGCCAAGTCCAGCCAATGCGAATTCTCGCAGTAGTGGATCGTTCGCCCTATACCCTCGATCTTGCAGGTGCCAAGCACGCGTATATACCGTTTTCTGCGAAAGTAGTTCTTGATGGGCATCTAGCCCAGCGCAGCGAACAGGGACTGCATTTTGATTTCGCGGTGACTCTTTGCGATGCCAGATCTAATCCTGCAATCACGCTCTCCGGAACATGCAGAAGCAGCGAGCTGGCGACTGCGATTCTGGAATCAATTGCCGAATTCACCGGAACAAGTCTGATCACCACCCCTGCCTCCATCGATCTTCTGCTTTCGAACCGTGATGGACTGGGTTTGGCAGACGTGTCGAGCAATCCAGTATTCTGCATGAATCCACCGTGGCTGTTCGGCGTTGACCTGGAACTGGCGAGGCAGGCAAATCAGAAAGCGCTGGCGCCTCGAATCGAAGCGTATGCTCCACGTTCCAGCGTTATTGCCTACACGGATGGATCTCTGCCCCATCATGGCAAAGATCGCGGAGCGGGGGCCATGCTTACCATCCAAGGTCATTGGGCGTCGCAGATTTCACCGAAGAATTTCTCGCGCAGCCCACTTATGGCCGAGACGACGGGTGCATTATTGGCCCTGAGGCATACCCCTGCAGATTCGGACCTCACTATCTTCAGCGACAACCGGGCACTGGTGAAGTCCGTCAATGACATTGCGGGTGGGCGGCTCCAAACAAGACAACCGCATCATGTTGCCCTCGAAGTTGCGATAGCACGGCGCAGCGGAAGCACCCGGGCACTTTGGGTGCGTGGGCACAACGGAAACTGTTACAACGAGGCTGCCGATCGCATGGCTGTCCTTATGGCACGCCACTTCAACGCCGGAATTGATCCAGCGCAGACGCATTCACTGATGCAAATGATCATTGCGGAAGAACTTGCCGGGCTCACCCTGGCGGTTTGACAAGAATTTCTTCGCATTGGTCCAAGGTCCCTAGAGACCGCGACCTGCTTCCCAGAGGTTGTCGGCAGTGCCGGTCAGCAAGGCGTTGAGCGAGACGGCCTGGGCATCGGTGAACGAGGCGATGTAGTCCACGATGGCCCGTGACTGGCCCAAGCGCTGCACCTCGTCTGGTCCGGCTTGGCGGAATAGTTCGGGGGACAGCTCGCGCAGGTTCCGGTACTCCTGCGTGGCCGCTTCGACCGAATCGAGCAGCCGGCGCGGGGCGCGTCCGGCATCATCGGGATCATTGAGCCAGTTGTGGAACCCTTCGGCCAGTGAGCGGATGATCCGGGTCTGTCCGCGCTGGTACACGGCCAAGTCCGGGCGCTCGAGCACGAAGCGCGAGTGGACGAATTTCAGCACGATCACGTCGTGCCAGGCTTCATCGCCCAACCGGACGTGGCCGCTGCGCACGGTGGGGGTCTGCTCCACAGTCACCGAGGTCTGGAGTCGTTCGATCCATCGTCGGGTGAACGCGGTGACCGCGCGATCCGCTTCCAGTCCGCCGTCGTAGGGGACACCCAGCAGCCCGTCGACCAGGTCATGGCCCACCCGTTCCACGGATTCCCGGAATGCCTGCGCGTCGGCGATCCATGGATCCTTGGCCAGCGCCCGCCGCCAGGTCTGCTCCAAGGCGTGGCCAGGCCGGCGGGCATCGAGTTCGGCCTGCTTCAGCTGTCCCAGGCTCTCCGAATGCTCCAGCCAGGCACGCAATTCCGCCGATACGCTGGTGTATTGCAGCACTCCGGCCCGGTAGAAGTCGTCCAGGTCGTGCACGGCGTAGGCAATGTCATCGGCGATGTCCATGACGGAGCTCTCGAGGGTCTGCTGGTGCTGGCCGATGTTGGGGAACACCGAGAGTACGTCGGCCATCTCGTGGGCATCCACATCATAGGCCGAATATTTCAACGCGCCGGCCGCCGGGTCGGTCCCCACGCCGCGCGGCAGCATCTCGGGGGCCAACGGGGCGAGGGCACGCCATTCGTTGCGGGTCCACGGGTACTTCAGCACGGCGGCGCGCACCGCGCGGGTCAGATTCATGCCGCGGGCGGTGGCATCGCAGCTGTCCAGCGCGGTGAGGATGCGGAAGGTCTGGGCATTGCCCTCGAAGCCGTCGGGCAAGTTCAGAGTTCCCCGGGCCACGCGGTCCAGTTCCAGCTCGCCGAGGTGGCCGAAAGGAGGATGCCCCAGGTCGTGGGCCGCCGCGGCGGCCTGCACGACTACCGGGTCGCAGCCACCCAAATGGTCGACGAGTCTTCTAGTTGATTCATCAGCTTTACGCAGCCGGATCGCAATGGAGCGGGCCACCGCCGAGACCTTTAGCGAATGGGTCAGCCGGTTGTGCACCAGGGTGCCGGAGCCTGCCTGTGGAATCACCTGGGTGACCGAGGACAGCCGGGAGAAGTAGGGGGAGAAGCGGATGCGCTCGATATCGATGCGGAACTCGTCCTCATCGTTCAGGCTCGGCTCGGCAATGGCGCGATCCCGACCGCCGCTTTGGTGTGTCTTGGCCCTGTATTCCATGGTAGAAACCAGCCTAGGCGATCTACGGCTCAACGCCGCGTCAATTGATGATTTGGTTGGCGAGTTCTCCACCATGCGCAAAGGCGATAACCTGGTTGACTGCCATTTCGGAGACCAGCGAGATGAACTGTCCAGTGTCTCCAGCCATGTGCGGGGTGATGATGCAATTCGGTGCGTTCCACAGCGCGTGGTTTGCCGGCAGCGGCTCGGGATCGGTGACATCCAAAGCCGCATGCAGCCTGCCGGTTTGCAGCACCGGCAACAGGGCTTCGGTGTCGACGATGGGCCCGCGTCCCACATTGACCAGCAGTGTTCCGTCCTTCATTGCCGAGAGGAATTCGGCGTCGATAAGCTGCTCGGTTTCGGGGGTATGCGGCAGGGCAACAATCACCACATCGGCAGTGGGAAGAAAATCCCAGAGCCTATCGAGAGAATGGATGGTGTGGCCCTGCTCATGGACCCGTTCAGTGCGGGCAAATGACGTTAGCTCGGCAGGCTTGAAGGGCAGAAGCCGCGAACGGATCTCGCTGCCGACTCCTCCGGCCCCGAGAAGCACTACCTTTGACCCGTGTAGCGAGCCGGTCCACGTCCTGGTCCACTGCCGCTCGCACTGCTGCTGGCCAACTTGCGGCAGTTGGCGCAGGGAAGCGAGGACCAGAGCGAGGCAGTGTTCTGCGGTGGCATCTTCCACGGCGCCCGTGGAATTGGTCAATGACACTTGCTCAGGAAGATGCTCCAGAACCCACTCGTAGCCGATGGAGAGCAGGTGGACATGCGTCAGCCCCTTGATGCGGGAGACCCTTGAACGCAGCTGAGGGTTGCTCGGGCGTTCGGTAACCAGCACGTCGGCCGGAGGGGCGTCCTTGGGGTCATCATCGATGTGCCAGAGGATCGGTTCGATTCCCGGAAGCTGCAGCCGGTCGACGAGATCCTGCCAGGGGAGCAATACACGTAACGCCATAAGAAGAATGTCCTTTCGGGTACTATGACTATTGTGTCCGTTGGCTGGTAGCGATGAAAAATCTGGTGACCGGCCCATTGCTCAACATTAGTTATTCCAGATTGCAGATCAAATAACTAGTAGGCTGAACCCATGGCTCAAAAAGGGATTGTCGGAACCACCACGCTGATGGTGCTTGGCTGGACCGTGTTCGTCCTTGGCCTCGTCGGGCTATTCGTCGACCCGCTGGTCGGCGCGCTGTTGGCGATCGCCGGCGCGGTACTGCTCAGCGGTGGCATGATCACCGAGGCGCTGAATAGGAAGCGGGAGGCGTCCGCCGTACTGCAAAACAGCAGTGAGAAAGATATCACGGCCTCCGAACTTTAGCTGCTCCGATCTCTGCCGGCACGAACTAATGATGCTGACAGAAGCAAAACACTTATCCGTCGAAGACATTTGCACTTCTTTCAACCATGGTTGAACCCAATAGGAGCAGCTGTATGGTGCTTCGGTCGCATCAATGAACGGCAACTCGGTGCGCGACGTACCTTCGATGAGTCCTTCAAACTCCTAATCTGCCTCAACGACCCCCTCGCCTCGTCCTGAGGACGACGTCATACGGTGGCTATCGCCCAGCGGCATCGGAACCCCGAAGAACGCGGACCCAGGTATTGGCGACACGCCCCTGGAACCCCTACCTCCGACAGGCAAACGAACCAGCTTGGGCCGCAACCAAACGTCCCACACACACCGACAGCGCTCGACGAGTCTGCCCTTCTGATGGCGAGCCGATTCTACCATAAGACCTAACTGACCTGGCGATGCCTGATGATTGAGATATAAACCAATCGTTTAACCGCATTTATGAAATCGTTGAAAGGACATGTAGATGGATCAGCCTCAACTAGGAGTTCCGCCGCAGCCGTTTGTCTGCGATGGGCGGGTCGACCGAGAGAAACTCCTGGAGTTACTGGGTGCTCAGGCCGAGTTTTCTTCGCTTGATTTTAAGCGCAGCATCGACTTGAACGATAAGAGCAAGAAGTTGGAATTCATTAAGGACTGTGCGGCTATGGGGAACCAGCCAGAGGGCGGTTACCTCGTTATCGGAGCCCAGGATGATGGTCGCCCCGCAGAAGGCATAGATTTCAGCGGGCAGAACCTCGATTCAGCAGCCCTTAAAGATGCTGTCGAAGGTTACGTGGATGGCCATATCGACATCCGTTCGCAGATTCACACCATCACTTATGAGGGGCGCTCATATCAGTTAGCAGTCATCTACATTGCGCCCCCGCGCGATGGCTTACCTCTGGTAACCAAAAAGCTAGGATCAGTGCCTAACGGAAAACCGATCTTCCAACGAGGCACGGTCTTTACCCGGGAGGGGTCTCAGAACATCCTTGCCTCCCATAAAACATGGGAGCAGATTCTGCACAACTTGCAGCAGCAGGTGCGTGCAGCAGCCCGAGCGGATGTTGATGAACTGATCCACCGGGTCGTTGCGCAACTGGGCGCTGCAGGTCCTGCACAGCCGGTAGCGCCTGACTTCGACATGGGCTTACCGAGTTTCACTGCGGCAGTACGAAGAGTCCTCGAAATTGATCAATCGCCAATGCTCAAACGCGTTATTCTTAACGGCACGGCCGCCTACGAGCAAGCCATCGAAGACGATGACCGTCGGGTTGAGATTCTCGATAAACTCACTGTTCTTGCCTGCGAAGCCTGTTTGACTGACGACGCTGCCACCCTAATCAAAGTCACCGATGCACTCTACAAGATCTATAAACGCAATTACGAGAACTCGAAAATCTTCAAATACAACGCCATACGCTACGGGCTCGAAATCATCTCCAGAGTCATGGTCGTCGGATCTTTGGTGATGAGGACCGAACACTACGAAATCCTGCGGTCAATTGTGCTGCACCCCATCGGCACTTCCCCGTATGGATACAAATCATGGATCCGCCACGGGCTCACCGAAGCTTCTCATGCCAACCTCTTTGAAAACGACAAAGCTGGTGTCGGCATGATCTCTGCCGCTCGACAGATCATTGCCAATACCCCACATCTGAGTCCGGACTACACGTTCAAGGAAGCAACAGAAGAAACTCAACCCACATCGATCCCTGACGTATTACTTGAATCTCTGTTGCAGTTCGATTTCCTCTGGTGCTGCATAGCTCTTAACGAAAACCCCGGTAACGGACACTATGAGTTTTATCCGAGCTGCGCTGCCTATCATCAGAATCGTATCCAGCCGATTATCGAGAAGCTTGATGATAATGAGGGCACTTTCCGATCCCAGATTTTCGGCAGTTCCTCCGATGAACAAATCGCAGGGGTCATTAGTGAAGTCTATGATTTTGCCCGAAAGCAGTCCTTCGATTACGGAAGGTATTGGCCTAGTAGCGACCGATTGCCTAGCTCTGGTTTTATTCGGAGCCATGCAAAGCAGAAACCATCCTCCTGGTAAACAACTAACGGTGAAGCGCAGGCAGCCTCCTGTGCTGCCGGCCGGTGGGGGACATATCGCCATGCAGACCAGGAAGCGAAATTAGCACGAAACTCAGCCGCTGACCGTACGTCCTCGCGCATTCATGCCTCGTGCGCTCGCCGATTGTTTGCTAGTCGTTGAGGAGGATCTCTCGTTCGAGCTCGTCGGCGGTGGGGCTGGCGTGGTATCCAAATTGTGCGTTGAGGTCTTCGAGAAGCTCAGCCGGTGACTCAAGCAGTTGCTGCCTGCCGTATTGGGTAATAATGGTGGAATCAATGGGCTGATGATTGAGGACGCGGTGTTCCTCTTCGAAAGGTTGGTAATGCCCGCCAAAGAGAGGGTCTGGGCGTAGGAAGGCTTGAGTTGTCGGCTCAACAATGACTCTGACGCGGTAGTCGCTGAGCACAGTGTGGGATAGTTGGGATTGGATTCTTCGACAGGGGCAGCAATTGGCAGATGGAGCATTCCCGACGGCCGTGTATGCGGACGGCATCTCGATGGAGAAGTCGGTCGAAGAACTGCTCAATCCTTGATAAGGCGAATAGGCTGGCCGTAAACATCAAACTTGTTAGAATATTTAGAGTGATTCTTGCGTTGAAAAACCATGAATTCTATAACTATTTCGAGGAGTCGATTTTGCATGCATTTATCTCAAATTCAAATTAGAAACTTTCGACAGTTCGACTCCGAAGGGATTGTGGTCGAATTTCAGCCGGGAGTTGTTGCTTTGGCTGGTCCGAACGACAGTGGCAAGACAGCGATCATCGATGCCATCCGATACGTTCTGACCACCAAAGACCAGGAATTCATATCTGTCCAGCCGGAAGATTTTCACGTATCTAGGAGTAGTGGAGCATCCAGCGATATTACGTTGACTTGTTGTTTTTCTGGTCTCTCCACAGCCGACCAATCTACCTTCCTGGAGTATCTGACTCCAACTGAAAATGGCGAGCTAGTTTTCTACCTTCAGTGGAAGTGCGTCAAGAAAACCTCGTCTACTTCTCGCCGCTGGAACGACATCACGCTGAAGTCTGGACGCGATGGTCAAGGACCGTCCATTGATTCGGCGACCAAAAACCTCTTGGCTTGCGCTTACCTACGCCCGCTTCGCGACGCTGAACGCGAAATGTCTTCCGGCAGGAATTCGCGACTATCTCAGGTTCTCAACAAGTTTCCCGACATTTCAAGCGGTGACACCCTCGACCCGGATAGCCTACCCGGAGACATTGCTGGGGTTGAATCCCTTAGCTTGGCCGGCCTCTCTGACTACATCCGGTATCTAGTAAATCGTCACGACGGCGTGAATGCTGCAACGACCAGCATCAATAATGACTACCTTTCAAAATTGAGCCTGGTGGGCGATAATCTGACCGCTGAGATCAACTTTGTGAGCGGACCGGATGACACCACACGATTAAAGCAAATCTTGGAACGACTTGAGTTGAACCTACTAGATAGTTCATCGCAGTCCAACGATGGACGATATGGCTTGGGCTCGAACAACTTAATGTATATGGCGTGCGAGCTACTTCTAATAGCCAAAGAGCGCGAAGGGTTGCCTCTGCTACTTATTGAAGAACCCGAAGCTCATCTTCATCCGCAGCGACAATTGCAGCTGATGAGTTTTCTGGAAAGTAGAGCAACTCGTCAAGACGGTCAACCACCAGTTCAGGTCATTATTTCGACCCACAGCCCTATTCTCGCGTCCAAGGTCAAGGTCGAGAATATCGTGCTGGTCAATGGAAGCCAAGCCTTTTCACTTGAGCAAGACCGAACGATGCTATCCAAGTCTGATTATGGATTCCTGGCGAGGTTCCTCGACGCAACTAAGTCGAATCTATTCTTCGCACAGGGTGTCATCGTCGTAGAAGGTGACGCTGAGAAACTACTACTCCCAACTATTGCACGACTCATCGAGCGTGATCTTACGAAGTTTGGCGTATCTATAGTCAACGTCGGTTCGACAGGGTTGCGCCGTTACACTCGCATTTTCCAGCGGAAGCGTATCGCATCTCCTGGGGGCACCGCGGAGCAAACAACGATCAAGATTCCCGTTGCATCCATGGGTGATCGAGACATCATGCCAAATAACGCTCCACAGATTCTGAAATACGTAAAAAATAGCGATGACGAAAAATGGAGTAGTAGCCACAGAAAGTGGCGCATCAAAGAAGATCCTAAATTCCTCAGCGACCCAAACTTTCCGAACGAAGTAGAATATGAAGCCGGCCGGGCTGCGATTGTCAATAAATTAACCGCTGACGATGGCCAGCAGGTTAGAACGTTTTACGCCGACCACTGGACTTTTGAATACGACCTAGCGCATGCGGGATTGGCTAGCCAGGTGTTTACGGCAGCTAAACTCGCTCAGGCGGATGAACGTATTCACGAAGCGGACGATTCTTCGGTCGCGTTCGAGTGCGTGAAGACTGACGCGATTGCAGAATTTCAAAAGCTCCAAGCAGCACATACGAGCATTGAGACGTTATCAACACACGTCTACAAGGAGTTCGTCGTAGGAAAAGCGTCGAAATCGATTGCCGCTCAATACTTGGCCCAACTTCTAGAGGATGAATTCAGCGGGCAAGCGGAAAAGTTGAACGAAGTTCTGCCAAATTACCTAAAAGCGGCGCTTACGTATGTCACGGAGCGTAATAATGGCTGAACGCCCGCAGTGGATCTCAGAAGTGCTCTATCATCCGACGATCGAGACTGATGAAATCGACGGCGTGGTTTCATCGATGAAAATTAAGGAGCTTGACACCGAACGCCGCAGATTCATATCGGACTTATCGTCATTCGACGTCAGCGCATGCCCTGGAAGCGGTAAAACGACGCTGGTAGTCGCTAAGGTATTACTCCTATCTCGCAAATGGGATTCAAAGACTCGGGGGATGCTCCTTCTCTCACACACGAACGTTGCCAAGGATGAAATATCAAAACGATTCCAGATTCTTGGCGAAGAGCTTCCATCTGGCGGGCGCCCACACTATGTCGGAACTATTCATGCGTTCGTGAACAAGTTCCTGACCATTCCGTACCTTCTATCGATTGGGATTGAGCAAAAGGCTGTCGATGACGATATCGCCATCAAGGTACGAGACCAGCTACTGGGTCAAAAAATATTCGGATTGCGAAATTTTCTAGCCCGAAAGCATACCTCACTGGAAGCGATCAAGATCACTGACTCTGACCTGAATAACCCCTTTGGTGAAAGTCTTCTTGGTATTGCATCGGTAGGTACGGACTCTTACTCCTCGGCCGCGGGTGCCGTTCGCAGCTCGGTTGAGCTTGGATACCTCCGACATGACGAAATATTCGTCTTTGCTAATCGATATCTTGAGTTGCATCCGGAAGTCGCTGCTGCGCTCAGACGTCGGTTCCCCTTCATTATGATTGATGAGATGCAAGACACGACAACTGAGCAAGCAAAGCTACTGGATCGGATATTCCCACACGAACAGCAGGATATAAGCATTCAGCGAATAGGCGATCAAAATCAAGCCATCTTTGGGACGGATCACAAAAACGGATACCCACAAGGCAATCAGTTTTCGATCGCCGATAGCTTTCGGTTTGATTCATCGATCGCCAAGCTGGCTTCACCATTGGCGGTCTATCCTGTTGAACCCTCGGGACTTCGAGGCGTTGATCTGGGGCACAACTCATCGGCAAAGAAGAACGTCTTCATCGTTTTCCACCCTGACAAAATCGACAGGGTTCTTCCATCCTTCGCTCAGATCGTGGCGGACTTAGTGCCCGAGGAAGTCTTGCTCAGCAAAAAAGTCTCGGCACTAGGGGCCAGGCACATCCTGCCAGACGACGACATAGACAACCCTGACCACTTTCCAAAAACCGTAAAACACTATCTGCCCACGTACCTACCAAGATCGTCTACCGCAACCAAGACGCACCGTACCTTCATCGCATACGTGATCCACGCCCGAGGGAACGTTGCAGAAACTGGTCAGTTATCGGAAGGCCTAGAGCATATAGCTGGGGGGCTTATTCGGTTCATTAACAGCGGACTAGACTACGGTGACCGGATCACTATTAAGCAGCGAAAATATAGACAGCTCGTAGACCTGGTGAATTCGGTGAATGCTAAAATATCCGAGTTTCAAGAAACGCTCTGCTTGATCCTGGCGGCTACAGTTGAGCCGACATTCGGTGAGCTGGAGGTGCTAAGACAGAAGGCGCTAACACTACTAACCAGCACAACAGTTGGGCTTGGATCGACACCAAACGCGGCAGTTTTCTTCGAACCTGTCAAGAGCGAACTACTTGCGACCCGTCCCAAAACCGTAGCGGGCAAACCAACGAATGTATACGTGCTTAGTCGTGAGGATCTAGCGGATATTTCCGTAGAAGTCAGTTCTATCCATGCAGCCAAAGGCGAGACTCACGGAGCAACGCTTGTACTCGATACGTTCAACAGGACACACTTCGTAGGAAAACTGATCCCCTGGCTATCGGGGAAGAAAACAAACACCACAGCCAAGACTTCATCCAGTGACAAGAAACGACTACACGAATGTTATGTCGCAATGACACGCCCCACTGAGTTAATTGCCATAGCAGCGGTAGAAAAATCACTTGGCAAAACCTCCAAAGAGATTGAAAAATCAATACAAAATCTTGAAGTTCACGGATGGAAGGTTTTGCGTATCACTGCGTAGAAGTATTCACTTTTAGTTGCGAAGGCAGTCAAAGTTCGAGCGCAAGATAACGCTGAGCCGCACTGTACTTTGATCCAATTTGCCGCGCTACTTCATTTAGGGTGTGCCCCGACTGGCGTAAACGAGAGGCCTGTAACTTCTGTTTGTCTGTCAGCCCAAGCTTTCGGATTGTCATGCCGTGTTCGTTCAGGATGCTGATCAGAGTGGTCTTAGAGATCCCGAACGTCCTGTCTACCGTCGCGCTTGCTTCCCCTGCCTCGTACCGGGGTGCCCGCGGAAGATCGCTTTGAGGTCATCCGCGGGCAACGATGGTGTCGCCGATTCTATCACTTCAGACGCGGGCACCAACAAGCTCCTCGCGCAGGATGCCAGCCCCTGCGCTGAGCGCACTGAGCTTGGCCAGGGCCACATCGCGGCGGAAGGGGGCCATGCCGCAGTTGGTGCTGGCAATCAGCTTGTCCGCATCGACAAATTCGAGAGCATTGCGCAGGGTCTGCGCCACTTCCTCGGCAGTCTCCACGGCGTCATTGGCCACGTCGATAGCTCCAAGCATCACTCGCTTGCCGCGCACCAATTCGACGACCTCCAGCGGGACATTCGAGTGGTGGGATTCCAGCGAAACGGTGTCGATTGAGGAAGCCTGAAGCAGCGGGAAGGACTTCTCGTAGTGGCGCCACTGGGCACCGAGAGTCGCTTTCCAGTCATTATTCGCCTTGATGCCGTAGCCAAAGCAGATGTGGACTACGGTTTCGGCTTTGAGTCCCTCGCAGGCGCGCTCCAGTGCGGCGATGCCCCAGTCGGCCACCTCATCAAAAAAGACGTTGAAGGCAGGCTCGTCGAACTGGATGACATCCACCCCGGCTGCCTCAAGCTCGCGGGCTTCCTGGTTCAAGATGGTCGCGAATTCCCAGGCCAGTTTCTCGCGGCTGCGGTAGTGCGCATCGTACAAAGTATCAACCATGGTCATCGGGCCAGGCAGGGTCCACTTGATCTGCTTGTCGGTACAGGAGCGCAGGAACTTTGCGTCCTGAACGAAGACCGGCTTTTCGCGCTCTACGGCACCGATGGCGGTGGGAACACTGGCGTCGTAGCGGTTGCGGATGCGCACGGTCTCGCGCTTCTCGAAATCGACACCGCTCAGGTGCTCGATGAAGGTGGTAACGAAGTGCTGGCGGGACTGCTCGCCGTCGGAAATGATGTCGATGCCGCGCTGGGTCTGCTCGAGCACCGCTGCGCGCATGGCGTCTTGCTGCCCTTCGCGCAATTGCTCGCCTTCAAGCTTCCAAGGGGACCAGAGCTTTTCAGGCTCGGCAAGCCATGACGGCTTGGGCAGGCTGCCTACAATCGACGTGGGGATAAGCGGGGAAGTCATAAGGGAATCTTTCTGGATCTTAGGCGACGGGTGTCGGGCAGGAAGCGGACCACAGATCGAGCAGTTGGCGATTTGGGATGATGAAATGCTCTTCGGTGAACTTGCCTTGGATCTTGCCCAGTTGGGTTCGCTCTTCGCGGTCATAGAAGACGCGGGTGGGGGAAAAATCCTCGGCGCCAAGGCTCGGGTGGTACACAGCCGGAGCCGCCGAATTGGCGTTGTAGATCTCCGGGCGGTAGATCTTCTGGAACGTCTCCATGGTGCTGATCAGGCTGATCAGCTGCAGGTTCGTGTAGTCGTTGAGCAGGTCGCCACGGAAGTAGAAAGCCAGCGGTGCGACAGCACCCTGCGGCATGAAGTAGCGCACGCTCAAGCCCATTTTTCCGAAGTACGCGTCGGTCAATGAATTTTCATCCTGCTGGTATTCCAAACCGAGCACTGGATGGCTGTTGCCGGCGCGGAAATAGGTTTTGGAAGTCGAGACGCTGATGCAGACCACCGGCAACTGGGCAAAACGCTCACGGTACGCCTGTGAGTTCAAGAAATGCTGGAAGAGCTGCCCATGGAGATCGCCAAAATCTTCCGGAAGCACCGGGGCTCCGCTGTCATTGCACGAAGCTGGAAGCACCACGCTGAAGTCGTAATCGCGGACATAAGAAGAAAAATTATTGCCGACCATGCCCTGGGACCGAGTACCCGTGAGTTTATCCACGATCGTGGTTTCAAGCACTTCTAAAAGTGGAAATTCCTGATCGGTATTATTGGCAGAAAAATGCACATTTGCGGAAATGATTTCCAATTCAAGACAATAGCGGTCGCCTTGGGGATTGTCCCAGTGAGCGAGGGAATTGAAACGGCGGTTGATCATTGTCAGGGCATTGCGAAGGTTCTCTTCGCGGCGCTCTCCACGCGCCAAGTTGGCGAAGTTTGTCGTGGTTCGAGAATTCGCAGAAGGGGAATAATTCTCGTCGAATCTTGTGGTGCTAATGCTGAAATTTAATGCGTCTGCCATGATGGCCAATCTGTATTTGGGAGGCCTGGGCAGGCCGAGGGGAAGTCGTTGCGTCAATCATGCAGGGTGATTCTTGATATCAGGTAACTCGATATAACTATGGATTCATATAGACTCTGGCTATGGTTCAGGGAACAAATGGCTTGACACTTCAGCAGCTGCGCTATTTCGTGGCGGTGGCCTCCGAGGGGTCCATCTCCGCCGCCGCCGACCTGATCTACGTCGCGCAGCCCAGCATGTCGGCGGCGATGAAGGAGCTTGAATCACGGGTGGGGCGCACCTTGCTGGTGCGCTCGGCCAGGGGAGTGACGCTCACCGCCGAGGGCGCAGAATTCCTTGGCTACGCCCGGCAGGTCCTGGAGCAAGTGGAGCTGCTGGAGCATCGCTACCTCGGCCGCCCCTCCGCCAGGCGGCTGCTGGGCGTCTCCACCCAGCACTACTCATTTTCTGTGGACGCGTTTGTCCGGATGGTCCAGGCCAGCGGCGCCGAGGAATACCAGTTTTCGCTCCGCGAGACGCGCACCGAAGAAATCATCGAGGACGTGCGCACGCTGCGCAGCGACATCGGGATCCTCTACCTCAACGACTTCAACCGGAAGGTCATTGACAAGCTGCTGCGCGAATCCCGGCTGGTCTTCCACCCGCTGTTCCTGGCCGATCCGCACATCTTCATCTCGCGCAGCAACCCGCTGGCCACCCGAAGCCAGGTCACGCTCGAAGACCTCGAAGACCTGCCGCGGCTGACCTTCGACCAGGGCGCGAATAATTCCTTCTACTTCGCCGAGGAGGTGCTCTCCACCCGCTCCAGCCAACGCGAAATCCAGGTCTCCGACCGCGCTACCATCTTCAACCTCATGATCGGCCTGGGCGGGTACACGATCTCCACCGGCATCATCAGCGACGAGCTGGATCCCTCCATCGTCGCCATCCCGCTGGCGATCGAGGAGCGCATCGAGATCGGCTGGATCGGCCACGCCGCCATTCCGCTCACCGACCAGGCCCAGCGCTATCTGCAAGAAGTCCGCACCGTGGTCGCCAGCTTCGGGGTCGAGGTGCTCGGCTGAGCCGCCCCAGGCGTAACTCTCGGTCATCGATCGCCGGCCCATCGTCACAAACTTCCGGCAGAACCCCTGCATCACGCTGATTCCGCTCAAAAGCTCGCGTCATAAAGTGGCACCGGCCACCGCGTCATCATGACAAGTTCACGACATATGAAGCTTGGCGGCCTTGTATGAAGCCGGCCGCCCGATAGCGCTTGCACCCCTCGCAGCCCATGGCCAACCATGGAAGAACAACAAACCATCAAGAGCGACTAAGAGATCTGGCTCGTTGACGTCGCAGCAACCATCGGGAAACCGAAAGGTGCTAATGCCAGGAACGATGGAGCAGTTCCGAACGCGTTTTCGCGCTGTGCTTCGTGCCTTTGCACGATGCCTAATCGGTGCACTCCCTCGCAGAAAAACGAGGAGGAGCCATGAGCCAGGAAACCGACGCGGTGCACGCAGGGTACCGCCCGAGCGGAGACTTCCGCCCGATGCTGCCGCCACTGCACAATTCCGCAGCCTACCAATTCGCATCGCATGCCGAAGCGGTCGAGAAGTTCGCGCTGCGCCAGGCCGGTTTCACCTACTCGCGCACCGGCAACCCCACCGTCTCGATCCTCGAGCAGCGAGTGGCCGCGCTGGAAGGCGGCGCCCAGGCGGTAGCCACCGCCACCGGCCAGTCCGCGGTCGCCCTGTCCCTGCTGGCCCTGACCCAGGGTCCCAAGCACATCGTGGCCTCCTCCTCGCTCTACGGCGGCACCGTGGATCTGCTCACCGACACCTTCGCGGACTTCGGCATCCGCATCAGCTTTGTCGACCAGGCCGATCCGTCCGCCTGGGCCGCTGCCATTGAGTCGGACACCCGGGCGTTCTTCCTGGAGTCCGTCTCCAACCCGCTGTGCACCGTGGCCGACCTGCCCGCCATCGCGGCGATCGCCCACGAGCACAACATCCCGGTGGTGGTCGACAACACCCTGGCCACCCCGCTGAATGTGCGGCCACTGGAAATCGGTGCCGACATCGTGGTGCACTCGGCCACCAAGGGCCTGGCCGGGCACGGCTCGGTGCTCGGCGGGGTGGTGGTGGACTCGGGCAAATTCGACTTCTCCGATGCCGCCCGCTGGCCGCAGATCGCCGCCCCGCGGGTGCGCCTGAACAACACCTCGCTGCTTGAGCGCCACGGACCGGCCGCCTACGCGATGCTGGTGCGCTCCAAGTTCCTGCACGACCTGGGCCCGACCCTCGCTCCGGCCAGCGCCCAGGGAATCCTGGCCGGAATCGAGACCCTGCCGGTGCGTGCCGGGCACGTGCAGCGCAGTGTCACCACGCTGATCGAAAAGCTCTCCGCTCATCCGGGCATCGCGGCCATCCACCACCCATCGCTGCCCACCCACCCGAGCCACGAGCTGGCCGCGAAGATCACCCCGAAGGGCACCGGCTGCGTGCTGGCCATCGAGCTGGCCCACCCGTCGCTGGTTTCCCCGGTGATCGACGGGCTGGCGCTGATTTCCCTGGCCGCGAATGTGGGGGACACCCGCACCATGGTCTCCCACCCGGCCACCATGACGCACTGCCGGCTCTCGGAGCAGCAGCTGGCCGCCGCGGGCCTGAACACCTCCACCCTGCGCCTGTCGGTGGGATTGGAAGACCCCGCCGACCTGCTCGCAGATATCACCCAATCGCTGGATCACGCACTGGCCGCAACCCAGGCCACCGCCGGCACCAAGGAAGCGAGTTTCGCATGAGCGGCTTCAACACCCTCGCCGTGCACGCCGGCCAGCACAAGGACCCGCACACCGGTGCGGTGATCCCGCCGATCTACCAGACCAGCACCTTCATCCAGGACGGCATCAACGTGCTGCGCGCCGGGCACGAGTACTCGCGCGGCTCCAACCCGACCCGCAACGGGTTCGAATCCCAGCTCACCGCGCTGGAAGGCGGCACCGCCGGCTTCTCCTTCGCTTCGGGAATCGCGGCCGAAGACGCGCTGCTGCGCGCAATACTGGCGCCAGGCGATCACATCGTGCTGGGTGCCGACGGCTACGGCGGCACCAACCGGCTGATCTCCAAGCTGCACGGCAAATGGGGGATCACCTCTTCGGCGGTGGACATCACCAACCTGGCTGCGGTGCGCGCCGCGATGCGCCCGAACACCGCGCTGCTCTGGGTGGAAACCCCGTCCAACCCGCTGCTGGGCATCGCCGACCTGGCCGGCTGGGCTGCCATCGCCCGCGAACACGGCGCCCTGCTGGTGGTGGACAATACCTTCGCTACCCCGTATCTGCAGCGCCCGCTGGATTTCGGCGCCCACGCGGTGGTCCATTCCACCACCAAGTACATCGGCGGGCACTCCGATGTGCTCGGCGGGGCCGTCATCGTGGCCGATCACCTGCACCGCGGGCAGAGCCTGGCCGAAGCCGTGGGCTACCAGCAGTTTGCCGGGGGCGCGGTCTCCGGTCCGCAGGATTCCTACCTGGCCGCCCGCGGGCTGAAGACCCTGGGCCTGCGCATGGAACGCCACGGGGCTACCGCCTCCACCCTGGCCCGCTGGCTCGATGACCAGCCCGAAGTCACCCGCGTCTACTACCCGGGGCTGGAACGCCACCCGGGCCACGAGCTGGCCAAGTCCCAGTCCGCGGCCGGCCGCGGCTTTGGCGGGATCCTCTCATTGCAGCTCTCGGATGAAGCCGCCGCCCGCGCCTTCGCCCAATCCATGGAGTACTTCCAGCTCTCGGTCTCCCTGGGCGGGGTGGAATCCCTGGTCTGCTATCCGCGCGAAATGACCCATGCTTCGCTGATCGGCACCCCGCTGGAAATCCCGGCCAATCTGGTCCGCCTCTCGGTGGGCATCGAGGAAGCCGACGACCTGATTGCCGATCTGGAACGCGGCCTGGCCGCGGCCCGCGCGGCGTCCAAACCGGTCGTCGCCCGGGTATGTGAAAAGACTCTGGAAAACGCCTGATCGCATCGAACCGCGATTATCGGGCGGCGTGCCCCTACCCTGAAGAATAGTAGTTGGGGAAGGGTGGAATCATGATCGGAATTCTCAATCGGCTCATCGAGCATATCGAGGCTCAGCTACGCGCCGAGATCAACCTCGCTGACTTGGTGCACGCCGAAGGTACGACCGAATACCATGTGCGACGGATGTTCTCCTCGCTGTCCGGCATGCCGGTCTCCGAGTACATCCGCCGGCGCCGCATGACCCAGGCCGCCGCGGATCTGCTTGCCGGTCAGGACCTGCTGAGCATCGCGATCCGTTACGGCTATGGTTCGGCCGAAGCATTCGGCCGGGCCTTCCGAGCGGTGCATGGCGCGTCCGTGGCCGATGTCCGCGAGAATGGTGGCCCCCTTCGAAGCCAACCAATCATCAGGTTCAGCCTGACCGTCGAAGGGAATCGTCCCATGGATGCACGAATAGTTGATCGAGAAGAATTCCAGCTCATTGGATACGCCACGCAGGTACCGCTGATTCACAACGGTGCCAACCCGCACATCCAAGCCCACATCGCCTCCATCCCGATAGCCGAGCACGCTCGGCTCAAGGAGCTGTCTTCCGCGCAACCTGCCGGTTTGCTGCAGGTCAGCGACCAGGTAGACCCTGACTACCGCGAAGGAAGCGAGCTGACCTACCTGCACGGCGTAGCCATACCCGGTGGCAGCGAGGTGCCCAAGGAACTGGACGCGATCCAGATTCCTGCTGGCCAGTGGGCGGTCTTCAGCGCTTCGGGACCCTACCCGTCGGCGTTGCAGGACCTCTACGCCGCCACCGCTACCGCGTGGTTCCCGTCCAATCCGTGGCGTTTGCGCGTGGGGCCGTCCATTGTCGCCGTGCTCGATCGGGCCCCGGACTTCAGCACCGCGACCTGCGAGCTCTGGCTGCCGGTTGAAGCCGGCAACTAGACTTGTCCACAGCCCGTACACGCATGCCCTGCAGATCCATTTCTGCGGGGCATGGTGTACCCATGAGCAGAGAAATCGCGCAAGCGCTGAAGGACCTGGCCGACGCCAACGCGTTGGCCGCTTCAGCGACCCATGTCCTGGCCCAAGGCGGCCTCACCGCCGGCCAGGCCGCCTATTTTTCGATGCTCGCTGAAGACACGTCCCAATCTCTCGCCCGGACCCAGGTCCACGCGGCAGCTGCCCTGCGGCGTACCGGCGCCCACAAGCTCGACCAGGAATCCTTCCAGGCCATCTCCGATCTCGGGGCCCACCCCACCGTCGAGCAAATCGAAGCCGCGAAGGGGCGCACCACGACAGCGCGCACGCATTTCAAGGATGCCAAAGGACTGATGACCGGCTGGCTGGATATCCCGCGCAGCACCGCCGCCGCCCGCCTGGTGCAGGCCGACTGCCTGCTTGGCGGCACGGACGAGGCAGGACAACCGACTGATCCGTGGCTGCCGGAGCTTGCTACGCAGTTCGACGACCCGAGCATTGATCCGCGGCTGGTGGCCTCGGCGGCAATGAAGCTGCATTCGCTCCGCAAGGATCTGGGCGAAGGCAAAGCCGCAGAGTCGAAGAAGCAGCAGCTCCAGGCAGAATCCGCAGCCTTCCTGCGTTCAGAGCCCAAGTCAGCGCGCAAGCACATCAACGACATGGTCTCGCAGATCAAAGCGGGCCAGCGCCCGCTCAAGGCTCTGCTCGACGGAATCGGGATCTTCAAGCGCGGTATGCGCAAAGGGCTGGTTGAATACATCATTCGTGTTCTCCCATCGCATGCCGCATACATCGAGGCCTACTTCGCCAATCTGGATAATCCGTCCACCGTAGCCGGCAACCGCGAGGGCTTGAAAGACGTTGATGCCCAGTTCACCGGTGAGGAAACCAGCGGCTGGGACGATGATGAAAGCAAACCCGACTGGGCAAAAGACGGACCGGGTGGCGACGCTACGGAGGACATTGGAGATCTCGACTCGGAAGACGAGAATCTCCACTGCGGAAATGATGAGCTCCAGCCAGAAGTTGCTTCCGCCGAAGCGAAGCCGGCCAACGCTGAATGGGAAGACCTGAAACCCGAGCGAAGACGACTCGTTGGTTTCATGGCCTTGCTGATGAGCGAACGGAAACCCAGCGGAGGCCCGCCGGAACAGCAATCAGGACTTGCCAGCGCGCAGGTGAGCGTCATCTTGGATTGGGATAAATTGCAGCAGCGAACCGAGGATTTCGCTGTGACCTCCTCGGGGATTCTGCTATCCCCGGGAGAAACCAGGACCGCACTGTGCAATGCCGGGATTCTCCCGGTGGTTTTGAACGGCAAGAGCCTGCCCTTGGATCTCGGACGAACGCAGCGGCTATTCACCAAGGCCCAAGTCCGAGCCCTGCGGGCAGCCTATCGAGGCTGTTCCTATCCCGGGTGCAGCATGCCTGCGCAGCGGTGCGAGGCGGATCATCTGGATCCGTGGGAGAAGGGCGGGCGCACTGATATCAAGTCTGCGGTGTTGAATTGCTTGATTCACCATACGGCCAGGCATTGCGGGTTGTTCCAGGCGGTGAAGATCCCTGGGAGCCGGCCGATGGTGCTGTTGCCGCCGGAGTTGGATCCGGAGCAGAATTTGCGGATCAACACCTATTTCATGACTCCGGCCGAAGGGTTGGAGGCCGAAGCATTGGCGGAGGAGACCACGGTGAAGTGGCGTGCTGGGTTGCTGGACGTCGAAATCGCCGAGCCATGAGCAGCACGCACAATGCTTAAAGCGAAAGGTCCTGGAAGCAGTGCGCTTCCAGAACCTCGCAAACTCTAGGCGTTGGCTTCCAGATGCTTGGCTGCCAGCACGAGATAGTGATCAGCGTTGGTCTTCAACCCGGCGACTTCTTCATCGCTCAGTTCGCGGCGGACCTTGGCCGGAACACCTGCAACGAGGGAACGCGGCGGAACCTGGGTGCCTTCCAACACCAGTGCACCTGCAGCAACCAGCGACTGCTCGCCGATCACCGCGCCATTCATGATGGTCGCGCTCATGCCCACAAGGCAGCCGTCACCTACGGTGGCGCCGTGCACCACGGCCGAGTGGCCCACCGAGATGCCCGCACCCAGGGTGCAAGGAAAACCCTCATCGGCGTGAAGCACGACGTTGTCCTGCAAGTTGGTGCCTTCACCCACACGAATCGGCGCCGAATCGCCGCGCACGGAGACGCCATAGAAGGCGCTGGAGCGATCCGCGAGGGCGACATCCCCGCTCAACACTGCGGTGGGTGCGACAAAAACGTTCTCGCCGACCTGTGGAGTCGACCCGTCAATAGTAATCATGTGGCTCATGCCACCTACTCTAATTGGCTCAGGCGCACGGGGCGAGTCACGAGAAGACGATGGTGCGCTGGCCGTCGAGCATCACGCGATGCTCAGCATGCCACTGCACGGCGCGGGTCAGCGTCCGGCCCTCCACGCTGCGGCCCAGCTCAACGAGCTGCTCGGCGGTGCGGGTGTGCGAGACGTGGGTGACTTCCTGGTCGATGATCGGACCTTCATCGAGGTCCGCGGTGACGTAGTGCGCGGTGGCACCGATCAGCTTCACGCCGCGTGCATAGGCCTGGTGGTACGGCTTGGCGCCCTTGAATGAGGGCAGGAAGGAGTGGTGGATGTTGATGACCCGGCCTTCCATGCGCTCGCAGAGCGAATCCGAAAGGATCTGCATGTAGCGGGCAAGCACCACCAGTTCGATGCCGTAGTCCTCGGCGAGCTTGAGCAGCTCAGCCTCGGCCTGGGACTTGTTCTCCTTGGTCACCGGCAGGTGCACGAAGTCCACCCCGTAGAAATCGGCCATCGGCTTCAGATCCAGGTGGTTGGAGACGATCACCGGCACATCGATGGGCAAGGTGCCAGCACGCTGGGCGAACAGCAGGTCGTTGAGCGCATGCCCGGCCTTGGAACACATGATCATGGTGCGGGTGCGCTTTGCGCCATCGTCCACACGGAGGGACATGTGGAAATCGTCGCGGATGGGCGCGAGTCCTGCGCGGATCTGTTCCAGGGACTGCTCGGTGGCTACCTCGATGCGCATGAAGAAGGTGCCGGTTTCGGGCGAGAGGAACTGCTGGGACTCGGTGATATTGCAACCGGCACCCAGTAGACCCCCGGAAATGGCATGGACGATGCCGGGACGGTCGATGCAAGATAGGGTGACGATGAAATTGTTCATGCATTGAGATTAACCGGCTGGCGCGCTGCATGCACATTCGTCTCGGTGGAGTTACACAGTTAGGCGTCGAAGCTACTGGATCATCAGCAGGTTTCCGCACTCAGCCGAGGTGCTTTATGCGTCTTCAAAAAACACCGTTCGAACTAATGATCAATACCTGGCCGCACTGTGACATGATGTCTATAAATTTGGCATTTTCACGCTTGGGGAAACACATGAGGCTGCTGCATCGTTTTACTTCGGTTATAGGCGCCACCGCCTTGGTATTCGCCGGGCTCGTGCCCCCAGCCCACGGTGCTATCAGCCCTGCAGACTGCTTCGAGTACATGGATGAGACCGCTAGTGTCGTCGTGGGTTTGTCCTGCAAGAACGTGGCATCGTTGCAGGAACTGCCGATGACGCGCGATATCCAGTGGATCGGCGTCGACACCCAGAAGGAGCAGGCGCTCGGTGGGCTGGAAGTCTTGGCCGCCAACCCCCAGTTGCAATCGGTGCGGATCAATAAGGCTCCACAGGAAATCATCGCGGAACTAGCCAAGCTGCCAGTGCTGGAGTCACTGTCATTGACATTCCCCAAGGGGCAGCAGGTGCAGCTGGCTGGGCTGGGACAGTTGTCTGACCTGAAGGAACTTGAAGTGCTCGCCACGAGTTCGACGGATTATCGCTGGGCCAAGGATCTGTCTGATCTCGAAGTACTGGATCTGGCCAGCTACACCAAGCCGCTCATCGAACTGAAGATCGGTGCCAGCACGGAAATTGAACCGGTGATCACGGTGGATGGCAGTGTGCTCAAGCCGTGGGAATACACCCGCGAACGAATCCTGGGCCAGATCAGCCCCACCGG
Organism: Glutamicibacter sp. NPDC087831; assembly: GCF_044742845.1. Lineage (NCBI taxonomy): Bacteria > Bacillati > Actinomycetota > Actinomycetes > Micrococcales > Micrococcaceae > Glutamicibacter > Glutamicibacter sp. NPDC087831. The sequence continues at coordinate 152,785 of NZ_JBIUVH010000006.1, forward strand.
ATTCACCGCGAACAAAGCTGGATTCGCGGGTGTGGCGGCTGAACTCACCGACTTCGAGGCGGTGATCCCGGGACAGGAGAATCTGAAGTCTGTCAGCTACGCAGCCAGCTGGCACATTGGCGTGCGCGATACTGCCCAGCTCGGCCGAATTTCACTGAACAGGAACCCGTCGCTGGCGGGCCATGACGCGGCGGTCGTGGGAGATGCCCTGCTGGCACCGACAACCAATTACCCATACACGGCCCTGCAGTGGACCCGCAACGGGGCACCGATTCCCGGTGCCGTGGGAGAGAGCTACCAGCTGGTGCGCGAAGACTCCAAGAAAGTCATCGCGCTGAACTACGAGACGAAAGCAGTTCGTCAAAACGGCGAAGTATGGGTCCCCTCGGCGCAGGGGACGATGAAGTACGGAGCGCCGATTGCCGCGACAGTCGCCTCGATCGCCAAGCCGACGATCAGCGGCAGCAAGATCGTGGGACAGAAGCTCACCGCTTCCCTCGACGCCGCATACTTCCCGGAGTTCACACGCCATTATCAGTGGCTAGTCGACGGTTTCGAGATTCCGCGGGCTACCGCGAAAACCTATACCCCACCTCAGTCCTATGCCAACCGCAAGATCGCCGTGCGGGCAACTCTGCACGCGGCGGACGGAGAATCGGTATGGCTGCCGGCCAGCTCGGCAGTCAAGGTCGTCAAGGGTACGATCACGGTTGCCAAGCCAAAGGTCTCTGGAACCTCAAAAGTCGGTTCCAAACTCACCGCCAAGGCCGCCACACCGGCTCCCTCCGCCCAGTCCACTAAGTACCAGTGGCTGCGCAGCGGCCAGAAGATCAAAGGTGCCACGGCAAAGACCTACGCGCTCAAACCCGCAGATCTGAACCAACGGATCTCAGTCTCGGTGACCTATGCCAAGGCCAACTACACTACCAAGACCGTGACCAGCACTGCGACCGGGAAGATCGCAGCCGCCAAGCTCAAGGTCCTGAAGAAGCCGGTGATCACCGGCAAGAAATCCACCGGCAAGACCTTGAAAGCCACGGCAGGCAGCTACAACACTAAAAACGTGAAGATCTCCTACCAATGGACGCGCTCCGGAAAGATCATCCCCAAGGCCACCAAGCCGAATTACAAGGTCGTCAAAGCCGATGCCCGGAAGACCTTGGGCGTGTGGGTGACGGCCTCGAAACCCGGCTACACCACCGTGCTAACCAAGGTGAGCAAGAAGTAACTGGGCACGCTATACCGCAACCGCGGACAGGAACTTGCTGGCTGCCAGCGCCGCCTTCCTCCCTGCCCGGGTAGCGCCCAAAGTCGAGGCCGACGCGCCATAGCCGACGAAGAACAGCCCCGGCACCGCCACGGCAGCCACCCCGTCCTCCATCAGGATGCCGCCTTGAGCCGTGTGCAGTTTCAGATCGCGCAAATGCCGGTGGGCATGCCGGAAGCCGGTCGCCCACAGGATCGCATCGATCTTTTCGCGTGACCCGTCGGAGAAGACGACGGCGTCGGATTCCAGCCGGTCGATCTTCCCCCGCGAAACCAGCGCCCCGGAGGCGATCCCGGCACGCATCTTCTCGGTGAGCAGCAACCCGGTGGTGCCCACCACCGACTTCGGCGGCAGCCCTGCACTGGTGCGCTCGTTGACCTGGCGCTCCACTTCCTGGCCCCATTCGGCACCGGTAGGAACGTCGCGCCAGTCCGGTGCGCTGCGCGTGGACCACAGGGTATCCACGCCGGCAGCGCGCAACTGCACGATGAACTGGGTGGCACTGGCGCCGGCCCCGACCACCAAAACGCGCTGCCCGGCGAATTGCTGCGGGGAGACGAAGCCATTTGTGTGCACCTGCGGACCGTCGAAGTGCCCGGGGTAGACCGGCCAGAACGGATTGCTCCAGGTCCCGGTGGCGTTGATGATGGTGCGCGCCCGGTAATCCGCATCGGCGTGCACCACGAAGTTTTCTCCGTCGTTTTCGACCGAGGTCACCGGTGCGCCGTGGCATACCGGCAACGCGAAGCGCTGTTCGTATTCCGCATAGTATTCGGACACCACTTGCGAGGCCGGCCGGGTGGAATCCTGCACCTCGAGCGGGAAATCGGGCAAGGGGTGGATATGATGCGCGTCGCCCAGCGTGAGGGTATCCCAGCGGTGCTGCCAGGCCCCGCCGGGTGCAGGGTTTGCGTCGAGCACCAGGAAGTCGATGCCGCGCTTGGCCAGATGGTAGGCGGCGGCAAGCCCGGCTTGCCCTGCGCCGATCACGATTGTCGAGTACACGCTTAAGGTAACCCTGCGCACTTCAAAGTCATTCCCGAAGCCATTTTCGCTACACTGGAACGCGTGACTGGCGTTAGGTGGGTAACCACCAGGGAGCTAATCGTGCGAGCCGCGCGCCTGGGTTTGCACACCACCCGCCTTGGGAACAGGGCACCTACGGAAGGAACAGCGTGAGCGCACGCATTCTCGACGGCAAGGCCACCGCGGCCGCCATCAAGCAGGAACTGGCCGAACGCGTTGCCAAGCTCAAGGCTGCCGGGCACACCACCGGACTGGGCACCATCCTGGTCGGCAACGACCCGGGCTCGGCCTGGTATGTCGGTGGCAAGCACAAGGACTGCGCCGAAGTGGGCATCGAGTCGATCCGCGTGGATTTGCCCGAGGAAACCACCCAGGACGAGCTGCTGGCCAAGGTGCGCGAGCTGAACGAGAACCCGGACTGCACCGGCTACATCGTGCAGCTGCCGCTGCCCAAGCACATCGATACGGACGTGATCCTCGAAGCCATGGATCCGGCCAAGGATGCCGACGGCCTGCACCCGATGAACCTGGGCCGCCTGGTCGCCAACGTCAACCGCCCGATGGCCTCCCCGCTGCCATGCACCCCGCTGGGCTGCGTGGAACTGCTGGCCCGCCACGATATCGACCTGAACGGCAAGCACGTGCTGGTCCTGGGCCGCGGCGTGACCATCGGCCGCCCGGTCGGCCTGCTGCTGACCCGCCGCGACGTGAACGCGACCGTCACCCTTGCCCACACCGGCACCACCAATCTTCCTGAACTACTCGCCCAGGCCGATGTCATCATCGCCGCCGCTGGCGTGCCGCACATCATCAAGGCCGACGCCATCAAGCCCGGCGCGATCGTGCTCGACGTGGGCGTCTCCCGCGTGGATGGCAAGGTCACCGGCGACGTGGATCCGGCTGCTGCCGAGGTCGCGTCGTGGATCTCGCCTAACCCGGGCGGCGTGGGTCCGATGACCCGCGCGATGCTGCTGAACAACGTGGTCGAGGCCGCAGAGCGCAACGCCGCCAACTAGACGCGAATGAACTCAAACACCAACGGCCTGCCATGATGGCAGGCCGTTGGTCTTTTACGTCCAGCAGCGGTATTTACTAGGAGACGTAATTCCTCTGGACGCAAATTGGTTTTAAGGCCGTTCCGAAAGCATTTAGATTTGCGTTTCCCTGATTAATGTTAGTGGTTCATCAGATTTAATAGGTGACGTCCTTTTCTGTAAGTGTGTCGTTGGCTTTTCGTTTGGCTAATAAACGAATGATGGTTGGGTATCGTAATATCGGTCTCATGACTCAAATTGGCGAGGTGCCCACACCTTTGGCTCAGTGGAATATTCCAGTGTTTACGGGTGGTTTCTGCAGCGTGCAGGTGAGTGCGGGAGAGGTGTTGACGATCCTAGGGGCGAATGGCTCGGGTAAATCTGCTCTGGCTTCGTGGATGCCGAGAAATTCGCAGGCAACGGCTATCCGGAGAGTGTTAGCGCAACGAAAACTGTGGTTTACTCAGTCGGGACCTTCCATTACTCCGGCAGACCGAAAAACGCGATTTGCCCAAATCACGCATTGGGATCAGGAATTTAGTTCGCGCTATCTTGATCACAGTGATTCACAGCGCTCGGGGATTGCCTTGTTCGATATGCTAGCCAAGATCAACCAGGAGAACAGGGCACGCGTAGATCTGTATGAGGCGGGGTCGAGCACTGAAGATGTTACCCGGAGGATGGGTCCACGTGTTCTCGACACGTTCAATACAGTGCTTCAAACTTCGGGCCTGGAAATTGAAATAGGCGTGGATTCTACAGAGAATTTTTTTGCGAAGCATCTCAATTCTGACGTGACATATCCGATTCATTTGATGTCCGATGGTGAGAAGAGCGCGCTATTGCTCGCCGCTGAAATTATTACTGCCCCGTCCGGGGTGACGTTTATTATCGATGAGCCGGAGAGACATCTGCATCGAGCAATTTCCGATGAACTCATAAAAACCATTATTGCTACACGTAATGATTGTGCTTTTGTCGTGTTGACCCATGACCTGGACCTCGCCGCGAGCCTTTCTGAACAAAGAGGGAAAGTGCTAACCGTGTTTGGTGTGCGGTGGGAAGGCGAACAAGCCATGCAGTGGGATCTGCATGAGATTGCACAGGACGACTCCTTGCCTGAAATCGCCCGACAGGCCATTCTTGGTGGGCGGAAGGAGATTCTCTTCATTGAAGGAGAAACGACGAGCCATGATCTGAGCCTTTACAAGGTGCTCTTCCCAGATTGGCTACTGGTGCCTAGCGGAGGATGCGATACGCTCATCCGGTCAGTGTCTGGCCTGCGGAATAGTGCGAGTTTCCATTGGGTCAGAGCACGCGGTTTGGTTGATGGGGACTGGCGATCTGAGCAGGAAATTGAATCCTTATTTAGTCTTGGTATTCATGTTCTGCCGGTGAGCGAAATTGAGAACCTCTACTACACTTCGGAAGTGCTGCAGGCAGTAGCAGAGCAACAAGCTTCGACGTTTGGCTACGATCCTCAGGTCAAAGTTGAGGAGGCCAAGAGCGCGGCCATGAAGGCGCTAGGAAAGGACGGGACGTTAGAAAGACTGACCGGACAGCTTTCGAAATCTGTGGTCGCGAGGAAACTAGTCGAGTACATGCCAGATGTGGTTGATGAGAACGCAATCGAGATCAACTTTGACTCGCCATTTCCACAAATTCTCAGGCAGATGAAGGATCATGTTACTGCTTGTGCGTATGACGAGCTGATCAAAGCGCTCCCGATTCGTAACACCAGCATGAGAATTGAGATTGCTAGGCACCTCGGTTTTCAGAGTATCCAGGACTATGAAACTGCGGCCCTTCATCGCATCCGCAATTCTCCGCCGTTGCAAATCGATTTGCACATCCCCATCGAGAAGCAATGAGGTCGAGAGCCCACTGGATAAACGTTACAGAGAAATCCAGCGAGGTCCGGTCCTAAGGAAATCTTGGTGCGGTGCGGTGGGATGAGAACCCGATTACCCGATTGTGGTGTCCATTAAAGCCGCAGAGCGCAACGCCGCGAAGTAGACGCGAAAAACCGGCAGTCCGCCAATGGTGGGCTGCCGGTTTTTTGATCCCTGCAGATCCTACAGCGCGTCCTGGGGCACGGGCTGCCCCGCGGTCCGCTTGTCGAAGACCAGCGCGCCGACTTCCTGCTCGGCCTGGTTGCCGATACCCAAGTCGATGCCGCTGCGATCACGCACCATGCTGACCGCCGCCAGCGATATTGCGGTAAGCGCGAACAGGTACCAGCCGACCGCCGTGGTCCCGCCGGTGGCCTGCACCAGCGCGGTGGCGATCATCGGGGCGAACGCCCCGCCCAGGATCGCGCCGAAAGCGTAGGAAATGGAAACCCCGGAGAAGCGCACCGAGGCGGGGAACAGCTCGGAGTACAACGCGGCCTGCGGACCGTAGGAGAAGCCCAGACCGATGGCGAACAACGCGAACGCCACGTAGAGCAGCGGCAGGCTAGCGGCGTTGACCAGCCAGAATAGCGGGAAGATGCACAGCAGCTGGCTGATGAAGCCGATCTGGTAGGTGCGCTTGCGCCCGATCCTGTCGGCCACGACCCCGGAGAGCAGGGTGAAGGCGAACCACATGACTGCACCGAAGGAGACGGCCAGCAGCACCTGCGTGCGGGTGAAGCCCACAGGCCCCTCAGGGTCCGTCATATAGGCCTGCAGGAATCCGCCGGTGGTCATGTAGCCGGCGGCATTGTTGCCAGCGAAAATCAGCGCGGCAACCAGCACCAGCAGCCAGTGCTTCTTGAACAGCACCACGATCGGAACGCGGGTCTGTGCCTTCTTCTGCGCGATCTCCTCGAAGACCGGGGACTCGTCCACCGAGCGGCGGATGAAGTAGCCCACCACGATCAGCACGAAGCTGAGCAGGAACGGCACGCGCCAACCCCAGGCCATGAACTGCTCGCCGGGGGAGATCACGCCGGTCATCAGCGCCATCATTCCCGAGGCCAGCAGCATGCCCAGCGGCACGCCGAGCTGCGGGTAGGCGCCGGCCCGGGCGCGACGGTCCTTCGGGGCGTGCTCAACGGCCATCAGCACCGCGCCGCCCCATTCGCCACCGGCGGAGATGCCCTGGATGATGCGCAAGAGCAGCAGCAGGATCGGGGCCAGCACGCCCGCGGTCTCATAGGTGGGCAGCACGCCGATCAGCGTGGTGGAGGCGCCCATGAGGGCCAGGGTGAGCACCAGCATGGCGCGCCGGCCGATTTTGTCCCCGTAGTGCCCGGCTAAGAACGCGCCCAGCGGGCGGAAGAGGAAGGAAATGCCGACGCTGGCGAAGGAGAGCAGCAGGCCGATCTGCGCGCCGGCTGGTTCGAAGAACAGGTGGGCGAAGATCAGCCCCGCTGCGGTGGCGTAGATGAAGAAGTCGTACCACTCGATGGTGGTGCCGATGACGGTGGCGAAGGCGACGCGCCGCTGGCTGGTGCCGGGGTGCCGCTGGGTGGGTGTGCTCATGAGCTGACCTCATTGGGATAGTAGTGGGGGTGCTAGGCCGCGACCGGTGCGGCGTTGGCCAGGTCCTTCAGGGATGCTCCAGCGAGCATCGCTTCGGTGATGCGCTCGCCGCGGGCCAGCAGCTTGCGTGCGGCAGCGTGGTCGGCGGGACGGTTAATGGATTCCACCGCGACCAATTGCCCGTCGCGCAGCCGTGCGATGGAGAATTTTTCGCTGCCCGGGTCGCCCAGCAGCACGCTGCTGTCGGTGGGCTCGGCCAGCCCGGCGATTTGCAGCCGGTGGCGGCCCTGGATGCTCCAGAACCAGGCAATCTCCGAGTACGCCGTGGGCTCGCCGCACAGGGTGCGGGCCAGGCTGCGCGCCTGGTCCGCGGCGTTCTGCACCGACTCCAACCGCACCCGCGTGCCGTCGCGCCCGACATTGGCGCAGTCGCCCACCGCGTAGACGCGCTCATCGCTGGTGCGCAGCGCGGCATCCACCAGGATGCCGTTCTCGCACTCCAATCCCGATGCTTCGGCCAACTCAATGTTGGGGAGCACGCCGATGCCGTAGACCACCAGATCCGCCCGGCAGCTTTCCCCGGCGGAGGATTGCACTAGCAAATCCTCCTGCACGTCAATGGACTGCACGCCTTCGCCCAGGCGCAGCTCGATGCCGTCGCCGCGATGGGCCTGGGTGAACCAGTTGGAGAGCTGGGCGGAAACCGAACGGTTCAGCACCCGGGGAGCGGAGTGCAGCACCGTGACATCGATCCCGCGGGCCCGGGCCGAGGCCGCGAACTCCAGACCGATGAAGCCGGCACCGGCCACGACGACCCGCTGGGCGCCGTCCAGCTGCCGGCGCAGGATTTCCGCGTCCTGCAGCGTGCGCAGCCCGATGACCCGCGGGTCCTCGGCGCCGGGGCAGGACAGCACCCGGTTGCGTGCGCCGGTGGCGAAGACCAGCCGGTCATAGCCGCGTTGCTGCCCGTCGGACAGGGTCACGGTGCGTGCGGCGCGGTCAACGGCGGTGGCGCGCGCACCGGTCAGCAGTTCGATGCGCTGCTGGGCGTAGAAGTCCTCCGAGCGCAGCGGCAGCACCTCGGGTTCCTGGGCGGAAGCCACGAAGTCCTTGGACAGCGGAGGGCGCTGGTAGGGCTGTTGTGCGCCCTGGTCGACCAAGGTGATGGCGCCGGCATGGCCGTGCTCGCGCAGCGTTTCGGCCAGCTGCACGCCGGCGTGGCCGGCGCCGATGATCAGGATGCTTTCGTGCATTTCAGACCTGTTCGGAGGGTACGGCCACGCGGATGGACTGCAATGCGCCGCCCAGGGAAACCTGGCAGCCCAGCCGGCTGTTCGCGGTGCGCTCTGCGGTGGTGCAGTCGAGCATTTCGTCTTCGTCTTCCGAGAGTTCTGGAAGACCAGCTGCATCCTCGGGGTTAACGTAGACGTGGCAGGTGGCGCACATGGCCTGGCCGCCGCATTCGCCGACGATCCCGGCGATGCCGTTGGTGACGGCAGCGCGCATGATGTTGCCGCCTTCGGCGACCTCGACGTCGGTCGCGGTGCCGTTTGGCTGTTCAAAGGTGATGGTAGGCATGGAAGGCTCCTTGTATTAGGCGTCCCAGAGGACGCGCATTTTGGTCATGCCGCGGAAGACCCAGCCGGCATCGATGCTGGCGGTGGCCGGATCCAACCGCAGATTGGGCAGCTTCTCGAAGACCGCCGGCAGGGCGACCTGGGCCACCTGGGCCCGGGCGATCCAGGTGCCGGCGCAGAAGTGCACACCGCCGCCGAAGGCCAGGTGCGGCTTCTTCTCGCGGAAGATGTTGAACGTTTCGGGATCCTCGAAGACCAACGGGTCGCGGTTGGCCGCGCCTAGCACCACTCCGAGGCGCGCACCGGCTGGCAGGCTGATGCCTTCGAGCACCAGCTCCTGGGTGGTTTCACGCGGGTACATGCCGATCGGGGCGACCCAGCGCACCGATTCCTCGAAGGCCTTGGGGAGCAAAGCCGGGTCCTGGCGTACCGCCTGCAATTGCTCGGGGTTCTCCAGCAGCGCCCAAACGGTGGTGGCCAGCACGTCGCGCGGCTCGTTCAGCCCGCCGCCGATGGTCATCTTCAGGTTGGCGCGGATGGCTTCCAGCGGGATCGGCATGGTGGCCAGGTTGGAGAGCAGCGAGTGGTCCGGGTTCTTCGCCAGATAGGGGAGCATCTCGTCGATGGCCGCGTCGACCTCTGCCGAGGAAGCCTCTGCCTTGGCCCAGACCTCTGGGTCATCGGCGTAGTTGCCGGTGCCGTCGATCATGGTCTGGCTCCAGCGCTGCATGTCCTGCTGGGTGGCATTGTGGAAGCCGCAGATCAGCCGCAGGTTCTCCGCGGTGTACGGTGCGGCGTAGTCCCAGACGAAGTCCGAACCCGGCCCCTTGGCGAGCAGCTGGCCCAGGTACTTCTCGTTGTTCTGCGCGAAGATCCCGTTCCAGTGCTTCTTGATGGTGCCCGGGCGCAGGGTCGCTCCGTAGGAGTCGCGGTCCACCTGGTGCTCCGGGTTGTCCTTGCGCAGCATCGAGTGGCCCATGGACCGCTTCATCAGCGAGTTGCGCTCGTTGGCGGAGAAGCGGGCTTCGTCCTGCTCGATCTCGTGGCAGGCGGCGTAGGAGGTCACCATGTAGCGGTTCACCGCCGGGACCCAGTGCAGCGGGGCCTCGGCGCGCAGGCGCTGGTAGATCGGGAACGGATCGCGGTACAGGTCCTCGATTTTTACCCAATCGGCGACCGGGGCCTCGCGGACTGCGGATTCGGTGCTGGCGTGCGGCACTGGTGCGGTGCCGGGGGTGGCCTGGGCGCCGGTGAACGGGCAGGTCGCTGGGGCGGTGCTCATGCTGTCTCCTTAGTGGTTCCTTGTTCAATCACTAGTGTGAGGCAGGCCATAACCACGGGTAAAATGGTTATATTCGAGGAATATCCACTGAATAAGCGAGGAATAGTGCCGAAATTTACGCTGCGTCAGCTCGAATGCCTGGCCGCCGTAGGGCAGCTGGGCTCCATCACCGCCGCCGCGCAGTCACTGAATTTGTCAGCCTCCGCGGTGACCGGCGGGCTCAACGAGCTTGAACGCGTGCTGAACACGCAGCTGACCATCCGGCGCAAGGCCCATGGCGTGAGCCTGACCCCGGCCGGGCGCTACGTGCTGGACGAGGCACAGGGAATCCTGCAGGCCTCCAGGGACCTGGAGCAAATGGCCAGCAGTGCCGGGGAAGTGCTGGCCGGAAAGGTTCGGGTGGGCTGCTACTCGTCGCTGGCGCCCACGGTGCTTCCGGAGCTGCTCGCCGAATACGGGCAGCGCTACGCGCAGGTGGAAGTCGATTTCTTCGCCGGCACGCAGCAGGAGATCTTCCAGATGCTGGCCGCCGGGACGCTGGATCTGGCCTTCGTCTACGACTTCGGCCTGCCCGAAGGCATCGAGCGCACCCAACTGTTCCGCACCGAACCCTATGTGCTGCTGCCCGCGGGGCATCCGCTGGCCGAAGAGCCGAAGGTGCCGCTGGTGCGGCTGGCCAGCGAGCCGATGATCCTGCTGGATGTCCCGCCGAGCCGCGAGCACACGCAGAACCTGTTCGAATCCGCCGGGGTCGAACCGTGGATCCGCTACCGCACCGCCGACTTCGAGGTGACCCGTTCCATGGTGGCCCGCGGGCTCGGCTACGCGGTGCTGGTCCAGCGCCCGGCGGTGGATGTTTCCTACGAGGGTCTGGACCTGGTGGTGCGCCCTATCCACCCGGTGGCCCGAACGGTGCGCGTCGCACTGGCCCGCCCCCGCGCCGTCGCCCCGTCCAAGGCGGCCACCGCCATGCATGACCTGGCACTAGAACTGCATTCGACGAACCCCGCTCACTGACCGGGCTACTGTCTGGCGGAGCAGGCACCCGCATCCGCGGGCCAAGGCCGCAAGGCCAACGCCCGGAGTATCCTCGGTGCCGCTGGTGGGCTTGGGGCGCAGCCGCTGGGAGGACTGCATTAAGACAGCGGCCGAACGCCAACGCCACGAGCGCGTCGAGGAGGGGAACGGCTGGTGCTTGCCCGCGGCATTCATGGGCACGGCCCGGGCTGGTAGCCCCGACCTTCTGGATCCTGACTGATCGGTGCAATCATCTTCGCAGCCCGCCGACGGCATGTGGCCCGCGCTGCGGCCGGCGCCGAATCGGTGCGGCGCGAACGCAATGCCCGCGGCGAGATCGAATAGACCGAGTTCCGCAAACGACTGGATGTGCTGCGCACCAAGCTGAAATAGAAAAGCCCGATGGCCCGTTCGGAAACGGGCCATCGGGCTTATGCTTGCAGCGCCTAGGCGTCCTGGGTAGCCTTCACGGCTTCAGCGCGGCGCTTGTCGAAGACCAGCGCGCCCACTTCCTGCTCCGCCTGGTTGCGGAAGGACAGGTCGATTCCTGCCCGGTCGCGGATCAGCGAGACCGCGGTGAACGAGATTGCAACGACGATCAGCAGGTAGATGGCCACCGCGGTGGTGCCGCCGGTCGCCTGCACCAGCGCCTGGGCGATGGTCGGTGCGAACGCGCCGCCGACGATCGCGCCGATCGCGTAGGAGATCGAGACGCCGGAGAAGCGTACCGAGGCCGGGAACAGCTCCGAGTAGAGCGCCGCCTGCGGGCCGTAGGTCAGCCCCAGTCCGATGGAGAACAGGCCGAAGGCCAGGTAGAGCAGGCCCAGCGAGCCGGAGTTGACCAGTGCGAAGACCGGGAAGAGCGAAGCTGCCAGAATAATGAAGCCGATCTGGTAGGTGCGCTTGCGCCCGATCTTGTCGGCCAGCAGGCCAGCGACCAGGGTCATGACCAGCCATACGGCGGCGCCGAAGGCCACGGCGACCAGCACGTCGGTGCGCTCCAGCCCGACCGGGCCATCAGGGTTGGTGGTGTAGGCCTGGAAGAAGCCGCCGGTGGTCATGTAGCCTGCGGCGTTGTTGCCGGCGAAGACCAGCGCGGCAATGAGCACCAGTGGCCAGTGCTTCTTGAACAGCACCAGGATCGGCACAGCGGTCTGAGCCTTGTTCTCGCTGATTTCCTCGAAGACCGGGGACTCGTCCACCGAGCGGCGCACGAAGTAGCCGACGGCGATCAGGATAATCGACACCAGGAACGGAACGCGCCAGCCCCATTCGAGGAACGCATCGCCGGGGGAGATCACCCCGGTCATCAGCGCCATGGTGCCCGAGGCCAGCAGCATGCCCAGTGGCACGCCCACCTGCGGGTAGGAGCCTGCGCGGCCGCGGTGGCCGTCGGAGGCGTGCTCGACGGCCATCAGCACCGCGCCGCCCCATTCGCCGCCAGCGGAGATGCCCTGCAGGATGCGCAGCAGCAGCAGCATGATCGGCGCCCAGATGCCTGCGGTCTCGTAGGTCGGCAGCACGCCGATCAGCGTGGTGGCTGCACCCATCAGCGCCAGGGTCAGGACCAGCATCGCACGGCGGCCGATCTTGTCGCCGAAGTGCCCGGCCAGGAATGCGCCCAGCGGGCGGAAGAGGAAGGACAGGCCGACCGAGGCGAAGGAGATCAGCAGTGCGATCTCCTGGCCTGCTGGTTCGAAGAACAGCTGGCTGAAGACCAGGCCTGCTGCGGTGGCGTAGATGAAGAAGTCGTACCACTCCACGGTGGTTCCGATGACCGTCGCGAAAGCTACGCGGCGCTGGTTGGCCTTGGCGGCCTTGGGTTGTGTCATAGTGCTTCCCTTGCGAGTGGTACCGAGGCGTCAATCACTGGCACCTGAGTTTTGGGTCACTCCAGTGTGGCACCAAGCACAAGTAAGGTAAACTTCAAATATCTGCAAAACTTCTGAAGGTTGGCTTATGTATTCGATGCGCCATCTGGAAATCATGGCTGAACTTCCCGCACACAGCACGCTCGGTTCGGCGGCCAGTGAATTGAGAATCTCGGAATCGGCCTTGTCGCAGGCAATTACCGCCATCGAGAAGCATGCCGGGGAGACCTTGTGCCTGCGCCGCAAGGCCCACGGGATCCGGCTCACCGCTTCGGGTCAGCACTTCGCCGCCATGGCCCGGAAGATCCTCTCCGATGTCGGCGAATTGCGTGCAACATTCCCGCAAACCGAAGGAGCGCTGCGCGGGCCGGTGCGCTTCGGCTGCTTCGCTTCGCTCTCTCCGCACCTGATTCCGGCCACGCTGGAAGGGTTCGACCACCCCGAGGTGCAGCTCGATGTGCGCGTAGGCACCCACGAGGACTTGCTGCCGGCCCTGCGAGAGGGCGAGATCGATGTCGCTTTCGTCTACGACCTGCAGCTGCCCGCGGACATGGACAAGCAGAGGATCTACCAGACCGAGATGCAGGTCGTGCTGCATCCCGAGCACCGGCTGGCCAACCTCGCCCGGCCGCTGGAATTGGCCGACCTGGTCGACGAATCGCTGATCATCTACGAGTCCGACCCGAGCACCGAGCACCAGCAGCAGCTCTTCGCCTCCCAGGGCCTGCAGCCCAGGATCGCCGCCTCGGTCCCGCAGATGATCCTGGTCTCCGCGATGGTGGGCCGCGGCCTGGGCTACGGGCTGCTCATGCGCCGCCCGAACAATGCCGAGGTCTCCATCGAGGGCCGCCCGCTGGCCTTCCGCGAGCTCAAGGCCCCCAACTACCCGAACGCGGTCGTGGCGATCACGCCCAAGGGGGTCCAGATCCCGGCCCGCGTCCAGGCGCTGATCGACCACTGCACCTGCGCGATGGCTGAGTCCTGGTAGACGCGAACACCTGGTGCGCGCATAATGGCCACATGATTGGCACGTGGCAGGCCATGGTCATCGACTGCGAGGACCCCGATGCACTGGCCGGATTCTATGAACAGCTCCTCGGGATGGTGCGCATCGACAACGAGCCCGACTGGGTTTCCATTGGCGATGCCCCGGATCACCCTGCGCTCGCCTTCCAAGCGGTCAGCCCGTACGTGGCCCCGCAATGGCCCGGGCATGTGCACCCGCAACAGTCGCATATCGACGTGAAAGTCGCCGACCTGGACCTGGCCGAAGAACAGGTGCTGCACCTCGGTGCGCGCTGGACCGGCGAAGGGTCCAAGACCTTCAGGGTCTATTTGGACCCGCAGGACCACCCGTTCTGCCTGGTGAGCTGGTAGCCGCGTAGGCGATCTTCGCCGCCTGCAGCCGGGTCGAGACCCCGAGCTTGGCCAGCACCTGGGAGACATGCGTCTTCACGGTGCTCTGCCCGATGCCCAGCCGCTGCGCCAATTGCGGGTTGCTCAGCCCTTCGGCCAACCCGTCGAGCACCTCGCGTTCCCTGCCGGTCAAGCCATCGGGCAGCTTCGCGGTGCCGGGTTCCGGCGCCAGCGCCCGGGCCAGGATCCGCGAGGTCACCTGCGGATCCAGCACCGATTCGCCGCGGGCCGCGGCCCGCACGCCCATGATGATCGCCTGCGGTTCGGCGCTCTTGAGCAGGAACCCGTGCGCCCCGGCCTGCAGTGCGCCAAAAAGGTACTGGTCGTCATCGAAGGTCGTGAGCACCACGACGCGGCAGCTGCCATGCAGTGCCTTGGTGGCCTCGATGCCATCGAGCACCGGCATGCGCAGGTCCATCAGGATGACGTCGGGGGACAGGGCACGGGCCATGGAAATGGCCGATCGCCCGTCGGCCGCTTCGCCCACGACTTCCAGGTCTTCCGCGGCCTGCAGCACCAGCCGGATCCCCATGCGCACGGTCGCATGGTCATCGACGATCAGGACTTTCACGGCTTCTCCATTGCTTCAATTGGTCCGGGGAATTCCACGCGCACCTCGAAATCCGGGCCGGTGCGTACCCCGAACCGGCCATCGAGCGCGGCGACGCGGGTGCGGATATTCTCCAGCCCGGTGCCCGCCCCCGGGCCGCGGCTGGCATCGTGCCGCAGGCCGTTGCTCGCCGTGATCGCCAGGCCCTGGTCCTGGATCACGCTCATTTCCAGGGTAGTGCCCGGCGCATGCTTGGCGTGGTTGACCAGCAGCTCGCAGACCGTGCGGTGCGCGGCGGTATGCACCGCAGGACTGAAGCGCTGCGGATGCGCGACCCGGTACTCCCAGCGCACCGGGCTGCCGAATCCGGCCACCAGCTCAGGCAGATCCTCGATCCGCGCCTGCAGCGCAGGGCCCCCGGCATGCAGCATCCGCACCATCGCGGCCATGTCTTCCAAGCCGGACACCGACTCATCGCGGATGCTCTGCAACGGAGCCCGCACCTCCTGGGGTGCGGCCGGAAGCAGGGCGCCGGAGAGCAGCGCGATTGACGAGAACCTGGCCGAGAGCACGTCATGCATCTCGCGGGCCAGCGCAGTGCGCTCCTGGACGCGGGAAAAGTCGTGCTCGGCGACCAGCTGGTCCTCGCGGGCATCGGCCGCCGACTGCACAGCCTCTGCCCGCTGGGCTTCGGCCTTGGCCAGCTCCTTGGCGGTGCGCATATTCTCCGCCCAGAGCATCGGGGTGAAGAGGATGAAGCCGGCCATGAGCAGGGCCAGCACCACCTCCTGCGGATTCCCGGTGACCAGCCAGGCGGCGATGGCCAGCGAGATGGCCGCCAGGCACAGCAGCGCCAGCGCCACCGTCCGCGTGCGCACCGAACCGAGCAGGAACAACCCGAAGACGCATTCGAAGACCAAGAAGTACCCGCCCAGGCTTCCCACGGCCAGCAAGCCGGCCCCGGCGAGCAGCATGGCCACGGAGCTGGCTACGAGAAAACGGCGACGGACCAGCACAGCGGCCAAGCCGATGAGCAGCAAGACGATCCATTCGTACCCGCGGATCGCGAACCATGGGGGATTGGCCAGTCCCGAAAGATGCAAGATGGCGGTGAGCACCAGATAGGTGCCGACGACCTCGGGTTCCTTGTCGCCGCTGCCCATCCGCCGAATGAAGTCCATGCTTCCAGCATCCCCGAACTGGCTGCCCGCCGGTATCCCCCTTAAGGAGGAGAAGGCGCAGCCCACTGGCCGATACCGCGATCCGGCAGGCCGCGGAACAGTGGAACCCATGGACATCATGACAAGCAATCCCGAACTATCCCTTCTCATCCTGGCGCTGATCGATTCGACTAGCATCGGCACCCTGGTCATTCCGCTGTGGCTGCTGCTGCGGGGACGCCGCGCGGCCATTGCCAAGGTCCTGGCCTATCTGCTGGTGATCGCCGGCTTCTACTGGGTCATCGGCGTGCTGCTGCGCAGCGGGTTGCTGCTCATCGACCCGGCCATCTTCGAGCACCGGTTCTTCCGGCTGGCAGGAATGGCCGCCGGGGCGCTGATGATCATCTGGGCGCTCACCTACCGCACCGATGCGCAGAAGGAAGCCAGCGCACGGAAGAAAGCCATCGCGCATAGCGGCGCGGCACCGGCAGCGCCGGAACCGGCGGATGCAACCGAACAGGTGCCGCTGCGCCTGCGCAGCCGCTTGGGCACTGCGCTGGATACCCGCACCGGGTTGATTGCCCTGGCCCTGTTCGCCGGCCTGCTGGAACTTCCCACGATGCTTCCCTACCTCGCAGCCGTTGGCGTCATGCAGGGCGCCGGCTGGGGCACCGGCCTGCAGCTGCTCGCGCTGATCGGCTACTGCCTGGTGATGATCGTCCCGGCATTGGTGCTGGTTGGCGCGCTTGCGCTCGCCGGGCCGCGCATCGAGGCCTGGTTGCAGAAAATGGGGGCCAAGGCCTCGGCATACGCCCAGGAAACCCTTGGCTGGGTGGTGGGCATCGGCGGATACCTGCTGATTCGCGCGAGCCTTTCCGGGCAGGACCTGCACAGCCTGTTCGGCTAGCCACGCTGTGGGCGAAAGGGCACGGTTCCAATTGGCTTGAAGCGGGGTAATGATGCGAGAATTGACGGCATGGAACCTCTAGGCAGCAGCGCGAAGCAGGGCAGGAAAGTCACCCTGAACGCATCAACTTTGGCAATGTCCGTCATGGTCATCGTCCTTCTGGTGGCAGTGGTATTCGCTGCCAACTCCAACCAGATCGTCGGCTGGTTTGTAGTCGTCATCTCCGCCGGTTGGCTGCTGCTGGCCGCATTCATGATGTTCGGCCTCAAGCGGGGCGCCGAGAAGATCAACAACTCGCTGCGCGAAGCCACCGCGGCGGCCACCCCGCGCGCCCAGCCCGGCACTGTGGTGGTTGACGAAGCCACCAGCCAGCGCGACATGAAGCTGGATCACTCGTTCAAGATCGTCCAGGTCCAGGCACGCGTGATCGCCGAACAGCGCCAGAGCCGGGGCGAGGATCACGAGGCCATGATCGACCGGGCGCTGGAGACGATCCAAATGACCGCGACGAATGCGCGGGACATGATCAAGCCGGCCAAGCCGATGGATGGCGAAATCATCGACTAATTGTCCAGGGCAACGCGCAAGCGTTGCCCTTTTTCGTTGCCCGTGTTCCGGCGCAGGCCAGATCAGCGCGTAATCGATCGCATAATTTTGTAAGCTGGAATAGTGATACCTACCAGTGTGGAAATTCTCAACAAGGACGCCGGCGCGCTGCGCGTCGCGTCGGTCAACGTCAACGGCATTCGCGCGGCCTACAAGCGCAATATGGCGGACTGGATCGCCGCCCGTGACGTGGACATCCTGTGCCTGCAGGAAGTACGCGCACCGGACAAGATCCTGCGCGACCTGATTGGCGAGGGTTGGCATATCCTGCATGCCGAGGCCAAGGACAAGGGCCGCGCAGGCGTTGCCGTCCTCTCGCGCACCGAGCCGGTAGCCGTGCGCGAGCACATCGGCGAGGACTACTTCGCAGAATCCGGCCGCTGGGTCGAGGCGGACTTCGATATCAACGGCGAGAGCTTCACCGTCGTCTCGGCCTACGTCCATTCCGGCGAGCTGGGCACCCAGAAGCAGGAAGACAAGTACCGTTTCCTGCAGCGCATGAACGTGCGCCTGGTGGAATTGAAGAACGAGAAGGACCACGTCCTGGTGGTAGGCGATTTGAACGTCGTGCACACCGAAAAGGACATCAAGAACTGGAAGCCGAACCACAACAAGCGCGCCGGCGTGATGGACGAGGAGATCGCCTACTTCGACGGGTTCTTCGGTGAGATCGGCTACAAGGATGTGGCGCGCGAGCTGGCCGGCGACGTGCAGGGACCGTACACCTGGTGGTCCTTCCGCGGACAGGCCTTCGACAACGACGCAGGTTGGCGCATCGACTACCACATGGCCACTCCGGCGCTAGCCGCCAAGGCCATCAAGTCCCACGTAGACCGTGCCTCGGCCTACGATTTGCGCTTCTCCGACCATGCGCCGCTGGTCGTCGACTACCAGTTCTAAGGAAAACCATGGAAACAACCCGTCCCCGCGTCCTGTCCGGAATGCAGCCATCGGGCGATTCGCTGCACCTGGGCAACTACCTGGGCGCGCTGGTCAATTGGGTCAAGACCCAGGATGACCACGACGCATTCTTCTTCATCCCGGATATGCACGCGATCACCGTCTCGCAGGATCCGGCGGAGCTGCGCGCGCGTACCCGAAAGACCGCTGCGCAGTTCATCGCCGGCGGCATCGACCTGGACAAGTCCACCTTGTTCGTCCAGTCGCAGGTCCCCGAGCATGCGCAGCTGGCCTGGGTGCTGAACTGCATCACCGGTTTCGGCGAAGCCAGCCGCATGACCCAGTTCAAGGACAAGTCCTCCAAGGGCGGCGCGGATGCCGCCAGCGTCGGGCTGTTCACCTACCCGGTCCTGATGGCCGCGGACATCCTGCTCTACCAGCCCGAAGGGGTCCCGGTGGGCGATGACCAGCGCCAGCATGTGGAGCTGGCCCGCGATCTGGCCAAGCGCTTCAACCACCGTTTCGGGCAGACCTTCACCGTGCCGGAAGCGTTCATCCCCAAGGAGGGCGCACGCATCTACGACCTGCAGAACCCGACCTCGAAGATGTCCAAGTCCGCCGAATCCCCTGCCGGCTTGATCAACGTCCTGGATGAGCCGAAGCTGATCGCCAAGCGCATCAAGTCCGCGGTGACGGACGCCGGGTCCGTCGTGGCCTACGACAAGGCCGAGAAGCCGGGCGTTTCGAACCTGCTCGATATCCTGGCTGCCGTGACCGGCAAGAATGTGCCAGAACTGGTCAACGAGTTCGAAGGCAAGATGTACGGGCATCTGAAGGTGGCTGTGGCAGAAGCCGTGGTGGAGCAGCTGGCTCCCATCCGCACCCGTACCCTGGAGCTGCTCGATGATCCGGCGGAGCTGGATCGCCTGCTGCTTGCCGGTGCGGCCAAGGCGCGCGTCGTCGCGTCGAAGACCGTTGCCGATGTCTACCAGAAGGTCGGCTTCCTGCCGCCGCTGGGAGTCTAAGAGCCAATGGTTTTCGAGTACACCCTGGGCGTGGTGATCCCGGTGCCGCAGCCGCACCGCGAGACTCTGCGCGCGTGGCGCCAGGAATACGGGGGAGAGGCCACCGCGCCGATTGCCCCGCATATCACCTTGGTGTCCGGGTCGTACCTGAATTCCTGGGAGAAGGCGGCTGCCCAGGTGCGCCGGGTAGCCGCCACGGCGGAGCCCTTCACCATCCATCTGGGTCCGGCCCGGACCTTCCGGCCGGCCAGCGAAGTAGTCTTCCTGCCGCTGGAAACCGGAGCGGACGAATGCTGGAAGCTGCACCGCGCGCTGCTGGGCGACGCGCTGAGGCACGAATCGGCTTTCGCCTACCATCCGCACTTGACCATCGCGCAGAACGTGGCTGCACGGCAATTGGACGCCGCGCAGGCAGCGTTGGGTCAGGCGCATCTGTCCTTCGCGGCGGATCGTATCCATTTGTTCGATACCCGTGGCGGGGATTGGAACTTCAGCGAGCAGATTCCGCTGGGTTCCTCGCTTGCCTAGTTCACCCTGCAGAAAACGCCAGCCTCGCGGCTGGCGTTTTCCGTGTCGGCTGGCGAGTCACTTCTGGCGGACGTTGGCCTCGATCTTCGCTCCGGTATCGGCGTCGATGTTCTTCCAGTATTGGATCGCGTTGGACAGCACCGGCTCGATGACCCCATCCAGCGCCCCGGTGACGGTATCCACCAGTTCGGCGCGCTGGGCATCATCCATCACCTCGCGGACCAGGATGCCGGGCTGGACGAAGTCCCCGTCGTCCTTGCGCAGCGTGTAGGCCTCGCGGACCAGTTCGCCGTCGGACTCGAAGGAATTCTCCGCCGGTCCGGTTTCATCGCTCCATGAATCCCCGAAGGAGTTCGGCGCGTAGACGCTGCGATCCCCGGTGTGATCGTAGGTCATGCTCCCCTCGAAGTTGTACGAGTGGACCGGGCACTTGGGCTTGTTCACCGGCAGCTGCTGGAAGTTGGTGCCGATGCGGTAGCGCTGCGCATCCGCGTACGCGAAATTGCGTCCCAGCAGCATCTTGTCAGGACTCATCCCCATGCCCGGGACCATGTTCCCGGGGGAGAATGCGGCCTGCTCGATTTGCGCGAAGAAGTTCTCCGGGTTCCGGTTCAGCGTCATGGTGCCGACCTTGATGCGCGGATAGTCCTTCTTGGACCAGACCTTGGTCAGGTCGAAGGGGTTGAACCGGTAGGTCTTGGCTTCCTCGTAGGGCATGATCTGCACGTACAGGTCCCACTGGGGAAAATTCCCGGCCTTGATGGCATCGAACAGGTCGCGACGGTGGAAGTCGGCGTCGGATCCGGCCAGTGCCTCGGCCTGCGCCCCGCGCATGGTCTCGAACTTCTCGGACTGCTTGTTCAGGAAATGGTACTTGACCCAGAATTTCTCTCCGGCAGCATTGACCCACATGTAGGTGTGCGAGCCGTAGCCGTTCATTTCGCGCCAGGTCTTGGGCAGGCCGCGCTGGCCCATGATGTAGGTGACCTGGTGGGCGGATTCCGGATTCTGCGTCC
Source organism: Glutamicibacter sp. NPDC087831 (assembly GCF_044742845.1). Classification (NCBI taxonomy): domain Bacteria; kingdom Bacillati; phylum Actinomycetota; class Actinomycetes; order Micrococcales; family Micrococcaceae; genus Glutamicibacter; species Glutamicibacter sp. NPDC087831. The sequence goes on from NZ_JBIUVH010000006.1 coordinate 173,434, forward strand.
AGAAGTCCCACTGCATGGTTCCATCGCGCAGCCCCGAATCGGGCAGCCGCTTCTGGGAGCGGATGAAGTGCGGGAACTTCATCGGGTCGCGCACGAAGAACACCGGCGTGTTGTTCCCGACCAGATCGAAATTGCCTTCGGAAGTGTAGAACTTCATCGAGAAGCCGCGCACATCGCGCCAGGTGTCGGGAGAGCCGAGCTCGCCGGCAACGGTGGAGAAACGCATCAGCGTTTCGGTTTTCACGCCAGGCTGGAACAGGGCCGCCTTGGTGTACCGGGATACGTCCTCGGTGGTTTCGAATTCGCCGAAGGCTCCGGAACCCTTGGCATGCGGGCGGCGCTCGGGAACGTTCATCCGGTTGAAATGCTGCAGGGTCTCGACCAGATGATGATCGTGCAGCACGATGGGGCCGTTGGCGCCCACCGTCAGCGAGTTGCGGTCGCTGGCTGCCGGGATTCCTGCTTGGGTTGTCGAGGTGGTTTCTTCACTGGCCATGTTTGCTCCTCAGCTATGTGGTGCATTGGGAAAAGGGCGAGTACTGCCCATCATGCCACGCGAGGCGGGGGCGTTGAAGGGATGCAAAAAGGGCCCGAACCGTTGAACGGTTCGGGCCCTCAGCGCGTCCTTAGACGGTGCGCGCCAGAATTGCCTGCTTGACCTCGGCGATAGCCTTGGTCACCTGGATGCCGCGTGGGCATGCTTCGGTGCAGTTGAAGGTGGTGCGGCAGCGCCACACGCCTTCCTTGTCGTTCAGGATCTCCAGGCGCATGTCGCCTGCATCATCGCGCGAGTCGAAGATGAAGCGGTGGGCGTTGACGATCGCGGCCGGGCCGAAGTACTGGCCATCGGTCCAGAACACCGGGCAGGAGCTGGTGCAAGCAGCGCACAGGATGCACTTGGTGGTGTCGTCGAAGATCTCGCGATCCTCGGCGGACTGGTAGCGTTCCTTGGTTGGCTCGTGGCCCTTGGAGATCAGGAATGGCATGATCTCGCGGTAGGACTGGAAGAACGGTTCCATGTCGACGATGAGGTCCTTTTCAAGAGGCAGGCCCTTGATGGCTTCAACGGTGATCGGCTTGGAGGTGTCCAGGTCCTTGAGCAGGGTCTTGCAGGCCAGGCGGTTGCGGCCGTTGATGCGCATGGCATCGGAACCGCACACGCCGTGGGCGCAGGAGCGGCGGAACGACAGCGAGCCGTCCTGCTCCCACTTGACCTTGTGCAGGGCGTCCAGCACGCGGTCGGTGCCGTACATGGTCAGCTTGAAATCTTCCCAGTATGCGTCCGCAGTAGCCTCTGGCAGGTAGCGGCGAACGCGCAGGGTGATGTCGAAGCTCGGGATCTCTCCGCCGCCGCCAACGCCTGGCTTCAGGTCGATCTTTGACGGTGGTTCTGGCAGTTCGGTGCTCATTAGTACTTACGCTCCATTGGCTGGTAACGGGTAAAGACCACTGGCTTGGTCTCCATGCGGATGCCCTTGATGTCCTCGGTGACGGCTTCTGCGTCACGGTAGGACATCGAGTGCTTCATGAAGTTCTCATCGTCGCGGTCTGGGAAGTCCTCGCGGTAGTGGCCGCCGCGGGATTCCTTGCGGTGCAATGCAGCAACGGTGATGACCTCGGCCAAGTCGAGCAGGAAGCCCAGCTCGATGGCTTCGAGCAGATCCAGGTTGAAGCGCTTGCCCTTGTCCTGGATGCTGATGTTCTTGTAGCGCAGGCGCAGATCCTCGATCACGTCGCGCGCTTCCTTCAGCGAACGCTCGTCGCGGAATACCTGGACGTTGGCGTCCATGGTTTCCTGCAGGATCGAGCGCAGGTCCGAGACGCGCTCGGTGCCGTTGCCGCTCAGCACGCCTTCGATCTGCGCGGTGACGAATGCTTCCGGGTTCTCCGGCAGCTCGACGAAGTCGGCGGTCTTGGAGTACTCGGCAGCGGCAACGCCGGCGCGCTTGCCGAACACGTTGATGTCCAGCAGCGAGTTGGTGCCCAGGCGGTTCGAGCCGTGGACCGATACGCAAGCAACCTCGCCGGCGGCGAACAGGCCAGGAATGACGGTGTCATTGTCCTGCAGCACTTCGGTGTTGATGTTGGTTGGAACGCCACCCATTGCGTAGTGCGCAGTGGGGTACACAGGCACCGGATCGGTGAATGGCTCGACACCCAGGTAGGTGCGGGCGAACTCGGTGATGTCCGGCAGCTTGGATTCGATGTGCTCTGGTTCCAAGTGGGTCAGATCCAGCAGCACGTAGTCCTTGTTCGGGCCGCAACCGCGGCCTTCGCGGACTTCGTTGGCCATCGCGCGGGCCACGATGTCACGTGGTGCGAGGTCCTTGATGGTCGGCGCATAGCGTTCCATGAAGCGCTCGCCATCCGAGTTGCGAAGGATCGCGCCTTCGCCACGTGCACCCTCGGTGAGCAGGATGCCCAGTCCGGCAAGGCCCGTTGGGTGGAACTGGAAGAACTCCATGTCCTCCAGCGGCAGGCCCGAGCGGAAGGCGATGCCCATGCCGTCACCGGTCAGGGTGTGCGCGTTGGAGGTGGTCTTGAAGACCTTGCCGGCGCCGCCCGAAGCGAAGATGACCGACTTGGCCTGGAAGACGTGCAGTTCGCCGGTAGCCAGGTCGTAGGAGACGACGCCGGCAACGCGCTTCTGCTTGTAGGCGGTGCCGTCCTCGCGGTAGGCATCTTCTTCGACCATCAGCAGGTCGAGCACGTAGTACTCGTTGTAGAACTCGACGTTGTGCTTGACGCAGTTTTGGTACAGGGTCTGCAGGATCATGTGGCCCGTGCGGTCAGCTGCGTAGCATGCGCGTCGCACGGCGGCTTTGCCGTGGTCGCGGGTGTGGCCGCCGAAGCGGCGCTGGTCGATCTTGCCCTCTGGGGTTCGGTTGAATGGGAGGCCCATCTTTTCCAGATCCAGCACGGCGTCGATGGCTTCCTTGGCCATGACCTCGGCTGCGTCCTGGTCAACCAGGTAGTCGCCACCCTTGATGGTGTCGAACGTGTGCCACTCCCAGTTGTCTTCCTCGACGTTGGCAAGTGCTGCGCACATGCCGCCCTGGGCCGCACCGGTGTGCGAGCGGGTTGGGTAAAGCTTGGTTAGCACTGCGGTGCGTGCGCGCTGACCGGATTCGATCGCTGCACGCATGCCTGCACCACCGGCACCGACGATAACAACGTCGTACTTATGTACCTGCATTCTTGATGCTCTCTTTTCTAAAAATCTGTGTGGCTATTGGCTGGAACTAGGGGAGTTCCAATTAGCACTGCGGCAGCTGGCTGCCGGCGACGCATGGATCGAAGGTGAAGATCACCAGGGAACCAAGCACGATGATGAAGATCGTGGCGACGTACAGGATGCCCTTGAGCCATGCACGGGTAGCGTGCTTCTCTGCGTAGTCGTTGATGATGGTGCGCACGCCGTTGGTGCCGTGCAGCATGGCCAGCCACAGCATGGCCAGATCCCAGAACTGCCACAGCGGCGAGGCCCACTTGCCGGCCACGAAGCCGAAGCTGATGCCGGAGATGCCTTCGCCGACCATCAGGTTGGAGATCAGGTGGCCGAAGATCAGGACGATCAGCACGACGCCGGAGAGGCGCATGAACAGCCATGCCAGCATTTCGAAGCTTCCGCGGGACTTTGGTCCGCGCTTGTACTTTGGATCAATGCGCTGGCTGCGAGGAGCAGGAATAGAAACGCTCATGGCTTAGTGGCTCCCAAATGCGATCGACAGGTGACGGATGGCGAAGCCCGCAAAGACGATGACCCAGAGGATCAATACGCCCCAGAGCAACTGGCGCTGGTACTTGGTACCCTGCTTCCAGAAGTCGACCAGGATCAAGCGCAGACCGTTGAATGCGTGGAAGAGGATTGCTGCAACCAGACCGGTTTCACCAAGTGCCATCCACGGGGTCTGGTAGGTGCTAATGATTGCGTCGTAGGCGCCGGCATCGACACGGACCATGGCCGTATCGAGCACGTGCACCAGCAGATAAAGAAAAATAACGACACCGGTGACTCGGTGTCCCACCCAGGACCACATGCCTTCATGGCCGCGGTATAGGGTGCCTGACGAAGTCTTCGACACTGAACTAAACCTCCAAGGCTCGCAACGGCGCATGTGTATATTGCACACAATGAGATTTGACGCACTTGTGCGAGCGTTCCTTGTGCGAGTCTAAACCACTTGGCTAGCTCCAATCTATTTCGTGTCTCGTTCCTGTGAGCATGTTCACCGAAAAGGGGTAATTATGCGCTAAAAGGCCGAAATCCCGCCCGTAATACCTCATGCGATGTTTTCGTATTTAATCTGTTGCACAGGTTTCAATGGACAGGATTATCCACCGAATGAATTAGTCTGGAAGGCGTGAATGCAGACCTATTAGCCCGATTCCACGGCGTGATCCCCGCCGGCGGCGTCGGCACCCGATTGTGGCCCCTCTCCAGGGCTTCCGCTCCGAAGTTTTTGCACGATCTGACC
>NZ_JBIUVH010000007.1:0-70687 GCF_044742845.1 Glutamicibacter sp. NPDC087831
TCGGTGCCGTTTGATCCTCGTCCGCCGATGGTGACTTCGGGGTTGCGTATTGGTACTCCGGCGTTGGCTACCCGTGGTTTCTCGGAGGCTGCGTTTGCTGAGGTTGCGGAGATCATTGCGCAGGCGTTGATTGCTGGTGCTGAGGGTAATGCGGCGGTGTTGCCGGAGCTGAAGGATCGTGTTCTGCAGCTTGCCGCGGCCCACCCGCTGTACCCGAACCTGAAGAAGATTGGAGAATAGCCATGGCTGATCTGCTGCCTGAGCACCCGGAATTCCTCTGGAACAACCCGGAACCGAAGAAGTCCTACGACGTAGTCATCGTCGGCGGCGGCGGGCACGGCCTGGCCACCGCCTACTTCCTGGCCAAGAACCACGGCATCACCAATGTGGCCGTGCTGGAAAAGGGCTGGCTGGCCGGCGGGAACATGGCCCGCAACACCACCATCATCCGTTCCAACTACCTCTGGGACGAGTCGGCAGGCATCTACGAGAAGTCGCTGAAGCTGTGGGAACAGCTGCCCGAGGACCTGGAATACGACTTCCTGTTCTCCCAGCGCGGCGTGATGAACCTGGCCCACACCCTCGGGGATGTGCGCGAATCGGTGCGCCGCGTGGAAGCCAACAAGCTCAACGGCGTGGACGCCGAATGGCTGGACCCATCGCAGGTCAAGGAAGCCTGCCCGATCATCAACGTGAGCGACAACATCCGCTACCCGGTCATGGGAGCCACCTGGCAGCCGCGCGCCGGCATCGCCAAGCACGACCATGTGGCCTGGGCCTTCGCCCGCAAGGCCAACGAAATGGGCGTCGACATCATCCAGAACTGCGAAGTCACCGGCTTCATCAAGGATGGCGAGAAAGTCACCGGCGTGAAGACCACGCGCGGCACCATCAACGCCGGCAAGGTCGCACTGGCCGGGGCAGGGCACTCCTCGGTGCTGGCCGAAATGGCCGGCTTCGAACTGCCGATCCAGTCCCACCCGCTGCAGGCACTGGTCTCCGAGCTGTTCGAACCGGTGCACCCGACGGTGGTCATGTCCAACCACATCCACGTCTACGTCTCCCAGGCGCACAAGGGCGAACTGGTCATGGGCGCGGGCATCGACAGCTACAACGGCTACGGCCAGCGCGGCGCGTTCCACGTGATCGAGGAGCAGATGGCCGCGGCGGTGGAGCTGTTCCCGATCTTCGCCCGGGCGCACGTGCTGCGCACCTGGGGCGGCATCGTGGACACCACCATGGACGCCTCGCCGATCGTCTCCAAGACCCCGATCCAGAACCTGTACGTGAACTGCGGCTGGGGCACCGGCGGATTCAAGGGCACCCCGGGTGCCGGATTCACCCTGGCGCACACCATCGCCAATGACGAGCCGCACGAGCTGAACAAGCCGTTCAGCCTGGATCGCTTCGAAACCGGCCACCTGATCGACGAGCACGGCGCAGCAGCCGTCGCACACTAGGAGCAACCGCCATGATGCTGATTGATTGCCCGAACTGCGGGCCACGCAATGAGAACGAATTCAAGTACGGCGGAGAAGCCCACGTGGCCTATCCGGAGGATCCGAACGCGCTGAGCGACAAGGAATGGTCGCGCTACCTGTTCTACCGGCAGAACAAGAAGGGCATCTTCGCCGAACGCTGGGTCCACGCCGGCGGCTGCCGCAAGTGGTTCAACGCCCTGCGCGACACCGTCACCTATGAATTCAAAGCCGTCTACCGTGCCGGCGAAGCACGCCCAGAAATCCAGGCCACCGAAGGAGGCACCCGATGAGCCAGTCCCAGCGCCTTTCCGCCGCGCAGAGCGCCGGCGCCCGCATTAACCGCGAGGAAGCACTGGCCCTGAGAGTGAACGGGCAACAGCTTTCCGCCTACCGCGGCGACACCGTGGCCAGCGCAATGCTGGCCAACGGGCTGCGTTCATGCGGCAACTCGCTGTACCTTGCCCGCCCGCGCGGCATCTTCGCCGCCGGGGTCGAAGAGCCCAACGCGCTGGTGACCGTCGGCGCCCGGCACAGCCAGGACATCACCGAATCGATGCTGCCTGCCACCACCGTCCCGGTCACCGAATCGCTGAACGCCACCCTGCTTTCGGGCCTGGGCGTGCTGGACCCGGCCACCGACCCGGCCTACTACGACCACGTGCACGTGCACACCGACGTGCTGGTGGTCGGCGCCGGTCCGGCCGGCCTGGCCGCGGCCCGCGAAGCCTCGCGCTCCGGGGCCCGGGTGATGCTGCTCGACGAGCGCGCCGAGGCCGGGGGCACCTTGCTGGACACCGCCGGGGAGCAGATCGACGGCCTGGACAGCAGCCAGTGGATCGAGCAGGTCACCGGCGAACTGGCCGCGGCCGAGGAAACCACCCACCTGCAGCGCACCACCGTCTTCGGGTCCTACGACGCGAACTACCTGATCGCCGCGCAGCGCCGCACCGTGCACCTGGACGGACCGGCCGGGCCGGGCGTTTCCCGCGAACGCATCTGGCACATCCGCGCCCAGCAGGTCGTGCTGGCCACAGGCGCCCACGAGCGCCCGATCGTCTTCGAGAACAACGACCGCCCGGGCATCATGCTTGCCGGCGCGGTGCGCAGCTACCTGAACCGCTACGGCGTGCGCGCCGGGCAGCAGATCGTGGTGGCGACCACCAACGACTCGGTCTACCCGCTGGTCTCCGAGCTGGCAGCCACCGGCGGGGTGGTTGCAGTCATCGACGCACGCACCACCGTCTCCGCGGCCGCCGCGGAAGCAGTGGCCGCCGGGGTCACCGTGCTGACCGGCTCCGTCGTGGTGGACACCGAGGCCGACGCCTCCGGCGAGCTGTCGGCAGTGACCGTCGCCGAGCTGGACGAGCAGCGCAACCTGGGTGCCCCGCAGCGCTTCGAGGCCGACGTGCTGGCCGTGGGCGGCGGCTTCAACCCGGTGGTGCACCTGCACTCCCAGCGCCAGGGCAAGCTGGACTGGGACACCGCAATCCATGCGTTCGTCCCGGCCGCCGCGGTGGCCAACCAGCACCTGGCCGGCGCGGTCACCGGCCGCTTCGACACCGCCAGCGCGCTGAGCACCGGGGCCGCCACCGGCGCCGCGGCAGCCAGCGCAGCCGACTTCCAGCGCATCGCAGAAGTACCGCAGGCGGTAGCCGTTCCGGCCGGGGAAACCCGCCCGGTCTGGCTGGTGCCCTCGCTGAACGGCGATGACGCGGCGAACTACAAGACCCACTTCGTGGACCTGCAGCGCGACCAGTCCGTGGCCGACGTGCTGCGCGCCACCGGCGCCGGCATGCAGTCCGTGGAGCACATCAAGCGGTACACCTCGATCTCCACCGCCAACGACCAGGGCAAGACCTCGGGCGTCGCGGCGATCGGCGTGATCGCCGCGGTGCTGGGCATCGAGAACCCGGCACAGATCGGCACCACCACCTTCCGCGCACCGTACACCCCGGTGGCCTTCGCCGCCCTGGCCGGACGCACCCGCGGGCAGCTGCTGGATCCGGCACGCATCACCCCGATGCACTCCTGGCATGTGGAGCACGGTGCCGAATTCGAGGACGTCGGCCAGTGGAAGCGCGCCTGGTACTACCCGCAGCCGGGCGAAACCATGGACGAGGCCGTCTACCGCGAATCCGCCGCGGTCCGCGCCTCGGTGGGCATGCTCGATGCCACCACGCTAGGCAAGATCGAGATCCGCGGCAAGGACGCGGCCGAGTTCCTCAACCGCATGTACACCAACGGCTACACCAAGCTGAAGGTCGGCATGGGACGCTACGGCGTGATGTGCAAGGCCGACGGCATGGTCTTCGACGACGGCGTGACCCTGCGCCTGGCCGAGGACCGCTTCCTGATGCACACCACCACCGGCGGCGCCGCCGACGTGCTGGACTGGCTGGAGGAGTGGCTGCAGACCGAATGGCCTGAACTGGACGTCACCTGCACCTCGGTGACCGAGCAGCTGGCCACCGTCGCGGTGGTCGGGCCGAAGTCCCGCGAGGTCATCGCGAAGCTGGCCAGCTCGGTGGACGTGTCCAACGAGGGCTTCAAGTTCATGGCCTTCAAGGACGTGGTGCTGGACTCCGGGATCGAGGCGCGGATCAGCCGCATCTCCTTCTCCGGCGAACTGGCCTTCGAGATCGCCATCCCTGCTTGGCACGGGCTGCGCGTCTGGAAAGACGTGTACGCCGCCGGCGAGGAATTCAATATCACCCCGTACGGCACCGAAACCATGCACGTGCTGCGCGCCGAGAAGGGCTTCATCATCGTCGGGCAGGACACCGACGGCACGGTGACCCCGCAGGATGCCGGCATGGAATGGGTGGTCTCCAAGCTCAAGGACTTCGTCGGCAAGCGCTCCTACAGCCGCGCCGACAACGTGCGCGAGGACCGCAAGCACCTGGTTTCGGTGCTGCCGGTGGACAGCTCGCTGCGCCTGCCCGAAGGCGCCGCGCTGGTTGCCGCCGACGCGCTGGCCACCGATGGCATCACCCCGATGGAAGGCTGGGTCACCAGCTCGTACAACTCGCCGGCCCTGGGGCGCACCTTCGGCCTGGCGCTGATCAAGAATGGGCGCAACCGCATCGGCGAAGTGCTCAAGACCCCGGTCGGCGGCCAGCTGGTCGACGTCCAGGTCTCCGAACTCGTTCTCTTCGACCCGGAAGGAAGCCGCCGTGATGGCTAACGACACCCTGATTGACACCGACGTGCGCAGCTCGCCGGCGCAGCACCTGGCAGCCCAGATGCAGGCGGCCAGCGTCGCCGGCCGCGTGTCCCTGCGCGAAATCGCCTTCACCACCCAGATCTCGCTGCGCAGCGCACCGGGCGGGGCAGCCCACACGGCGCTGTCTGCGGCCACCGGCGTGGGCCTGCCCGCCACGGTGGGCGAGGTGGCCGGCGACGTGTCGGGCACCGCGGTGCTCTGGCTGGGCCCGGACGAGTTCCTGGCCACCAGCCCGGAGAACACCGAGCTGGCAGGTGCGCTCGCCGCGGCCCTGGGCGATGAGCCCGGGCAGGTGGTGGACCTCTCGGCCAACCGCTCGGTGCTGGAACTGGAAGGCCCGGATGCGCCGCTGGTGCTGCGCAAGAGCTGCCCGACGGACCTGCACCCGCGCGCTTTCGGCGTGAACCAGGCGATCACCACCTCGCTGGCGAACATCCCGGTCCTGCTGTGGCGCACCGGCGAAACCAGCTGGCGGATCATGCCGCGCGCCTCCTTCACCGAGCACACCGTGCACTGGCTGATCGACGCCATGGCGGAGTTCGCCGTACCACCGGTGGCCTAGCCGCACCGGCTGATCCGGCCCCGTCCCGACGCCGGGGCGGGGCCGGACTGGCCTGTATCAGCAAACACGCAAGCACAAGCATGCACAGCAACAATCCGGCCAGTTCGTGGCGTTCGGACACCGGCTCTGGCACAGTGCTGTTTAACCCGCTAGCCGAAAGGACCTGAAGCAATCATGAGCGAGCAAATCCGCCACGTGCTGACCCTGCAATGCCCCGAGGGAATGGGGATCGTCAACGCGGTCACCGGATTCCTGCTGAAGCACGAACGCACCATCGTCGAGCTCAAGCAATTCGACGACATGGCCGCCGGCCGGCTCTACCTGCGCGTGGACTTCGCCGGCGAGGGGCAGGCCGACCTGCTGGAGCAGATGCGTGCAGAATTCGCCGAGGTCGCCCAGCAGTTCGAAATGGACTGGCAGCTGCGCGAACGCGGCCAGAAGACCAAGGTGCTGATCATGGTCTCGAAGTTCGACCACTGCCTCAACGACCTGCTCTTCCGTGCCCGCACCGGCGAATTGCCGATCGAGATCGTCGCGGTGGTCTCCAACCACCCGGACAGCCGGTCGCTGGTCGAGTGGCACGGCATCCCGTACTACCATGTGCCGATCTCCAAGGAGACCAAGCCGCAGGCCGAGGCGGAGCTGCTCTCGCTGATCGCCAAGCACGAAGCGGAGCTGGTGGTCCTGGCCCGCTACATGCAGGTGCTCTCCGACGAGCTCTCGCGCGAGCTGACCGGCAAGACGATCAACATCCACCACTCGTTCCTGCCCTCTTTCAAGGGCGCCAAGCCATACCACCAGGCCTGGGAGCGCGGCGTGAAGACCGTGGGCGCCACCGCCCACTACGTGAACTCCGAGCTGGATGAGGGCCCGATCATCGCCCAGCAGGTCGTCGAGGTGGATCATACCTTTGGCCCGCAGGACCTGGTGGCCGCCGGCCGCGACACCGAGTGCAAGGCGCTGTCCAATGCGGTGCGCTGGCACTGCGAGGGCCGGGTCTTCCTCTACGGGAACCGCACGGTGATCCTGCGCTAGCTAGCTAGCTAGCTAGCTAGCGCTCCTCGCCGATTGCCCGGTAGTGCTGCTCGGCATCCACCGATTCGACCGCGTCGAGCTCCCGCAGCGCTGCGGCCACCTGCTCGCTGCCCTCGCCAATAATCTGGCCCAGGGCAGCGAGCACCTGCTTAACCTGCAGTCCGCGGGCTTGCAGCTCATCAACGATGGACTCGGGGGCCACCGTGGCCACCACGGTGATCACATAGATATGCACTGTGTCGCCGCACATCCTATTGGCCTTCCGTGCTGGCGGGGGCTTGGGCCAGCCCGGCACCGGCATCCTCGGCCGGCAACGGGATATCGCGGGAGGTGGACAGCAGCTTGTCCCACAGCTCCTGGGCCCGCAGCCCGGTGGATTCGGCCAGCAGCGCTGCCACGCCAGCCACATGCGGGGTGGCCATGGAGGTGCCGCTGATCGTGTTGTAGCGTTTTTCTCCCGGCCAGGCAGAATAGATGTCCACGCCGGGGCCGGCGATATCCACTGCGCCGCCCTGGGCATCCAGCGCCTGCGCCGAGAAATCGGCAATGGCCAGGGCCGAATCCACTGCAGCCACCGCCATGATGTAGGGGCTGTTGGCTGGCGCGCCGACGAATCCCGGATTCCCGGCGGAGCGCTGCGCGTTGTTGCCGGCGGCGGCCACGATCAGCGAGCCCAGCTCCAGGGCGCGCCGTCCCGCGGTGACATAGGGCGGGTGCACGGTTTTCACGTCGGCGCCCAGTGACATCGAGATGACCTCGCACTTGTTTTCCAGCGCCCAGTTGATTCCGGCCAGGATCGTGGAGTCGGAACCCGATCCGTTGCTGCCCAGCACCTTTCCGGCAAAGATATTGGCCTCGGAGGCGACCCCGTAGCCCGGTCCCTGCTGCGGGTCGCGCGGACCGCAGGCCGTGCCGATGCAGTGGGTGCCATGCCCATGGCCGTCGCTGGCGTCCTCGCCATCGACAAAGGACTTGGCATCCACGGTGCGGCCGGCGAAATCCGGGTGCGCGCTGTCGAAGCCGGTATCCAGCACAGCCACGTTGATTCCCTTGCCCGTGTAGCTGGACAGCGATGCGCCCACCGCCTGCAGGCCCCAGGTGAATTCCACGGTGTCCGCGAACGAGGACTGGCCCGGGACCTTGGCGGCATCGGGCAGGATCCGGTAAACCAGTTCCGGCACCACGGAGGCCGGCAGCCGATGCCCGGCGCAGCGCTGGCGGAAGTCCTCCAGCTGCTCGGTGCCGCTGGAGACCACCGCGATGCCCAGCATCGGGAAGTATTCGCTGGTGGAGTAGCCCTGCTCGGCCAGCAGCTGGGGCAGTTCGGTGTCGCGTTGGACTTGGGCCAGGCCAGGGGCGCCGGCAGCTGGCTGGTCGAAGACGAGCACGTAGCGGCCCGGGACTTCAGCGGCTTCGGTGCTTTGATGGCGGGACGTGTGCATGGCTGGCTCCTAAGCTGGTTTTCCGAGGTACTTGGCACCTTACCGGCAGCCAGCGGCAGTTGCGCCCCAATGGCCCGGAATTATCAGGATCCCCCTAGTAATGCCCGGTTCTTCCGCCGGCTCTTGCCAGCGCGATGCTCGCGTGCCACGATCGAGGTATACCGCCCTCGAGGAGTTGGAGACAGCATGGAATCGATCGTCATTGCCGGTGGCGGCCTGGCCGCCGCTACTGTTGCCAGCGAATTGCGAGAGCGCGGCTATGCGGGAGCGCTGACGCTGATCAGCGAGGAAGCCGAGCTTCCCTATGAGCGTCCGCCGCTGTCCAAGGGGTTCTTGCAAGGCAAGGACGATCCTGCCTCCTTCACGGTCCACGACGGCCCCTGGTATGAACGCCACGATGTCGCCCTGCGCCTGGGGGTCGCAGCGATCAGCATCGAAACTGCCAGCCAGCAGGTGCTGCTGGCCGATGGCAGCGCGGTGGACTACGACCAGCTGGTCCTGGCTACCGGGTCGCGGGCCAGCGTGGGCGGGCAGAATCCGATGCCCGGCTACGACCTGCCCGGAGTGCACGTGCTGCGCACCGTGGCCGATGCGAAGTCGCTGCGTGCAAAACTGACCGAGGGGGCGCAGGTGGCGGTCATCGGCTCGGGCTGGATTGGCATGGAAGTGGCGGCCACCGCCCGCCAACGCGGTGCGCGCGTCACCGTCTATTCCCCGTCCGAGATGCCGTTGGCCAAGGTTTTCGGCGAACGCTTCGGGCACTACCTGCTGGAACTGCACCAACGCCATGGCGTGGATGTGCGCACCGCACGAGCCCAGGGCATCGAGCAGGTGGACGGGCATCTGCAGGTGCTCTCCGACGCCGGCTCGTCGCGTGCCGACGTGGTGCTGCTGGCCATTGGCGCCCGCCCCAACTTGCAGCTGGCGCAGACCGCCGGGCTGGAAGTGGATTCGGGAGTGGTCGTGGATGCTTCGCTGCGCAGCAGCAATTCCAAGATCCTGGCCGTCGGGGATATCGCCCAGGCCTTCAATACCAGGCTGCAGCGGCAGCTGCGCGTTGAGCACTGGGACAATGCCATCCGCCAAGCCAAGCTCGCCGCGGCCACGCTGATGGGCGTGGAAGAATCCTACGACTGGCTCCCGTATTTCTTCACCGACCAATTCGATCTGGGGATGGAATACGTCGGGCATAATTCTCCCGATGACGCCTCGGTGGTCCGCGGAAGCATCGAGAGTGGAGAGTTCTTGCTGTTCTGGCAGGACGGCCAGAGGATCACGGCGGCAGCCAACGTGAATATCTGGGATGTCAATGACACCCTGCGCGGGCTGGTTGGTCGGGAAATTGCCGCTGATCGGCTGACGGACCAGGCCATGGAGCTCAAGGATTTGTGAACTGCAGTTTCTTCGACCGGAACTGCCAATAAGGGAAGCGGGTAGAGCTGATGAGCACTATGGTCATGGGCGTGGAATCGGGCATGTCCCCGGCGGTCTTGGCAGCGGCCGGTTCGCTGGCACGCGGGCTGAATGCACGATTGGTGTGCATCCACGTTGATTCCGGGCGCCTGATTACCGACAAGCTGTCCGAGGGCGACCTGCTGGCTTCGGCCAGCCCGGTCTCCGAGGAACTCGCCTGGGAAATCACCTCGGTAATTACCGGTGTCGAGCTCGAGAGCTATACCGTGGCCGGCGACCCTGCCAAGGTGCTGGCCGCGGTAGCCGAGCAGCTCGATGCGCAGATGATCGTCGTCGGCACCCGCCGTCCGGGGATCCGCAGCAAGATGGCCCAGCTGATGGACGGGTCGATCGCCGTGGCGCTGGCCCACAAGCAGCATCGTCCGGTGCTGGTGATCCCGCAGCAGCCTGCACAAGAGAACGAACTGCCCTGGGACTAGCTGGCTGGCTTCATCTCGAAGTACAAGTCCAGATGCACTTTGCAGCCGGGATTGAACAGGGCCTGGCAGTTCGGGCAGGAACTGGCATCGAGGTACTTCGCCGGGCTCAGCTGCGTGCTGCAGACCCCGCAAAGCACGGCGGGTTCATCGAACCGGTCCGCCGGCCACGGCGTTGCCTCGTGATCGGCCAGTTCGCCATGGCAGAGGTGGCAGGGGTAGAAGGTGGCGCAGCAGTCGTGCTTCAGCGCGATCACATCGAACAAGGAGTGGTAGTGGGCGCAACGGGTTTGCGCATCCATGCGCACGCCTCGCAACGCCACCTGGTGAGCGGGGTTTTCCCAAGCCGTCATCCTCGACCTTTCAAGCAGCCGCCGCTGCGTGTGCAGAAATGCACGCTGAATGTGCAGAATCCGCCTCCCACTATGCCTCGTTTCGCCTATCTTTCGCGATGTGATCTAGGCCATACTCGCTGATGAGGCCGGTCCCAAAGGGGGAACTGGCGTGGGCGGAAGGAACGCACAGTGGCAAGCGAAACGTCATCGAAGGCCGAGCGCAAGGGATTGCGCCGGGTCGTAGCAGCCTCCATGGCTGGCACCGTCGTCGAATGGTATGAATTCTTCCTCTACGCGACCGCGGCAACCCTGGTCTTCAACAAGATCTTCTTCCCGGATACCGGCAACGATCTGGATAACATCATCAAGGCCTTCCTGACCTACGCGGTCGGTTTCATTGCCCGCCCCATCGGCGGCATCGTCTTCGGCCACTTCGGCGACAAGTACGGACGCAAGCACCTGCTGCAGGTGGCGATCGTGCTGGTCGGCGCAACCACCTTCCTGATGGGCTGCCTGCCCACCTTCGACTCTATCGGCTATGCCGCACCGATCCTGCTGATCGTGCTGCGCTTCGCCCAGGGCTTCGCCGTGGGCGGGGAATGGGGAGGCGCGGTGCTGCTGGTGGCCGAGCACGCGCCGAACAAGGAACGCGGCTTCTGGTCCTCCTGGCCGCAGGCCGCAGTGCCGGTGGGCAACCTGCTGGCCACCGTGGTGCTGCTGGTGCTCTCGGCAACGCTGAGCGAAGCGGCCTTCCTGGCGTGGGGCTGGCGCATCGGCTTCTGGCTCTCGGTGGTGATCGTGGTCGTCGGCTACTACATCCGCACCCGCGTTTCCGATGCCCCGATCTTCAAGGAGGCCAAGGCTGAGCTGGAGCAGAACGCGGCTGCCGGCTACGGCGTGGGCGAAGTCTTCAAGCGCTACCCGCGCGGGGTGTTCACCGCCATGGGCCTGCGCTTCGGCGAGAACATCATGTACTACATGGTGGTGACCTTCTCCATCACCTACATGGCCACCCAGCTGGACATGGACACCTCCACGATCCTTGGCCTGATGCTCATTGCCCACGTGATCCACGCGATCCTGGTGCCGATCGTCGGCCGTTTCACCGACACCCTCGGCCGCCGCCCGGTCTACGCCACCGGCGTGGTGCTCATGGCCGTCTGGGGCGTGGCGGCCTTCCCGCTGTTCAATACCGCCAACGATGCGGTCATCCTGGCCACCATCGTGCTGGGCTTGGGTGTGCACGCGCTGATGTACGCCGGGCAGCCGGCCATCATGGCCGAGATGTTCCCGACCCGCATGCGCTACTCGGGCGTCTCGCTGGGCTACCAGGTCACCTCGATCGTGGCCGGGTCCATGGCCCCGATCATCGCCACCTTCCTGCTCAAGGTCTACGGATCCTGGGTTCCGGTGGCCGGGTACATCGTGTTCGCCGCCCTGGTCACCCTGGTGGCGGTGTTCTTCATGAAGGAAACCAAGGGGCTGGACCTCGGTGAGATCGACGAGGCGGACCGGCTGGCAGTGAACGGCGAAAAGGCCGCCCGCGACGAACTGAAGATTCAGAAGTAAGCCGCAAGATCCAGCACGACGCCGAAGACCAGCTCCACGGAAGGGGCTGGTCTTGGGCGTGTTCAGCGACCTGCGGGCGGGCCATCGGCTTGCGCCGTCGTTGCCGATCTGCGAGTCTGGCAGCCAAGAAGGATGGGGTTTCGGTGGACATCACTGCCCCCAGCATGATGCGATTGCGAGGTGCACGGGCAGATGGGAATTGAGTACCTGTTGGCGTTCCTGTTCGGTGTTGGCTTCATTGCCGCTTGCGCTTCATACGGGCGGCGCCGGAGCAGCCGGAAGAATGATGAAAAGTAGCCACAGTTGCCGCCGGGGCTCTGGATGAAGCGGTGCAGGCTGCATATCTTCGGTGCCAGCGGCAGTGGCACCACGACCCTCGCGCGCGCCGTGGCCGATGCCTGGTCCGTGCCGCATGCCGATAGCGACGACTACTTCTGGGTTCCGACCGATCCGCCATACCGCGAGCAGCGTGCGCCGGCTGCCCGAACCATGCTCATGAACCAGGTCTTCGTTCCGCGCAAAGCCTGGGTACTGTCCGGATCAGTGCAGGGATGGGGAGAAGAAGTCCTGTCGCAGTGCGATGCCTTCGTTTTCCTGGCGCTGGATCCCCAAGTGCGCCTGCGCCGTCTTGCAGAACGCGAGAAGCAGCGCCTGAGCGGGCAATCCCTGGAACTCGGAGCCCTGGAACAATTCATGGCGTGGGCAGCTGGCTACGATGACCCGGACTTCAGCGGACGCAGCCGCGCCCGCCATGAGGCCTGGCTGGATGACGAAGCCCGTCCGGTGCTCCGGCTGGACAGCGCCCGATCAGTGGCGCAGCTGCTGCAGGCCATCGTGGACTGGGAACCGGACGGGCCACGGTGAAGGGCGCCTAGCCGGAGGACAAGTTGTACGCCGGGAATGGCGGGATGAACCAGTCTCCGGCGGTGGTTGCATCGTTGAGCGCGCGCACCGTCTCCTGGACCGCGCGGCTGCGCAAGGCTTCTTCGCGTCCCACCAGCCAGTACTCGGACTGGTAGGTGAACTGGTCATGGAGCACGGGAACCATATTCGGGTAGTGCTCCGAGAGGAAGGTGGGGAGCAAGCCGATGCCTGCATGGTTCATGGTGGCCGCATATTGCACCGCGATGCTGGTGGAGGAAATCGCGCGGTGCATCGGCGGCAAGGCGGCGGTGGCCTCGTCGAGCTTGTCCACCGTCAGCGCGGTGTCGATGTAGTAGTTCAGGCTATGCCCGGCCAGATCGGCAACCTGTGCCGGGGTGCCGTGGGCTTCCAGGTACTCGGCCGTGGCGTAGAGCCGCAGCTCGTAATCCAGGAGTTTCGTGGAGGCCGCCTTGCGGACGCTGGGTTCGCCAATGACAATCTCCAAATCCATGCCGGTCCGCGTCTGCCGTGCACGGGTGGTTTCCGAAACGATCTCGAAGACCAGTTGCGGATGCTTTAGCTGGAGCTTTGCCAGGGCCGGAGCCGCCAGGTGGGCGCTGAAGGCGTCGGGAGCGGCGACGCGCACATGGCCGGCCAATGCACCGGTCTCCTTCTGGGAGCCGATGGCTTCCACGGCCTGCTCGATGGCTTCCGCGCTGGACATGGCCCGGCGCCCCAGGTCCGTCAGTTCCCAGCCGTTGGGAGAGCGCGTGAGCAGGTGGCCGCCCATGGCTTTTTGCAGTGCGTCGATGCGACGGGAAATCGTCGAGTGGTTCACCCCGAGAACATTCGCGGCGGCGGTGTAGCGGCCCAGGCGCGCAACGGTCAGCAGGGCAATGAGGGATTCGAGATGGCGGTAATCGATCTGACGGTCCATGGTCCACAGTCTGCCATGCCTCGTGTGCGCTAGCGCACACTAGGCCTGCGCAATTGGCGTGCCCAAGTGCATTGAGTCTGGCACGCCGCGCACCCTACGCTGGCCTGACAAGGACAATACTCAAGGACGAGGGGTGTGCAGATGAGCACGTACGCATGGATTGGCCTGGGCAACATGGGCGGACCGATGACCGCGAATCTGGTGGCCGCAGGGCACACCGTGCGCGGCTACGACCTGGACGAGCAGGCCTGCGCCGCCGCGGCCGACGGCGGAGTCCAGATAGCCGGATCGATCGCCGAAGCCATGGACCAGGCCGACGCCGTGTTCACCATGCTGCCCAAGGGAGCGCACGTGCGCGCGGTCTATGAGGGTGACGCCGGCATTTGGGCCAACGCCAGCAAGGACATGCTGCTGCTGGATTCCTCCACGGTGGACATCGAGACTTCCCGCTACATCCACGCGGGCTCCGCGCAGCGCGGCCTGCACTTCGTCGATGCCCCAGTCTCCGGCGGCATCTCCGGAGCCGCGGCCGGAACCCTGGCCTTCATGCTCGGCGGGGCACCAGAACTGATGGAGCAGGCCACCGGATTCATCGCCCCGATGAGCGGGAAGACCATCGTCGCCGGGGGCCCCTCCATGGGCATTGCCGCCAAGATCTGCAACAACATGATGCTGTTCATCGACCTGATGGCCAGCGCCGAAGGCTCCCAGTTAGCCGAAGCCCTGGGCCTGGACCCGGAAGTCTTCTGGCAGATCGCCTCGGTCTCCTCGGGACGCTCCTGGGCGCAGCAGACCTGGTACCCGGTGCCGGGCATCATCGATACCGCCGCGGCGAACAACAACTTCGAGGCCACCTTCCGCACCGACTTGGCCCGCAAGGACATCGGGTTGGCCCTGGACGCGGGCGCAAGCACCGGGGTTCAGCTGCCGGCAGCCAGCTTGGCCCGCGAGCACTTCGACGAACTGATCGAGCAGGGACTGGGGGACAAGGACTGCTCGCTGATCGTGAAGAACCTGCTGCCAGAAGGTGCCGTGCGCGGGTGGAACCCGGAGTCGGCCGAAGCCAACCAGCCAACCGCGGGCTGAGCATGCGCCAGATCCATGCCGCGGTGCTTGAGCGCCGGGAGAACCAGCGGCCCTATGCCAAGCACCGGCCGCTGGCGATGCGCCAGCTGCAGCTCGAAGAACCCGGGCCCGGCGAAGTGCTAGTGCGCATCACCGCGGCCGGACTGTGCCATTCGGACTTGTCGGTGATCGACGGGAACCGGCCGCGTCCGCTGCCGATGGTGCTGGGCCACGAGTCAGCAGGCATCGTCGAGCAGGTGGGTGATGGGGTGGATCTGGACATCGGCCAGCAGGTGATCTCGGTCTTCCTGCCCCGCTGCGAGCAATGCGAAGCGTGCGCCAAGAGCGGCAAGCTGCCGTGCAGCGCCGGCACCGCGTCCAACGGAGCAGGGACCCTGCTGACCGGCGCTCGCCGGTTGGCCCTCGATGGCCAGCCGGTCCATCACCACCTCGGCGTCTCGGCCTTTGCCGACTATGCGGTGATGGATGCGCGCAGCCTCATCCCGGTGGGCGCGGACGTTCCTGCTGAAGTGGCCGCGGTGCTGGGCTGCGCGGTGCTCACCGGCGGCGGTGCACTGCGCAACGCCGCCGGG
The DNA here is from genome assembly GCF_044742845.1 of Glutamicibacter sp. NPDC087831. Classification (NCBI taxonomy): domain Bacteria; kingdom Bacillati; phylum Actinomycetota; class Actinomycetes; order Micrococcales; family Micrococcaceae; genus Glutamicibacter; species Glutamicibacter sp. NPDC087831. The sequence continues at coordinate 14,996 of NZ_JBIUVH010000007.1, forward strand.
GCAACCGGCGCCCAGGATGTTGCCATCGTCGGCCTGGGCGGGGTAGGCATGGCCGCCTTGCTGGTGGCCGCGGGGCAAAGGAGCACCGGCAGTATCCTGGCCGTTGACGCCAATGAGGACAAGCTGGCCACCGCGCTGGCCTTGGGCGCCGATGAAGCCTGCACGCCGCAGGCCCTGGGGCAGCGCACCGCCGAAATCGTGATCGAGGCCGCGGGGCATCCGCGTGCCTTCGAAACCGCCTTGCAGGCCACCGGCGTGGGCGGAACCCTGGTGACCGTGGGGCTTCCGGCTCCGGGCGCGATGAGCAGCATCGAGCCCCTGGGCCTGACCGCAGGAGCACGCACGATCATCGGCAGCTACATGGGTTCTGCCCTGCCGAAGAAGGATATTCCCTACTACGAGCAGCTCTGGCGCTCCGGCAAGCTCCCTGTGGAGAAACTCGTGGAAACCAGGCCGCTGGCCCAGGTCAACGACGCCCTGGATGCACTAGCCGAGGGACGGTCGGTGCGCCAAGTTCTGCTGCCCTGAAATCAGGGCAGAAGGCCAGTAGGATTGGTGGGTGACTGATTCCACTGCTGGGCCCCGTGCCCTGGCGACGCTGACTGACATCCGGGTATTCGATTACCTTTGCCAAGCCCCGGCGACCCGTACCCAGATCGCTGCGGATCTGGGGATCTCCAAGCCCACCGCATCGCAGGCGATCTCGCGCCTGCAGGAGAACGGGCTGGCCTCGGCCATCGAGCGGGACAACGAGCCCAAGCGCGGCCGCGTTCCCGAGCACTATGCGCTGGACAGCGGCTTCGGCCACCTGCTGGCACTGTGCCTGCAGGCAGAATTCCTGCAGGTCCGCGCCACCGACCTGGCCGGAAAGACGCTGGTGGACCGCTTCTACCCGCTGACGGCGCAAACCACCGCCGCGCAGGTAGAGCAAATGGGAGCCCGCGAGATCTCCCGCGTGGCCGCTGAGCTCGGCTCCCCATTGCTGGCCGGGGCCGTGAGCCAGTCAGCCCCGGTGCAGCGCGATGGCGGGCTGCGAGTCCTGGCCACCCCGATTTTCCCTTCCTCCGGGGCCAACCTTGCCGGCCAGTTCGCCGGCGGGGTTCCGGTGCTGCTGGATAACGACGTGAATTGGATGGCCCTGGCCGAAGCCGGGGAGCTGGCCGGTTCGTTGATGATGATCTACATCGGTTCCGGCCTGGGTGCAGGCCTGGTCATCGACGGTGCGCTGCACCGCGGCAAGCACGGCACCGCCGGCGAGCTGGAGACCCAGCTGGTGGGCACCGCGAACCTGCGCGATGCGCTCGGCGAGGCCGGGATGTTCCAGACCCGCGTGCTCTGGGAAAAACTGGCCGATGAACGGAACTGGCCAGCCTTCCTGTCCCCGTTCGGCCGTGTCCTGGCCAACCTGATCGGCTTCGTCGATCCGCAGCGAGTGGTGGCCATCGGCCCGGGGCTCACGCCTCAATTGTGCGCGGCTCTGGAAACCGAACTGAACAGCTTGCTGCCCAAACCGGTTCATGTTCAGCTTTCCACCTTGGGAACCGAGGCCGCGGCACGCGGCGCTTTGGCCGGCGCCCGGGAGCTGGCCTTGGCCAACTTATGGGAAAACTACCGGGTACGTTGACCAAAGTGATCCAAGCTATATATTGTAAAGAGTCCTTAAAATTTTATTTGCTTCACCGGGGAGACCACTGATGGCACCATCTGACGCATCGGCATCCACGTCGCAGTTCGCTGCCATCGGGCTTGATCTGGGCGGCTCGTCGATCAAGTACGGATTGGTTGGAACCGACGGCAAGCTTGTTGAGAGCACCTTCAGCAAGGCAGCTACCCCTGAGGGCGCGCATCCGGATGCTGTCGCCCAGGTGATGGCGGGCATCGTTGCCGACCTGCAGGAGCTCACCGGCGACGAGCTGGCAGGAATCCCCGCTGGCGTCACCGTGCCTGGCATCGTCATCGACGGCGTCGTGCACTCGGCGGCCAATATCGACAAGGCCTGGATCGGCTTGGACGTCACCGCCACCTTCAGTGCGATCCTGGGCCGCGACGTCTTTGTGCTCAACGACGCGGATGCCGCCGGCGTGGCCGAGGTCTACGCGGGTGCCGGAGCCGAACATGGCAAGCCGGTCAAGGGCAGCACCTTGCTGCTGACCCTGGGCACGGGCATCGGCTCGGCCTTCTTCCGCGACGGCGTGCTCTTCCCGAATGTCGAATTCGGCCACCTCGAAATCGACGGATTCAATGCCGAGAGCAAGGCCGCCGCGCGAGTCATGCACGAGGAAAACCTCAGCTGGGAGCAGTACATCGCCCGCCTGCAACGCTACCTGTCCCACGTGGAATTCCTGTGCAGCCCGGATTTGATCATCATCGGCGGAGCGATCTCGGAAGACCACGAAAAGTTCCTGCCGCAGCTGGAACTGCGAGCCAGGATCGTGCCTGCCCAATTCAACAACGCCGCCGGGGTACTGGGCGCTGCGCATCGCGCGCTGAAACCCGGCAACTAGGAACCTATGCATACGATTGACCCGAAGGCCCAGATCAAGCTCGTCGCCGTTGACATGGACGGCACTTTCCTGGACGGCGAAGGCAAGATCCCCGAGGCATCGTGGGCTGTGATCGACAAGCTCCAGGCCCGCGGCATCAAGTTCGTGCCAGCTTCCGGGCGCCAGTTCGCGACCCTGCGCGAGCAGTTCGCCCCCTTGGGGGAGATCGCGATCATTGCCGAGAACGGAACCGTCGTGATGCACGGCGAGAACGAGATCTACTCCAACATCATCGACCCGCCATCGGTAGCCGCCGTGATCCAGGCCGTGCGCGGGCAAGCCGCGCTGGACGCCGGATTGGTGCTGTGCGGACGCCGCACCGCCTATGTGGAGCGCGCCGATGAACGGTTTGCCAACGCCGTGGCCCCGTACTACCGCGCCGTGCAGGTGGTTGACGACCTGGCCCAGGTCGAGGACGAGATCATCAAGATGGCCGTCAACGTCGGCACCGGCGCCGTGCAGGAAATGGCGGCAGCGCTGCAGGTGCCGCTGCAGGTGGTGATCTCCGGCAGCCACTGGGTGGATGCCATGAACCACGGCGTGCACAAGGGACTGGCCCTGGCAGCCTTGCAGGACAAGCTGGGAATCAGCGCGGATGAAACGGCAGTTTTCGGCGACTACCCCAATGACCTGGAAATGATCAAGGCCGCCACCTACTCCTTCGCCATGGCCAATGCGCATCCGGTGGTGGCAGAAGCCGCGAACTTCACCGCGCCTTCCAACCTCGAGCACGGTGTGCTGCAGGTGCTCGGCGCCTACCTCGATGGGCGTACCCGGCTCTGAAGCCACGGGCAAGATACCTCTTGGGGCCGATGCCGGCGGCGGCCGATTCCCGCTAGGCTCGGGGCATCGAGTGAACCTGCGTGGTGCTATTGGGCAAAAGGGGAACGAGCCATGGAATCGACAACAGCCATCATGGGCGCAGTCCTGGTGCTTATCGCGTTGATCGGTTGCGGGGTTTTCGATCGCAAGCCCAAGGGCTAGCGTTCGGGCGGAACTGCACGGGCCGGGGTCCGGGTGGAGGTTTTTCCTTCACCTGGCCCCGGCTTTTCGCGTTGGCTAGTTGCCCAGGTAGTGGCGGATTCCCGCCAGGGCGGCCCGTACCCCCGAATCCAATGCGCCACGGTATTCGGGCAGGAAGAACGGGGAGTGGTTGCCAGCCGGTGCTGGATCCTGCGGGTCGGCACCGCCGAACATCCAGAACACGTTCGGCACGCCGATGGCATCGCCCAGGGCGCCGAAGTCCTCGGACCCCATGAGCGGCGGCACCAGGCGGACCTGCTCCTGCCCGAATTCCCCACGCAGTGCGCCCACGACGTTGCCGGTCTGCTCCGGGTCGTTGTACAGCCGCGGGAAGGTGTAGAGCTGCTCGATCTTTGGCTGCGGAGCACCGGAGGCCTGCGCCTCGGCATTGATGATGCGGGTGACCGCATCCAGCACCTTCTCGCGGACCGGTTCGGTGAGCGTGCGGATGTTCAGCGTGAGCACCGCAGTGTCCGGGATGATGTTTTCCTTCAGGCCTGCATGGAACGAGCCGCAGGTGACCACGGCGGAATCCAGGGGATGCACTTCGCGCGAGGTGATGGTCTGCAGCCGGGTGATGATATTGGCTCCCAGGACAATCGGGTCGATGGAATCCTGCGGCTGGGAACCATGGGCCTGCTTGCCGTAGAGGGTAACCTCCAGCGAGTTGGCCATCGCCATCGCCGATTCCGGGGTGATGTGGATGATTCCGGTGGGGAAGGGGAAGACATGCTGGCCGAGGACTGCTGATGGCCGCGGAGCCCGCTCCCACAGGCCATCGGCGAGCATGGCGGCGGCTCCGGCGCTGGTTTCCTCGCCGGGCTGGAAGATGAACACCACGGTGCCGGCCCACTGGCCGGTGCTGCGGGCCAGCACGCGGGCCGCGCCCAGGGCGCTGGCCACGTGGGTGTCGTGGCCGCAGCCGTGCATCACCGGCACTTCGGTGCCATCAGCCAGCAAGCCCCTGGCGGTGGAGGCGTAGTCCACCTTGGTGTCCTCGGCGATGGGCAATCCGTCGCTGTCGGCGCGGAAGGCCACCACTGGCCCCTCGCCGTTGCGCAGGATGCCCACCACACCGGTGCCGCCGCAGCGGAAGTGCCCGATGCCCAGGTCTTCGAGCCTGGACTCGATGAACGCTGCGGTGTTGTGCTCCTGCATGGACAGCTCCGGGGTGCGGTGCAGGTGCAGGTAGTCTTCGTGCAGGGTTTGGGTTTCGGTTTCGGTGAGCCCGAAGGTGTTCAGCATGGAATGATCCTCTAGCTTTCTGCGGTGTAGATTTTCTTGCGGTCGCGCAGGACCCAGGAGAAGACGATGGAGCTGATGACCACGATGGCGGTGGCGAACATGCCCACCGCTGGTGCCGCCGGAACGACCACGAAGTTCATGGCCAGGGCCAATGCCAAGGCGATGATGGTGGGGCGCAGCGACTTCATTGCCACGATGCTCTGGACCAGTACGGCACCCATCAGCGAAGGCAGGATGTACAGGCGGGCCACCTCGATGACTTCGAGGGGGATCATGGAAACAAGCCAGGTGCCCAGCAGGCCGACGAACAGCAGCAAGCTGGTCAGGTGGACGGTTGCTGCACCGCAGATGGCCATGACCGCGGCCAGGTCGCCGCGCTTGGATCCGGGCTTGGCGCCAATGGTGGACTGGGCCACGATCGCCGCCGGAAGCAGCTTATTGGAGATGTTGCCGATCATGAACGCCTGGTACATGGCTGCCGAACCGAGGATGGGGAAGTAGGTCAGCGGTTCGACGATCCACAGCACGCCGAAGGTTGCACCCACGGCGAGGAAGGCGACCCAAATCATGGACGGGGTGATCTGCAGACCGCTGAAGAAGGCGATGTAGATCGGGCCGATCAGCGAGAGCACCAGTCCGATGAGCATGGTGATCGAGCCGTAGCGCGACGTCTGCTTCTCGAATCGCGCCATTGATGCGTCGGCGCCGGTCAATTGGGGTGTCGTAGTCATGATTGGTCCTTAGGCGGTGTGCAGGAAGTAGGCGGCGACGATGGAAACGACGATGGAAATGCCCAAGGCCCATTCCTTGAGCCATTTGATGTTCAGCACCTTGGCCAGGTACAGGCACAAGCCCATGCAGGCTGCGGAGATTCCCACCAGAATTGCGTGGATGCTGGATTTCGGCAGTTCGGCAATGGTCAGTGCGGAGAACGCGCCGAGCAGAGCCGCGGTGGGGATCAGCGCCATCATTGCCGGGTTGCGCTTGGACATGGACGCGCCGCCCTTTTTCAGCAGCGGGGTCATGATCAGCGTGCAGATCATCCACATGGCGCCGGACAGGCTCATGGCCAAGAAGGCGACTCCGAAGACCTGCTGGGTGTAGCTGCCGCCACCGAGGGACGCACCCATGGTGCTGGCCGCGATACTCGCAGAACCGGTTTCAGCCGCGGCGGAGCCGATCAGGCCGATGCGTACCAGGACCGCGGGTGTGCCGAACAGGGCCAGCAGTGCGATAGCTACCAGGACCACCGCCAGGGACGGGCCGATGGACGCGACCATGCCGGCACGGAAGGATTCCTTGACTTCGTTGAGCGGCATGTCCACATGCGGAGCTGCCTTCTTCGCCGCCCGCGAATACAAGATGCACTGCACGAAGATGACAGCGAAGACACCCAGCGCGCAAAGCCAGAGGACCGGCGAGTTGGCCAGAGCCCAGATGTCGGTTGATCCGGGATCACCTGCTGCCATGACGAGTTGCGGATTCATGAGTGCTCCTTGGGTTGGAAACAGTGGATGTGAGCTGGATCTCTATCGAGTACCAACGATCCGGGATTAGAATGTTTCTGGCAAGATATGAATTGATTAGCCATAAATCTGGCCAAATCCTCCAAAACACCCCAATTGCACGAGTGGAACTTGGGAATTTAGACGAAATAATCTGGACTTTTTCCATATGAATTGCAGTGGTACCGGCGCCATGCGTCGGTTGTGGCCTGAAAGCAGGAATCATGTCCGATTTAAGCATCCTCAGCGACCTGGAACGGCAAATCATCGTCGCCTTGCAGGTCGACGGCCGCGCGACTTGGCGCAAGATCGCCCGGGTGATTGGCGAACCGGAACGTACCGTTGCCCGCTACGGTTCAGCCCTGCTCGAGCAGGGGAAGGTGAAGATCGCGGCTATTGCCCATCGCGCCGGCGCCGTGATTGCCTCGGTGAGCTGCGCGCCCGGAACGATCCCGGTAGCCAGCCAAGCGCTGTCCGCGCGAACCGACACCAGCTTCACCTATATGGTCACCGGTGAAAGCGACGTCGTCAGCGAACTGCACTACGACGGCGGGTTGCAGGACATCCTGACGTTGCAGCTTCCGGCCACCCCGGGCCTGAGCAATATCCAGATCTACCCGATCCTGAAATACTTCAAGACCATTCGCGCATGGCGTGGCGGGGCACTGAGCAATGCGCAGGAAACGGCTTTGGCCCCCAGCGCCGGAGGGGAACTGACCACGTGGAACCCCGTCGGAGAGCTGGGGGACAGCGATCACCTCATCATCGACGTGCTGCGCAAGGACGGCAGGGCAAGCATCGAAACTATCTCGCGCCAAGTGCGCCTGAGCGAAACCTCGGTTTCCCGCCGGCTGGATTGGCTGCTGCGCGGCGAGCACATCTCCATTCGTGCGCTGGTTGATCCCGCGCTGATGGGATTCAAGGTCGAAGCGCTGCTCTGGGTCCAGGTCTCCCCGGCCCATGTGGACGCGTTGGGGACCCTGCTCACCGGCCTGCCGCAGGTGAGGTATGTTGCCGCGGTGGCTGGCGATGCCCAATTGCTCGTGGACGTCACGGTGCCAACCCAGCGGGATCTCTACGAATTCATTGCCAAGACGAAATGGGGCGAAATGGTCCAGCTGCGCACCTCGATGGTGCTCGGTGCCCGCAAACGTGGCGGTCAGCTGGCCGGCGCCTGAACAGGCCGGAGGATAAGGTGTTCAGCAACAATTCACCGGTTTTTCGCTCCCGCAGCCGAAGGGGGCCAGCGGCGGTAAACGCAAGGTGAACACTTCGCCGAAAGGCGATAATAATGCGTAATATCGCCTCAACGGTTCGGAACCGCTTCGGAAGTGGCATAGTCTCACGATACCGGGCGGCATGGCTTCGCTCGCGCTGTTAACAACCAGTTAACGCTGCAGGGGCGAAAGGAATACCGGCAACCGTGAGCAAGAGGTTGACCTACGGGACGAACCAGGGAACGGCTACGCCTGAAAGCGCGTGGCGCAAACGCAAGGACGCGTGGGAGCACTTGGGCTATGTGCTCAGCGAGATCTCTTCTGAATACCAGGAGGAAGACCGCCGCACGGAGCATGAGCTGGAGGCCGGCCGGTTGCTGGGGCTGCTGGCAGCCATAGAACCGTACTGGGCGAATCCAGGCATCGAATACTTCAACGAGGTTTCCCGGCTCATGTCCGGCGGGCAGTACGAAGATGCGATGAAGCTGGTCTACCAAGCGAACCAGACCTTCAGGACGCTGACCCAGTACATCGACCTTGAAGGCCATGACGAGGCGGAACAGGATCCATCGCAGCTGGGCAACGGTGCACCTGGCAACGCCAGGGTGCAGGCCCCGATGGTGGAAATCCTGCTGGTGGATAATGGCCCGGCGGAGGAGATCGAGCTTTTCAAGGAAGAAATCGCCGAACAGCGCCAGCGCACCGATCCGTTCCACTACAACTTCGTGGTGGTGCCCAGCGTGGAAGACGCCCTGGCCGCAATCCTGATCAATCCCGGCATCCAGTCCGTCGTGCTCACCGCCCGCTTTGATGTGCGCACGCGTCGCCGGCTTTCCTCGACGCTCAAGAATTTCATTGCCCGGCGGATGGAAGGCTACTTCCAATCCACCAGGCAAATCCAGGGCCTGCTGGACCTGGAAAACATCCTCGATCAACTGCGCCCCGAAGTCCCGGTGTACCTGATCGCCGGGGTCGCCCTGGAATCGATTGCCCACGAGATCACCGGGCGTTTCCGCCGCATCTTCTCGCGCAATGACCGGATGGACCTGCACCTGTCGATTGTCTCGGAAGTGCTCGAACGCTACCAGACCCCGTTCTTCAACGCGCTGCAGAAGTACGCCAAGCGGCCTGGCGGGGTTTTCCACGCCATGCCGATTTCCCGTGCAGGTTCGGTGCAGAACTCCCCATGGGCCAGGGACCTGGTGGACTTCTATGGCAAGAACCTGCTGCTGGCCGAAACCTCGGCCACCTCCGGCGGGCTCGATTCCCTCCTGGACCCGCAAAGTTCCATCAAGAAGGCCCACGAGCTGGCGGCCCGGGCTTTTGGCAGCCACCGCACCTACTTCGTCACCAATGGCACGTCGACCGCCAACAAGATCGTGCACCAGTCGATTCTCGCTCCGGGGGACATCGTGCTGGTGGACCGCAACTGCCACAAGTCCCACCACTACTCGCTGGTGCTCGCCGGGGCGAACGTCAGCTACCTGGAGGCCTACCCGCTCAACGAGCATTCGATGTACGGGGCGGTGCCGCTGGAGGAGATCAAGGGACGGCTGCTGCAGCTGCGCCGCGAGGGCCTGCTGCACAAGGTCAAGATGCTGACCTTGACCAACTGCACCTTCGACGGGATCATCTACGACCCGCGCCGGGTGATGGAAGAATGCCTGGCCATCAAGCCGGATTTGGTGTTCCTCTGGGACGAGGCCTGGTTCGCCTTCGCCGGATTCCACCCGGTCTACCGCCAGCGCACCGCCATGACCGTGGCGGCCGTGCTGGAAAATCAGCTGGAAACCGCGGATTACCACCAGCGCTACGCCGCGCAGCGTGCGGCCCTTCCAGCACCGGGCACCGTGGAGCACCCGGAGAATGACCAGGCTTGGCTGGAGACCCGGTTGATTCCGGATCCGGAGCAGGTCCGCTTGCGGGTGTACTCCACCCAGTCCACGCATAAGACCCTGACCTCGTTGCGCCAGGGCTCGATGATCCACATCTACGACCAGGACTTCGCGGTGCGCAACCTCAACGCCTTCCGCGAGGCCTACATGACCCACACCTCCACCTCGCCGAATTACCAGATCCTCGCCTCGCTGGATATCGGCCGGCGCCAGGCCGAGCTGGAAGGCTATGCGCTGGTGCAGCGCCAGGTCGATTTGGCGCAGTCGATTTCGCGGGCCATGGCGCGCAACGAGCTGCTGGGCAAGTATTTCAAGATCCTGCACTCGACGGACCTGATCCCGCAGAAGTACCGCCAGTCCACCACGCAGAACCCGGTGCGCGACGGGCTGGCAGCCTGGGACGAAGCTTGGGCGGAAGACGAGTTCGTGGTCGACCCCTCGCGCCTGACCTTGGACATCAGCCGCACCGGCGTGGACGGGGACACGTTCAAGCACGAGTACCTGATGGATGGGCATTCGATCCAGGTCAACAAGACCAGCCGCACCTCGGTGCTGCTGATGACCAATATCGGCACCACCCGTTCGGCCGTGGCGCACCTGATCGAGGTGCTGGTGAAGATCGCCGAGGAACTGGACCGCAAACGCCGGCTGGATGGAAGAGTGCTGGCACTGGGCAAGAAGCCTGCGGCCGAACAGATTCCCTTGCCGGACTTCAGCGCCTTCGCTCCTGAATTCGCAGGAGGCGGCGGCAGCGGGGACATGCGCTCGGCCTACTACCTGACCTACCAGGACCCGGCGACGCATTTCCTGTCCTCCGCGCAGATCCGCACCCAGCTGGTGAACGGAGAACGCGTGGTGTCGGCGGTATTCGTCACCCCGTACCCGCCGGGATTCCCGGTGCTGGTCCCCGGCCAGGTCATTACCATGTGCATTCTGGATTACATGGACCGGCTCGATACCAGAGAGATCCACGGCTACCACCAGGATCTGGGCTACCAGGTGTTCACCTGCGAAGCCCTGGAACAGGTCGCGGCGCAGCAGCCCTGAGCGGGTTGAGCGGATTGCCTTGAACGCAGCTTGCGGACCCACCCGGCATCCCCGGGTGGGTTCCGGCTTCCGCGGCGAAGAACGCTGCACGCAAGAACAGTTGCCGTCACGACCCGAAAGGCCCTGATTCGCGCACCGAATGCGCAAATCAGGGCCTGAATCGTAAGCAGCCCTAAGGCTGTATTTTCCGTCCGGCCAGATGCGCCGAGATCGCCTCGAACGCACGAATGGTCGGGAACAGCTTGGAAGCATCCTGCGGCAGCGGCCAGCTGGACAGCTTGACCGCGACCAGCTTGGTCGCCGGATCCATGTAGATCATCTGGCCATGGATGCCCAGGGCCACCGCGGCCCCGGTGGCAGGGTTCGGGAACCAGATCTGGTTCCGGTAGTGCCCGCCGGGCATCATGTTGTCGCCCGGGGACTGGGCGAACGCCTGGACCAGTGCGGGATCGGTGGCGAAGGTGTCGGCGATCCATGCCTCGGAGAGAACCTGCTTGCCGGTCAGCGCACGCCCGCCATTGACATAGAGATGGCCGAAACGCGCCAAATCGCGCAGGCAGGCGTTGAATCCGCCGTCGAACATTCCGGTGCCGAATTGGTCAACGCCCATCACCAGATCCTGCTGGGCACCGAGCTTGGACCAGACATAATCCGAAAGCAGTTCCTGCAGCGGGGCGCCGCCGGCGGCTTCCAGCACCCAGCCCAAGGCGTCGGTCTCGCAGGAACGGTATTCGAAGACCCCGCCGTGCGGTCCCTTGGCCTGCAGGGTCAGCAAGAACTCGTACATCCCGATAGGCCCGATGCCGCCACGCGACGGGGCCCAGCCGATGGCCTCCTCCAGCTGGCGCACCTCGGCATTGGGATCCAGATACTCTTCGGAGAATTTGATCCCGGAGCGCATATCCAGCAGGTCGCGCACCCGGGCGCCGGCATAGCCGCTGCGTTCCAACACCGGCACGTAGGTGGCTACCGCCTGCTCGGCATCAAGCATTCCGGCGTCCACCAGCGCCCCGGCCAGGGAACCCACCAGGGTCTTGCTGACCGACATCAGCAGATGATCGGTCAGCGACGTCATGGTGTTGTAGTACTTCTCCCAGAGGATCCGTCCATTGTGCATGACCAGCACGGCGTCGGTATTGGTCGCGTGCATTACCCCGCGCACGGTCAGCGCCGGGTCGGTAATGCTCGCCTTGGCCACTTCCAGTTTGCCCAGCTTCTCCTCGGCCAGGTGCAGCCTGACGATCGGGCCATCGCCGCGCGAAACCTTCACGGTGGGATGGATCCTGGCGATGTTCTGGAATGAGCGCTTGATGTTCTGCGGGTACTGCCAGGTGGCGATGTTCAGCGCCTTGCTGGGAGGACCTGCCAAGTTGGCCGCCATGTGCCCGGCGGCATCAGTCGCTTCAGTTGCCATGCTCTGATGGCGGAACGTCAATTCCCTTGTATTGGGATCGGATGCAGGAGATGAAGTGCTTGGCATCGATGCTGAGCTTGGTTTTCTTCTTGCCTTCGTACTGCAGCTTGGCCTTGGTGACCAGGACCCCAAGATCGGCTCCCTTCCATCGGTAATCCTCTACGCCGTAGATGCGCAGGAAGAATGCTTCCTTATGGGTCTGCAGCTGGTGCCAGTCCAATGCGGAACGGGAAAATTGCAGCTTGCCGCGCGAATCTAGGTAATAGTTTCCGGTGCGTGGGGCATGGGTGATGTACTGCAGGATGTCATCGGTTTCCTTGATGATCATGTGGCTCCAGACATCAGCCCCGCTCATCTCTTCCCAGCGGGCATTGATCTCGTCAACGTCCAGCTCGAATTCCACATCAAGGAATTCAAGCAGGTGGAAGAGGAACAGCGGCACGTCGGCATAGGCTCCGGCGGTGACGTTGGTGATGGCGCTGGCCCCGGAGATGCGCGGATTCAGTTCGCCCAGGTACACCTCGTCGGTGTCGGTGTCCACCAGCACGTCCACCTCGAAGAAGCCGCGGTAGCCGGTGTCCTTCAGACCGTTGCCCACCTTGCGGACCAGATCGATGGCGCGCGAACGCTGCGAGTCGGTGACCACATCCGGGTGCATCTCATTGCCGCACCAGCCGCCCTTGTACGGAGTCAGTTCCTTGTAGCCGGCCAGTTCGGTCAGGATCGGCCCCACCACCGTGCCGCATTCGGTCAGCACTGCCTCAACGGCTACCGGCTGGTTGTTGATGCGCTTCATGATCTTGAGCTGTTCGCCGATGATGTTCTTGGCATGCGCCTTGAACTGCGCCTTCGAGTCGATGAAGAAGGTCGTCTTGCCCGAATCCCCGTAGGGGGTCTGGACCACCAGGTCCTTGCCCAGGCCGGCTTCCCCGGCCAGTTCCATGAGCTCGTCGTAGTTATCGGCGGTGCCCAGCACATTGGGCACCGATGGCGCGCCGGCGGCATTGCCCAGCTTGGTGGTAACGATCTTCGAGTCCAGTTCGGTGCGCAAGGCGGCCGAGGGCAGGATCAGGTCGTAGCCCAGTTCCTCGCAGATTGATTCGGTTTCCTCGTCGAAGAAGACCATCGCGATCTTCGGCCGGGGACCGCCCGGGGTGCACTGGGAATCGATGTATTCGCGGACCTCGGAGTTCTCCAGCAGCCAGTTGTTGATCTCTTCGGCGCTCTGGAAATCGACATAGGGCTTCTCGGCGGGGGTGAAGACCCGCGGGTGGTGGCCGTCCCAGCCGTCGTAGTAGGTGATGTAGCTGAATTTGCGGACCCATCGGTCAAGGCCCAGCAGATTGACCGGGGTGGCGCCGAGGAAGAAGATCGGAGTGGTATTGGTGCGGAAGAAATGGCGAACTTCGCTCATGTTCTTCAGCTTGCGGTCCATGCGCAGGACCTTGGCCGGGGGATTCGCGGGTTCGGACTCGTTGTAGGCCGCGTCGACGGCGACGTTGGCGCTGAGCTGATCGGTAACAACGCGCGCCTTGTGGCGCAGCTTGTCCAGATCGCTGGGTTTGGGCATGCGGTGGCGAGAAGCCGGGGCGTGGGCTTCAAGAATGTTGGCCATGATGTGGAGATGTCCTTTGAAACTGTCCGAAGAAGGGCGGTTGCACGGCACAATGCGTGACAGTTTCATGCTCAGCGCTCATCGTAAGCACCGGCACACGTTCTGCTTAACGCGTGGTGAACATTGAGCCCGCCCCCGCCGATGCGGCCTGTGACTTGGCATGCAACGGCAGGTTCGGGCTCAAAGCTAGGTAAAGGTTACTCCTTATTGCGGCAACTGGCGGCTGCTAGCCAGAGACCGTCGAGGCGAAATCCAGCTGCTGGAATTCGAATCCGGCCTGCTGCAGGACTTCGCTGGTGACCTTGCGGCCGGTCAACGCGACCCGGGCATTGGATCCCATGACCGCGGCGCCGATCTTGGGCAGCACCGACCCGGTGGGCAGGCCAGGCAACCCCGCGATGGATCGCAAGGCGGCCATTACCTCGGCATTGCGCAGCGGTTTCGGGCTGGCGGCATGCACCAGGCCGGCAGGGATGGAAGGCTCTTCGAATCCGAGCAGGCAGCGGATCAAGCGCAGCCAGTCTTCCAGCCCAATCCAGCTGAACCACTGCTTGCCGTCCCCCAGCGGACCGCCCATGCCGGTATTCACCAGCAGGTTCAGCGGGCCAAGCAGGGGAGCGTCGGGGTGCATCACCAGCGAGGTGCGCAAGAGATAGCGCTGCTCGGCGTTGACCGCGGCCTCGGCGAAGGCCTGCTCCCATGCCGAAGCGACCCCGGTCATTTCCGGCAGGGCGCGCTGGTCGCTGGGCACGGGGCTGGACTCGGTCAGCTCTTCCTCGCCGGCGTCGCCGAAGATGGCGGTGGTGCTGGCCTGGATCCAGGTGGCCAGCCGGGGCGCCGAGGCTGCGGCTTCGGCCAGGGTCTTAGTGGAGGCCACGCGCGAGTCGGTGAGCGCTGCGATGTTCTCCGGGGTGTTGCGCTTATCGACGCGCTCGCCGGCCAGATTGACCAGGTGCACCGGGTTCTTGCTGGACAGCGCACGGGCCCAGGGCCCCTGGTGCACGCCATCCCAGCTGTACTGCTCGGCAGGGAAATCATTTTCCGGGTTGCGGGTCAGCACCGATACGGAAATGCCGCGACAGACCAGATCGGCGACGAGGTTGCGGCCAAGGAATCCGCGACCGCCGGAGATCACCACATGGGCATCGCGCTTGCGGTGCGCACCCGGGGCGATGATCCGGTACAGGCGGGCCGCCGCGATGGCGAAGTCCTTGCACAGGGCGTTGGCCACGGTGAATTTGAAAGCGGTGGTGCCCGGGCCGTTGAGCTCAGCGGTGAAGTGCAGCACGGATCCGTGCTCATGGGGCTCTACCTGCCAGCGCAAGACCATTTCACCGGCCGGCTGCGGCTGGGTGAACTCCACCATGAGGGTGTCCTGGTTGCGCCGGGTGATGGAGCCCGAAGGCGCGGTGCTGCGGTGCAACGGGCCGAAGAACTTGCCCGGCGGCAACAGATCCACCTTGGTGCCCACGCCGCGCTGGTCGTCATGCACGATGAAGCCGTCGAAGCTCTTCATCCACTGGCCGGTCTGCGACAGGTTGCCCACGATCGAATAGACGGCCTGCGGGTCAGCGGCCAGGAACTGCGACTCGGTGCGCTGCCAGTGCGTGAATTTACTCGTGGTGCTCATCTTGGAATAGTTCCTTCCAGCTCGGTTTCTCGGGCATAGCTCTAGGCTACTGTGCCCGGTGCACTTCGGCAGGATAGACATCGAAGCCTGCCTGAACTGTTACACCAGGGTCCTGGAACGGGAAAAGCTCCCTTGGTCCATGCGGACCAAGGGAGCTTCGGATCGGGGCGTTGGCTAGGCGGTAACCTTCGAACCGACTTCCTGTTCCATTTCGGTGAACTCGGCATCGATGGTCGGGTTCGGGCGGTAGGTTGCCCGGGAAACCAGCCATGCGACAACCAGTGCGGCGATGAAGCCCGGGACGATCTCGTACATGGCCGCGGACAGCGGCTTGACGTTGCCCCAGATGAATACCACGACGGCGCCGGTGACCATGCCGGCGAAACCGCCCACGGCGGTCAGCTTGCGCCAGTACAGGGCCAGCAGGACAACCGGGCCGAAGGCGGCGCCGAAGCCCGCCCACGCGAAGGAAACCAGCTCAAGGATGGAGGAGTTCGGGTTCAGCGCCAGCAGGGCGGCGACAACGGCCACCAGCAGCACGCCCGAGCGGCCCAGCATGACCAGGGCCTTGGGCGAAGCCTTGCGGCCGGTGATGTTGTACAGGTCTTCCACCAGTGCGGAGGAGCAGACAATCAGCTGCGAGGACATGGTGGACATGATGGCCGCCAGCACCGCGGCCAGCACCAGGCCGGCAATCAGCGGATGGAAGAAGATCTGGCTCAGCAGCAGGAAGACGGTCTCGCTGCTGGACTTGTCCAGTGGCTGATCGGCGAAGTACGCGACGCCGATCAAAGCGGTGGCGACGGCGCCCAAGGTGGTCAGGAACATCCAGCCGATGCCGATACGGCGTGCGGTCTTCGCCTCGCCCGGGGTGCGCAGCGCCATGAAGCGCACGATGATGTGCGGCTGGCCGAAGTAGCCCAGTCCCCACGCGGCGGTGGAGAAGATGGCCACGGCGGCCAGGATCGCGCTGTTGTCGCTGAAGGAGGAGAACAGGTTGAAGGCTTCCGGGTTCACCGCGGTGATGCGCGATCCCAGGGCCTCGATATTTCCCATGCTGATGACTGCCACAATCGGCACTGCAATCAGCGCGGCGAACATCAGCAAGCCCTGGACCATGTCGGTCAGGGACGCCCCGAGGAAGCCGCCGAACAGGGTGTAGAGCAGGGTGATTCCTGCCACGAAGAACATGCCCGCAAGGTACTGCCAGCCGAAGGAAGCCTCGAAGAACTTGCCTGCAGCCACCATTCCGGAGGATACGTAGAAGGTGAAGAACACCAGGATGATCACCGATGCGCCGATGCGCAGCAGGTGGCTGTTGTCCTTCAGGCGCTTTTCGAAGAAGCTCGGGATGGTGATGGCGTTCTGCGAGATCGCGGTGTAGGAACGCAGCCGCGGAGCGACGAACTTCCAGTTCAGCCACGCGCCGATGAGCAGGCCGATGCCGATCCATGCTTCGTGCAGGCCGCCGAGGTAGATGGCGCCGGGCAGGCCCATGAGCAGCCAGCCGGACATGTCGGATGCGCCTGCGGAAAGGGCTGCGACCCACGGCTTCAGGCCGCGGTCGGCCAGCATGTAGTCGTCAATGTTGTTGGTGCGGCGATATGCAATATAGCCGATGCCAAGCATGGCGGCCATGTAAATTGCGATCGCAATCATCTGGAAAGTCTGGTCGGACATTTTTCCTCATTACCGTTTGTGCCTGGGGCTTTTCTCAGCCGCCATAGGCGCGGATTTCTGTGGTGCGAGTCACCACTATGGCACTAATTCTCCGGTTTGTCGCCGGGTGCCATTTGGTCTGTGATCATTCTGTTATCTAGTCGACCGTATCGAAGTCTGCAGGGGTAGCCAAAATCGCGGAGTTGCTTGCATCACTCATTCCGGGCTGCGCGTGCAGCGATTTGCGCACCGCGCGGATGGCCGGGGACTGGGTGGAGGAATGCCGCATGGCGGTGAAGATGGTGCGCTCCGGAGAGCCGGGAAGATCCACCGTGCGCAGGCTGCTGCGCTGGTCGCGCAGGACCAGCTCTGGGAGCATCGCCACGGCGTTGCCCGAAGCGACTAACTGCACGTGAGCCTGCAAATCAGCGGTTTCGTAGCGCAGGTCCGGCTCGAACCCTGCAAGCCGGCAAGCCTGCAGGGCCCAGTGCCGGCTGGCGGCACCCGCGGGTTCCACCACCCAGGGCAGGGAGTTGGCATGCTCCAAGGTGTGCACCCGGTCGAATTCTGCATTTCCGGCCGCGCCTCGTGCCGGCAGGGCCAGGCGGATCGGATCGTGAGTCAGAACACGCCGATCGAGGTTGTCGTAGTGCGGCGCGGAATGTCCCGAGTACTGCTCCGCGACCACCAAATCGAAACTTCGGCTGCTGGTTTCATTCAGCGCGTCGGCTGGTTCCTGCTGGCTCATTTCCACCCGCAGATTGGGGTGCTTGGTGCGCAGCTCGCGCAGTACCGGTGGCATGAGGCGGAGCATGGCCGTCTGGAAAACCGCTAGTCGGACGGTTCCGGACACCGTGGACATGGCCGCGGACAAATCCGCTTCGGCGCGTTCCATGGAATCGAGCAGTTCTTCGGTATGGGCCACCAGGATCTGGGCCTGAGGGGTGAGCTTGAGGGTGCGCCCGGTGCGCCGCAGCAGCTCCACTCCGGTTTCGGATTCCAGCTGGCTCAGTTGCTGCGATACGGAGGAGGGGGAGTAGCTCAGTGCATCGGCCACCTCGGCAATGGTTCCGCGGATATGCAATTCGCGAAGCAAGCGCAATCTTCTCAGTTCAAGCATGGATTTCCGGCCATTCAGCTAGTGGGGACTCTCGGAGTCTAGACACTTCGGCAAAACCGAACGAACATCTTCGGTTTTGTTCACTTTTGCTTAAGACAATATAGGTTCATACTCGATCTTGCACACAGCTTTTCTTGGCGGTTCTCTGGCAACAGCAGACCACCGGATTAGCCATAACGACATCAGCGTTCGGTGCCGAACCACAAGTACGAATTGCATCGAAGGGACCACCAGTGTCTTTCACCTCCACCCAGCACGTAGTGCCAGCCGCACTAGATGCCGACGGCAACCCGCTCACCTCGCCGGCCGAACTCGCTGACGACGTCATCAAGCTGGTGCGCCGCTGGCTCACCGAAGCTTCCGAATACCCTGTAGATGCTGCCGCTGCCCGCCTGGCCGGTGTGCTCAAGGACCCCAAGGGCCTGGACTTCACCGTAGGCTTCGTCGATGGCGTGATCCGCCCCGAAGACCTGAAGGTCGCAGCCGCCAACCTCAAGCAGCTGGCTCCCATGGTGCCAGGCTTCCTGCCCTGGTACATGCGCAAGGCCGTCGCAGTAGGCGGCGCCATGGCCCCAGTCGTGCCGCAGGTAGTAGTTCCGATCGCCCGCAAGGTCTTGCGCGAGATGGTGGGCCACCTGATCATTGACGCCTCGGATGCCAAGCTGGGCGGCGCGATCTCCAAGATCAAGCGCGAGGGTGTGGATCTGAACGTCAACCTGCTCGGCGAAGCCATCCTCGGCGAAGGCGAAGCGGCCCGCCGTCTTGACGGCACCACCAAGCTGCTGGAACGCGATGACGTGGACTACGTGTCGATCAAGGTCTCCTCCACCGTCGCCCCGCATAACCACTGGGCGTTCGATGAAGCCGTGGAGCACATCGTGGATAAGCTGCAGCCGCTGTATAAGCTGGCTGCCAACAGCCCGAAGAAGAAATTCATCAACCTGGACATGGAAGAGTACAAGGACCTGGAGCTGACCATCGCGGTCTTCACCAAGATCCTGTCCAAGCCCGAATTCAAGGACCTGCCCGCCGGCATCGTGCTGCAGGCCTACCTGCCAGATGCCCTGGGCGCGATGATCCAGCTCCAGGAATTCTCCGCGGCCCGCGTGGCCGAAGGCGGCGCACCGATCAAGGTCCGCGTGGTCAAGGGCGCCAACTTGCCAATGGAAACCATGGAAGCTGACATCCACGGCTGGCCGCTGGCCACCTGGCACACCAAGCAGGACTCCGACACCAGCTACAAATCCGTGCTGGAATACGCGCTGCGTCCGGAACACGTGAAGAACATCCGCATCGGCATCGCCGGGCATAACCTCTTTGATGTCGCGCTGGCTTGGCTGCTGGCCAAGTCGCGCAACGCCACCGACGGCATCGAATTCGAAATGCTGCTGGGCATGGCCACCGGCCAGGCCGAAGCGGTGCGCAAGGACGTCGGCTCGCTGCTGCTCTACACCCCGGTGGTGCACCCGCAGGAATTCGACGTGGCCATCGCCTACCTGATCCGCCGCCTCGAAGAGGGCGCCAGCCAGGAAAACTTCATGTCCGCAGTCTTCGAGCTGGCCAAGAACGAGGCCTTGTTCGAACGCGAGAAGAACCGCTTCCTCGCATCCCTGGAAGCCATGTCCAATGTGGTCCCTGCCCCGCATCGCGTGCAGAACCGCCAGGTCCAGGATCCGTCGCTGAGCACCCGCGTGGCCGGTTTCGCCGACGGCTCCACCGAATTCTTCAACACCCCCGATACCGACCCGGACCTGAACCAGAACCGTGCCTGGGGACGCGAGATCCTGGCCAAGATGCAGGAATCGCCGCTGGGCAAGGAACTGGTCAAGAACAACACCCTGAACAGCGCCGGCGAACTCGACGAGTCCATCGCCATGGGCGTGGATGCCGCCGCCGGCTGGCAGCAGCTGGGCTCGGCCCAGCGCGCGCAGATCCTGCACCGTGCCGGCCTGCTCTTCGAGGAGCGCCGCGCCACCTTGCTCGAGGTCCTGGGCTCCGAATGCGGCAAGACCATTGACCAGGGCGATGTGGAAATTTCCGAGGCCATCGACTTCGCGCACTACTACGCGGAACTGGGCCGCGAACTGGATGCCGTGGATGGCGCGAAGTTCGTCCCGTCGAAGCTGACCGTGGTCACCCCGCCATGGAACTTCCCGATGGCGATCCCAGCTGGTTCCACCCTCTCGGCGCTGGCCGCCGGTTCCTCGGTGATCATCAAGCCTGCCAGCCAGGCCGCCCGCGTGGGCGCTGTCATGGTGCAGTGCCTGTGGGATGCCGGCGTGCCCAAGGACGTGCTGCAGCTGGTCTTCGTGGGCGATCGCTCCCTGGGCCAGCAGCTGGTCTCCGATGAGCGCGTGGACCGCCTGATCCTCACCGGCGGCTACGAGACCGCGGAACTGTTCCGCTCATTCCGCAAGGACCTGCCGCTGCTGGCCGAGACCTCCGGCAAGAATGCCATCATCGTCACCCCGAACGCCGACCTGGATCTGGCTGCGCGCGACGTCGTGCAGTCGGCCTTCGGCCACGCCGGCCAGAAATGCTCGGCAGCCTCGCTGGTGGTGCTGGTGGGCTCGGTGGCTGAATCCCGCCGCTTCAACAACCAGCTGATCGATGCGGTGAAGTCGCTGAAGGTCGGCTACCCGTGGAACCCCGAATCCCAGATGGGCCCATTGATCGGCGAGCCGGGCGAAAAGCTCAAGCGGGGCCTGACCACCCTGGGAGCCGGCGAGCGTTGGGCCATCGAGCCGAAGCAGCTCGATGACTCGGGCAAGCTCTACTCGCCGGGCGTGCGCTACGATGTGGCCCGCGGCAGCGAGTACCACAAGACCGAATACTTCGGCCCGATCCTCGGCGTGATGACCGCGCAGACCCTGGAAGAAGCGGTAGAGATCGTCAACGAGGTGGACTACGGCCTGACCTCGGGCCTGCATTCGCTGGATTCCGAGGAGATGGGCTACTGGCTGGAGAACATCCAGGCCGGCAACATCTACGCCAACCGCGGCATCACCGGTGCCATCGTGCAGCGACAGCCGTTTGGCGGCTGGAAGAAGTCGGCCATCGGCGCAGGCACCAAGGCCGGCGGCCCGAACTACCTGATCGGCATGGGCTCCTGGGTGGATGCCCCAGCCAAGCAGGGCGCAGCGCTCTCGGCATTCGACGAGCGCCTGCTGAACACCGCAGAACTGGATTCGGAGCAGGCGCAGTGGCTGGGCTCGGCACTGGCCAGCGACAAGCTGTGGTGGAACAACGAATTCAACCAGGCCAAAGACCGCTCGGGTCTGGTCGCCGAACGCAACATCTTCCGGTACCGCGCCGTTGATGTGACCGTGCGCTTCGAAGAAGCCACCAGCGGCCACGGCCTGGCCGAGGCGCTGCGCGTAGTTGCCGCCGGTGTCACCGCTGGTTCCCGCGTGATCTTCTCCGCTGACGTGCAGCTGCCGTTGGGCGTGCGCAACCTGTTGGCCGAGAACTCGGTCACCGTGGTGCGCGAAGACGCTGCTGCTTTCGCCGCCCGTGCTGCAAAGCTGGCTGCGAAGACCGGTCCGGAGTCCGCTGCCCGCATCCGCCTGATCGGCGGCTCGATGAAGGCTGTCGCCGAGGCAGCCAATGGCAAGCCGGATGTGGCCATCTACGCATCGCCGGTGACCGCTGCCGGACGGGTGGAGATGCTTCCGTTCCTGCATGAGCAGGCGGTATCCATCACCGCTCACCGCTTCGGCACCCCGAATCACCTCAGTGATTCGCTGATCTAGCAGGCAAGCGCATAAAGCAGTGGCCAGCATCCATTTATTTGGATGCTGGCCACTGCTTTATGCCGGATGCTCTTTACTTCTTGCGTACCTTGTACTTGGCGACCAGAATATCCGCGGTGGCGGAGAGGATCGCCGGAAGAATGTAGCGCGCCAAGGTCACCAGGGTAAAGGCGAGTACGGATCCGCTGGCCGAACCAGCCACGGACAGGGCCGCAAATCCCAGGCCCACCGCGGAGAGCAGGCCGACGATCCAGCCAGCGAGCTTGCGGGGACGCAGGACGAACCAGCCAACTAGCGAAAGCACCGGCAGGAGCAGGCCCCAGACGGTGAAGTAGCCGGTGTACATTCCTTGCAGATCCAGCGCGGAGACCAGGAACCAATCGCCATATTCCACGGTGTCCAGAACCGGCAGCTTCAGCAAGATGTCCAGGACCAGCGACAGCAGGACCAGCAGCATCGCGAAGACCTTGGTGTCCTTGCGCGCTTCGAGCAACCAGAAGCTGCCGATGGCCACGAGCCTGATCACCCATAACGCGATCAGGGAGAGCAGGCTGCCGCCGGTGACATAGTCGGCGGTGGACAGCAGCGTGGATCCGGTGATGCCGGCGATCAGCACCAGCCAAACAATGATCAGGCGGGCCGGCAGATGCAACAGTGGTTTTTCTTCGCTCACTTAGCCAAGTCTAATGAAACTGGCTGTGCAATCCCTTTTCCTGTTCTTGGCAGGCGGGCTCAGACCTCGAGTTTCAGTGCCTTGCGCAAGGTCAGCGCGCCACCGGTGTGCATCACTGCCCTGCCGTAGATCTTCTCGGCAAACAGCAGCACGAGCCAGCAGGCAGCCAGGAGAATTGCAAGCGAAAGAATCGGCTCCCAGAAAGCTACCTCGCCGGAGAGCAGGCGGCTAGGCATCGCCGCCGAGGAGACGATGGGAATGTACGAAGCGACCACCAGGAAGCTGCCCTTGGCATACAACCCGATAAACAGCACCGCCATCAGGAGGCCCACCACGGGCCCGCTGGATTGCTGCAGATCCTCGGTACGGGTAGCCAAGGAGCCCAACGCTGCCCAGATCCCGGCCAGAAGCAGGAAACCGCCGAAGAAGAACACCACGAACCACCCGGCCACCTGGGTGACAACTCCGAGGAACGGGATCTGGATCGGGGAAATGTAGGCAGCCAGCAAGCCAATGCTGAGGAAGGCCAGGAGCTGGATCATTGCGAGAACGACATTCCCGATGATTTTTCCTGCCAGCAGCTGGCGCAGCCGGATGGTGCTGGCCAGGATCTCGACCACGCGGTTCTGCTTCTCCTCGATGACCGAATTGGCGATGGGCATGCCGAAGAGGAATGCGGCCATGTAGAAGAGGAATGAGAAGACCAGCGCCATGGCACTGGCCATCGCGGCCCGTTCGGAATCGCCATGGAGCTGATCGAGAATGAGGTCCTCGTTATCGGGCAGGCCAGCTGATTCCAGTCCGGCCTCGGCCAGCAGCTGATCGGTCTTCACGGTTTTCATTGCTTCGCGGACCAGAGAACTGAGCTCTTGGTCGACCGCGTTGAAACCGGTCAGTGTGAATTCCTGCGCATCGGCCGAACCGGACAAGGTCGCGTTCAGCCGCTCAGCGGATAGCTGCTGCTCCGCCTGTTCAGGAGCGAGCCTGGAAATGCTCAATTCCACGTCTTCGGGGCGATCCTGGATCACCTGCTCCAGCACCCGGAAACTGGCATCGTCGGTGGCCGCCACGGCGAAATTCGACGTGCGATTGGCGAGGAAACCGGTAAGGGCGACCGATCCGATGATGAATAGCAAGGTCACGATGGTGCTGATGATGAAAGCTTTGTCGCGCAGCTTGGTTTCGACTTCGCGCAAGGCGACAATGAGCCATGGAGCCGTGGTGGTGTTCACTTGATGATCTCCCGGTAGATGTCGGCCAGCGAAGGGCGATGGATTGCGAACTCTGCGACGGGCCCGCGGCTCATGGCGGTGGCGAGCACGCGTTGGGCATCGGATTCGGAGTCGAAATTCACCAATGCGTCATGGCCTGAAATATCGATAACGGTGACCCCCGGTTCATTGCGCAGCCAGCCCGTGTCGGAGCCCAGGGACAACCGGTGCCGGGATGCCTGCGTCGCACGGAGCCCGGCTGCCGATGAATTGGCCAGGATCCTGCCGTCCTGGATGATCACCAGGTGGTCCACCAGCACATCGAGCAGATCCAGCTGATGCGAAGAGAAGAGCACCGGTACGCCACGCGCTGCATAGTCGCGCAGGATGGAGCTCATTGCGTCCACCGCGATCGGGTCAAGTCCGCTGAAAGGTTCGTCGAGGATGAGCACGTCGGGTTCGTGCAGCAGTGCTGCGGTGACTTGAACGCGTTGCTGGTTGCCCAGGGACAGGGATTCGAGTTTCGACTTGGCGCGGTCAGCCAATCCGAAACGGGCCAGCAGTTCCATGGCCCGTTTGCGTGCTCCGGAGCGGGACAGGCCATGGAGCTGTCCGAGGTAGACCAGCTGGTCTATGACCGGCTGCTTGGGATACAGGCCGCGTTCCTCGGGCATGTAGCCGAAGTTGGGGCGGGTGGCTCCATTGAGTGGTTGGCCGTTGAGCGAAACAGAACCGGAATCGGCGCTGAGCAATCCCATGATGATGCGCATGGTGGTGGTCTTGCCGGCACCGTTGGCACCGACGAATCCGGTGAGCGCGCCGCCAGGTACGGTGAAGCTGATGTCATCGAGCACCAAATTCTGTGCAAATGACCGTGACACATGGTTTAGCTCAAGCATGTTTTCCTCTGCCAAGTATTGTTTCTACTCATCAGCTTAGGAAACTAAGCAGCATTTGCGCTCCGTCTGGAGAATGAAACTATTGGATGAGTCCGGCGCGGTGGGCGAATAGCACGCCCTGCACCCGGTCGCGCAGGTGCAGCTTCGCCAACAGGTTCGACAGGTGGGTTTTCACCGTGGCTTCCGACAAGGAGAGCACTGCGGCGATTTCCTGGTTGTTCTTGCCCTGGGCCAGTTCGCAGAGTACCTGGCGTTCGCGTTCGGTGAGTTTTTCCAGCTGCTGGGCCTCGGTAGTTGCCGCTGCCGAATCCGCGGCAGGGACCGCGCCGGTGCCACGCTGGATGAGCTTGAGCGTGACTTCGGGGGAGAGCAGCCCGTGGCCGGCGGCCACCTGGTGCACGGCGGCCACCAGCATTTCAGGCTCTGCATTCTTCAGCAGGAACCCGCTGGCCCCGGCATCCATGGCCTCGAAGAGGTAGTCGTCGCGGTTGAAGGTGGTCAGCACAATGACTTTGGTCTGGGTGGTGCTGGCGATGAGCTTCGTGGCTTCGATGCCGTCCATCTGCGGCATTTGGATATCCATCAGCGCCACCGTGGGGTTCAGCTCGCGAACCATTTCCAGGCCCGCTTGGCCGTTGCCTGCCGTGCCGATGACCTGGATCTGCGGATCGGTTTGCAAGATCAGTTTCAGCGACGAGAGGATCAGCGACTGGTCATCGCAGATCACCACGGTAATTTTGCTCATGTTGCCAGTCTAGTTGCCGCGTCGGAAACCACGCGCAACCGGGCCCGGGTACGCCAGCCGTGCGGAATGCGCGGGCCGATTTCCACTAGCCCATGATGCAGCTTGGCGCGTTCGCGAATGCCACGCAGGCCGTAGCCGCCACCGGCGGAGTCCGGCCGTGGACGGCCGCTGTCGGTGACCTCGACTTCTATCCATGCGCCATCGGCATCGGTTCCCGAACGCAGCGACAAGGTAGCTGTGCGGGCCGTGGAATGCGCACGGACATTGGCCAAGGCTTCGCCGCTGATGCGGTAGAGCGCGAGCGACAGGCCTGCCGGCAGGTCAGAAATGAAGCCGGGCTGGTGTTCATCGCGGGAGATCTGGATGCTCAGTCCCTGGCGTTCATTGGCTGCGATCAGCTCATCGAGCTGCGCCATGGAGGGTTCGGGGTTCCGTGCCCCCTCCGCGGAGCTCGGCGAATCCTCCGGTCCGCCATGTTCGCGCAATACGCCCAGCAGTGCCCGCGTTTCGCTGACTGCACTGCGTGCCGAGGACTCGATGCCGCGCATCAGTTCGATGGACTGCTGGGGATCGCGCTCATGCACCATGCGGGCGGCCGAAGCCTGGATTCCCACCGAGGCGATGT
Source organism: Glutamicibacter sp. NPDC087831 (assembly GCF_044742845.1). Classification (NCBI taxonomy): domain Bacteria; kingdom Bacillati; phylum Actinomycetota; class Actinomycetes; order Micrococcales; family Micrococcaceae; genus Glutamicibacter; species Glutamicibacter sp. NPDC087831. The sequence goes on from NZ_JBIUVH010000007.1 coordinate 40,814, forward strand.
GGTGGGCAATGACATCGTGCAGCTCGCGGGCGATGCGCAGCCGTTCCTCGTTGACCGCACGGTCTGCCAGCTGCTGGGACTGGTCGGCAATGCGCTGGGCCTGGGTTTCCACTATTTGGCTGGCGTAGGCATTGGTCCAGCTGACCATGCCCAGGAAGATCGCGCCGCCGAAGTACAGCAGGTTCATCAGCAGGTTGTAGAAGATGAAGGCCGTTGACGTCGGCAGCACGCCTGCTGGATCCTCGACCATGGAAGTTCCGGTGGCCGTGAGCAAGTCGGAGGTGAAGAAGGTGACGATCACCCAGGTGGCCATGAACAGCAGCACCACGCTCATCGCTATCCACAGTCCCCGGCGGTTCTTCGACCACGTGACCGCGGTGTAGATGCCGATGAAATAGGCCAGCTGCGCGCAGAGCTCCATGCCGACTTGGTAGGTATTTTCGCTTCCGGCGCCCACGAAGGCAGCCGAACCGATGAGCATCATGGTGATGGGCCAGCGCCGGCGGAACATCAGCGGCACGATCAGGGACACAAGCACGAGATAGGCGAGAAGAGGATCGGGCGCGTTCTCTTGCTCGGTCAGGGAGAGCAGCAGTTCGTGCATGGCCAGCGCCAGCAGGAGGAAGCCCGAAGCGACGATAATGTCGCGGCGCAAGCTCTTCTTATCCGGAGACGGACGTTCCCAATCCACCGGAGGCAGCGTCGGGAGCCTCCGGTGTACTAGCTCGGGGAGTCGGTACATGGTGTTCCTTGATCATCTCGTTGGCCAGGCATTGGAAACGACTTTACCGGTCTGCGGTTTTCCGGGCATGAGCCTGGAGGCTTACCCCTGGCGTTGACCCGGGAGGAAATGCGCTAGGCAGAAAGGTTACTAGGCAGTAATGTGATGGTATGCACATGATTTTCCGAATCCTCATGGTTTACCTGAACAGCAAGAAGGCTTCCAAGCTGTCGATGTTCGACACCAGCTCAGTGGGCATGCGTGCCACGCTGACCGATATCGACTTTGCCGGCCACATCAACAACGGCATGTACTTCTCGATCTTCGATCTCGGACGCTTCGACTTGATGTTCCGTTCCGGTGTCTGGGACATCATGTCCAGGAATAAATGGGTTCCGGTCGTGCAGACCGAGACCATCACCTTCCGCAAGTCGGTGCGCCTGGGAACCAAGTTCTCCCAGGAAACCCGGCTGATCGGCATGGACGACAAGTGCATCTTCTTCGAACAGCGCATCGTCGTGAAGGGCGAAATCTACGCTCGCGCCTATGTCGCCACCCGGATGACCTCGAAAAAGGGTGCGGTTTCCAACGAGGAAATCCTGGCAGCAGTCGGCTTGGAACTGCCAGCAGACATGGTGCTGCCCGAGTGGCTGCACCAGTGGCGCCAGGACGGAGCGCTGCCCAGCACCCGCAAGCCGGCCCCGCACAATTGGATCCGCTGAATCAATTCACTCGCGCAATTCCTGCTGGACCGTGCCGGGGGGACTCAATGTGCGGGATTCGGCGAAGCCTTGGCCGCATCAATGAACATGGCGATCATTTCGGGATCCTTGACTCCGCGCGATGATTCGACGCCGGAGGAGACATCGGCGCCGAAAGCGCTGGACGCAGCCAAGGCATCAGCGACATTCTGCGGGGACAGTCCGCCGGCCACCAGCCAGCGCCGACCAGCGGCCAGATCCTTCACTGCCGCATAATCCCAGCTTTCGCCGCTGCCGGGGACCGAGGCGTCAATGAGCAGCAGATCTTCGCCCCAATCGGCAAACTGCTCCTCCGGGTCATCGCGCCGCACCGCGCGGATGACCTTGAACCCGGCCTCATGGGCGGTGCTCACATCCTTTGCCGTGCGCTGCCCGTGCAGCTGCACCCAACTCACGCCGGCTTGCGCCGCAAGCTGAAGCACCGTCTGGATCTCTTCGCCGCGGAATACCGCCACGGTGGCAATGCCTGCGGGAACCGCCTTCACCAATGCGGCGGCGCGCTGCGCGGAAATTTCCCGGGCACTGGGCGTGAGCACGAACCCGATGGCATCAGCACCATGGGCCGCAGCGGTTTGCACGTCCTGGGCCGTGGACAAGCCGCACACTTTGACGAAGGGCTTTGCTGCACTCACTTCGCGTTCTCCTTGGCCATATGGATTGGGGTGTAACCGCCAGGCGCGTTGGCGCGGATGGCCAACAAGTCGCGGGCGTGATTCCACAGCCGCTTGTCCTCCCCGGTGACGGGCACCCAGGGCTTGACCGGAACAGCGGTGCCGGTTTCATCGCGGGTCACCATCACGGTCAGGCAGTAGGTCGTCAGCTGCATTTCCCGGGTCTTCGGATCGCCAGAGCGCACATGCACCGCAACGTGCATCCCCTTGTTCCCGGTGTAGACCAGTCGGGCCTCGACCTCCACCAGGTGGCCGATCAGCAGCGGGCGGTAGAAACGCACGCCGCCGGAGAACACCGCAACGGTTTCCTGCTGGCAGTAGCGGGCCGCGCACAGCTCAGCGGCATCGTCAATCCACTTCATCACGATGCCGCCGTGGACCTTGCCGCCCCAGTTCACATCGGTGGGCGCCGCCAGGAAGCGCAGCGTCACGCGTTCGGCGGTTCCCTCATCGGTGTATACCTGATCGTTCATGGACGCGACGATCTGCTCGCGGATCTCAATGCGCGCCAGCGCATTCTCGCGCATTGCGATTTCCCGGGCCGTACCCGGAGTGAACGCCGGAACCGGGGTTGGCTTCCCATTCTCGCCGACGGCTACGAAGATCACCAGGCAGCTGCTGGACTTCACCGGCCGCAATTCGCGCGGATCGCTGAAGGACACCTCGGTATGGATGTGCATGGAGCTGGTTCCGGTGTACACCACCGAAGCGGTCACTTCCACCAGATCTCCGGAGTGGATCGGGTCGGCGAAGTGGATATTGCCTACATAGGCGGTGACGCAATAGCTGGAGGACCATCCCACCGCCGCAGCGTAGGCGGCCTTGTCGACCCATTCCAGAACGGTGCCCGCAGGAACAATCCCGGTGACATCGACGTCGGTCGGTGCCGCGAGGAATCGCAAGGTGACAGAATGCGGACGTTGTTTCAGCTCCGGGGTGCTCATGCACTCCAGTTTCGCGCACATCGCGCATCACGGGCAATGTATGACGCTTCACGGCCCAGCCTTGCCGGCAAGCCCCACGGCGCGGAATTGCCGGTGGGCTCTGCCCTAGGATAGGAGGGTGCGTAGGGTCTTTGGAATATTTTCGGCTGCAACAGCCATCGTGGTGGCACTGAGCCTCAGTGCCGCGGCCGGAACCGCCGGCTTGGTGATCGTCGTGGGCCAAGGCCTGGATGAACTCATGGCCCATCGCCCGCTGGGCACCCAATGGTATGCCAGCGCCTTCGGCGAACTGCTGATCATGGCGGTTGCCACCTTCTTGATCCCGGTCGTGATCTCGCGCAACAGCCTCGACCTGACCGAGTACCACCGCATGAAGCTGCTCAAGCACTATCTGTCCATCGGCCCGCTGGCGGTGCGCGCCTCTGGCGATGGGGAGCTGCTGCATGCGGCGATGGACTCGGTGGAGCGGTCCGTGAAATACCGTTCCAGCTTCATCGGCCCGGCAATCTCCGCGGTAGCCACCCCGGTATTGATCCTGTGCTTCATCGCCTTTGCCATCGACCCGCTCAGCGCACTGGTACTGCTGGTTCCCACCGCGCTGGTCCCGGTCATCGTCCTGGGCTTCCAGCGACGCTTCGGCTCCTCGAACGGCGAGTACCGCCGAGCCCAGGGCATCCTCTCGGCGACCTTCCTGGACGCACTGCGCTCGCTGGGCATGCTCAAGCTCAACGGCGCCAGCCGGTGGATGGGATCGCGCATCGAGCAGGCCACCGAACGCGTACGCCAGCAAGTGATGAAGCTGCTGGCCCGCAACCAGCTGATCCTGCTGGTCATCGATTCCAGCTTCGCCGTGCTGCTGCTCGCCAGTGCCGCCCTGCTGGCCTGGTGGCGCGCCAGTTCCGGGGCCATCACCCCGGGTTCTGCCCTGTCACTGGTGATCCTGAGCTTCCTGATGCTCGCCCCGGTCAACTACGTCGGCAGCTTCTTCTACATCGGGATGACCGGCAAGGCCGCCGAGAAGAAACTGGCCGAAGTCGCCGACATCCCCATGCACCGTTCCATGGCCAATCCGCTGCACGTGGACCTGCGCCACCGCGATCTGATCCTGGAAGAAGTCAGCGCCAGCTACGATAGTGGGCACCACGCGCTGGACAAAATTTCCTGGCATTTCCCGGCCGGTTCGCGTACTGCCATCATCGGCCCCTCGGGCAGCGGCAAGACGACGCTGCTGCGCGTGCTCCAGGGCCAGCTCGAAGCTTCCTCCGGCACCATCCGCGATGCCCGGCAAGCCATGGGCCCGGCAACCTTGAAGGCCAATACCGCCGTAGTGGAACAGCACGCCACGCTCTTCGGCATGAGCCTGCGCGAAAACCTCCTGCTCGGTGCGCCCCGGGCTGCCGTCGGCGAACTGCTCCTGGCGCTGCGCCAGGTCGGCATGGGAGCGTGGTTCGAGGCGCAACCCGGGGGATTGGCGCAACGCCTGGGCGAGTCAGGGGCACGGCTTTCTGGCGGCCAGGCCCAGCGCCTGTCGCTGGCCCGCGCCCTGCTGGCACAGCGTCCCGTGCTGCTGCTCGATGAGCCCACCAGCGCCTTGGACGTCCAGACCGAAGCGGACGTGCTGGGGACCCTGCGCTCCTTGGACCGCAGCACCACGGTCATCACCGTCACCCACCGGCTGGGGTTGCTGGCCGACTACGACTATGTTCTGGTCATGGACCACGGACAGCTCATCCAGGCCGGACGCCGTGACGAGCTGCTGGCCGCTGACGGCTATCTCAAGGAAGCCATGGACGGTTTCCGCCAACGCGCTGATGCGCTGCATGCCAGTGGCCGGAGCCAGCTGGGGGAGGGGAACTAATGCGCACGCAGAAAATCTCCACTATCAAAACCGTCGCCTGGCTGATTGGCAGCACCAAGGACCTGCTCCCGCCGCTGCTGCTGGCCTGCGTGCTGGCCTGCGCCACTCGCCTGGCTTCGCTGGGGATCTACGCCGTGGCCGGGTTCGGCCTGGCCAAGGCCCTGCACCTGGGCGGTGCGCAGCTGCCTATGGACCTTGGCTGGGGACCGCTGATCGCTGTGGTCATCCTGCTGGGGCTGGTCAAGGGCGCGGTGCGCTACCTGGAGCAGTATGTAGGGCACCGGGTGGCCTTCCTGTCCCTGGCGCGGCTGCGCAACCGCATGTACCAGGCATTTGAACGCCAAGCGCCCTTCGCCGCGGACAGCAAGAATTCCGGCGGCATGCTCGCCAAGGCCACCAGCGACATCGACAAGGTCGAAGTGTTCTTCGCCCACACCCTGCCCCCGGCCGTGGCGGCAGTGGCAGTCAGCGGCCTGGCAACCTGGGGAGCCTGGGCGGTATTCGGCATGCAACCGGCCCTCGTGCTGCTCGCCGGCTATGTGCTGATCGGGCTGGCCATCCCGGCCATTGGCGTCGGCGCCCTGCGCCGTAGCGCGCGGGCCACCGCCAGTGCTCGCGGCACCCAGAACCAGTTGCTGGCCGACACGCTTGCCGGCATCGACGTGATTCACGGATTCAATGCCGGCAAACCCGTCATGGCGCGGATGCGCGAAAGCCTGCACGAAAGCCGGCAAGCGGCGCGATCGGCCGGAACCCTGGGCGCGGTACGGGCCACGCTGACCCAGCTGGTGGTCTGGGGCAGCCTGCTCGCGCTCTTTGTCCTGCTGGGAACCGCCGGGCAGTTCGGCACGCTGATCGTGCTGTGCTGTGCCCTGGTCCCTTCCTATGAAGCGGTGCGCGCGGTAGACGGGTTCATCCTGGGCCTGCAGGATTCGCTGGCCAGCGCTCGCCGGCTGTACGCCACCGCGATAACCAGCCATCCGGTTTCCGAACCCGCCAACCCGGTTCCCCTTCCTGCTTCCGGCACCTTGCGCGTGGCGGATCTGTCGGTTGCCTTCGAGCGCCATCGGGTAGTTCGCGGCGTGGATTTCGAGCTGGAACCAGGCTCCCTGCTCGCATTGGTGGGCGAAAGCGGCTCCGGCAAATCGTCGGTCGCGGCAGCCCTGGTGCGCTCGGTGGAAGCTGCCGGCACCGCCAGCTTCGGCGATGTGCCGCTGGAGGCCGCCAGCTTGGCGCAGCTGCGCACCCGGATCATCCTGGTCTCACAAGAGGCGGTGATGATCCGTGGAACGCTGCGCGAGAATCTCTTGCTGGGTGCGGAAGGGATCAGCGACGCCGAGATGGAGCAGGTCCTCGACGAGCTGGGCATGGGCCCCTGGCTGCGCCAGCAGAAGGCCGGATTGCAGACCCGGTTGGGGGATCGCTTTGCCCGGCTTTCCGGTGGCCAGCGCCAACGCGTGGCCCTGGCCCGGACGCTGCTGCGCAACCCCGCGGTATTGATCCTCGATGAATCCACTAGCGCCCTGGATGCACGCAGCGAACAGCTGGTCCTGGAAGCAGTGGAACGCCGCCGCGGTGAAGGGATGGCGGTGCTGATGATCAGCCACCGGCTATCGATCCTGGCCCGGGCGCAGAACGTGCTGGTGCTCCATGAAGGAGTGGTGCTGGAACGCGGTGCGGCGCCAGCGCTATTGGCCGATGGGCAATCCTTGTTCTCCCGCATGGCCGTGCGCGAAGCGGACCGGATTTTGCCAAGCTGATCCACGCCCCGCCCAATGGATGGAACTGACAAGTCAGCGGGGAGGTACTAGGCTCGCATCATGATGCGAATAGTGGTTCTCCTGTTCCTGGCTGTCCTATTCACTGGCTTCGTGGTGACCGCAATCCTTGCCGGCACCTCCGGGGAATGGGTGTGGTGGATCCTCGTCGTGCTCACCGGTTTGCTGGTGCTTCTGGGCATCAGGGACCTGCTGCAAAAGAAGCATGCGATCCTGCGCAATTTCCCGATTGTCGGGCACGCCCGCTACCTCTTCGAATTCATCCGCCCCGAGATCCAGCAGTATTTCATTGAGCGCAATACCGATGGCCGTCCTTTCAACCGCGACACCCGCTCGCTGATCTACGCGCGGGCCAAGGGCGCCGATAGCCATAAGGCTTTCGGCACGGAGCTGAATGTCAATGAAGTCGGCCACGAATACCTGCTGCATTCGGCAGCTCCGGTAGCCCCGGTGGCATCGCAGCACCGCGTACGGGTGGGGTCCAGCCAGTGCTCGCAGCCCTATGAGATTTCGCTGATGAATATCTCCTCGATGAGCTTCGGCTCGCTTTCTGCCAACGCGGTGCTGGCGATGAACAAGGGCGCCGCGATGGGAGAATTCGTCCATGAAACCGGTGAGGGCGGGCTGACCAAGTACCACCTGGAATACGGGGCCGACTTGTTCTGGGAAATCGGTTCAGGCTACTTCGGCTGCCGTACCGAGCAGGGCCGCTTCAACCCCGAAACCTTCGCTGCCAAGGCGAACCATGAAAGAGTCAAGGGCATCACCATCAAGCTCTCCCAGGGCGCCAAGCCCGGGCTCGGCGGCGTGCTGCCGGCTGCCAAGGTCACCGCGGAAATCTCCGAGGCCCGCGATGTCCCGATGGGCGTGGACTGCATTTCACCGGCCAGCCACGCAGAATTCTCCACCCCGCGCGAATTGATGCACTTCGTAGCGAAGCTTCGCGACCTCTCCGGTGGCAAGCCAGTGGGCATCAAGTTCTGCGTTGGTTCCCGCACCGACGTCATGGCCCTGTGCAAGGGCATGCTGGAAACCGGCATCCTGGTGGACTTCATCACCATTGATGGCGCTGAAGGCGGCACCGGAGCTGCGCCGCTGGAATACGAGGACCATGTTGGCGCCCCGCTGACCGAAGGCTTGATGCTGGTGCACAACACCTTGGTGGGTGCCGGACTGCGCGACGAAATCCGCCTCGCCGCGGCAGGCAAGGTCGCCAACGGCTCCGACATCATCAAGCGGCTGATCCAGGGAGCGGATTTCACCTTCTCGGCGCGTTCCATGATGATGGCCACCGGCTGCATCCAGGCCCAGCAGTGCCACACCAACCACTGCCCCGTAGGCGTAGCCACGCAGAACAAGCGCCTGATGCGTGCCCTGGATGTGGAGGACAAGGGCCACCGCGTCTACAACTACCATCGCTTGACCGTCACCGAATGCGCGCAGATCATGGCATCGATGGGACTGACCAGCCCGGAGCAGCTGAACACCCGGATGCTGCGCCGCCGGGTGAACCTGCAGTCCACTCGCTCCTACGCTTCGCTGTTCCAGTGGTTGCGTCCCGGCGAACTGCTCGAGGATATTCCAGGTTCCTGGATGGAAGACTGGGATGAAGCAGACGCGGACCACTTCGGCGAGCATGCACCGCTGGCCTACACCGCGCCCAAGAGCGTGGATATCACCCCATCGGTGGTTCGCGAACCAGCCGATGCAGTGAACGCACCGCGCATCGAGCCCAGGGATTCAGCCAAGGTGCGCCCGGTGCATGCAGATGTCACCCGGCCAGAAGGCAAGCCGGGAGCTGACAGCTAGCCTTCCGAATCAGCAGCCAGAGACCGCAACGCCTCGTGGTCCACTTCCTCCAGCGAAGCCGGAATCCACGTGGGGTTGCGGTCTTTGTCGATGACCTGGGCACGGATGCCCTCGGCAAGATCGGCACGGTGCATCAGGTAGCGAGCCAGGCGCAGTTCGCGGTCCAAGGCCGAACGCAGGTCCTCCTCCTCACGTGCAGCCCGCACGTTGTAGAACGCGCTGGCCACGCTGGTCGGGGAATTCGCTGCCAGCATCTGCGCGGCACGCTGCGCCGAAGGATGGACCATCTGCTCCAAGCGTGCCAAGACTTCCTGCGGGGTGGCGGCACTGAAAGCATGATCGATCCAGCCGCGGTCCAGTTCCAAGGCGAAGGACTCGGGCGCACCGTGCATGACCTCGATAGCAGCCGCGATCTCTCCGGCATTCAGCCCCGCGAACTCATCGAGCTCATCGAGGATGTTCTGGGCGAAGTCCTCGGTGACAACGGCATCGGCAAAACCGAGAAGTACGGCATCGGCACCGGTGAAGGACTGCGCACTCATTGCAAAGAACTCGCCGAAGTGGCCCGGCGCGCTGGCCAGCAGGTGGCTGCCTCCCACATCCGGGGTGTAGCCGATCTTCGCTTCGGGCATTCCCATGGTGGCGTTCGCGGTCACCAGGCGCACCGGTGCGTGCGAGGCCAGGCCGATGCCCCCACCCATGGTGATGCCATGGGCCAAGCTGATCAGGGGCTTGGGATAGGTGGAGATCAGGTAATCCAGTTCGAATTCTCTCGCGAGCAGATCGACGAAGTCCTGATGGCGTCCGGTGGTGACTGCTGCGTGGAAATCGGCGATATCTCCTCCGGCACAGAAGGCGCGTTCGCCGCGGCCGGTGAGCAGCACCAGCGAAATCGACGGGTCCACGGCCCACGCACGCAGCACCCGGCCCAGCTCAATGAGCATCTCCAGGGTCAACGCATTGAGCTTGCTGGCACGGTTCAGCTCGATGTGGCCGATTGGTCCATGCACGGCCGAGATGACTACGCCATCGCTGGAAGATGCAGGGGTCTGGTTCTCCACCGGGACATTCCTCTTTCTTGGGACGGATGCAGGCACCAGTGGCGCCGCGGCGCAACGAATCAGCGGGAGAGCACCTGGGCGAGCCGGTCCAATACCAGCGCGGCCTTCGGCTTCTTGGAATTCTCCGGTTTCAACGCGAAGATGGAGCGGGCCAGGCGAATCTCGGGGGCATCAACTATGCGGATGCCTTCCGGAGCGTTGGCCATGGCCAGATCGGGAACCAGGGCGGCGCCCAGTCCCGAGGAAACCAGGCTCAGCGACGCATTGAAGTCGTCGCAGTAGGCAGCCACCTGCGGGTGGATGTTGTAGGAAGAGAACAAGCGCGAAATTAAGGTGGCATCCGAGGTGCCCGGGTGGTGGAAGATCCATGGCCATTCGGCCAACTGGTCCACGGTCAGCTGGGCGTCTTCAGCGATGGGCCAGGACGCCGGGATCACTACCCGGAACTGGTCATCGCCCAACCAGGTGCGCTCCAGGGACGCTGGCCACGACAGTCCGCCGGGTCCCACCTGGAAGATCAGTGCGAGGTCGAGGTCGCCGCCGGTGCCAAGGCCTGCGACAGTTTGCTGGGGTTCGCCGATCCACAGGCGCAGGTTGATGCCCAAGGAGGACCAATCCGGTGCCTTGAGGATTTGCGGCAGCGCGTAGGTCGCCAGCGAGGGGAAGATGCCAAGCTTGATTTCCTCAAGGTCGGTAGCTTCGGTGGAGATGGTGGCGACGTCTGCCATGAGGGCGTCGAGGTCGGTGAGCACCCGTTTGGCATGGCGCACCATGCGCAGGGCGCCTGGCGTCGGGGTGATGGAGCGTGCGCCGCGCAGGAACAGCGTGGTACCGGTGCTTCGCTCCAACGCTGTCATCTGCTGGGAGACAGCGCTGGCCGTGTAGCCCAAGCGGGTTGCGGCCGTGGCAAAGGAACGATGCGCCACCACTTCGAGCAATGTGCGCAGATGAACTGGATTAATCACTTCTAAAGTCTATGGCCTTTAGCCAAAGATTTGCTTAGCCCACGGCCTAGAGTTCGTCCTCAAGGTCAACAAGCTCTGTGCTTTCCTCGTCGTCGTCATCGTCTGCGGCGAATTCGTTGTCGAGCTGGTCTTCGGTTTCCAGGTCATCGTCGTAGAGGTAATTGCGCTGTGCCAGCGGGTCGAGGTTGCGCATGGTTTCCGGCATGTCGCTTGAGCCCTCATAAGCCTGGGAATCGCGTCCGTCATCCGGTTCGTAGATGTCGTTGCCGAACTCCGGCGCAAATTCTGTGGTGTCGAAATCCTTCGTCATTGCGTACTCCTTCGTCGAATACGAGGGATCCGCCGGAAGCCGGGGATTTACCTCGTGACTTCTCGTATCACCAGAGTAGGACGCTGCTTCGGGAAACGAAAGACTTGTTTTCTGCAGCTGACAGTGAATGACTTCTCAGTGGTCATGTTCGACATAGTGCTCCAGCAGGGGAGCGGCACGGTAGGCCAGGTGCGTATGGAGCGCGAAGGTTGTTTCCGAACGGGTGACGCCCTTGACGCGCAGGATCTGGCGCAGTGCTGATTGCAGCTGGTGGGTGTCGGTGGCGATGAGCCGCACCCAGAGATCTCCACGTCCGGAGGTCTCGTGGATTTCCAGCACGCTGGGGATCTGGCGCAGCGCGGTGACCACGGTATCCAGATCGCGGTGGTTCACTTCCAACGTCACGAAGGCCAGGACGTCGTAGCCGAGCTTGCTCAGATCGATGTCGCGGCCGCCGTCGCGGAGGATTTCGGCGCGCTGCAAACGGCGCAATCGCGACTGCGCTGTGTTGCGCGCAACACCGACCTCATCTGCGAGTTCAGAGATTTGGATGCGGGGATCCTTGATCAGTGCGAGCAGCACTTTCAGGTCTACATCGTCTAATCGCACTATATGCTCACTCCGGGTTATCTGCGGGGACAAAATTTTGAACAATCTGCTCAAATGCTAGCAAGAAATCTCTCTCGTTGCTTTCAGCAGGCGGATATTAGTGAGTGAACGCTCTGTTGTAGTAGACAAACGCAAGCAGAACGCTCAACTAACCGGTGGGGCAGCGAGTGGCCCCACCGGTAAAAACTCTTTCTGGGCATTCTTCGTGCCCAGCTGGTCTGGACTACTTTGATCCCGGGAGTGAATTTGTCGGTTATCAGCGAGCTGCGCATGCAGCCAATGAACCATCGCGTACTCTCCTGGAACCCCGGGCTGACCGCTCGACTGGTGATCACCGTGTCCGTCAGCTTCCTGCTGCTGGTCGGAGCCAACCTGGCCACCCCGCTGTATCCGGCACTCCAATCCGAATTGCACCTTGGCGCCATGGGAACCACCGTGGCCTTTGCCAGCTACGTCTGTTCGCTGATGCTCTTCCTTTCCACCGTGGGGCATTGGTCGGATCATATCGGACGCCGTGCGGCGCTGGTGATCGCGGTCGTTGTTTCCTTCGCTGGAACCCTGGTCTTCGGATCGGCCGGCAACCTTCTGGAACTGTGCCTTGGCCGTGGTTTGCAGGGCGCCGGTGTCGCGCTGGCTACCGGTGCTAGCGCCGCGGCCCTGCGTGAACTTCTTCCTGCGCGGCCTGAGTGGGCTTCGCGCTTCACCCTCTTGGCCTCATCGGGCGGTGTCGCCTTCGGACCGGTCTTGGGCGGGCTGCTGGCTCATCTGCCTGGCGGGCGCACTACCGTGTTCATGGTGCAGGCGTTCTTGCTGCTGCTGGTCCTGGTCCCGTTGAGCACACTGCAGGCCCGTCCGGCCATTGCGCTGGCTGAGCGCGGCCAGCGAAGCAAGGCACTGGCCCCACGCCGCTTGGGCGTCCCCAGCTCGGCCCGGGCACCGTTCTGGCTCGCTGCCCTCGTCGGCTTCTTGAGCTTCGCCATCTTCGGCTTCGTGCTGTCCTTGGCACCTGGGTACTTCGCCCAAGCCTTTGGCCTGGATTCGGTGCTGGTCATTGGCCTGATTGCCGGCCTGCCATTGGGCATATCCGCCCTGTCGCAGCTGGTCGTGCGCGGCGGCAAGGCCTTGCTGCCTATCGGTCTGGGATTGATGGCGGCCTCCACCGTAGTGCTGGCCGTAGCTGCCGAGCATCGCCAGCTGCCATGGGCCATCGCGGCATTGGTATTCGTGGGGCTGGGCCAGGGCATGGCCTTCCGCACTGCCTTCGCTCAAGCGGTGGACGCGGTCAACGACAAGCAGCACGCCCAAACCGTGTCCACCATATACCTGGTGACCTACCTGGGCAGTGCTGTTCCAGTCATCGCGCTGGGCTGGGCCGTCGGGGTCTTCGGGCAGCAGCAGAGCATCCTGGTCTTCTCCATCGGCTGCGCCGTGGTGGCGGCAGTGCTAGCCGTCTGGGCACTGGCAGGACTGCGCAAAGCACGCTAGAACCGGGCGAACTGTGGAGGCATGACTAGTCCCCTTCCAGCGCCTGCTAGCCGCGGCGCTCAGTGGGCCGTGGCTGCACGCATCTACATTCCTGCACTGTGGCTCGGCCTGATCATCGGCATTTCATTCATCGAGGCACCACTGAAATTCACCGCACCCGGAATCACCATTCCCTTGGGTCTGGGCATTGGACGCCGCGTCTTCTTCGCAATGAACATGGTCGAGATCATCTTCTTCATTGCCCTGGTGGCCGGGTCGGCCAAGCGCGCTGCCGGCAAGGCCTGGGGCTGGGGCGTAGGGCTGGTCGGCCTATTGCTGCTGATTAAAACCGCAGCGATCCGCCCGGGCCTCTCTGCGCGTACCGATGCGGTGCTTGCAGGAGTCTCCGATGGCGGATCGCTATGGCATTACGCCTATATTGGCGTGGAATTCTGCTTGACCCTCGCTCTGGTTGCGCTGCTGCTGATGGCAGCCAAGCGCTGGATCAGAATTACCGGGCGCTAGCCAGCTGGCAGGCCTCGGCGGTAATCATCACCGATTCGAGTCGAGCGTGCTCCTCGGTGGGGTAATGGATGGTGATCAGTTCATCTGCCTGCGCTGCCGAAGCGAAGTGGCGCAGGTATTCGGCAACCTGTTCTCCGGTGCCCACCGCGGTGTAGCGCATCATGTCCAGAATCTGCTGCGCCTGCGGAGTATCCATGAGCATATCGATCTCAGCTTCGGTGAATTCCTTCTTCGCGGAACGGCCGATGAAGCTTGCCACGCGATGGCGCTTGGCAACGTCCAGCAGTTCATGCGCTCGTTCAGCCGTTTCCGCAGCCAGCACGCCTACGCCGGCAATGACATACGGCTCAGCCAGTTGCTCTGAGGGGGTGAACTCCTCGCGGTAGATGCGGATCGCTTCATGCAGCGCAGCCGGTGCGAAATGCGAGGCGAAGGAATACGGCAGTCCCAGCTGGGCGGCGAGCTTGGCACCGAAGAGCGATGAGCCCAGGATGTACAGCGGAACGTTGGTTCCTGCTCCCGGGGTCGCCTGAACGGTAGGAACCCTGGATTCGCCGGCGAGATAGGCCTGCAGCTCCAGCACATCGTGCGGGAAGGAATCGGCGGCCGACGGGTCGCGGCGCAAGGCACGCAGGGTGGTCATGTCGGTACCCGGTGCACGGCCCAAGCCCAAATCGATGCGGTCGCCGTAGATTTCGGCCAACGTGCCGAACTGCTCGGCGATCACCAGAGGGGAGTGGTTCGGAAGCATGATGCCGCCCGAGCCGAGGCGAATCTTCTCGGTGTGGTGGGCTATGTGGCTGATCAGCAACGAGGTCGCGCTGGAAGCAATGGTGGGCATATTGTGGTGTTCCGCGTACCAGACGCGTTCATACCCATGGCGTTCTGCAGTTTGCGCCAAGCGGACGGAGGACTTGAAAGAGTCGGAAATAGTTGTTCCGGGTTCAACCGGAGCAAGATCCAGAATAGATAGCTTCACACTGGGTACAACCGGTGGCGTACGGGAAGTATTCCAGTAATTTCGGCCTCAAACGCAAGGAACGGCTATCCGCAGTGCGGATAGCCGTTCCTTGGCTAAGTCTGGCGTTAGCGCCAAAGACCTTCTTTAGAGAGCGCGAATGTCTGCAGCCTGCAGACCCTTTGGACCCTCAACAACTTCGAACTCCACCTTCTGGCCCTCGTCCAGGGTGCGGAAACCCTGGGTCTGGATTGCAGAGAAGTGTGCAAAGACGTCTGGATCGCCGCTGTCTGGAGCGATGAAGCCGAAGCCCTTTTCAGCGTTGAACCACTTGACGATTCCGGTTGCCATTTTCTTATTTGGTCCTTTCAGACGTTTCTCGCCGGTTTAGTTGGCGAGCTTGGTTGTAATCTGCGCATCCTCCGAATTCCAGGATGGAGAACGGATAATGCGAAGCAGCCAAGTCATTCACTTCACGTCTAGAAGGGGGCTCGCGTCAACCGAGGTGGTACGACATTCACAAACTTCTAACGGGTACTTCGCGAATTACTTTGGAACTACATTGCCTAGCCTACGTGTTTGGTGACGACAAATGAATAACTTTGAACCAATTAATCAGAAATTTGGTTAAGCGGTGAGCCGAGTTCACCGAAATGCCGGTTTGATGACGCGGAATACGACCACGGCAGCGATCAGGGACAACGCCGCGGCGATGCCGGATGTCAGCAGGACTCCGTGGTCGAAGGCCATGGCTGCGGAGCCCAGCAGAGCTTGCGCATCGGCGGCGCTCAAATCGGCGGCGACCTGGTGCGCTCCGCCCAAAGTCTCGCCGGCAGTTTGCAGCTGGGCATCGGTCAGCGAGCCGGGCGCGAGCAACCGCGAGGTGTAGACCGTATTCAGGATGGTACCCAGCACTGCAATGCCCAGTACCGAGCCCACTTCGTAGGCGGTTTCCGAGATCGCCGATGCCGCGCCGGCCTTGGAAGCGGGTACTGCGGAGAGCACCATGTCATTGGACAAGGTCTCGGTCATGCCGATTCCCGTACCCAAGACAGCAAACGCGGTCATGAGCAGGAAGGAATTGGATCCCTCCCCGGCCAAGATCACCAGCAGGTAGGCGACCGCGGAGAGGATCAGGCCGATGGCCATGATGTTCGGCGTGCCGAAACGGCGCGAGAGCGCCACCGAGAGCAATCCGAAGCCCATGGTCAGCACCAGGCCCGGGGTCATCCACAGTCCCGCCACCAGCGGGGAGAATCCTGCAATGAGCTGCAGATGCTGGGAGACGAAGTAGATGAAGCCCACCAGCGAGAAGATGCCAATCAGGTTGACCATCAACGCGCCAGAGAACAGTGCGTTGCTGAACAAGCGGACATCGAGCATCGGCTGTTCGGCCTTGAGCTGCCGGCGTACGAAAGCTGCACCGCAGACAATGGCCAGGACGATGGCCGCGGCCGAGAAGTACCACGGGGCAGTTACCGCAGTCTTGATGGCGTAGACAAAAGGCAGGAGGGTGAAGACCACCAGCAGGATCGAGAACGGATCCACGCGGCCCGGGTTCGGGTCCTTGGATTCGGGGACAAGGATCATGCCGCCGATCAGCAGGGGCAGGAGCATTGGCACGGCCATCAGGAAGACCGAGCCCCACCAGAAGTGCTCGAGCAGCACGCCGCCGACAATGGGGCCAAGCACAGCACCGCCGGAGAAGGCCGCCGCCCACACCGCAATGGCGGTTCGGCGTTCGGTATCATCCGGGAAGATGTTGCGGATCAAGGACAACGTGGCCGGCATGAGCATTGCGCCGAAGACGCCAAGCAGGGCACGGGCTGCCACCAGCTGGGTGGCATCCGTGGCGAAGGCGGCGAGGGCGGAAACCAGTGCGAAGCCGGTCGCGCCGATCAGCAGCAGCTTGCGCCGGCCGACGCGGTCGCCCAGTGATCCCATGGGGACCAGCAGCCCGGCCAGGATCAGCGGGTAGATATCGATAATCCACAGCAGCTGGTTCCCCGAGGGAGACAGGGCTCCGGTGATTGCCGGGACCGCGAAGGAGAGCACGGTGTTGTCGACGGAAATGAGCAGGACAGGGAACAGCAGGACCACCAGTGCCGCCCAACGGCGCGGCTTGCTGAGCACTGTAACGCGTTCGGAGATATTCGAGGTCATGACGTTCGCCCTTGGATAGGTAGTGGAATGCGCGGAGATTTGCCCGCAATTGTTAACTGTACCGTCTAGACGGTATAGTTACAATTGTTGGTAAAGTCAGATCGATCACGAACTACACCTTGGAACGGAGAACTATGGCTCGCCCACCTGCTGCCCGCGGCAAAGTGCTTGACGCCTATATCGCGCTCTTGTGCGAAGAGGGGGAGCGGGCAGCCACGCTGGATGCCACGGCCGCACGCGCCGGGGTCTCCAAGGGCGGGCTGCTCTACCACTTCGCCTCCAAGGATGCGCTGGCGGACGCGGTCATCGAGGCCGCGGAGGAACATGTTGCCCGTGATGTCGAGGGGATGCGCACCTCAGCGGAAGGGGCGTCCGTTTATTACGTGCGCACCAGCGCGGAAGTCGATACCGAATTGGATCGGCACTTGGTGGCCCTGCAACGCCTGGCCCAGGCCGGGGTCAAAGCCGCGACGGAAAAAATCGAGAGCACCAATGAGCGCTGGTACCGGTGCATTCTGGATGAAGTCGGCAGCAAGGACATCGCGCATCTGGTGATGCTCGCCGGCGAGGGGCTCTACGCGAATCTGGCCCTGCCTGGGACATGGTACGAGCGCAATTTTGATGGCGAGCTCAATCGCTTACTAGAGTTGGTCTCGAGAATAAAAAAGTTGGGAAACCTCAACGAATAGCGAGCAGGTAGAAATCAATGAAGAACAAGAGCGTTGCTTCTCCAATCAGAGGACGAGTTGGAGCGCTGCTTGGCATCCTGCTGCTGGCACTGTCCCTGCGCGCCGCAGTGGTGTCAGTATCCCCATTGCTCTCCCGCATTGAAGCGGATATCGCGTTCACCGAGTTCACCACCGGCCTGCTGGCAATGCTCGCGCCCATTGCTTTCGCAGTCTTCGGACTGCTCACTCCGCGGCTGATCAAGGCTTTCGGCCTGGAAAAAACCCTGATGATCTCGCTGGGCCTAGCTGTCATCGGCCAGGTAGCGCGGATCTTCATGCCCGAGGTCTATTCCTTCCTCGCCCTGTCCATCATCACCTTGGCTGGCTACGGCATGGGCAATGTGGTGCTGCCGCCGTTGGTCAAGAAGTACTTCCCTGACCGTATCGGCATGGTCACCAGCGGATATGTCACGATGCTGGCCATCGGCACCTGGATGGCCCCTCAGTTCTCTGTTCCACTGGCCAATCTCAGCGACTGGAAGATCTCCATTGGTTCCTGGGCCGCCCTGTCGGGCATCGTGCTGGTGCCATGGCTGGTGCAGCTGCTTGCCGACCGCGGGACACAGCGCCCGGATAATCCCGTCCACGCCAGCGGGCATCCGCAACCTATCGCTAAGATCAACCCCTGGAAGTCCAAAGTGGCTTGGGGCCTGGCAATCTTCCTGGCCGGCAACTCGGCGCAGACCTACGTCTACTTCACCTGGCTTCCGCCCTACCTGCAGAACCGCGGCCTCGACGAAATGGCAGCTGGCAACATGCTGGCGCTCTTCGCGATCCTCGGCCTGCCGGTCAGCCTGCTGGTTCCGCTCTGGGTGCCTCGGCTGAAGCACCCGATCATTGCAGTCCTGGTCTTCACCTCGTGCTGGATTGCCGGGCACCTTGGCATCTACCTGTCGCCAACGCAGAACACTGCGTTGTGGATCTGCCTGGCCGGCCTCGGGCAGGGCACCTTCGCCATTGCACTGCTGATGATGAACCTGCGCTCGCGCACAACCTACGGTTCAGGCGTGCTTTCGGGCTTCGCCCAGGGCCTTGGCTATGCCGGTGCCGCGGTGGTTCCCATGCTCTTCGGCGTGGTGCAGAAAGCCACCGATTCATGGGGCGCGGCCTTCTCGATGCTCGGCGGCTGCGTCATCGTGATGCTGGTCGGCGCGATCATCATCAACCCGCCGCGCACCATCGAAGATGATTCGCCAGGCACCGAGGACCTGGGCAAGCTCGAGCGCATCGACTAGAAGTGGCGCTGCGGACCTTCGCTGGACGGTGGCGTGGGGCGGGAGCGATGCCAATGGCCCGCGGCCAACGGGACCGACCAGCCGAAGCGGATGGAAGCCACGCGGATGGCAAAAGCCAAGGCGGCAATGCCGGCGCCCACCGGAACGTTCATCAGCCCCAGATGCCAGGCCACGGCGGTGAGCGCGGCACCCACCATGGCGGCCAACGCGTAGATATCGCGCGGGTTGAACAAATCAGGGGTGACGTTGGAAATGACATCGCGCATCAAGCCGCCGCCCACGCTGGTGATGACACCAAGCAGGACCGCGGTGACCGGATTGAAGTCGTGTTCCAGGGCCTTGAGCGTACCGGTGACGCAGAACAGGCCCAGGCCTGCCGCGTCGAATAGCTGGACCAGGCGGTGCAGCTTCTGCACCGCGGGGGTAAACGCGTAGACGCACAGCGCCGCGAGCACCGGAGGCACAAAGTAGACCGGATGCGCGAAAGTCGCCGGGGACTGATTGAGAATCAAATCCCGCACCACTCCGCCGCCCAGACCGCAGACCCCGCCGAGGAAGGCCGAACCGAGCAGATCGAAGCCACGGCGCGCGGCCATCAATGAACCCGCGACGGCGAAGAAGAAAATGCCAATGAGCTCGATCAGGATGTACATTCCGGGCCTTTTGCAGGTCAATCAGTGGGTCAAGGCTCAATTATTGCTCACCGGCGATCTCAGCCAAGAATCTTGGCGAGCTTGACCAGGGTGTTGTGGTTACGGGTCGTCACAATGCGTTGCTTTGCCTGTGCGGCCATGAGCTTCCCGATGGGATTCGCGGTGCTTTCGCCCTTGCGGACAATCCACGCTACGGCACGGCCCTGGACCAGGTAGGCTCCTGGCTCAGCGAGTCCCTGGATAGCGGCGCCCACCGCTCGGGCATCCGCAGCCGATTCGCAGAGCGTGAAGTAGCCATGGTGTTCGCTGGCCGGATCAGGCAAGGGCAGCGGGAAGGGCTGGGACAGCTGCTGGATTTCCGCGACGGTGCAGACAAGCGTGGGAATCGGCCGCTGGTAGTGCCCGGCCAGAACCGCATTGCAGTGCTCCTGGACTTCCAACGGATCAGAACTGGATGCGCTGAGCACCGCATTGCCGCTGGCCAAAAGGGTTTTCACGTCGGTGAAACCAGCAGCGAGAAGCAGCTGGGCCAGGTCCTTCATCAGGACCTTGACCCCACCGACATTCACCCCGCGCAGGAATACGGCGTATCTAGTCATGGATCAATCCAAGCGCATCGGATTGATGCTTGTCGAGGGTCGTTATGAGTCATAAAGATCGCTAGGATCAAGAATATGCCTACGCACTTACCCTTTGGATCATGGCCATCATCGATTTCCGCGCATGACGTCGCTGCCGGAACCAAGCCGCTGGGCGGAGCCTGCTTCTTCTCGGACAAGCTCATTGTCCAGGAAGGCCGTCCTGCCGAAGGCGGGCGCATCACGCTGATGGAGTACGGCACCGACGGCACTGCCGGTGCAGAGCTCATCCAGGCACCATTCAACGTGCGCTCCCGGGTCCACGAATACGGTGGCTCCAGCTGGATGCTCATCGAGGGCGGCACCTCGGCAATTGTTTTTGCGGACTTCGCTGACCAGCGGGTTTACCGGCAAACCGTAGGGGAGCACGATGCCGCGGCCCTGACCCCCGCCAGCGGAGTCGACGCAGACCCGCAGCTGCGCTTCGCCGAATTCACCCCTGGTCCAGAAGGCAGCATCCTGGCCATCATGGAAGACCTGCGGGCAGAACCGGTACGCCACATCGTGCAAATTCCCCTGGACGGCAGCGCAGCCGAGGACCCGGGCAAGATCCGCATCCTCAGCGCCCCGGCGAGATTCGTTGCAGCGCCACGGCTGAACCCCGCGGGAACCCGGCTGTCCTGGATCAGCTGGGAACATCCGAATATGCCGTGGGACTCCACCGAGCTGCACCTGGCTGACTTCACCGAAGAAGGCGTACTGGAGGACACCGTCATTGCCGGTGGAGCAGAAGTCTCGGTCATGCAGCCGGAATGGCTCGATGATGACCAGTTGGCTTTCATCTCCGATGCCAGTGGCTGGTGGAACCCCTACCTCTACCAGGACAGCTCGGCACGCACCACCCGGCTGGTTGACCGTGCCGCAGAATTCGCCGGCCCGCTCTGGCAGGTGGGCACGCGATGGTACCTGGCAGAAAGCGCCCGCACCCTGCTGTGCTCCTACGGCACCGGCACCACCAAGCTGGCACGCTTGCACGCGGACACCGGGGGATTGGAAGACCTCGCGCTGCCATTCACCGGCATCCGCCCGTTCGCGCTGCGTGACGGGTGGCTGCTCGCCGGCACGTCCTCGATGACCCAGGGCGAAGAAATTACCTTGATCAACCTCGAGACCTTGGAACACCACCCGGTGACCCGTGCGATTGCGCAGTTGCCGGATCCAGCGGTGCTTCCGGAGGTTGAAGAGTTCGAGTGCAAGAACCTCGCCGGCCAGTCCGTCCACGCGTTGCTCTACCGGCCTTCCCAGGAAGGCTACGCAGGGATGGAGGGCGAACTGCCGCCCTTCGTCACCTTCGTGCACGGAGGCCCGACCAGCCAGGCTTCCCCGACGCTCAGTGCCACGGTTGCCTATTACACCTCGCGCGGGATCGGGGTAGTCGACGTGAACTACGGCGGCTCCACCGGCTATGGCCGCGAATACCGCAACCGCCTGCGCGGCTCCTGGGGCGTAGTCGATGTTGCCGATACCGTCGCGGTGGTCAACGCGCTGGTAGCGCAGGGCATTGCCGACCCCGCACGCATCGGCATCGAAGGCGGCAGCGCCGGCGGGTGGACCGTGCTGTGCGCGCTGACCTTCTCCAATGCCTTCACCGCGGGCATCAGCCGCTACGGTGTTTCGGATCTGGTGGGCCTGGTGCAGGACACCCACGACTTCGAATCGCAGTACATGTTCACGTTGGTCGGACCGTACCCGGAAGCTGCCGATCTGTACGAGAAGCGCGCGCCAATCAATCACGTGGCGAAGATTTCCTGCCCCGTATTGCTGTTGCAGGGGGATGAAGACAAGGTGGTGCCGCCGGCGCAGTCCCAGATCGTGGCGGACGCGCTGGCCGAACGCGGCATTGCCCATGCCTACATTCTCTTCGAAGGAGAACAGCACGGGTTCAGGAAGTCGGAGAACATCATCAAGGCGTTGGAAAGCTCATTGGCCTTCTACGCGCAGATCTTCGAATTCCAGTCGGACGTTCCGGCGATCGTGCTGTCCTAGGACAGATCAGGACCTGGATCCGGGGGCTGCCAGGAATCCCGCAAGCGATCCATTTCGCGGCGGTCCTTCTTGGTGGGCCGGCCGGCGCCGCGTTCGCGGATCGGCACCTGGGGAATGACCAGGCGTTCGCGCGGCGGGGTGTGGTCGATGTAGCATTTTGCGGCAACTGGCGCGCCGACGCGCTTGGAAATCAGCCCGCTGACTTCCAGCTCGCGGTCGAAACCGTCTTTGCGCACACGGATGCGATCACCGGAGACAACGGTTTGCGACGCCTTCACCGGATCGCCGTTCAAGCGAACATGTCCGGCACGGCAGGCAGTGGTCGCGGACGAACGGGTCTTGTAGATGCGCACTGACCACAGCCACGCATCGAGACGTACTTTGCCGCTTCTTGGAATTTCGACCATGGGAAAATTCTAGATCAGCAGATGGCTAGTGCCGCTGAAGCTGCTAAACCGTAGCCTCGTCGCAAATCCCGATCAGGCGCTGCTGCAGCGCTTCGGGTGCTTGGTCTCCTGAATTGGCGAGCTCCTGGAGCACATCGACCAAGTCTTGCGGCAGGCCACCGCCCTGGACCGACTTCACAATGGACGAGAGGACACGAAGTTCGCTAGCGTCAATGGTGCCGTCCTGTACCGGTGCGCAGGCCTGGCGCACGATTTCCTTGGACGCTGCATCGGTCAGCTGGTTAGCCGCGTCGGCCGCGGTGTCTTCAACAAATGCGCATCCGGAGCTCAATAGAGCCATACACGAAATCGCAACGAGCGCTGTTGCCTTTCGAACTTTCTCAATCCCCATAACAATAAATCATAGCCATGGAGATTGAGTTTCTGCTGAATGCCAACCGAGTTGATCATCTGAAGATCGGATGGCATGATGCACAATGGATCGGTGACTAGCGAGCAGAAGAACACCGCAAATGACAGCGCAACGGGGCAGCAAATCATTGCCCAACTGGCCCGGGAACTCTCCGAGGAATCCGCGGTAGCCCCCTGGCAGGTCAAGGCAGCGATCGAGCTCCTGGACTCCGGATCCACCGTTCCCTTTATTGCCCGTTACCGCAAAGAGGTTACCGGCATGCTCAGCGACAGCCAGCTGCGCCTGCTCGAAGAACGGTTGCGCTACCTGCGTGAATTGGAAGACCGCCGCGCAGCTGTACTGGAAGCCATCGCCGAAGCCGGCAAGCTGACCGACCAGCTTGCCGAGGCGATTCGCGCCGCCAGCACCAAGGCGGAACTCGAAGACCTGTACCTGCCATTCAAATCCAAGCGCCGCACCAAGGCCCAGATTGCCCGCGAGGCTGGCCTGGAAGCCTTGGCCGATCTGCTGCTCGCGGACCCAATGACGGATCCGGTGCAGGCGGCTGCCGACTACCTGAACCCGGATGCAGGATTTGCCACCGACGCAGATGCGCTTTCCGGCGCGCGTTCCATCCTGACCGAGCGCGTATCCCAGGATGTCGTTCTCGCCGGTGAACTGCGCGAACGCCTGTGGAACACCGGCAAGATCGGTGCCAGCGTCGCCTCGGGCGCCACCGCAGAGGGCCAGGGAAAGTACTCCGATTATCTGGACTATGTGGCACCACTTGATCGCTTGCCATCGCACCGGGTCCTGGCACTGTTGCGCGGTGAACGCGAAGGCGTGCTGAATCTGCAGCTCGCTGAAGCTGATCCACGCGACGAACAGGCCTTAGACGAAGCGCGCAGTGCCTACGAGAACGCTATCGCCTCCTCCCTGGGGCTGAACGTTCCCACCGGTGCGCCTGCTGCCAAATGGATTGCGCAGACCGTGCGTTTGGCGTGGAAAGCCCGCCTGCTGACCCGCTTTGAATCCGACCTGCGCTCACGCCTGTTCGAAGCCGCTGAAGATGAATCGGTGAAGATTTTCGCGGCGAACTTGCGCGATGTGCTGCTGGCGGCGCCGGCCGGCAACAAGGCCGTGCTGGGCTTGGACCCGGGCCTGCGCACCGGTGTGAAGGTTGCAGTGGTGGACCTGACCGGCCAATCGGTGGAAACGGCAACGATCTATCCCCATGCGCCAGCCAATAAATGGAATGAATCCATCGCGGTACTGGCCAAGCTAGCCCAGAAGCACGGCACCCCGCTGATTGCGGTAGGCAACGGCACAGCGGGGCGCGAAACAGACCGTCTGGCTGCCGAGGTCATCAAGGTGCTTGGCGGCGCGGGCGTCAGCAAGGTCATCGTCTCGGAAGCCGGCGCTTCGGTCTACTCGGCCTCCGAACTGGCCAGCCAGGAACTGCCGGATATGGATGTGTCGCTGCGCGGCGCGGTATCGATCGCCCGCCGCTTGCAGGACCCGCTGGCCGAGCTGGTGAAGATCGATCCGAAGTCCATCGGCGTGGGCCAATACCAGCATGATGTCACTGCCTCGAAGCTGGACCGCGCGCTGGATGCGGTGGTCGAGGACTGCGTGAATGCCGTAGGCGTCGACGTGAATACCGCATCCCCTGCCTTGCTGGCCCGGGTAGCCGGCGTGGGACCGCTGTTGAGCCGCAACATCGTGGATCACCGTAACGCCAACGGCCCTTTCGCCACCCGCAAGGATCTGCTGAAGGTACCGCGTCTGGGAGCCAAGGCCTTTGAACAGTGCGCGGGCTTCTTGCGCATTACCGGCGGCAAGGAGAAACTCGATGCTTCCTCGGTGCACCCCGAAGCTTATGTTCTGGCCAAGACCCTGCAGAGCAGCGCGGAGGCGCAGGGCCGCCGGCTTGAAGAGCTGAACCCGCAGGACTTCGCCACGGACCAGTTTGGCGAGCCAACCATTCGTGACGTGATTGCCGAGTTGCGCCGTCCTGCCCGCGACCCCCGTGGCGAATTCGTGACGGCCACGCTCAAGGAAGGCGTTGAGACCATCAAGGACGTCAAGCCGGGGATGATCATGGAAGGCACCGTCTCCAACGTTGCCGCCTTCGGTGCGTTCGTGGACCTGGGCGTCCACCAGGACGGCCTGATCCACGTCTCGGCCATGAGCAGCAAGTTCATTTCGGACCCTCGCGAAGTGGTCAGTTCCGGCCAGATTGTCAAGGTCAAGGTGCTGGAAGTGGATACCGTGCGCAAGCGCATTTCGCTGACTCTGCGACTGGATGACGAACTGCCTGCTGCTGGCGCGGAGGCCAGGAACTCCGGACCAGGCGAACGCAAGGGACCGGGAGCTGGCCGTTTGGCGCGCTCGGGCCAGAACCGCACTGGGCAGAACCGCAAGGCCCAGCCCGCGCAGGGCAAACCGGCTGCACCGGGCAACACCGCGATGGCCGAGGCGCTGCGCAGAGCAGGACTGGGCAAGTAGGTTAGCATCGTATCGGCATGCCTAAGTTAGGTTAGTATCGGCTACATTAACTCGATCCCAACTTGGGATGATTCCCTAATTCAGGTTTGACTAAGTGAGTCCGAACTTCGGTGACAAGGTGGCAAAACAGGTTTAGTCTGATGACATGGAACTTACAGGAAAACTGGCAGAAGCCTTCAGCACCCAGGTAACTCTCGAACTAACCGCAGCAACGGTTTACCGTCAGCTGGCAGTTGAAATGGACGTATTGAGCCTTCCCGGCATTGCTGGCTGGTTCCGCGCCCAGGCCGGCGAGGAAATCGTGCACGCGGAAAAGTTCATGACCCACATGACCGACCGCTCGGCCCACCCGAAGATTGGCGAGCAGCCTGCCCCGACTGTGAACGTGAACAGCGTTGCAGATGCCTTCGCGGCTTCCTTGGCCCACGAGCAGAAGGTCTCCGGAGCGATTCGCGAGCTGTACCGTTTGGCGCAGACCGAGGGCGACATCGACTCCCTGCCGCTGCTGCACTGGTTCATCGATGAGCAGGTTGAAGAGGAAGCCACCGTTGGTGAAATCCTGGATCGAGTCAGGATGATCGGCAACGATGGAAGCGGTCTGCTGCGACTGGATGCAGAGCTCGGCTCGCGTTCTTCCTCATCCTAAGAGGCGGCGAAGCACGCATCTTCTAAAAATGGAATAAACTTAGGGAAGCAACCGGTGGTTGCTTCCCTAAGTTTTTTCATTTGAGGTGGTTGTGAACCAGGTGGGCTATCCACATCAGTCGGCTCGGACGTCGTCCATTGCCAATACCCACCGGACGACTGCCTCGCTCAAGCTGCGCAAGGGCGCCGGCCGCCACTACGTAGTGCAGAGCCATTTGGAGCAAGGCACAGAGCTGGTCCTGATTGAGGTCAACGGCTCGTGGGCGCATGTTCTCGTGCACCAGATCTACGGTTGGCTGCCGAATATCTATCTTGAAGCGATCCCGGCGGTCTTTGACGAGCCGGTAGTCGCCGAAGACGATGACGAGCTGGCCGAGCCAGTTCTTTCACGCTATTCATTGATCGAAGCCACCCATGCTACGACGGCAACGTTGAATCTGCGCAAGGGAAGCGGCACTGGGTATCCGGTGCTCAAGGTCATTGACCAGGGGTCCAAGGTCCGCTCGATGCTCCAGCAGGGATTGTGGTCCCAGGTGCAGTGCGGCAAATTGCTGGGCTGGGTTCCCAGCATGTACCTGCAGGAGATTCCCTCCCGTCCAGCCAAGGGCGGGCTGATCGCCGTCCCCAACCAGCGGGCACTGACCACCATCGGATTGAACGCGAGACGCGGTCCTGGCGACCATTACTCGCTAGTGCGGATTCTTCCGGCCGACACGGCCGTGGTCATCGTCGCGCGCCAGGGCGCGTGGCGGCAGATTGACCGTGACGGCGAAGAAATGTGGATCCCTGCCAGCCAGCTTCGTACGGTGTACTGACCAGATTCGATTCTGTTTCAGGCGATCTGCAGATCCGCAGACGAAACCAATCCGGATTCTGTCGCCACTACTGCCAGCTGCACACGATTGGTGACGCTCAGTTCCTCCATGATGCGCGCCAAGTGGAGCTTCACCGAGCCCTCGGAGATGTGCGCGATGCGGGCGATCTGGGAATTGGTGAGCCCGGCCGCGACGAGTCGCACCAGACTGCGATCGCGTTCGCTGAGCTTGCGCACGACGGATTGCTGGCCTGAGCGGCGCACGATTTTCGCGGTCGATTCCCAGCCGTCCGACGGCTGGGCAAAAAGTTGGTAGCCTGCAGCGAGCATGCGCAATGCGCTGGGCAGTTCCGAGCTGATGGAGCTTTTCGAGATCAGTCCCGAGCTGCCAGCATCGTAGGCCTTGGAGATATCGTCCCGCTGGTATCGGGCAGCCAACACCACGATCTTGGTATTCGGTGCACTCTCGGAGATTTCCCGAATCGAGCAATACAGATCCGTCCCATTCAGCGACGATTCCAGGATGACGAGGTCCGGCTCCAACTCGGTTGCAGCTTGAACGGCCTCGGACATGCAATCCGAAACATGCTCGATCACCATGTCGCTGGCCTCGGCTAAGACTCCAGCAATCCCGGCCCGTGAGAAATGGTCACTATCAGCCAGATGAATGCGGATGTGCGACATACAAGAATCCTCCATCACTACGAACTGGTGTTGTCCTGGCCAATCCTTCCTAACCCGTTCTGCGGTGGGGAAAGCTAGCAGGTGATTCACAGTCTATGGCCAACTAGTCAAATCCCTTGGCTTGACAGATAGCATTGCGAGGTTGTTGTCATATTGTTACATCACTGTTTGGGTAAATTTTCAGGTCAACTGTTGTAAGTGCATTATTTTCTCTAATGGTAAGAAGTTAAATTACCGCTCAGTATTACCTGCTGGCCATCGATTCTGACCGCGTGGCTAAGAAATTTGACCTGAGTATGCAAAGAAATGGCTGAAAGAAACCTGTGAGTCAGGGTTCATCAACCGTAGAGTCAAACGTGGGCTTTTACGAGTTTCCTGATCACAACCATCTTTTGGAGGATAGTGGTGCAAGCAAATAATTTGTCACCTAAGAATGGCAAGAAACCGCGTGCCGCACGCCGAGTTCTTGCCGGTGCAGTCGTTGCCAGTCTTTTCGTGGCTCCTACGGTAACTGCCGCTTTTGCGGCTCCTGACGATCTGTCGGAAGCATTCGGCAAGGTCATTAACGTCGACGGCTTGACCCTAGACGTGGCCGATGCTGGTTACTCCTACTCGGCAAACCCAAGTTCGCCTGATGCTCAGGAGAACCCGCTGAACCTTGCATTGCTTAACGAATCACTAGGCATCGACCTGGGTTCCCTTAGCCTGCCGGTCATCGGCGATGATGGAACTGGCCTCATTCAGCTGGGACAGGCTGGCCTGTTGTCCTCGTACGCAATCGCGGACACCGCTACCCACGCCAAGGCTTCTGCAGGCGTCTTGGGTGGCGACGGTGCCTTGGCGGTTGACGGCAATACCGCAGAACTAGCTTCGATCGACCTGACTAAGCTGTTCAACCAGGTTGGTGTAGCCGGCTTGACTAATGAAGTCCTCGATGTTGCTGAGCTCCAGTTGGGCGCACTTGGCTCCACCACCGAGCGCACCGACGGCGCTGACCCTACTCACGAATACAAGGTCGCTTCCGCGACTGTAGACCTGCGTAGCCCGCTGATTTCCCAGCTGAGTTCAGACTTGACCACCACTACCACCGCTCTCGGCACTGCGCTGGATGGGGTTGTTGGAGACGGCGGCTTGACCGATACGATCAGCAGCTCGCTGAACGCTGTTAATATAAATCTCCTCCTTGCACAGATTGGCCTGTCGAACTCCAACCTGGTTGTCAATGGCTTGGATGACGTAACCGGCACCCTTAGCACCGTACTTGCTCAGGAGCTGGTTTCTGACACCGGCGCGGTTTCGCTGAACTTGGGCGAAGGTACCGTAAACATTGATCTGTCCAAGATCATTACCGGTGGCCTGAACGACCAGCCTGCAAACACGCCGCTGCTGGACGACGCAACCGCAGCGCTCATTACCGCTGAACTGACCGGATTGCTGAACGAAGTCACCACCAACCTCACTGATGCCGTTAACGAAATCCTTGCTGAAGCAAGCTTCACCCTGACCGCAGATGTCAATGCTGTGGTGCTCGGTGCTGATCTCGTTACAGGTGGCGTTGATATCGGTGGTTCGTTGAGCGACCTGCTCAACGGCAACACTGATGCCTTCACTCTTGCAAATGACCTGACCCTCCTGCCAGGTCTCGGTGGCATCAACCTTGGATCGCTGCTCGACAGCGTTCTTGAACTGGTTCTTGGCGTGACCGGCCCAGCTTTCCAGGGAGTAAACGCACTGCTTGATGGCTACCCAGAAGGCATCCAAGCACTTGTCACTGAAGTTGTCGCGCCAGTAGTCAATGGTGCAGTCGAGCCGCTTCTTGAAGAGGTTCTGGAAATCACCATCAACGAACAGGGCACCGTAGCTTCGACTGAAGTGACTGTTCCTGCTACGACTGCCAACGTTGCTGCTCCGGCTGCTGCGCAGGTTGTAGATCCAGCTGTAGACGGTGAACTGAACTACGTAACCGCTCTCGCAATCGATGTTCTGCCGGTCCTTGGTACAGCAGCTGTTGGCGTTGACCTAGGCACCTCAGCAGTTCGTGCAGCAGCTGAAGCGCCGGCAGTAGCCGATGTCGATATCCTGACTCCTGCTGACGGCGATGAACTTCCTGTTGGCCCCGTTGAGGTAACGGGTACCGGTGAGGCTGGCACCGAGGTAACTGTCTCGATTCCGGGCCAAGATGATCAGGTGACCACTGTTGACGGAGACGGAAACTGGTCTGTCACGTTCCCTAACGTGCCAGCCGGTGACCACACAGCTACTGCAACGGACGAGAACGAATCAACCGATTCCGTGAGCTTCGTGGTAGTTGAGAACAGTGATGAGAATACTGCAGATAACACGGACGCGAACACCGATGCGAACACCGATGTGAACACTGCGGATAACGCTGATGCGAACACCGATGCCAACACGGATGCGAATACTGACGCGAACACCGATGCGAACACCGATGTGAACACTGCGGATAACGCTGATGCGAACACCGATGCCAACACCGATGTGAACACTGCGGATAACGCTGATGCGAACACCGATGCGAACACCGATGTGAACACTGCGGATAACGCTGATGCGAACACCGATGC
>NZ_JBIUVH010000008.1:0-49690 GCF_044742845.1 Glutamicibacter sp. NPDC087831
TGAGGGTGTGGGAGAGTAGGTCACCGCCGGACTTAACTTGAGTAGATGGTTTGAGGCCCTGGTACCGTTTGGTGCCGGGGCCTCACCTGTTTAACCAGACTATTTAAGCCGTACGCGCATCGGCGGTCCTCACCCTTCCTATCTTCATGGATGTAGATAAGGTGTGTAGTAGAAATAACAAGATCTTCTACACGAGGGGCTTTCCTTGACCACCGAGACTACGAGTCCACTGACATACCGCGACGATTCAATTCGTCCCCAGGACGATCTCTACCGCCATAGCAATGGCAAGTGGTTCGAGACAGCAACAATTCCAGGAGATCAAGGAATTTACGGTTCCTTCATGGAACTCCGCGACCAGGCTGAGGCTGCGGTCCACGGAATCATTAATGAAGCAGTGCAGAAGGTCGATTCCGGTGCAGAAACTGACGCCGCCACCCAGCGCATTGCCCGCCTCTACAGCTCATTCATGAATGAAGCCGTTATCGAAGAACGCGGTGCCGATCCGGTTGCTGTCTTCTTGAATACTATTTCGGATATCCAGAACACCGAACAGCTGCTAGAAGTATGCGGTTTCTTCCAGCGCAAAGGCATCAGCGGCTTCATGGATATCGGCGCGATGAACGACGCCGGCAATCCGGACCGGAACCTGCTGACCTTCCTGCAAGGCGGCCTGGGCCTGCCTGATGAGTCCTACTATCGCGAAGAGCAGTTCGCTGAAACCGTATCCGACTACCAGGACCACCTTGGCCGCCTGCTGGCCCTTGGCGGTATTGCTGATGCCGAAGCCGCGGCCGCACATGTCGTAGCGCTCGAGAAGGCCATGGCCTCGCATCACTGGGACCGGGTCAAGGTCCGCGATGCTCAGGCACGCTACAACCTGATGTCCGATGAGGAGCTTTCCGCGCTTTTCCCGGGTGTGAGGACCTGGCTGGCAGGCGCCGGCATTGAGCCGAAGTACTACAGCGAAGTTGTCGTCTGGCAGCCAAGCTACCTTCAGGGATTGTCTGAGCTATTCGGCTCCCAGCCGCTGGATGCCTGGAAGAACTGGTTGCGGGTCCAGGTGCTGCGCTCGTTCGCTCCCTACTTGTCCAGCGCATTCGTCAATGAGAATTTCTCCTTCTACTCGGCCAAGCTCGGTGGCGTGGAACAGCTCAAGGAACGCTGGAAGCGAGGTGTCGCATTCACCGAAGGTGCTGTAGGCGAAGACATCGGCCAGCTGTACGTGGCTGAGCACTTCCCTGCAGAGGCCAAGGACGCCATGGACGCGCTGGTTCAACGGCTCATCGAGGCTTACCGCATCTCGATCAGCGAACTGTCCTGGATGGGCCCGGAGACCATCGAAAAGGCACTGGATAAGCTTTCCAAGTTCCGTCCGAAGATCGGCTACCCGAACCAATGGATCGACTACTCTGCCATCCAGGCTGATGAACTGGACGTCATCGCGAATATTGCCTCGGCGAACGAATTCGAGTTCGCTCGTGAATTGAAGAAGATCGATGACGGGGTGGATCGCGAACTGTGGTTCATGTTCCCCCAGACGGTGAACGCCTACTACCACCCGCTGCTGAACGAAATCGCGTTCCCAGCGGCAATCCTGCGCCCGCCATTCTTCGACGTGAACCGCGACATCGCCTCGAATTTCGGCGGCATCGGCGCGGTCATCGGCCACGAAATCGGCCACGGCTTCGATGACCAGGGCTCGCAGTTCGATGGCACTGGCCAGTTGACCAATTGGTGGACCGATGAGGACCGGGCTTCCTTCGAGAAGCTGACCGCCAAGCTGGTGGGCCAGTACAACGCGCTGTCCCCTTCAGAAGCCCCGGAACACAACGTCAACGGTGCACTGACCTTGGGCGAGAACATCGGCGACCTCGGTGGCCTGGGCATTGCCTACAAGGCCTACAAGCTCGAGTTGGCCGCCCTTGGCATACAGGAAGATGAAGTGATCGACGGCATCACCGGAGACCAGCGCTTCTTCTACTCCTGGGCCGAATGCTGGCGCACGCTGATTCGTCCGGAGACCGCGGTGGTACGCGTGACCACCGACCCGCATGCACCCGGGGAGTTCCGCTGCAACCAGGTTCCGAAGAACCTGGCATCCTTCCACGAGGCCTTCGGCACCAAGCCCGGCGATGGCATGTGGCTGGATCCAGCTGACCGCGTAGAAATCTGGTAAACCGCATAACTGAATGGATAGGGCAGGGGCAAAGCCAGCTTTGCCCCTGCCCTATCCTGCGTTGCGGGCCAACATCACTGTGTAAGGCTGATCATGAAGGGCTTCAACTGCACGCCATGACACGTAGAATGGTCTATTGTGACTTCCGAAAATAATTCCGCACAGGCCCCAGATCCAAACGACCAGCGACAGGTGCGCACCGATAAGCGCAACCAGCTGCTGGCCAAGGGCGAGGAAGCCTACCCGGTAGGCATAGCTCGCACCCACTCGTTGCAGGAAATCCGCGACAAGTACGAGCACCTCGAAGCTGGTGAAGAGACCGAAGACGTCGTCGGCATCGTCGGCCGCATCGTTTTCATGCGCAACACCGGCAAGCTGTGCTTCGCCACCTTGCAGGAAGGCGGCCAGAAGGGCGAAGGGGTTCGCCTGCAGGTCATGCTCTCGCTTGCCAACGTTGGCGAAGAGCGCCTGGCCCAGTGGAAGTCGCTCGTCGATCTGGGCGACCATGTGTTCGTGACCGGCAAGGTCATCTCCTCGCGCCGCGGCGAGCTGTCCATCATGGCAGACGCTTGGGAAATGGCTTCCAAGGCCCTGCGCCCACTGCCGGTGCTGCACGCCGATCTGAATGAAGAGACCCGCGTGCGCCAGCGCTACGCCGATTTGATCGTGCGCAACGAGGCCCGCGAAATGGTCTACAAGCGCGCCGCGATCGTCCGCGCCGTACGCAACACCCTGGAGAACCGTGGCTATGTCGAGGTTGAGACCCCGATGCTGCAGCTGGTTCACGGTGGCGCTTCGGCCCGTCCATTCAAGACGCACCTGAACGCCTTTGACCAGGAAATGACCCTGCGCATCGCAACCGAGCTGTACCTCAAGCGGTGCGTCGTTGGCGGTGTTGACCGTGTCTTCGAAGTGGGGCGCATCTTCCGCAACGAGGGTGTCGACTCGACCCACTCGCCGGAATTCACCACCTTGGAATCCTACGAAGCCTACGCCGACCAGTACGTCATGGCCGATCGCATCAAGGAAATCATTCTCAATGCCGCTGATGCCATTGGTGCCGGCCGCACCATCGAGACCCCCAAGGGCACCGCTAACCTGGACGGCGAATGGCGCTGGGTCAGCGTCTACCCTGGCCTGTCCGAAGCTGTCGGCGTGGAGATCACCCCGGAAACCGAAGCTTCGGTGCTGCGCGAAGTCGCTGCGAAGCACGAAGTGAAGATCGATCCAGCCTGGGGCGCCCAGAAGCTGGTCATCGAGCTGTTCGGCGAAATCGTCGAGCCGACCTTGATCGATCCGACCTTCGTGTGCGACTACCCGCCACTGGCACAGCCGCTGGCACGCCCGCATCGCTCGAAGCCGGGAGTCATCGAGGCCTGGGACCTGATCATCGGCGGCATGGAGCGCGGTACCGCGTTCTCCGAGCTGATTGACCCGGTGATCCAGCGCGAGCGCCTGACCGAGCAGTCCCTGATGGCTGCTGGCGGCGATCCGGAAGCAATGCAGCTTGACGAAGACTTCCTTCGTGCATTGGAATACGGTGCACCGCCGATGGGCGGTATCGGTTTGGGTATCGATCGTCTGGTTATGCTTTTCACCAACGTCGGTATTCGTGAAACTATTCTGTTCCCACTCCTAAAGCCGGAGGCATAGGAATGCCATATATTGAGGCGATCGTCCCGACAATCGGCCTGGCGCTGCTTTTCTGGTACGTGATGAAAGCAATTACAAACGCGGATCGAAAAGAACGCCAAGCTGAAGCTGAAGCTGATGCGCTAATTCAAAATCGCTCGGATTCTAATAATCCAGTAAACGAGAATTAGTCTTTCCTGAAAGAACCTTGTGAATTCTGATGATAATTAGAGTTTAGTGCGGCTATTTGTATATGCTTGTTGTTTGAAATGGGCTGATGATCGAATGTCAGTTGGTCCAGTACATTCAAGCTCGGAGGAATTCCTAAATGGCACGTCAGGTTCAAATTGCCCTGATCGACGATATTGATGGTAGCGAGGCGACTGAATCTATTGCATTCAGCGTCGCTGGTCAGCATTTTGAAATCGACCTGAACGACGAGCATGCTGCTCAGTTCCATGCAGCCATCGAGCCGTACATCGATGCGGCGCGCTCGTCGAAGCAGACTGCAGCGAGCGAAGCTCCAGCAATCCGCGCATGGGCGAAGGAAAACAACATCAAGGTCAACGCACGCGGACGCCTTAATGCAGAAGTTGTAGATGCCTACAATGCTGCAATGCGCAAGGGCGGACGAAACCGCGCGAAGTAATTTGCGAGGTTTTCAACAAGTCTCAATATAAGAGCCGGCACGCAATGCGTGCCGGCTCTTATTCTTATAACGACGTTCGTAATTCATCCAATACTTTCATTGAACATCGCAATATTGGCGAGCCAAGTAAATCTGGAAATTAATTGCACCTCAATTACGGATTTCCGGTACCAGGGGACCGCTTCGGTTATCCCTGTGGCGAACAAGGGCGCATTGCCGGCGCTTGGTGCGTAGCATCGAATTATTGGTAAGCAAGGAGTGTGCCGAAGATGTTTGAGAGATTTACCGACCGTGCCCGTCGAGTTGTCGTGCTCGCCCAAGAAGAGGCGCGCATGCTCAACCACAACTACATCGGCACCGAGCACCTGTTGCTCGGTCTAATCCACGAAGGCGACGGTGTCGCCGCAAAGGCGCTTGAGTCGCTGAATATTTCGCTGGGTGCCGTTCGTGAGCAGGTTCAGGAGATTATCGGCAAGGGCCAGCAGGCGCCTTCCGGTCATATCCCGTTCACTCCTCGCGCCAAGAAGGTTTTGGAGCTCTCGCTGCGCGAAGCGCTGCAGCTGGGGCATAACTACATTGGTACCGAGCACATCCTGCTCGGCCTGATCCGCGAGGGCGAGGGCGTCGCAGCCCAGGTACTGGTGAAGCTGGGCGCTGACCTCGGTCGCGTGCGCCAGCAGGTCATCCAGCTGCTCTCGGGCTACCAGGGCGGCAAGGAAACTGCCTCCGCTGGCGTCAGCTCGGGCGGACAGCAGGAAGGCACCCCGGCAGGCTCGGCGGTGCTCGACCAGTTCGGCCGCAACCTCACCGCAGCTGCCCGCGAGGGCAAGCTCGATCCAGTGATTGGCCGCGAGCACGAGATGGAACGCGTCATGCAGGTCCTCTCGCGCCGTACCAAGAACAACCCGGTGCTGATCGGCGAGCCTGGTGTCGGCAAGACCGCAGTCGTCGAGGGCCTGGCCCAGTCGATCGTGCGCGGCGATGTGCCCGAGACCATCAAGGACAAGCAGCTGTACACCCTGGACCTCGGTTCCCTGGTGGCCGGCTCCCGCTACCGCGGCGACTTCGAGGAACGCCTGAAGAAGGTCCTCAAGGAAATCCGCACCCGTGGCGATATCATCCTGTTCATCGACGAGATCCACACCCTCGTTGGTGCTGGTGCCGCCGAGGGCGCCATCGATGCAGCGTCGATCCTCAAGCCGATGCTGGCTCGTGGCGAACTGCAGACCATCGGTGCCACCACCTTGGATGAGTACCGCAAGAATATCGAGAAGGATGCAGCGCTTGAGCGCCGCTTCCAGCCGATCCAGGTCAAGGAGCCTTCGGTGGAGCTGACCACGCAGATCCTGCGTGGCCTGCGCGACCGCTACGAGGCGCACCACCGCGTGACCATCACCGATGGTGCACTGCAGGCCGCTGCCACGCTGGCGCACCGCTACATCTCCGATCGCTTCCTGCCGGACAAGGCCGTGGACCTGATCGACGAGGCGGGCGCACGCCTGCGCATCCAGCGCATGACCGCTCCTCCGGCCTTGAAGGAAATGGACGAGGAAATCGCCACCGTGCGCCTGGAGAAGGAAGCTGCGATTGACGCGCAGGACTTCGAAGGGGCTGCCTCGCTGCGCGATAAGGAATCCAAGCTGATTGAGGCCCGCAACGAGAAGGAGAAGTCCTGGCGCAATGGCGACATGGACGAAGTCTCCGAGGTGACCGAGGACCTTATTGCCGAGGTACTTGCCAACTCCACCGGCATCCCGGTTGTGAAGCTGACCGAGGAAGAGTCCACGCGCCTGCTGAACATGGAAGACGAGCTGCACAAGCGCGTCATCGGCCAGGACTCGGCGATCAAGGCCATCTCCCAGGCGATCCGCCGTACCCGTGCAGGCCTGAAGGATCCGAACCGCCCAGGTGGTTCGTTCATCTTCGCCGGCCCAACCGGTGTAGGCAAGACCGAGCTGGCCAAGGCGCTGGCAGAGTTCCTCTTCGGTGAAGAAGACGCGCTGATCACCCTGGACATGTCCGAATACTCGGAGAAGCACACCGTTTCCCGGCTCTTCGGTGCTCCTCCGGGCTACGTCGGCTACGAAGAGGGCGGGCAGCTGACCGAAAAGGTCCGCCGCCGTCCGTTCTCCGTAGTGCTCTTCGACGAGGTCGAGAAGGCGCATGCCGACTTGTTCAACTCATTGCTGCAGATCCTGGAAGACGGCCGCTTGACCGACTCCCAGGGCCGTGTGGTGGACTTCAAGAACACCATCATCATCATGACCACCAACCTCGGTACCCGCGACATCTCCAAGGGTGTGATGACCGGCTTCCAGTCGGCCGCGGATACCAAGACCGGTTACGAGCGCATGCAGGCCAAGGTCCAGGAAGAACTGCGTCAGCATTTCCGCCCTGAATTCCTGAACCGTGTTGATGACACCGTGGTCTTCCCGCAGCTGAACCAGGACGAGATCGAAGAAATCGTCGACCTGTTCATCGCACGCCTGGCCAAGCGCCTGGAAGAACGCGAGATCACCATCGAGCTGACCCAGGCTGCCCGCAGCCTGCTGGCCCAGCGCGGTTACGATCCAGCAATGGGTGCCCGCCCGCTTCGCCGCACCATCCAGCGCGATATCGAGGACCAGCTCTCCGAGCGCATCCTCTTCAGCCAGATCGTTGCGGGCCAGAAGGTCACCGTCGACGTCGAGGGCGAAGGCGAGAGCCGCAAGTTCGTCTTCCACGCTGAAGGCGGCACCGGCCAGCTGGAAGGCGAGCCGGCACCGGCAGCACTGGAAAGCTAGGCCGCAGAGGCATAACCCATAGCCGTGGAACTGACAACGTTCAGTTCCACGGCTATTGGCTTTAATCCGGCCATGTCGTAGGCTCAACACATGAAGAAGCGAAGCAAAGGGCAACAGCTGATTGCCGCTTCCTGCCTCGCAGTCATGGCCTATTCAGCCCTGTACCTTCTCCTCCGTCCCCAGCTTCCTGGACAATTGGTGCGCCATGCCGGCACCGACGGAGCCGGATACGGCCCAACGTGGCTGGTGGTGCTGGTGATTGGTGCCGCGGGCACGCTCAGTATTGCCATCGGCATCATTGCCTACCGCGACTTCACCTCATTGGGGCACTGGAACCCGGGACCGAAATCGATTGTGGTCTGCTTCCTGGCCGCTGGCTTCGGAATCCTCGGACTGGGCGCTGCCATGCTTCTCGCTGCCATGGGAGAAGACGCCGCGCAGCAAGGCACCCTGCCTATTGGCATGGGACTGCTTGGGCTGATCGGGGTCTTCGCGCTTTCCGCCTCGCTGCTGGCAAAGGCATTGCCCCAGGCGGAGCAAGAAAGCCTCGACGCCTGAAGAGCAATCGATTCCCTCCGGGCGTGCTGGGCTTAGCGGGCCACCGCCTTGGCTACCAACTCGGCAAGCATTTCTTCGAGCTGCCCATCAAGCGCGGTAATGGCGAACGAGGTGGGCCATAGGGTGCCCTCATCCAGCTGCGCAACATCGTTGAAGCCGAAAGTCAGGTAGCGGGTACCGAACTTCTTGGCATCCTGCATGAAGCACAAGATCTTGCCGTCCAAAGCGTAAGCGGGCATGCCATACCAGGTTTTCGGCTCCAATTCCGGAGCCGTCTCGGTGATGATCCGGTGCAGCTTCTGCGCAAGCACCTTGTCGTTGCCCTCGAAGGAAGCAATCTTCTCTTCCACTTCCTTGCGGGCCTGTTCCGCCTTCTCGGCTTTGGTCATGCGCTTCTTCGAAGTGCGCACCTCAGCGGCCCGCTCTTTCATCGCGGCTTTCTCGGCGGCTGAAAAGCCTTCTTGTTCTGAACTGCTCATGCTTCTTCTCCCTGAACTGCTTGGTTGATACGGACCATATTTCCCGAAGGATCGCGGAAGGCGCAATCGCGCGGACCCCACGGTTGGTCCATTGGCTCCTGCAGGACTTCAGCGCCCGACGCGCTCAAAGTTTCAAAGACCTTGTCCAGATCATTGGTGGACAGCACCAGCGGCCCGATCGCGCCCTTGGCTACCAGCTCGGCCAAGGCCTGCGCATCGGCAGCTGACCGGCCAGCGCCCGGAGCCGAAAGCACCAGGCTGGTGCCGGCGCCGTCGGAGCCGCCAAGGGACACCCAGCGGAAGCCGCCGTTGGCGACATCGGAGAGGACCGTGAAGCCCAGCGCATCGCGGTAGAACGCGAGCGCCTCATCCACATCGAGCACGGTCAAAGGGACATGATTGATTGAAATGCTTGCCATGGCTCCAGCCTAGGGAGCGCCGACCAGATAGCGCTTCTTCAAAACTGCTCAGAATCTCTCGGGACGCAAAAGGATCTTGGCGATGCAGGCAGGGATCGGCTCGGTGGCTGAATGGTCCCGTTCCCGGTATGACGAGGGAGTTTCGCCGACCACTTCGGTGAAGCGCGTGCTGAAGGAACCCAGAGAGGTCCATCCCACTTGCATGCAAGCATCTGTTACCGAGACCGATGCGCGCAGCAGATGCATGGCGCGCTCGATACGGCGGGTGAGCAAATAGGCATGCGGGGTCTCGCCATAGGCCCGCTTGAACTCCCTGGAAAAATGAGCAGGAGACATGGAAGCACGCTGGGCCAACGCAGGCACATCCAATGGTTCCGCATAGTGCCGGTCCATCAGGTCCCTGGCCCGGCGCAGGTGCGCCAGGGTTTTCAGCGCTTCGGCATCCACCGGCTAGCCCCGGTTCCTGGCTCGCAGGACAAGGAATGCACCCAGCACCGTTGAGCACAGGTAGATCCCGGTGACGGTGATCCAGCCCGCGGTGAAGCCACCGGCCGAGCCGACCAGCAGGCCCATGGCCAAGGGCCCCACTGTGAAACCGCCAAACTGGCCCGCCGAGACGATTCCGCTGGCACTTCCCAGGCGGCTTGCGGGGATCACCCGCAGCAAGCCCGCCATCAGCACTACCGAAACTCCCAGGGCCGAGGCGCCGTGCAGGCAGACCGCTAGCCAGAGCAAGGCCACCGAGTGCAGCTGCTGGGCCATCAGGAAGCTGGCACCGCCCGCAGTGGCCAGCGACGCCAGCAGCAGCAAGAGCTTAGGAGCTGATACGCCGCGTGACATCATCTGCCCCCATCCGACGCGGGCGGAAACGCCAATGACGCCAGCGACCGCGGCGGTCAGGCCGCCAGCGACCAAGGAGAAGTCCAGCTCGCGGACCGCAAAGAGCGCCAGGTAGACGTTGGTCGCCTGTACGCCGACACCGTTGATGAAACCGAATAGGGCCAGCGCAAAAATGACGAACTTCGTGGAGGGGGCGGCCGCAGCCACCGGCTGGCTCGCGCCCGCTGCC
The DNA here is from genome assembly GCF_044742845.1 of Glutamicibacter sp. NPDC087831. Classification (NCBI taxonomy): domain Bacteria; kingdom Bacillati; phylum Actinomycetota; class Actinomycetes; order Micrococcales; family Micrococcaceae; genus Glutamicibacter; species Glutamicibacter sp. NPDC087831. The sequence continues at coordinate 9,769 of NZ_JBIUVH010000008.1, forward strand.
GCCTTCTGCGGGGCAGGCGCGGCGAGCATGGGAGTCGCGCGGATAACCCGTACAGCGATCACCGCGAGGACCGCGGCGAGCACGGCGCCGGCCAGCGATGCTCCGTTCCAGCCAATGAATGCAGCCAGCAGCGGGAACCCCACGCTGCCTACGAGCTGTGAAACCTGCACGCCAGACTGCTTGATGCCGGTCCACGTGATGCGCTGGGCACTAGGGACGCGCTGGGCCAGAATGCGGTTGGTGACCCCGTTGGGGAATGACTGGGCGAAGCCGGCCAAACCGGAAGCCGCCAGGAGCAAGACGTAGCCTGCGGGAATGGCTGCCAAGCCCAGCGCGACCGCCGTCGTGCCGAAGATCAGCAGGACCAGCCTGGTATCCGGTTGCCTGTCGGAGAACTTCCCGAAGACGGCGTTACCCAGTGCGGCGCAGCCGAAGCACACTGTCGCCAACAGGCCGAACTGGGATTCGGTGATTCCCAAATCCCTGATGACCAGGTCGCTGGTGGCGTTCAACCCGTAATTAAGCAGGGGAGCGATGCCGACGGCGGATAGGAGGATGGCAAGCAACCCGAATCCGGGGCGTGCTGTTCTAGCTGGCATCCTCATCCTTGCTCCAGTGCGACTTCAATGTTCAAGTTTATCTTGGCACACCGTGTTGCGGGATGTTCCTTCAATGACATATCCGGCATCTGCTTCGATTCTGCAAACGGTGGGGCATAGGATTTAGAACGTGAACTCTTTTACCGTCCGCTCAGCCAGAACCAGTGATGTCAACGCTATCCGCAATCTTGTGCGCCCGTTGGCCGAGGAACGGATCCTGCTGGATAAGGAAGCGGTCACCTACTACGAGTCCATCCAGGAATTCCTGGTCGCCGAGGACGCGGACGGCAATGTTGTCGGCTGCGGCGGTTTGCACGTCATCTGGGAAGACATCGCCGAAATCCGTACCTTGGCGACCTCGGGCGAGCTGCGTGGCAAGGGCGTAGGCCATGTCCTGCTCTCCGAACTCTTGGAACGTGCCCGGGAAGTCGGGGTTGGCCGCGTCTTCTGCCTGACCTTCGAAGTGGATTTCTTCATACGCCAAGGCTTCAAGGTGATGGCTGACCAGAGCGCCGTGGATCCAGCGGTATACCAGGAGATCCTGCTCTCCCGGGATGAAGGCGTTGCTGAATTCCTGGACCTCGCCCGCGTGAAGCCGAATACCTTGGGCAACACCCGGATGATCATTACGCTGGACTGATACTTCTAGTCCATCCGGTCGTAGCGCGCACGGAATACCAGGTACAGCGCGTAGCAAACCAGGCCCGCACCGATAGCAACCAGGGCAACCGGCCCAAACGGCTGATCCTGGATGGCCTTCAGCGCTCCATCGATGCCGCTGGCCTCTTCCGGGTCGCGCTGTACCGTGGCCACGATGAAGAGCAGGCCCACGGCACCGAGGACTACGCCTTTGGCAGGATAGCCCAGCATGCCCGAGTGCTTGATCGCGCGCGATACCTCGGTATTTCCGGAACCGGAGAGATCCTTCAAGAACTTCCGGGTGGCACCCTTGTAGATGTAGTAGCCGGCCATGGCCAGCAGCCCCAGGCCCAAGGCGATCAGCAACCCCCGGCCAAGTCCGGTCTTCATCATTTCTCCGCTGAAGCTGGTGGCAGTCTTTCCCGAATCACTGGGAATTCCCACCGCAAACCGCCCAAAGGTGAAGCCGACAGCCAAGAAGGACACCGAGATGGCCGCGGACTTGAGCCTGCCCTTCAGCTCGTTTTCGGGCAAGAAGGCCTGCGCCAAGGACCATAGGCCCAGCAATAGTGCGCCGATTGCGCAGATCCACAGCAAGACCATGCCGAAAGGCTGCTCTGCCAAGGCGCCCATGGCTCCGCCCTGATCGGCTTCCGCCTTGCCGCCGGCAGCGACGAAAGCTGCGAGGATTCCCACGGTTGCGTGAAGTACGCCGTTGGCGACGTATCCCAGGCGTGCGGCGCGTTCGAACCATGGGTGCTTGGCTACGTGGCGAACAGCAGCGGCCGGATCAACTGAAGCGTTCATGGGCTAAGCATAGGTAGGCATCAGGGCATAAAGCTAGCCGCTTCTGGCTCGTTCCGGGCCGATGCTACGAAGGCAGGCGGATTCCATCTTCTTCGGCGATCGCCAGGCCATCTTTGAGCAGCCCGGCCAGTGCCCGTTCACGCTGCTCCAATGGTGATTGCAATTGGTCAAGCGCCACATACCTTGCATGCGATTCATGGGACAGCTCGGCCAGGAAGGACTGCTCTGGCACCGCCTGCTCATGCTCGCGCAGGATCGCCATGATGGCGCCGCGGACCTGCCGGTCCGTACCCTTCCAAGCTTGTCCCTTCGGGATGTAGTGCGGGGCCGGTTGCCCCTGGGCAATCCATGCGCACTGCTGGAAGACCGGGCATTGCTCGCACTTCGGGCTGCGAGCGGTGCACACCAGGGCACCGAGTTCCATTACCGAAATATTCCACAGATTCGCTGCCTGATGATCCTCGGGCTGGACTTCTGCAGCCCGGGCGAATTCACTGGCACGCGGGCTTGGCTCGGGCAATGCCATGCCGCCAAAGAGCCGTGCATGCACGCGGCGAATGTTCGTGTCCACGACAACGGTGCGCTCGCCGAAGGCAAAGCAGGCAATGGCGGCCGCGGTGTAGGAGCCGATGCCCGGCAAGGCCAGGAGCTCGGCTTCGGTGCGCGGGACTTCGCCGTTGTACTCGGTGGTGATCTCCACGGCGGCGGCATGCAAGCGCTGCGCGCGCCGCGGATAGCCCAGCCGTCCCCACGCTTTCAGTGCTTCGGACAGCGGTTCCGCAGCCAGATCCTGCGGCCGTGGCCAGCGGCGCATCCATTCTTCCCAAACCGGCAAGACACGAACTACCGGAGTCTGCTGGAGCATGAACTCGCTGACCATGACTTCCCAGCCGCTCACTCCGGGGCGTCGCCAAGGCAGGTCGCGGGCGTTCTCTAGGTACCAGGTGTTGATGGTGTTGTGGATTTGCTGCACCCCACCACTCTAAGCCAGCGCACCGTCCGCCCGGAATCAGCGGGAATGGATTGCAGAACGTGATTTGCCCTGGATCCTACGCCATTACCGGCTTCGGGCAGGCAAATGAATTAGCCTTAAGCCATGAGCAACGCATCAGGGGGGAAACCATCGGCCAGCGTCTACCGGCGCAGGCGGATCACCGTGGCAGTACTTGCCCTGGTGCTCGTCGGCCTGCTTGTCTGGGGCGTCGTTGCGCTGGCCGGATTGTTCTCCCCTGATGAGAAGAAAACTGCAGGCAATGAGCCAAGCGCCCAGCAAACCCAGTCGGTTCCTTCGCCATCGCCAGAGCCGGAAGACGACGAAGCTGCGGCCAAGAAGTGCAAGAGCGACGAGGTCGAGATTACTGCGACTACCGATGCGAAAAGCTACGCCTCGGACAAGAAGCCGACCTTGCTGCTGGGCATCGAAAATGTTTCCAAGCGCGAATGCGAATTGAACGTCGGAACCACGCAGCAGGAGTTCCTGGTTTCCAGCGGCGCGGACCGCATCTTCTCCACCATCGATTGCCTGGATGGCGCAGAAGATGTGAATCTGGCCTTCAAGCCGGGGCAGAAGGAGAACGCGCGCTTCACCTGGAACCGCGAGCGTTCGGCTCCCGGGTGCAAGTCGGTCAGCGTGCAGCCGCGTCCGGGAACCTACAAGTTCACCGCCGCTATCGGCGACTTCGTTTCGGAGCCGGTCACCTTCACCTTGGAGTGAAAACGCCTAGATGTAGCGATCCAGCAACGAGGATTCGGCCATGCGGGCCAGCCCTTCCCGGATGGAGCGTGCACGCTGCTCGCCGACGCCCTCGATTTCCATGAGCTGGCTGGTGGACGCTGCCATGAGCAGCTGCAAGTTATCGAAGGACGCCACCAGGCGGTCCCCGACCAGCTTGGGCACCGTGCGGATCTGCGAAAGCAGGCGGTAGCCCTTCGGGGTCAGCTGGTCGTCTTGGCCAATGGTGGAGTGCGGGAACAGGATCTTGGTCAGGCCATCAAGCTCAATGAGCTGGGCATCGGAAACTTCATGCAGCGTCTCCAGGGCACGCTCGATATCCAGCTCCTGGCCTTCAGCGTCGGAATAGTCCCGCAGGAGCAACTGGTTATCCGCCTGGATGCCGGAGAGCAATTCCGCATGCTGGGCCGCCAGCAGGCGCCCATCGATGCCCAGCTCCAGCACGTAGCGGGAGATTTCTTCGCTGGTACGGCGCAGCATCTCGGTGCGCTGCAAGACAGCGAGCACTTCCCGCGCGGTGGCGACATCTTCAATTTCCGCAGCTGACAGGGCGCTGGTGACCTGGTCCAGGCGGTGGCGGTACCGTTCCAAGGTAGCAATAGCCTGGTTGCCGCGGGCCAGCAGGCGCTCGGCTGGCTCGAGCACATGGCGCTCGCCGTCGGCATAGAGGGTGATGGTCTGCATGGACTGCGAAACCGAAATCGTCGGGAACCCGGTTTGCGCGGCTACGCGTTCTGCCGTGCGGTGGCGGGTGCCGGACTCCTGGGTTTCAATCTGCGCATCCGGCATCAGCTGCACGCCGGCCTGCTGGATCTGGCGTCCTGTGCCGTCCAGAATGATCGCGCCGTCCATCTTGGCCAGTTCGCGGATGCGTGTAGGCGTGTATTCGGTGTTGATCCTGAAGCCGCCGGAGCTGATCGACTCCACGAGCCTGTCATGGCCCAGCACTATGAGAGCGCCAGTACGGCCGCGCTGGATCCGTTCAAGACCCTGGGCGAGCTCGGTACCCGGGGCAATCTGGGCCAGAACGGCAAGGAATCCGGGGGTTGGGTGCGCTTTCAACTTGCGTCCTTTCGGCGGGCAGCAACAATCAAGTTTATCCTGCGGGCTTCTGTCGCTGGTTAAACGCAATATCCAGCGCCTGCGCGATGTTCTCCACCTGGAATACGCGGATGCCCTCGGGGATATTCTTCAACGGTTCCGGGGTGGCCGGAGCCATCGCGAAAGAGAAGCCCAGACGCTGCGCCTCGGTGATGCGCCGTGAGATTTCCGGTACTTGCCGAACTTCGCCGGCCAAGCCGACTTCGCCGAAGGCCACGAAGTCCTGCGGCAGCGGGAATTCATTCATCGAAGAAGCCAATGCCAGCGCGCAGGCCAGATCCGAGGCGGGTTCGGCAATTTTCACGCCACCCACGGTGGCGATATACGAGTCCATGGACGACAGATCCATATGCGCGCGGGCCTGCAGCACCGCCACAACCATTTGCGCCCGCGCGGCATCCAAGCCACTGGTGGCCCGGCGGGCAGCAGGGGCATTGCTGCGCGAGAGCAAGGTCTGCACCTCGGCAACCAGCGGCCGGCGGCCCTCCATCGTGACGGTGATGCAGGTGCCCGGCACCGGGGTGCGGGTTCGGGTGACGAAAAGCTTGGAAGGATCGGTCAGCGATTCAATGCCGTCTTCATTCAAATCGAAGCAGCCCACCTCGTCGGTGGCTCCGTAGCGGTTCTTCAGCGCGCGCAGGATGCGCAACCGCGAATGCTTCTCGCCATCGAACTGGCAGACCACGTCCACCAGGTGCTCGAGCAGCCGTGGGCCGGCGACCGAACCTTCCTTGGTCACGTGGCCGACCATGATGGTGGACATGGCTCGGGTCTTGGCCGCGTTGATGATCGAGGCAGCGACTTCGCGCACCTGGGAAACGCCGCCGGCAGCGCCGTCCACCTCTGCCGAGGAGAAGGTCTGCACCGAGTCCAGGATCAGCAGCTGCGGATCGATCTCCTGGATCTGCCCCAAGGCCAGAGCCAGGTCGGTTTCGGCGGCCAGGAACAGCGTATCGGCGATGGCGTTGATGCGTTCGGCGCGGGACTTTACCTGCGCGGCGGACTCTTCACCGGTTAGATAGAGCACGCGCAAGCCGGTTTGCGCGGCTTTCGCGGCAACGTCCAAGAGCAGCGTGGACTTGCCCACGCCAGGTTCGCCGGCCAGCAGGATCGCGGCTGCCGGAACCAGGCCGCCACCGAGCACGCGGTCAAGTTCGGAGACGCCGCTGGGGCGGAAGGCCGCTTCGGAGCCGTCAATCTGCGCGATCGGCTTGGCTGGGTGGGCCACCTTGGCCGCGGCTACGGTACGGGCGGAGACGACACCCACTTCTTCGACAGTGCCCCAGGCCTGGCATTCGCCGCAGCGGCCCACCCACTTAATCGTGGTCCACCCGCATTCAGAGCATTTGAACGATGCGGAAGACTTGCTGCGAGTGGAGGTTTTGGCCATGGCTCAATGCTATCGAGCTATGCGGACATTTTCGTTCAGGACAGCTTGGGCAGCACTTCGATGGCTTCTTCGTGTTCGCGGCCTGCCGCTTCGAGCAGATCCACCACCATCGGGCGCAGCAGCAAGACCAGGCCTTCGCCCTGGAGCCCCTCAACTCCCAGGGCGCGCGGATCCAGTTGGGCGGCGACGCCTTCGAGCTGCAGCTGGGCGGCCTTCTCGTATTTGCGTTGGCCAGCCACCGTGGTTTCGCGCACCGAGTGCGCCAAGGTGTTGACCGCCTCGGATAGCTCGCGCATCAGGGGAGCCAAGGTTTGCGCGCCTTCCGGGGTCAGTGCGCTGTTGCTGAGCACGGAAGCAAGGCGCCGGGCGAAGACCCGCGAGTTGCGGGCGGCCCAGTCGTAGTGGTTGAAACGCTTGGATAGCCGGTTCAGTTCATGGCGGTGGCGACGCCCGGTGGGGGAAATCGTTGCGATTTCCTTCGAAGCGCGGAAGGCGGCTGGCAGCATATCCAGGTACTTCTGGGTTCCGCGAGCCTTGATCAGTGCGTGGAAGGCTGCGCGCCGGTCATCGTCGCGGATGGCCCAGGCGCATTCCAAAAGCGCTTCGGAGAGCTCCTTGAACAGATCCGATAACGCGGACACCGGGCTGCGCCGCGGGTCGGTAGGCCAGAAAATAATCACCAGCAGGGCAAGCAGGGACCCGGTCAGGGCATCGATGGAACGGGCAAATGGCCCATCCGCGCTGATGGGCAGCAGCACTACCAGCGCCGATTGCATGCCCAGCTGGGTGGAGAAGATGGCACCGGAATCCAAATAGCGGGCAATGACCAGACTCAGCGACATCACCAGTGCGGCCTGCCAGATCCCCTGCCCGAACCAGTGCATGAGGGTATCGCCCAGCGCCACCCCCAGGGTGCACCCCAGGGCGACTTCGGCGGTTTTGCGCACGGTGGTGGAGGCGCCGAAGCCCAGGGAAACCAGCGCGCTGGTGGCTGCGAAAATCGGCTGGGAATGTCCCCAGATGCTTTCGGCGATCCAAAAGGCTCCGATTGCGCCAAGCGTCATGCGCAGGATTCTAGGCAGGGAGTTGCGCGAGCGTATCAGCCCAGCGCGATTGCGCTGCGCTATGAATCCGAATAGATGCGCTGGCATGCGCTTCACTTTCCGCCCAGTTGCCATGGCTTCAGTCTTCCACGTGTTCGGCGGCAGGTGGCAGAAGCTGCCGGGATATTGCGCTGGTGAGCAGGATCACTTGGCTTCGGGTATGTTGTTAACCTTATGTTCACCTTTGCCGGGGGAGCTGGTTACTTTCGATCTTTAACGTCGTAGATGAAGCGGGAAGACGCCGCTGAAGGTTTTACATCGATCTACCAACATGGGGAGTAAATCTCGTGAAGCTCAATCGCTTTGGCAGCGCAGCTGCTGTTCTTTCCGTAGCGGCACTCGCGCTGACCGCTTGCGGCTCGGATAACCCAACCGCCGCAGCAGGTTCTGAAGGTGCCGAGGCGTCGGCAGCATCCGGTGTCACCGGAACCCTGACCGGCATCGGCGCATCCAGCCAGAACTCGGCCATGGAAGCATGGACCACCGGCTTCAAGACCGCCAACCCGGAAGCCAACGTGCAGTACTCGCCAGATGGCTCCGGCGCAGGCCGCGAAGCATTCCTGGCAGGTGGCGCGCAGTTCGCCGGCTCGGATGCATACCTGAAGGAAGACGAAGCCGAAAAGGCCAAGGAAGTTTGCGGCCCAGAAGGCGCATTCAACATCCCGGCCTACGTTTCGCCGATCGCGATCGCTTTCAACCTCGAAGGCGTTGAAGAGATCAACATGGACGCAGCCACCATCGCCAAGGTGTTCAAGAAGGAAATCACCAAGTGGAACGATGAGGCTATCGCCAAGCAGAACGAAGGCGTTGAACTCCCGGACACCGCAATCACCGTGGTGCACCGCAATGATGAGTCCGGTACCACCGAGAACTTCGTCGAGTACCTGAAGGCCGCAGCGGCTGACGTTTGGAGCTACGATGTTTCCGGCGACTGGCCAAGCGACATCCAGTCGGAGAATGCCAAGGGCACCTCTGGCGTGGTTTCGACCACCACCTCCACCAACGGCGCAATCACCTACGCCGACTTCTCCGCAGTGGGCGGCCTGTCCACCGTGAACGTGAAGGTCGGCGAGGAATACACCAAGATTTCTGCTGAAGCAGCTGCCAAGGCCCTGGAGACCGCAACCCCAGTTGAAGGCGCAGCCGAGAACGACCTGGCTCTGGACCTGGAGCGCGACACCACCGAAGCGGGCACCTACCCAATCGTCCTGGTTTCGTACCACATCTTCTGCAGCAGCTACAAGGACCAGGCAACAGCCGATCTGGTCAAGGCCTTCGGCAACTACGTCATCTCCGAAGATGGCCAGAAGACCGCGCAGGCTTCGGCAGGCAACGCCCCGATCTCGGCAGCCATTGCCGAGAAGGCAAAGAAGTCGATCGACGGCATCACCGTCGCCGAGTAGTACCCCGCCGGGCAACCGGCACCAGGTGCGGGTGGACGAACTCACCCACCCGCACCAGCAGTACCCCTCCACCCCCGCAGTGAAAACTGCACCACCCCCGTTTCGTAAAGGCTCTAGCCATGACTACCAATGCTTTGACAAGCAAGTCATCGACTTCCGGCCGCGCTGGTGACAAGATCTTCTCCGGTGCCGCCCTGGGCGCCGGTGCCCTGATCCTGATCACGCTCTTCGCGGTCGCGGTCTTCTTGCTGATCCAAGCCCTGCCGACGTTCTTCGCCGATCCGGCGGAGATTTCCGGCGGCGCAGGATTCTTCGCTTACATCTGGCCGATTGTTATCGGCACCGTGATCGCAGCGGCTATCGCGCTGCTGATCGCCACCCCGATCGGCATCGGCGTGGCGCTGTTCATCTCGCACTTCGCTCCACGCAAGGTCGCAGGCCCGCTGGGCTACCTGATCGATCTGCTCGCCGCGATCCCCTCGGTGATCTACGGCGCGTGGGGCTACATGGTGCTCGCTCCGGCTCTGGTTCCAGGCTACGAATGGCTGGCCAAGAATCTGGGCTTCATCCCCATCTTCGAAGGCCCCGCCAGCCAGACCGGCAAGACCATGCTCACCGCCGGCATCGTGCTGGCCGTGATGGTGCTGCCGATCATCACCTCGCTGAGCCGCGAGATCTTCTTGCAGACTCCCAAGCTGCACGAGGAAGCCGCGCTGGCACTGGGCGCAACCCGCTGGGAAATGATCACCACCGCGGTGATCCCGTTCGCCCGTCCGGGCATCATTTCCGCCGTCATGCTGGGTCTGGGCCGCGCCTTGGGCGAGACCATGGCCGTTGCGCTGGTGCTCTCCACCGGCAACCTGATCCCATCGCTGATCAAGACCGGCAACCAGACTATCGCCGCGGAAATCGCCTTGAACTTCCCTGAGGCCTTCGGCCTGCGCCTGGCAGAGCTGATCGCCGCCGGCCTGGTCCTGTTCCTGATCACCCTGGTCGTGAACATGATCGCTCGTGGAATCATCGCCCGCCACAAGGAATTCTCGGGAGCTAACTGATGAGCACCATGACTACTAACCAGAGCAACAGGCCCGGGGCCCCGACTCCACCGGTGCGCAAGCGCAACTCCTTGGCCAAGGGCAAGCTGCCGAAGTGGGCCATCTGGGCGATCGCCGCAGGCGCCATCATTGTCGGCGCGGCAGCGTCCACGCTGACCGGCTTCAACGTTGCCTCCTTCGCCATCTACTCGGCGCTCATCTTCCTGGTGGCCGCCTCCGTGATCACCACCGCAGCTGAAGGCAAGCGCCGCGGCAAGAACGCGATGTGGACCTACCTGATCTACGCGGCGTTCATCGTCGCCGTAATCCCGCTGGTATCCGTGCTCTATACGGTGCTGGAAAAGGGCATGCCGGGCCTGAACAGCCACTTCCTGTTCAGCTCCATGAACGGCGTGACCGGCGCGGTGGACAATGAATCCGTCGCCAATGGCACCCCGGTAGTCGGCGGCGCGTACCACGCGGTGATGGGCACCTTGCTGATCACCCTGTGGGCCACCTTGATCTCCGTTCCAGTGGGCATGCTGACCGCTGTCTACCTGGTGGAATACGGGCAGGGCAAGGCGCTGTCCAAGGCGATCACCTTCTTCGTCGACGTGATGACCGGCATTCCTTCGATCGTTGCCGGCCTGTTCGCAGCGGCCTTCTTCGGCATGATCCTGGGTCCGAACGCCCGCATGGGCATCGTCGCGGCGGTCGCGTTGAGCGTGCTGATGATCCCAACGGTGGTCCGCTCCACCGAGGAAATGCTCAAGATCGTTCCCAACGAACTGCGTGAAGCTTCCTTCGCGCTGGGCGTGCGCCGCTGGCGCACCATCTTGAAGGTCGTCATCCCGACCGCGATCTCCGGCATCGCCTCGGGCGTCACCCTGGCCATCGCCCGCGTGATCGGCGAGACCGCGCCAATCCTGGTCACCGCAGGCATCGCAAGCCAGATCAACATGAACGTCTTCGCAAACTGGATGTCCACGCTGCCGACGTTCATCTACTACCAGATCCTGACTCCGACCAGCCCGACGAACATCGACCCGTCGGTGCAGCGCGCCTGGGCTGCTGCCCTGCTGCTGATCTTCATGGTCATGGCTTTGAACCTCATCGCCCGCCTGGTCGCTTCGATCTTCGCCCCAAAGAAGGGCCGTTGAGCTAAGGCTCCGGTCCGGACAAACCCGAACTTTTCAAGGATTACATCATGGCAAAACGCATTGACGTCAACGACCTGAACGTCTACTACTCCAAGTTCCTCGCCGTTGAAGGCGTCTCGATCAACATCGAGCCGAAGTCCGTCACCGCTTTCATCGGCCCCTCGGGCTGCGGCAAGTCCACCTTCCTGCGCACCCTGAACCGCATGCACGAGGTCATCCCGGGCGGCCGCGTCGAGGGCCAGGTCCTGCTGGACGGCGATGACCTGTACGGCGCCGGCGTCGACCCGGTCACCGTGCGCAGCCAGATCGGCATGGTCTTCCAGCGTCCGAATCCGTTCCCGACCATGTCCATCAAGGACAACGTGCTCGCCGGAGTGAAGCTGAACGGCCAGCGGATTTCCAAGTCCGATGCCGATGCCCTGGTCGAGAAGTCGCTACGCGGCGCCAACTTGTGGAACGAAGTCAAGGATCGCCTGGACAAGCCGGGCTCGGGACTCTCCGGCGGCCAGCAGCAGCGCCTGTGCATCGCCCGCACCATTGCGGTCAAGCCGGACGTGATCCTGATGGATGAGCCTTGCTCGGCATTGGACCCGATCTCCACCCTGGCTATCGAGGACCTGATCAACGAGCTGAAGAACGACTACACCGTAGTGATCGTGACCCACAATATGCAGCAGGCTGCACGCGTGAGCGACAAGACCGCGTTCTTCAACATTGCGGGCACCGGCAAGCCGGGCAAGCTCATCGAGTACAACGACACTGCAGCCATCTTCTCCAACCCGGAGCAGAAGGCCACCGAGGATTACGTCTCCGGACGCTTCGGATAAAGATTTCGGATACCGCCGCTCCTTGAGCCGGCGGTAGACGGACCGGAAGGGGGGTCTTCCGGGGATCCTGGAGGGGATCACCGCCAGCGGCGCACCGATTACGGTGCGCCGCTGCACTTTAACTATTCATGTAAAGCACCCTTGACTGTAAAGCACGCTTGTCAGTAAAGTGTGGTTTACATCAATAGGGATAGGGGACAACGATGGATTCAAAAGCAGTTGGCCAGAGCAAATGGGGCCGTTCGCGCTTCGGTGGCGGGTCGGGCGCCCTGATTGCCGTCAGCCTCAGCGCAGGGGCAGTGCTTTCAGCCGGTGCAGGTGTGCTCTTCGCCCGGCTGAACGCCCCGGAGCATTTCGTCTTGGCAGCGTTGCTCATGGCCGCTGGCTTGCTGCCGGTGCTTTCTACAGCTTGCTGGGCGTTGCTGCTGGATCGCGACACCCTGCGCGGTGCCACAAGGAACCCCGAGATATCGGTGGAGAGCCAGTGGTATGACCGAGCTGCCATCGGAGTGTTCCAGGATTTGCTGTTAGTTTGCGGCCTCGGTGGTGCAGTGTTTTCGTTCATTCAGATCCAAGCATCACTTGGCCTCGTTCTGGCTGGTGTCGTGCTGCTGGCGTTGCTTGACTTCGGAATCCGCTATTTCATCATTAAGCGGGCAGAAAGCTAGTGGAGAACAATCTCAGTGCATACCGCAGGGAACGCGGGTTCTCCCAGCAAGCATTGGCCGACCTGCTGGGCGTCTCCCGGCAGACCGTCATCTCGCTTGAAAAAGGCCGCTACGACCCGTCCCTGCCGCTGGCATTCAAGCTCTCGGCGGTCTTCGGCTGCAAGATCGAAGACCTCTTCATTCCGGGCGAAGACTAGGCGTTGCCCAGCAGCGGGTGCACCGCCAGGGTGAGAATCGCGCCGCAGGCAACGCAGGCAATCGGGGTCAGCACCCAGTGCAGCAGCACCTTGGTGACATTGCGCCACACCACCGATTCGAAAGACTGGTTATTGCCGGCACCGACGATGCCGCTGGTTACCGCCTGCGTGGTGGACAGCGGCAGGTGCAAGACGAGCGAGCCGAGGAACAGCATTGCCGCGGCTACGCCCTGGGCGATCATGCCGCGCAGCGGATCGAAGTTCACCAGCCGGCGGCCGAGCGTATAGGTGATGCGCCATCCGCCCAGGAGCACGCCAAGCCCCAGTGCCGAGGCCGCGGCCAGCTGGATAGCCCATGTCACGGGCCCCGGGTCCATTGCATGACCGGTGATCAGCACCAGTGCGATCATCGCGCCGGTGCGCTGGCCATCTTGCAGCCCCAGTCCCAGAGCCACGGCGCAGGCGGTGATGGCCTGGCCTGCGCGCGAGCCGTTGTTGACCGAACGCGAGGAGTTGTGGCGCATCAGCCAGGTCGCCGGAATCACCAGCGCATAGGACAACAGGTAGGCGATGACCGGGGTGATCAGCATGGGCAGCAGCACCGAGCCGAGCAGCAGACCCCAGGCCCCGGACATCGACAGGTCGCCCATGAAAGCCGAGGCGCCGCTGGCGCCCACCAAGCCGGAGAACAGCGCATGGGTGGAACTGACCGGCAGGCCGCGCCACCAGCAATACAGGCCCCACGCGCCGGCGGTCAGCAGGCCGCAGATCAGCAGCTTCAATCCGACGACGCCATCGGGGAGATTGAAGTTCAGCTTGTCCACCAGCGCCACGCTCAGCCCCGAGGTCGCCAAGGTGCCGAGGAAGGCGAATACCGCCGCCACAGAGACCGCAATGGCCGGGCGCAGCGCCCTGGTGCGGACGGAGGCCGCAACGGCCGTAGAGGAATCCCTGAAGCCGTTGAGCACGCCATAGCCCAGGGTCAGGACGATCGCGAATCCGGTGAGGACCGAAAGGATGGTCATTTCCCCTAGGACTCCTTCACCAGCACGCGACCCAGGTGGTCGGCGAACTGGCGCAGGGTGTTGGCGGTAAGCATCAGGTGGTCGGCCACGCGCTGGTGGCGGTGGATGGTCCCTGGCTTGGCGAACTTCGCGATCTCATTGACCCACACCAGGTGGGTTCGGGCCGCGCGCTTGGAGAACTGCAGCATCTGCAGCCAGTTGTCTTCCAGGTCATCGAGGTTATGCAGGCGCTGGACCGAATCGGAGGCCAGCTCGGCCAGCTGCGAAATGAGTTCAAGCTGCTCCGAGGAACGCTCGGAAAGCGGGGTGGAGCCAACGGTCATGATCAGTTCGCCGGTGCCGCGCAGCTGTTCCATGGTTTCGTGCAGCAAGCGCGAAAGCGTGTACATGTCTTCGCGGGGAAGCGGGCTGATATAGCTGGTTCGCAGGTGGGTGAGCACCGCGTGCACCAGATCGGAGGCCTCGGCTTCCGCGGAGGCCAGATCCCGCAGCTGGTCCGCACGGGTATCGGGTGAGCCGATCATCTCGGCGACATTGGCAACGGAGGTGCGAATGGTCGTCGTCAACCCGCACAGCAACTCGATGCCGCGCGAGGCGGAGGGAAAGATCTGGAACTTCACTTTACGGCGCACCATTCGATTCGACGGCTATTGGTACCAACGCAGAACAGTTTACGACGTGGAAGTTAACACCGGGTATTTGAAGGTGCCGGACCGGGAACGCCTCTCGGCGGAAGGCCGCTCGAAGCGGCAGAATTTTGGAGCCCGGGGTTACCAGCGGCCCGGCACCGTTACCTAGTGTTCTCGCCCTACCGGTGTGCTGTCAACCGCAGGGCGGCGCTCGTGCGTTTTCTCACGCTAGCGGCGCACGCTCTTCTCCGCTCCGCTCAGGCAGAGCAGCGCGCAACAGAACCAGATCGCTCCCGCCGGCCCCAAACCCGCGGCGACCGTACTCGAGATGATCGGCAAAGCTACTTGTCCGACCCGGTTTCCCATGAGCCGCACGGCCAATGCGGCACCGCGGTCCACCGCCGGTACCGAGGTGGAAATCATGGTCATGGTCATCGGCTGGCCCAGGCCCAGGAAGAAGCCGCCGACCAGCAACGCGGCCCCGGAGGCCCACAGCGAATCGATGAAGATCGGGGCCAGCGCGATGGCTATGCCCGAAATGTACAAACTGGTGACTAGCAGGTGGTTGCGTTCGAAGTGGGCCGAGAGCTTGGGGATGAACAGCCGGGAAACTACCGAAGCGAAACCTCGAATGGCCAAAAGCACACCAACATCTTCGGGTGTGACGCCATGTTTCTCCGCCACCAGCGGCAAGAAGGCCGTGAGGATGTCCAGCATGGCCAGCAAGGTCATCGAGGCGAACATGTGCGAAGCCATGCCCTTGATGCGCAAGACCGAGGGAATGGAGGCTTCGGACTTCGCCGGGCGGGTTTGCGGCGCCGTCTTGGAAATCCTCGGCTGCCAGCTCGGAAGCAAGAAGGGGACAGCTAGCAGTGAGCACCCGGCCGCAATCCACAGCGACAGGCTGATGCCGGCGATGCGCTCAGGGGAGGCGGCATCGGTACCGGAGCCGAGCACCAATCCGCCAATCAGCGGCCCGATGAATTGCCCAGCCGCGTAGGCGGCCGTGAACCAGCCAAAGCCCTTGTCCAGATCGCTGTCGGGGAAGAACCGGGCGATGGAAGATTGCCCGCCAATGGTAAACATCAGATGCCCGAGCCCGAGCACGGCACTGGCCAGCGCCACGGTCAAGGCATTCGGGGAGAAATTGATGCCGATGCCGCCCGCGGCCAGCAAGGCCACGCCGGCAACCATCAGGAACCGGATCCTGCGGATCCGCGAACTGGCCCGGCCCAGCATCATTGCGGTGAACAGCGGGAGGATGGCATAGGCGGCGGTCACCACGCCGACGGTGAACTCGCCGGAGCCAAAAGAGATGAGCTTATAGGTGGTCACCGGACGAATGAGGTTCAGCGCCGTTTGGGAAAGCAACGCCGTTGCGATCAGGATCAGCAACCAGCGTACGAGCCCTGAAGAGTTGGTCCTCGATGCGGCGCCCACACCCACCTGCCTAAAATTGAGGGGCAACTTCCTCAACCCATCCTAAGGGCGCGGGATCATGTTTCAGTCCAATGCGTCCTGGCGCCAAAGCCGGGCGCAGGCTTCCAGATCCACGGCGGTGCCCATCAGGGCCTTGGCCTGCTGGGTCAGCTTGGTTCCCCGATCGCTGCTGGAAAAATCCGCGGCATCGGCATGCTCGGTCATGCCCAGCGCCAGTACCCGGCAATAGGCGGCGGTGCGTTCCAAGGCGTGGGCGAAGTCGCCGTCGAAGGCGCCGGAGAGAATCGACCCGGTCATCTTCTTCATCTCCTCGGCGGTCGGCGGCTCGGCCACTCCGGCGACGATGCGTTCGACCTGGGCACGATGGGCTCCAGCCTGGAAGCGTGCAGAATGCACCTCGGGCTTGCTCATTGTTGCCGCGCGAACCGCATACAAGCGCCACAGGGCACCTGGCAGGGAGCGGGCCGGAGCCTCGCTCCACAGCTGCGCGAGCACCTCCAGCCCTTCTTCTTCGGCCACCGCAATCAGCCGGCGTGAAACTTCGGGGTCGTTGTTGGCAATGCCGCGCTGCACGAAAGCCTGGGCGGACAGATGGGCTGCCTCGGATACGCGCGCCGGATCAGCGCCTCCCTCGTAGGGCTCGAAATCTGCCGGGGCGAAGGGGCGTGGTTTGTGATGGCGGAATCCCGCATCCTGGGCAACTTTTGATCCTGCACGTGCACCTCTCATGCGCTCCAGAATACTCGCTGATCCTGAGTTCTGCGCCAACAAGTGATTTAGCTTGCAAACCCCAAGATCCAGCGGAAATTACGGGCTGCCGAATTGCGGAATACGCCGATTAATACTCATGCCGGTCCATCAGGTAGTATGGATTTTGGCCTTGTGCCGTGCGCCTTTAGCTCAGCTGGTAGAGCACTGGACTTTTAATCCATTGGTCGCGGGTTCGATCCCCGCAGGGCGCACAAAATGAAACCGGACCCGGCTTGCTGACGCAAGCCGGGTCCGGTTTTTCGATTTATTGTCCGGCATGGAACCAGCGGACTGCCCTCGTGCTAGACGTAGGGCTGAAGGAACTTGACCATGCGTTCCATCACCAACGCGCGAGCTTCTGGATCATGCGAGCGAAGCGAGCTGTCGGTGAACAGGTGCTGCGTGCCAGGGTAGGTGAAGAGCTGGGCGATATCGCCGCCCTCTGCTTCAACGAAGCGCTGAGCTGCCTCCAGGTCGCCTTCCTTCGCGAAGAACGGGTCCTGGTCCATGCCATGGATCTGCACCGGGACATTTTCCGGCCACGGCCCGAAGCTCCAGTCGGCGTCCAGGTCCACGAAGGATTCGAGCAGGATCGCGGCGATGGCGCCGGGACGTTGCTGCGCGCACTGCTGGGCCAGGGCCGCGCCCCAGGAAGTGCCGATGTAGACCAGCTCTTCGGGCAGTTTGCCAAATAGCTTGTCGACGCGTTCCTGGATCTTGTCCGCGGTCAGCTTGCCTGCCATGCGCATCCCGGCATCGAAATCCTTGGGCAGCTTGCCGGCGTACAGATCCAGTGCGTGCACGGTGTGGCCAGCGGCGCGCAATTCTGCGGCCATCTCCTGCACCCCGGGGGTCAGGCCCTGGACGTGATGGAAAAGAACAATCGTAGCCATGGGTGCTCCTAGCGGTTTCTAGCGTTCGTCGACCAGGTTCTCGATGCGCTGCGGCAAGTGCTCAATGGCCATGTCCCAGCCGGGCATCTGGCTATTGATCTCCACGCTGTACCCTTCGACCAGCATGAATTCTGCGCAGGTAAGGATTTCCTGGCCGGAACCCGTTTCATAGATGAAGGCACGTTTGATGTCCTGCCAGAGCAGGGTTGCGGACTGGTCGATCACGAGGCCGCTTTTGACGACTTCGACGGTGCGCTGGGGGTAGGACATACTCAACTTGCTTTCGGGGTCCTTGGCGGTGTGCTTTGAACAAGTCTAAACCGGCAGCGCACCGCCAGGGGGTTAGCAAACTGGATTCGGGTAGGACTTCGCCAAGGTTCCCTGCGCATCCAGCTCCAGCAAATAGTCCAGATCCAGCTGCGACAGGAAATGCTGATCGTGGCTGACTACCAGCAACGCGCCCTTATAGGCGCCCAGTGCTTCGCTGAGCTGGCGCACGCTGTCCATATCCAGATTATTGGTGGGCTCATCGAGGATGAGCAGCTGCGCGGCTGGTTCTGCCAGCAGCAACGTCGCCAGATGGACCCGGAAACGCTCGCCGCCGGACAGCGCCGCCACTGGCCGGTCGGCGCTGGCCCCGCGCAGCAGCAACCGGGCAAGCATATTGCGCACGTCGTTCGCGGTTGCTGCTGGCGCCACCAGCGCCACGTTCTGGATCGCGCTTAGTTGGCCATCCAGGCCGTCCAGGCGCTGGGGCAGGTACCCGACCCGGTCCACGAAGAGCGTTCCGCCCGGTCCGGGGCCGGGATCTTCGCCGGCGAGCATCTGCTGGAGCAGCCGGGTCTTCCCGGAACCATTGGGGCCGACAAGGCCCACGCGTTCGGCTCCCTGGATGATGAACTGGTGATCTTCTGCACCTAGCGCCGCGACCTGCTTGCCCGAGGGCAACCGGGGATCGGGCAGCTCGATGCTGATGTGCTCGGCCTGCCGAACCCGCCGATCGGCATCGTCGAGCCTGGCCTGTGCCGAATCGACCTTGCCATCCAGGTTTGAACGCATCTTCCCGGCGTTCGCCTCGGATTTCTGGCGAAGGTGGTTGGCCAGGATCTTCGGCATGCCTCCGGAAAGCTGGGTGGCCCGACCCTTGCGCTTGGCCCGCGCCAACTTCGTTTCGGCCTCTGTCCGTTGGCGCTTTTCCACTTTCAGGGAGGCCTGGGCAGTTCTGGCTGCCTGCTCGGCCGCCTGCTGCTCGGTTTCAAGCTGCTCGCGGTATGAGCTGTAGGGCCCTCCGAAAACGCTGAGCTTCCCGTCGTAGAGCTCCACCGTATGCTCCATGAGCTCGAGCAGCTCGATATCGTGGCTCACCACAACCAGCGTGCCCTTCCAGGCACGTACAAGGTCGTAGAGCAATTCACGGGCAGGGCGATCGAGGTTATTCGTCGGCTCGTCGAGCAGCGTGATCGGCGAATCGGCCAGTCGCAGGCCCAGTACCGCCAGCAGCATGACCTCCCCACCCGAAAAGGTGGTGATTTGGCGGCCCAGATCCAGCCCGTCGAAGCCCAGCGGCGCCAGTTCAGCTCGAACCCGGGCTTCGGCATCCCAGTTCGCGCCCACCGCATCGAAATCCGCTGGGTCGACACTGCCGGACTCGATAGCTTCCAAAGCCGCCAGGACCTGATGCACCCCCAGCAGCTGGGCGACGGTCGTGTCCTGTTCCAGAGCCAGCGTTTGCGGCAGGTAGCTCAGCGGTGCGTTCGTTTCTGCCGTTCCGCTCGTTGGGCGCAGCTGCCCGGCGATCAGCTTCAGCAACGTCGATTTGCCGCTGCCGTTGGCGCCGATCAACCCGGTCCGCCCGGATGGAAACGTGCCGTCCAGATTGGCCAGGGCGCTTTCTCCCGTGGGCCAGGAAAAGCTGAGGTTGTTCAGGGTAATTGGTGGTGTCAAAGACATGCAGGTCCTCCCGCGAATGCGAAGGGGCTGCCGGCTTGGGGGATCGCAGAATTGGCTCAACCCCGCAGGGGAGCCGGAAAGGAAAAGGATACCGAAGCCGGTAGCCGAAATGAACAAGATGCACCGTTGGGAATCGATGCGGGGTCATCGGCTGGCTCAGTAGGTATCCATGCCAACGAGTGTAGCAGGGGGAATTGGGGTGTTAACCCCCTCAGTACAAGAAGATCGGGAGCCATTCCCGGTTGTGCGCGTGGACCAGCGCGAGGAACAGGACGAAGTCGAAGATCAGATGCACGCTAACTACATAGGACAAGGACTTGGTCAGCTTGAAGGTATACCCCTGCAGCAGGGCGAAGGGAAAGGTCAGCAACGGCCCCCAGGATTGGTAGCCGATCTCCCACAGGAAGGAGGAGAAGATCACCGCTTGCAGGAGGTTGGCCTGCCAGTCCGGGAAATGCTGGCGCAGCAATGCGAATGCCGTGCAGATGAAGAACAGCTCGTCCCAGATGCCCACCGAATTAACTCCGAGGAAGAGCCGCCAGAAGATGACTGGGTCCGAGGCATCCGGCCAGTTCTGGTAGGCGCCGGTGCTGATCAGGTACACCGGGAGGATGAAGAAGCCCAGCGCCACCACCCCCAGCAAGTACAGCTTCGCTGCCAGCGGCCACTTGAGGCCGGTGTTCACCGGGAACTTGATGATCTGCTCGCGCAAGGCGAAGCGCGAGATCAGCCAGGGCAGCAGGACTGCCGCGGCCAGCGCTGCGCCCATCAGCGCCATGTGGCCCAGGTCCAGATCGGCGTTGAGCGGAACCAGGCTGATGATCACCAGCCCTGCAGCGATCAATGCCAGATGCCGAGCGAGCCTGCGCTGGATGACCGCTGCGCACAGCAGGCTCAGCGCCAGCAGGCCGTAGCCCAACAGGTCGTTTTCGGCGCCGAAGAGGAACACTGCGGAACCCGAGAGCAGGGAGGCTGGCAGCAGCTTCCAGCTCATCGCGGGGCGGTGCGATTCGGTTGGTATCTGGCTCACGGACACAAGCATGCCAGCTGGGCCGGCAGAAAGACACAGCCCGCCGCCGCGGAACCAGTGCTTTAAAGCTTCTGGCCCGCATCCGTCATTTCGGCTGCGGGCCAGAAGGAAAATTCTGGAGAAGTGCTACTTCCAGGCGCGGTGCACGGCGACGATGCCACCGGTCAGGTTGCGGTATTCCACGTTCTTCCAGCCAACGTTGACGAACTTGGCACCCAGTTCGTCCTGGTCTGGCCAAGCTGCAATGGATTCAGCCAAGTAGGCGTAAGCGGTCGGGTTAGGGGAAACCAGATAGCCCAGCGCAGGAATGGCGCGCGGCAGGAACTGCTTGTAGGCCGTCTTGATCGGGGCGACGGTCGGAGTGGAGAACTCGGCGACGACGATCCGTCCGCCGGGCTTGGCCACGCGGCGCATTTCGGACAGGGCCTTCTCGGTATCCGCGATATTGCGCAGACCGTAGGAGATGGTCACTGCATCGAAGGTGTTGTCTTCGAACGGCAGGTCGGTTCCGTCTCCGTAGACGAAGTTCAGCTGCGGGTAGCGCTTGCGGCCCTCATCGAGCATGCCGTGGGACATGTCGCAAGCGGTGACGTCAGCGCCGGCTTCCGCGAGCGGGACCGAGGAGGTGCCGGTGCCTGCGGCGAGGTCGAGAATGCGCTCGCCGGGCTTTGGCGCGATCGCTTCGGTGGTGATCTTGCGCCAGTAGTTCACGATGCCGCCGGTCATCAAGGTATTGAGCAAGTCGTAGCGAGGAGCCAGCTTGTCAAACATTTCCTGAACCTGTTCGGCCTTCTTGTCCAGGCCTGCGCGCGCATTCTGAGAACTCATGGGTCTAAGTCTTCCATATTTGCGCGCGCCAAGGCGCCGGATGTGGGGCGAATCGCCCTTTAGAGAATCGATTCGAGCCGGGCGTAGCTGGCCTCCATCCCGTCGGTCATTCCGGTGGCGAGCACCATGTCGCGGGTTTGCGCATCTGGGTAGGTGATCAGGATCGTCAGCAGGGTGCCGCCCTGGTTGGATGTCAGCGTTAATTCATTCACCGTGGCCGGGTAATCGGTGCCGATCATTTGCTCCGTGGTCCGCTCGTAGGACTGGGGCAGCGTTTCAAGTACGGTTCCAGTGAAACCGAAACCGGAGCCGTCATCGGCAGATAGCGGTTCCCACCAGTACCGGTAGGTCTCGCCGGCCTCTTGCGCCGTCACGCATTCAGCCAACTGCCATCCGTCGGGGCCGAGCATCCAACGTTTCATGAGCCGCTGGTCATGGTGGGCCTGCCAGACTTGCTCCACTGACCCGCGCACCAAGCGGGTAATGCGCACCTGGGTGTCCGACAGGATCTGTGCATCGGTGATGAAATTTTCGGCATAATTGCGCAGGTCGATGAGGACTTGCTCGATCTGGCTCATGGCCGAACGGGTGCCATCGATCATGCCCATGGAGACGACTTGTTCCAGCTCCTCAACGGAATCGAAAACTGCTGTAATCGTCAGTTTTGATCCTTCAGGCGTCGGGTCGAAGGAGAAAACCATGCGGTTGAGGGGCAGGTCGGGGTTCGGAGTGCCGTCGGCGTGCGCAAAGCCGTCGCTGACCTCAAAGAATTTGTGCTCGACGACTTCATTCCAGATCCAGTAACCGTGGAATTCTTCGCCTTCGGGAGAAGTCATGTGGTAGTTCGAGCGGCCACCAGGGGTGGCATCGTGCCGGGTGAAAGTTGCCGGGTATTCCACCGGCCCCCAGAATTTTTCAAGTTGCCGGGCGTCCAGGTAAGCATCCCACAGGCGGGAAACCTTGACCGGAAATTCTGCGTGGACAGTCAGTGAGAGTGCTTCGGAATCTTTGACAACGGATGTGACAGGCATGGGAATGCTCCTTATTTGTCCCCATCGGCGAGGAAATCATCGAGCCGGCTGATGCGTTGGCGCCAGATGTCTTCGAGGGAAGAGAGTAGCTCTTGCGCGTGCCGGATGGTATCCGGCTGTCCGCGAACTATGCGTTCGCGACCACGTGCGATTTTTGTGACCAGACCAGCGGATTCCAATGCCGCGACGTGCTTCTGAACTGCCGCAAAAGACATGTCATAGCTTGCAGCAATTTCCGAAACGCTCACCTCGGCGTTTAGCGTCCGCCGCACGATGTCTCGTCGTGTGGCATCTGCCAAGGCGCGGAAGACCTTGTTTGCCTGTTCTTCGCTCAACTCATATACAACCATTTGGTTGTATATTACGCCCGGAATGGGCTGGAAGTAAAGAGGTGGATCAAAACTTTTGGAGAGTAGTGTACTTATCCCCTATATAATCGACATTGTATAGGTGATATGTCACCTGCGAATTTCAGCCTTGGGATTGCGCGCCGCGGGGCCGCCCCCATGCCACTCGCGAGCAGCCGTTCCCATGTCGGGAACAGGGTGCTGATGCGCATCGTGCGCGGATTTCCGATTTGCCGAACCCGAGGCGGTGGCCGATGCGATCGCATCCCTTGCCTCGGCGAGGCGTCGGGCATGAGCGGAGCGAATTCCCCAGTGCGCCCTGAGGCGACTGCTTGCGCAAAGCCTGGACGGGGCAAGCATCATCCATGGCTCCGGTGATCATGATTCAGCGCTTCTGCAGCGTCGCGCCCAGGATTGCTTGGGCGCGCGTGGCAAGTGGATGCGCTGCCCGGGGCGTTCGAGAGGCCGGATTGTAAAAATATATAGACTGGTCTATTTTTAATTGTATGACTCCCAAAGGAGACCTCACCAAGGCACGGCTCGCAGAGTCCATGCTTGAACTCATCCAGACCAGCGGATACAGCGGCACCGGCCTCAATGCAGTGATCGAGCACGCTGCAGCACCAAAGGGGTCGGTCTATTTCCACTTCCCCGATGGGAAAGAGGGGCTGGGCGTGGCCGCAGTAGAACTGGCCGCCAAGCAATTCGAGACCATGATTATCCAGGTCGCCCAGAGCGCAGGAGGTGCTGCCGAAGCCGCCAAGCTTGCTATCCAAGCGTTGGCCGCCATCATCAGCGATAGCGGCTTCCGCTTAGGCTGCCCCGTGTCAGTGGTGACCTTGGAAATGGGAGACTCAAGTGAACGCCTGCGGCAAGCCTGCGCCACCGCATTCGAGTCATGGATCACTCCGACCACTGCCCTGCTCGAAGCCGATGGCGTGGGCAATGCCCAAGCGAAGTCCCTGGCAACTGTTATCGTCTCGACCATCGAAGGGGCCGCCATCGTTTCCCGGGCGATGAAAAGCACCCGGCCGCTTCTCGCCGCCGCCGACGCGGTAGCCGACCTCATTGGCCTGCGCCAACAGGGCGAAGGGGACCAGAATTGATGCACGGAGCCAACCTTCGCCATGCGCTGGTTTTCGGGGCATCGGGACTAATCGGCAGGCATCTGATCCTTGCTCTCCTCGACGCCCGAACGCAGGTAACAGCAGCTGTCCGGAATGCTGAATCCGCAGCGAAGGTCAAGAATTGGCTGAGCCAGCACGGACTGGAACAAGTGATCAATACCGCGATCGTCGACTTCGACGCCCCCGAAATCCTGGCTGGCGGACCTGCGGCCTTCACCAGCGTCACCGAAATTCACAATTGCGCCGGCACCTACCGATTCGGCATGAGCGCGCAGGAAGCCCGCAGCGCTAATGTTGGCATCGTCGAGAAGCTGGTGGATTTTGCTGCAGCGCTGCCAGAGCTGCAGCGCATTGTGCATATTTCCGGCTACCGAGTCGGCGGGCAGGATCCCTCGAAGGTTCCGTGGCCGCAGGACTACCGCGATCATCTCTACCGGAAACTAGGCGCTTACGAAGCCTCGAAAGTGGAGTCCGACGCGGTCTTCCAAGCCCTCGGCAAAGAACACGGAATCCCTTGGACCATCGTCAATCCGGCCAGCGTCATCGGCCACAGCATTACCGGGGAATCCGACCAGCACATCGGGCTGGCCGGCACCATTGAGCAGCTCTGGGAAGGGAAAACCGCAGCTCTTCCCGCAGGTGACTCGACTTTCTTACCGGTGCTCACGGTCGACTATATGGCTGCGTTCATGGCGGCCGTGGCCATTGCGCCGGAGGCGATAGGCAAATCCTACTGGCTGCTGGATGACGCCACTGCGCCACTGGGGCGCTTGCTGGCCGAAACTGGCCGGCATCTTGGCGCGAAAGTCCCCAAGCTGCGCTTGCCCGTGGGACTAATCAAGGCTCTTCCTTCGTGGATCACCAAAGCCGATCCGGAAACGCTCCACTTCATGTCCGCGGACCGCTATCCGACCGGGCCCGCGATCGAATTCGCCAACCGGCACGGAATCCAGATGCCTGACGTTGGTTCCTCTCTGGAGCGCTGGGCAGACTATCTGGCCGCCCACCGATTCGGGGCCGCGGCATCTGGGGCACGCCGCTATGTAGATGTCGGGGGAGTGAGAACTTTTGAGCTGGGCGACCGCGAGGAACGCCGGTTGATCTTCCCTGGCCTTCCGGTAAATGCCGATACCTGGGCCGCAGTAGCTCAGGGCATTGGCGGACGGGCCGTTGACCTGCCAGGGCTTGGGCTCAGCGGCGGACGGGGCGTCCCGGATTGGGACCGGTGGCTTCCCGCTCTCCTGGCAGGCGGCCCGGTGGATCTGATCGGGCACTCCATCGGGGCAGCCGCCGCCACGCTCGCCGCGGGTCGACTGCCGGGCAAGGTCCGCTCGCTGACCTTGGTTGCGCCGTTTTTCTTGCAAGGGCCCGCAGGGAAGGCGCCAAGGTTCCAGCCGCTGGTCCGCGGCTATTTGCGCCATGCGACCGCGGAGCAACTCTCACGTCAATTGACCGGCAACGAGGCGAGCTCAACTGCCTTGGTCTCCAGCGTCAGCGATCTGAAGCGAAGTACCGCCGCCGCGGTAGCTGGCCATCTCGCCCTGGCGAGTTCCAAGCAGTGGCGCCGGCAGTTGCGGGAGATGCTCGATCGCTATGACGGTCCGCTCCGAATTATCTGGGGAGCCGAAGACCCATTGGACCCCGCCGCAATCCGGCAGCTGGAGTCCCGGCCCGAGGCTGGACTGCACTCCATTCCCTCCGCGGGGCACCACCCGCAGCTGACCCACGAGGATGCCCTGATTGAACTGTTGAAGTAGGGGTTGGAGCACGCCTCTTCTCAAGCATCCCCTCTTCGCCTAGTCTGGTTGGAACTGCACAGAACCATCTTTCCGACGGGGTGAAGGGGGAGCGTGAGCACATCTGCCATCGACTGGTCCAACGCAACTCGCCGCGCACAAAAAGCCCGCGAGCTGCTCTCCTCGCAGGAAACCGGACTGGGCGACCTCCCATTGCGCAATGACGTGCGCGAATCCTGGAAACGGTCGCTGGCCCAAACAGGCTCGGTTCAAGAACCGCCGGTTCTGAGCAACGACCGGTTGCGCCTTGCCCGCGAGCGCAGCGAGCTCCAGCGGATTTGGCCTGTTTTCGAAAAGCTCCTTGTTCCCGCCGCAACCGACGCCAATCTCTTGGTCGCCCTTGCGGATGCCGGCGGAACCTTGTTGTGGGTTGCGGGAAGCACCAGTTCGATGAGCCAAGCCGAGCACGTGGGCTTCATGGCAGGTGCCGACTGGGCAGAAAAGAGTGTTGGCACATCCGCGCCGGGAATGGCGCTGGCAACCGGGGCCGGTTCGCAGGTCTCGGGGGCTGAGCATCTCTATGAGCAAGCCCAGCAGTACAGCTGCTCGGCGGTACCGATCCGCGATCCGCGCACTGGTCAGGTAATTGGCGCAATCGACCTGACCGGTGGCCCGGAAGCCGTTGCCACGCACTCCTTGCCGCTGCTGCAAGCGGCGGTCATGGCTGCGGAAACGCAGCTGCTCTTGCCGGGTGCCGGAGTCGTGGCCGATCCCGACTACCTGGACTTGGGGCGCTCTGATGGGGCCCATCTGGGATCAGTGCCGATTTCCCTTCGCCATGCAGAAATATTGGCCCTTCTGGCGCACTACCGGGAAGGCCTGAGCACTGCCCAGCTGGTGGAAGAGCTGTTCGAGCGTCCCGATTCCGCGGCCGAGGGCACGGTCCGCGCCGAAATCGTCAGGCTGCGCAAGGTACTCGCGGGCCCAGGCGGGCGTGCCTTGACTTCACGCCCGTACCGCCTTCAGTGGGACCTGCATACGACCCTTGGCCGCCTATGGCGTGCACTGGAGCAGGGCGATCTCGATTCCGCCCTGCCGCTGTACTCCCCGGGCCTGCTGGCCCGCTCCCAGGCGCCAGGCATCGTCTCGCTGCTGTACCGGACCGAGGCCGCGCTGCGTGAAATGGTGCTGGATCGAGGAACTGCGCATCAGCTGCTGAACCTGGGCCGCCAGCTGGCTGACCCTGGCCTCTTGCGAGCTGCCTTGCGCGAATTGCCTGCGCAATCGCCAGCGCGCTCACTTGTCGTCGCCGAGGTCCAGGCCCTCGAGAACTAGGTTCCTTGCCATTGCCGTTCCTCCCGCCAGGCTCGAACATGCCATTGCGGTCATCTGGGATCCCGTTGCAACCTGACTGCAACCTTCGTGTGACTAGAGTCACAAGCAAGGTTCCGCGATGATGCCATCGCGGCCAGGACATCCGACTAAGGAGACGTGGAGCAATGGCGGTTTACGCAAACCCGAATACCGATGGAGCACTGGTCAATTTCAAGCCGCGCTACGAGAACTACATCGGCGGTGAATGGGTAGCCCCGGTCAAGGGCATGTACTTCGAGAACATCACCCCCGTCACCGGCAAGGTCTTCTGCGAGGTGGCCCGTTCCACCGCAGAAGACGTCGAAGTGGCGCTCGACGCGGCGCATGCGGCGGCTGGCGCCTGGGGCAAGACCAGCCCGGCCGAACGCGCCGTCATCCTGAACAAGATCGCGGACCGCATCGAGGAAAACCTTGAAATGCTCTCCGTGGCCGAGACCTGGGATAACGGCAAGGCGATCCGCGAGTGCCTGAATGCCGACCTCCCGCTGGCAGTGGACCACTTCCGCTACTTCGCCGGAGCAATCCGCGCCCAGGAAGGCAGCCTCTCCCAGCTCGACGAGGACACCACCGCGTACCACTACCACGAGCCGCTGGGCGTGGTCGGGCAGATCATCCCGTGGAACTTCCCGCTGCTCATGGCCGTTTGGAAGCTCGCCCCGGCCCTGGCGGCCGGCAACGCGATCGTCCTGAAGCCGGCCGAGCAGACCCCGGCCAGCATCCTGGTGCTCATGGAGCTGATCGGCGATCTGCTTCCAGCCGGCGTGCTGAACGTGGTCAACGGCTTCGGCGTGGAATGCGGCAAGCCGCTGGCCTCCAACAAGCGCATCCGCAAGATCGCCTTCACCGGCGAAACCACTACCGGCCGGCTGATCATGCAGTACGCGTCGGAAAATCTGATCCCGGTCACCCTGGAGCTGGGCGGCAAGTCCCCGAACATCTTCTTCGAGGACATCGCGGCCAAGGACGACGCCTTCTACGACAAGGCGCAGGAAGGATTCACGCTGTTCGCGCTGAACCAGGGCGAAGTCTGCACCTGCCCATCGCGTGCGCTGATCCAGGAAAGCATCTACGACCGCTTCATGGGTGATGTGGTGGCCCGCACCAAGGCCATCAAGCAGGGCCACCCGCTGGATACCGACACCATGATGGGTGCCCAGGCATCCAACGACCAGCTCGAGAAGATCCTCTCCTACATGGACATCGGCAAGTCCGAGGGCGCCAAGGTGCTGCTCGGCGGGGGACGGGCGGATCTGGGCGGAGAGCTCTCCGGCGGCTACTACGTGCAGCCGACCATCTTCGAGGGCACCAATGACATGCGCATCTTCCAGGAGGAGATCTTCGGGCCGGTGGTCGCGGTGACCAAGTTCAAGGACTACGACGACGCGATCTCCATCGCCAACGACACCCTGTACGGATTGGGTTCGGGGGTGTGGAGCCGCAATGGCAACGTGGCCTACCGTGCCGGCCGCGCCATCCAGGCCGGACGCGTGTGGGTCAACCAGTACCACGCCTACCCGGCGCACTCGGCCTTCGGCGGCTACAAGTCCTCGGGCATCGGCCGCGAGAACCACCTGATGATGCTGGACCACTACCAGCAGACCAAGAACCTGCTGGTTTCCTACTCGGAAGACAAGCTGGGCTTCTTCTAGGAGCAGTAGCTGCCACGAGCAGCATGAGATGACAACAGACCTCGAAGGTACGGGGCCAGCCGGGACGGCGTCCGGGGATCGATTGGCCTCATCCCCCGCACGCCAGCCGGCACCCCGCACCTTCGAATGCCATGCAAAGGACAAAGTACATGAGCAAGATGAAAGCTGCAATAGTCGAGGGCTTCGGCGAAGAGTTCCAGGTGAAGGAAGCCGCGATCCCCGAGCCCGGCCCCGGCCAGGTGCTGGTGAAGCTGATCGCCTCGGGCGTCTGCCACACCGACCTGCACGCCGCCGAAGGCGATTGGCCGGTCAAGCCGAAGCTTCCGCTGATTCCCGGGCATGAAGGCGTGGGCATCGTGGAAAAGCTCGGCGAAGGAGTCACCGAGGTCGCGCTCGGGGACATGATCGGCAACGCGTGGCTGGCTAGCGCCTGCGGGCACTGCCAGTACTGCCGCACCGGCTGGGAGACGCTGTGCGAAGCCCAGTCCAATGGCGGGTACTCCGTGGACGGTTCCTTCGGCCAGTACATGCTGGTGGATTCCCGCTATGCCGCGCACATCCCGGAGGGCTCGGATCCCCATGAAATCGCGCCGGTGCTGTGCGCGGGAGTGACTGTCTACAAGGGCCTGAAGATGACTGAGGTCAAGCCCGGCCAGTGGGTGGCTATTTCGGGTATCGGCGGACTGGGCCATATCGCGGTGCAGTACGCGGTGGCCATGGGCATGCGGGTGATCGCCATTGACGTGGCCGATGACAAGCTGGCGCTGGCCTCGAAGCATGGAGCGGAAATCACCGTCAATGCCTTCGCCCAGGACCCGGCCGAGATCATCCAGCAGAAGGTTGGCGGAACGCACGGCGTGCTGGTTACGGCGGTGCATCCAAAGGCGTTCGGGCAAGCGATCGGCATGACCCGGCGCGGCGGAACGATCGTGTTCAACGGGCTGCCCGCCGGTGATTTCCCCGCACCCATTTTCGACATCGTGCTCAAGGGCCTGACCATCCGCGGATCGATCGTGGGAACACGGCAGGACATGATCGAGGCGCTGGAATTCTATGCGGCAGGGAAGATCAAGCCGACCTTCCATACCCGCCCGCTGGAAGATATCAACGCCGTATTCGACGAAATGCGCCATGGCAAGATCGATGGGCGCGTTGTCATCGACTACGCCGGCAAGGCGTAGCCGGATCCGCAATGGTTGATGGCACGGTACCGGATGCGGCTTTTCGAAGCGGCATCCGGTACCGGTGTCCTGGCCGCCCTGGCCGAGCGATGGACGGTGCGGCCCAAAAAGAGGACACTGGCCACAACGAGATAAATCCGGACGTGGACAACGAGGCAGGAGCAGGACATGAGCACCGTAACCGAAACGCGCGCCGCAATCGAGGGCGAAGAGTTCTCGCGGGTGGCCTTCACCTCCGAAGCCCTGGATCTGCTGCGCAAGCTGTGGGGGATCCACGGCCCGCTGATGTTCCACCAGTCCGGAGGATGCTGCGACGGGTCCTCGCCGATGTGCTATCCGGCCGGCGAGTTCCGCACCGGGGGATCGGACATCCGGCTCGGCGTGCTTTCCCTGGACGGCGCTGATGGCACCGCCCTGGGCGACATCGATTTCTGGATGTCCAAGGAGCAATTCGAATACTGGAAGCACACCAAGCTCACCGTGGACGTGGTCAACGGGCGGGGATCCGGTTTCTCCGTCGAAGCCCCGGAGGGCAAGCGCTTCTTGATCCGCAGCGAGATCATCGAGTTCCCGGCTGGCCCGAACCCCGACTAGGCTTGGCCCATGCGACTGTGGTCCCTGCACCCCTCATTGCTCGACGCCAAAGGGCTCGTTGCCTGTTGGCGTGAAACACTGCTGGCCCAGAAGGTGCTCGCAGGCCAGACCAAGGGCTATACCGGGCACCCGCAGCTTCTCCGGTTCAAGGCGCAGCCCGCCCCGCTGGTGCATATGGGCGGCTACCTGCAGGGCTTGTGGGACGAAGCGGCTGTCCGGGGCTATCGCTTCGACGCCGCGAAGATCCTGCATCCGGCAGCCGCCGCGCAGCTGGAAAAGATCCCGGTCACCCAGGGGCAGGTGCACTTCGAGCGCGAGCACCTGCTGCGCAAGCTCTCCGTCCGGGATCCCGCGCGCATCGCCCGCTTGGAACCGGCAGGGCAGGTGGCCCTGCATCCGCTGTTCGTGCAGGTCCCGGGGCCAGTGGAGGCCTGGGAGAAGGATGCGCTCGCCAGCGGATGAGCTGCTGGCCCGGCAAAATCCTAGAGCAGCTCTGCGCGCAACTGTGCGGGGGACTTGGGCGAGAGCAGCCCCGGGGCCACATCGTAAACGGTCTGCGCACCGGTGATGCCGCGCTGGTTCATCCGGAAGGCGGCCCGGGCGTAAGCCACCAGCACGCTGGAAGTGAATTCCGGGTTGGAGCCAAGTGCCAGCGAATACTCGATGACCTGCTTCTGCTCGTCGCTGGTATTGCCCGAACGGATCACGAACCCGCCATGCGGCATATTCGAATGCTCGGCGGCCAGGGTCTGCTCGTCGATGAACTGCACCGTGGTGTCGTACTGGTCGAAGTAGTGCTCCATGGTCACGATGGCTTCGCGCACCGACTCCGGATCGGCACCGTCTTGGAGCACGACAAAGCATTCGCGCTGGTGCTTCTCGCGGGTGCTCAAGGAAGGGCGCTCGCCGGCCCGGACCCGGTCGATAGCCTCCTGGCTCGGGATGGTGTACTGCACGCCGGCGGCGACGCCCGGGACGCGGCGGATCGCATCCGAATGCCCCTGGCTCAGCCCGCGGCCCCAGAAGGTGTAGGTTTCGCCGTCGGGCAGCAAGGCCTCCCCGAAGACCCGGTTGATCGAGAACATGCCCGGATCCCAGCCCACGGAGAGCAACGCGGTCTTGCCAGCTGCCTTCGCTGGGCCGTCGATGGACGCGTAGTACTCGGGGATGCGGGCGTGGGTATCGAAGCTGTCCACGGTGTTGAACAGCGCCGCGAACTTCGGGCCCTGCTGCGGCAAGTCCGATTTCGAGCCGCCGCAAAGGATCAATACGTCGATCTGTGCGGCGTGCTTTTCCAGCTCATCGATGCCGAACCGCCGTGCTGGCTGAGCCAGTTGGAGGGCCTGCGGGTCACGGCGGGTGTAGACGCCCACCAGCTCCATATCCGGATTCTTGGCGATCGCGGCTTGGACGCCGCGTCCCAGATTCCCATAGCCAGCAATACCGATGCGGATCTTTGAAGTCATGCCTGCCGTTTCCTTGGGGGAGTGAAGTTTGCTCAGCCGCGGATGGGCTAAATACTTCGGATTATGCCAACGAATCCCGGGGCAGTGAAACCCTTGACCCTCTATGACCCCGGTCTAGCCGAACAGGCGCTTGAAGAAGCCCTTCTTCGGTTCGGCTTCGTGGCCCTGGCAGCGGTCCTTATTGGGGACATTGCGCATAGTTGCTTCAACGTGCTGGCCGCAGCCAGCCCACGTGGTCTTCTGGCAGATCTTGCATTGAACCTGGCGGCACATAATTTTTTCCTTGGGGTAGTGGTTAGGACAGGGAGAGGAAGAGCTTTTCGAGTTCTTCGACGCTCAGGCCGTCTTCTTCCTCGGAAGCCTTCTCGGGATCGGCGATGCAGTACTGCATCGCGGTGGAGACAATGGCGAATCCGGCGCGGTCCAACGCGGTGGAGACGGCGGCCAGCTGAGTGACTACCTCTTTGCACGAACCATCGGTTTCCACGGCGTTGATCACCGCATCAAGCTGGCCTCGGGCACGCTTAAGGCGGTTGAGGATCCGCTTGCGGGTCGCTTCGTCAGCAGTACGCATCAATTTCTCCTTGGTACGGGTAGCGGGTTAGTCGTCTTCTGCAATTTCGGCATCCAGGTGTTTGAGTTGGACGAGCAACTGCTCCATAGCGCCAGAGCTCAACGCTCCGGGTTTTGAATGTACAAGTATCCCATCCTTGAACGCCATGAGCGTCGGTATGGATGCAATCCGGGCTGCCTGCGCCAAATCCGGCTGGGTTTCGGTATTCACCTTGGCGAAGGCGATTTCAGGATGCGCCGCGGATGCTTCGTCGAAAATCGGGGCAAAGCCGCGGCAAGGACCGCACCAAGGCGCCCAGAAATCCACGAGCACCAGCCGGTTCCTTGCGATGAACCCAGCGAAGTTCGAAGCTGACAATTCAAGCGGCTTCATCGGGTTTCTCCTTTCAGAACGAGCGGGCAGCGCGCCCCCATCGCCGGAATTTTGTTGCACAGCAGCACCAATGCGCCCGCGAGGGCTGCAACCGCAACTACGACCAGCCCGCCGGGAGCCGGCAGTTCCTGGCTGAGCACGAACACGCCCATGGCCAAGACGAAGTAGCCAAAACCCTTGCGCAAAGCGCGTTCGTCGATCCTGCGCGAAAGCCGTGCGCCGATCAACGAACCGAGGATCGCGGTGGTCGCCAGCCCTGCGGCCAGCGGCCAATCCAGTGCAACTGAATTCAACTGCCCGGCCAGGCCAGTGATCGAATTCAGGGTGATCACCAGCAGGGAGGTGCCCACCGCCTGTTGCATGGACAGCCCGGCCAGCAAAGCCAGTGCAGGGACGAGCAGGAAACCGCCTCCGGCACCGACCAGGCCGGTGACCATGCCAATGCCCAAGCCGACCGGGGCGGACAGCCACAACGACTGTGTTGCGCTGCCAGTGTTTTTCCGTCCGCGGATCATCCCGCGGGCACCGGCCAGCATGATGATCGCGAAACCGAGCATCAGCAGCTGGGCAGGGATCCCGCTGGCCAGCAGCCCGCCGCCAAAGGCGCCAAGCATGCTGGTGGCCGCGAAGACCATCCCCTGTTTCCAACGCACATTGGCCTTGCGGGCATGCGGGATCAGGCTCGTTGCCGAGGTCGCACCGACCACCAGCAGGGAGGTGGCGATCGCTTCCTTGGCGGGCAACCCGGCTACATAGCTGAGCAGGGGAACCATCAGGATTGAACCGCCGCCGCCGAACAGTCCCAGGGACAGCCCGACGATGCTCGCTAGTGCAAGGGCCAGAACCAGCAGCGGTCCGAACTCCATGGCCTACTTCTTTACTTTGTTCCAGGGCATCTTGCCCAAGAAGCTGATCATCGGGCAAGAATCCCGCAGGGCTGAGAACACCAGTCCGCCACCGATGGCCGCCGAAAGATAGGCGAACTTCGGGGAGATGAACTTCGCTCCGAGCAACCCGGCGAGCACCACGGAACCTGCGGTCATGCGCATCTGGCGGTCCAGCGCCCAACGCTGCACGCCGCGCACCATGGTGCCGCCGGCATTTTCGTAGGCGGTGACGCCGCCAAGCAGTACCGTGCTGTGCTCGATCTGTTGCTCCTGCAGGGCACGCTGCGCCTTGGAAGCACGGTTGCCGCTGTGGCAGATCAGCACCGGCTTGCCTGGAATCTTGGCGAGCACCTCGGTGGCGTTGGCGGTGAATTCTTCGAGCGGCACGTTGTACGAGCCGGGAATGTGGAGGGTTTCGAATTCGCCCGCGGTGCGCACGTCAATCAAGGCGAGGTCCGTGTCGGGGGCTTCTACCAGGCATTTAAGTGCTTCGGCGTCCATGGTGGTCAAAGGGGTAGTCATTGAATGCAGTTCAGCTTTCGTGGCGGGGGTGGCTAGTTGGCGAAGGAGGACCAGCCGAGGTAGCTGCCCTCAAGCTCGACGACGTTGTAGCCGGCATCGCGCAGTGCGCTGGCGGCCACGGCATTGCGCATGCCGCTTTGGCAGTAGGTGACGATGGTGCCGCCGGCGGGCAGCTGATCGAGATTCCACAACACCCGTCCGCCGGACAGCTGCTTGGCGCCCGGGATATGCCCGGCGGCGAACTCGGTCTTGTTGCGGACATCCAGCAGCATCTCGTACTCGAAATCGTCCAGCTGTGCCGGGGTGATCGACTTCGGCTTCACCGTTGGCAGGCCTTCCAAGCTGGTGGTGAAACCCTTGACCGCGTCGATGCCCACGCGCATTAGGTGGGCGCGGATCGTCGCGGCGTGTTCGCCGGTCTCGGCCAGCACGATCAGGGCGCGTTGGTCCTTTTCCGGATCGTAGGCCCAGGCGCCGAAGCTGGCGGTCTTCGCCGTACCCGGGATGGACAGCGCGCCGGGAACAGTGCCTGCGGCGATCTGGGTGTGCCCACGGGTATCGACGAACACCGAGACCCCCGCCTCCAGCTGCTGGAGGAGCTGCTGGACGGGTATTTCAGCTAGGGGGTCGAGCTGGCCCAGGATGGCTGGGCCCAGGCGGTTCTGCCGCTTCATGCGGCCGAAGTAGGCGTGGGCGTCAGGCTGGCCGTTGAGCAGTTCGGCGATGAAGCCGTCCTGGTCGTCGTTGGCCAGGTAGGTGCTCCACCAGGCGAACTCGCGTTCGTAGCCCAACGTGGTGGAAGGGACCGCGCCCAGCGCTTTGCCGCAGGCGCTGCCCGAGCCGTGGCCTGGATGCACCTGGATGTAATCGGGCAATTCTGCCAGGGTTTTCTTCAGCGAAGCAAAGAGATCGCGGGCGCCTTCGAAGCGGGTATCGACACCGCCGGCGGCCTCGTCCAGCAAATCCGGACGGCCTAGGTCGCCGGCGAAGATGAAGTCGCCGGAGAGCAGGTAGCCAGGGTCTTGGCTGAAGGCTCCGTCGGTGATGGCGTAAGCCAGGTGCTCCGGGGTGTGGCCCGGGGTGTGGCGGGCGGCGATGCGCAGGTTGCCCAGCGTGATGATATCGCCATCCATCAAACGTTCTGCCTCGAATCCGTACTGCCAATCTTTGCCGCCCTCGCCCGAAACGTAGCTGGTGGCGCCGGTGGCGGCGGCTAGTTCGCGGGTTCCGGAAAGGTAGTCGGCGTGGATGTGGGTTTCAGCGACGGCCGTGATGCGCATGCCGTGCTTGGCAGCCAGGGCAAGGTAGTCGGCGATGTCGCGGCGCGCGTCGACCACGAGAGCTTCGCCTTTGGCCTGGCAGCCGATGAAGTAGCTGGCCTGCGCGAGATCTTCGTCGTAGAGGCGTTCAAGCAGCATGGTTGGTTCCTTTCAAGGTGGATTGGAACCAGACTAAACTATACCCCCGGGGGTATGTCAAAAATACGGGTGGGGGTATGTGCGGAGGCCCGCAATGCCGCTAGGTGGGAAAGGTGTTTTTATGCCCGGGTGAAAGTGCGCAGCCAGCCGGTTAGCCGCAGCTGCTCCGCGGGGTCCAAGGTTGCCAATAGCTGCAGGGTGCCGTCGTCTGCGGGGCGCAGAATACCCAGGTGATCGGCTGGAACATCGGACATCGCCTCGCCAGCCGGGGAATCGGGCGATGCGCTCGCCGCCCTGGAGATGAAGACCTCGTCGGGTGAACCGTTCCAACCCTCGAGGATCGAGATGGTGCCTTCCAGCAGGCGCAGGGCCTCGTGCGCGTGGATCCATGCGGTGGCATCCTTGGCAGCCAGCTCGAACCCGGCTTCGGGAACAATCTTGCGCAGGCCCGTGGCCAGGACGCGCGCTTTCGCGCTGAGCCCCTCGGCCTGGAAGGCGGCTACCGCATCCAGGCGCTGTGTCATGCGCGCGAAGTCCTGCTCAATGCTTTTCCTGCTTGCGAAAATGCCCATGCTCCTATCTTCGCCTACCTTGGGAAAGGCTGTCGAGGTGCTCGGCCAATCGGGTGCTGGCGCGGGAGAGGTGCTGGGCCAAAACCTCTGCCGCGCCCTGGGCATCGCCGGCGGCGATGCATTCGAGCAGGCGTTCATGTTCGCTGGCGATGTCCGCGGTGTTCAGCAGCGTTGCATCCTGGACGTGGGTCATGCACAGGCGGATCTCATCGCTGAGCTGGCCGTAGATTGCGCTGGTACGGGTCGAATCCAGGGCCTGGACCAGTGCGGAGTGGAAGCGGACATCCGGATCGACGATCTGGATCGGGGAAGCATCGCGCAGTGCGGTGATTTCGGCATTGGCCTCGCGTGCAGCTTCCGGGACCTGTCCGGTGCTGGCCAGCAGCCGCACGGCCTCTGCTTCGATGATGGCGCGGGTGCGGTAGATGTCGCGGGCGTCGGCGGATGAGAGCAGCGTGACTTTCGCGCTCTGATGCGCGTTGCGCGTCAGCAGGCCGCTGGCAACGAGGTTCTCCAGCGCGGCCTTGGCGGTTGGCCGGGCCACTTCATAGTGCGCGGCGACGTCCACTTCGCCCAGCGGGGTGCCGGGGGACAGTTCCCCGCTGAAAATCCGGGCACGCAGTGACTTGACGACGGCCTGAACCACGGAAACCACACCTAAACGGGCCGCCATCAGGGTCCTTTCGAGCCGCGGAAAATTTACCTAACAAGTATCCCATGAATAGTACTACTATGGCTTGTATACTTGTAAGACAATTTTCGTATTCGGCAAGCGCCGCTTGCCAACTGCACAGGAGCGCACCATGGCATTGAGCACGCCAGCACTCGGAGAAACGACGGTTTCATCCGACATCCTCGATCTGGTCGGCGACCAGGATCGCGTCAAGACCCGATCCATCGACCGCGTTGCCTACGCCTCGGATGCCTCGCACTACCTGTACACGCCGCAAGCTGTCGTGCTGGCCAAGGACGCCGCGGAAGTCTCCGCCCTGCTGGCTGCGGCCGCGCGCGGCAACCAGCCGGTCACCCTGCGCTCGGGCGGCACCTCGCTGGCCGGGCAAGCCAGCGGCGACGGACTGATGATTGATGTGCGCCGCAACTTCCGCGGCATCACCGTGCTCGATAACGGAGCGCGCGTGCGTGTGCAGCCCGGTGCCACCGTCCGCCAGGTCAACGCGCGCCTGGCCGTCTATGGCAGCAAGCTGGGGCCGGATCCGGCCAGCGAGGCGGCCTGCACCATCGGAGGCGTGATCGCGAACAACTCCTCGGGGATGGCCTGCGGCACCGAATTCAACACCTACCGCACCCTGGAATCCATGACTTTCGTGCTCCCCTCGGGTACCATGATCGACACCGCGGATCCGCAGGCCGACCGCAAGCTGGCCGCCGCTGAACCGCAACTGGTCGCCACGCTGGACAAGCTGGGCCAGCGCGTGCGCAGCAACCCGGCCTCGGTCGCCAAGATCGAGAAGCACTTCGCGCTGAAGAACACCATGGGCTACGGCATCAATGCCTTCCTGGACTACGACACCCCGGCAGAGCTGATGGCACACCTGATCATCGGCTCCGAGGGCACCCTGGCTTTCGTCGCCGAGGCCGTCTTCCGCACCGTGCCGATCCGCAAGCTGGCCATCGCCACCTTGGCCGTCTTCGATAACCTGGATCTGGCCACCCGGGCGCTGCCTGAACTCGTGGATTCCGGCGCCGCCACCCTGGAGCTGATGGATTCCACGTCGCTGCGCGTGGGCCAGTCGCTGCCCGGCGTGCCGGATGCCATCATGGGCTTCGACGTCGACCAGCAGGCCGCCTTGCTGGTCGAATACCATGCGGACACCGAAGAGGAACTGGCCGGGCTGCGCTCCGCTGGCCAGTCGCTGCTCGACGCATCGGCATTGCGCGCCCCAGCGGTGCTGTCCCCAGATGCGAAGAACCGTCAGGCCGCGTGGAAGTTCCGAAAGGGCCTGTATGCTTCGGTGGCCGGTGCCCGCGCCACAGGCACCACCGCGCTGCTCGAGGACGTCGTGGTCCCGGTAGAGTCCTTGGCCGAAACCTGCGACAGCCTGCAGGAGCTGTTCACCGAGTACGGCTACGCTGATTCGGTGATCTTCGGCCACGCCAAGGACGGCAACATCCACTTCATGCTCACCGACCGTTTCGAAGGCGATGTGGCGTTGAACCGCTACAACTCCTTCAACGACAAGATGGTCCAGCTGATTCTGGACAAGGACGGCAACCTCAAGGCGGAGCACGGCACCGGCCGCGCCATGGCGCCGTTCGTGCGCGCGCAGTACGGCGATGAGCTCTACGAGGTGCACCTGGAGCTGAAAGCCGCCTGCGACCCGCGCCTGATGATGAACCCCGGGGTGATCATCGACGAAGACCACGCCGCGCACATCCGCAACATCAAGCTCAACGAGACCATCGAGATCGAGGCCGACCACTGCGTGGAATGCGGCTATTGCGAGCCGGTCTGCCCGTCCAAGGACCTGACCCTGACCCCGCGCCAGCGCATCGTCGTGCGCCGGGCCATCGCCAAGGCCGAAGCCGAGGGCAACGCCGAGCTGGCGGCCGAACTGGAGCGCGACTACGAATACAACGGCGTGCAGACCTGTGCCGTGGACGGCATGTGCGTCACCGCCTGCCCGGTGGGCATCAACACGGGCCTGCTGGTCAAGCGCCTGCGCCGCGAAGACGCGCACCCGGTCCTGGAAGCCGGCTTCAAGGCCGCGGCCAAGGGATGGGGACCTGCCACGCGCGCTGGGTCGCTGGCCCTGAGCATCGCCGATAAATTCCCTGCTTCGCTGGTCCGCGGTGCCACCGATGCTGCGCGCAAGGTGGTCAGCACCGACACCATGCCACGTTACGATGCCGACCTGCCTGGTGGAGGCAAGGCGCGCAAGCCCATGGCCGGCAACTTGGGTGCAGCTGGCACCGAGCCGCTGGCCATCTACCTGCCAGCCTGCGTGAATTCGATGTTCGGCCCTGCAGGAGACGGGGAAGGAGTCGCCCCGGCGTTCACCAAGCTGCTGCACGCTGCTGGCGTCTCGGTTTACGTTCCCGAGGGCATTGAATCCACCTGCTGCGGTACCCCGTGGACTTCCAAGGGCTACGAACAGGGCCATGAGGTCATGGGCCAGCGCGTGCTGGAAGAAGTCCGTGCGGCCATGCCGGGCAAGGACCTGCCGATCATCTCCGATGCCTCCAGCTGCACCGAAGGCTTTGCGCATACCCTGGCCGAGCATGGCTACGAAGTGGTTGACCTGCTGGCGTTCACTTCGCAGCACCTGCTGGAGAAGCTGCCAGCGCTCGAGAAGATCTCCTCGGTCACCTTGCACCCAACCTGCTCGTCCACGCAGATGGGCCTGAACCCGGACATGCAGAAGATCGCAGAGGCTGTGGCAGATACCGTGAACACCCCGGTGAACTGGGGCTGCTGTGGTTTTGCCGGTGACCGCGGCATGCTGCATCCGGAGCTGACCGAGTCGGCTACCGCTCGCGAAGCTGCCGAGGTTCGTGAACTGGATGCGCAGGAACACGCTTCGTGCAACCGCACCTGTGAACTGGGCATGACCCGTGCGACGGGCAAGGAATACCGCCACATCGTTGAACTGCTGGCAGACGCCGCCAGCAAGTAGAGGTCGGAGCAAAGCCGGCGGCGTCGAGCGGCATTAAGCCATGGGTACGCGCAATGGTTGCTTGCCGGGAGTCAGGCTGCGAGGTCTTCGGGGCCGTCCTTGGGCTTCAGCCGTTCCTTGAGTTGCTGTATCCATTGCGAGTCGCGTCTCAATTGCGGGAACGGCTTGTGCGCGTAGCCCGTGGCTGGTGGCGCGGTGGACTTGTAGGACATCGCCGAGCCGGGACAGATCA
>NZ_JBIUVH010000009.1:0-42492 GCF_044742845.1 Glutamicibacter sp. NPDC087831
GAACACCGATGCCAACACGGATGCGAATACTGACGCGAACACCGATGCGAACACCGATGTGAACACTGCGGATAACGCTGATGCGAACACCGATGTGAACACTGCGGATAACGCTGACGCGAACACCGATGTGAACACTGCGGATAACGCTGATGCCAACACGGATGCGAATACTGACGCGAACACCGATGTGAACACTGCGGATAACGCTGATGCGAACACCGATGCCAACACGGCGGATAACTCGGCTGAGAACACTGGCGACAACACTGCGGACAACACGGAGCACCCGATCGTCAGCGTTGTACCTGATTCCGTTACGGAAGGCGACGAAGTTACCGTAATTGGTGACAAGTTCACTCCGGAAGGCAACGTCAAGGTAATCATCCGAAACTCAAATGGTGAAGAAACCCCAGTACATGAGGGCGATGTCATCGTTGATGAAGATGGTCGATTCGAGTACAAGTACGATACCGATGGCTTGCCTGAGGGTATCTACACCGTTGAAGTGACGGACGAAGAAACCGGAAAGACTTACACTGAGTACTTCCAGGTAACTCCGGACGATGCCGCTGAGAACGAAGTTCACATCGATATCACCCCTAACCGTTTGATCAAGGGTGAATCGGGAATCGTAACCGGTAAAGAGTTCACCGCAAATGGCGAAGTCAAGATCGAGCAGAGCCAGCTGGGCGACACCAGCTCGGCCGTAGCCAAGATCGCTGCTGCTGCCATGCCTGAAACCGTTACCGCTGACGACAAGGGCGACATTAGCTTCGAGGTCGATTCGACTGATTTGGCACTTGGTAGCTACTTGATCGTTGCAACTGATGTTGAAAGCGACGCATACGGGTTCACAACCTTCACCGTTGTGGCTGACGACTCGACGGATGTGAACACGGCAGACAACACCGCGGATAACGTTGATGCGAACACCGATGCCAACACGGATGCGAACACTGCGGATAACGTTGATGCCAACACGGATGCGAACACTGCGGATAACGCTGATGCCAACACGGATGCGAACACTGCGGATAACGTTGATGCCAACACGGATGCGAACACTGCGGATAACGCTGATGCGAACACCGATGCGAACACCGATGTGAACACTGCGGATAACGCTGATGCGAACACCGATGCGAACACCGATGTGAACACTGCGGATAACGCTGATGCGAACACCGATGCGAACACCGATGTGAACACTGCGGATAACGCTGATGCGAACACCGATGCGAACACCGATGCGAACACCGATGCGAACACCGATGCGAACACTGCGGATAACGCTGATGCGAACGCCGGTGCCAACACGGATGCAAACACCTCAGATAACTCGGACTCTAAGTCGGATGACTCTAAGGGATCCCAGAAAGATGACTCCAAGAAGGATCGCCTTGCGGATACCGGTTCTAACGGAGCCCTCTGGATCAGTGCAGGTGCACTAGCACTTGTACTGCTCGGAGCTGGTGTGGCTGTCTTCGCGCGAAAGCGTTCAGCATAGTCGAACTGCAGTAATTTGAAATAGGAGGGGCATCTAAACGGTGCCCCTCCCATTTCGCTTTCAAGTAGTCTTTGCAACAATTCACGGGTGTCGAAGAATTTGGAGACAATAGCCTGATGAGGCAACAGAAAACCAAGCCCAAGCTGTTTACAGTGTTGGTGCTTTTAATTGCGAGTGTAGCCGCGTTAGGGCATATCGGAGCCACATTGGCGTTCACGGGTCCTTCAACACCCATCAAGTCATCATTACAGCCCGAATTGAACAAGTATTTTCTAGGGCCGTTAGATCAAGGCTGGAGCCTTTTTGCTCCTGGGCCCTATTCGCAAGATGAATATTTCACAATGCGTGTATGTCTTTCTAGCGCGGAAATTTGTGCCAAGGGTAGCCAACATGGTGCGAAATTCTCAGAGTGGCGCGACGTTACGGCCGAAGAAATGGAAAGCCGTGCCGGCAACATGTTTGCCAATCGTGAGACAAAACAATCTAAATCTATTCACGGACGGCTATGGAGTGCGGCTTCGGATTTGACTGCGGATTCTCGAGCGGAAATCTCTAGACCCTTTATTCAGGGAACGCCCGTTTTTGGTGTGGAACTCAACTCAGCGGAGGCCCGCGAGAAGTATTCTGCAACAGAATTGAGCAATCTTCGAGCCTATAAACGTATGGAAGATACGGCCGTCGGATTCGCGTCACTCTACGCAATAGAACAGTGGGGCGGAGCATCAATGGTGGAAATTAAGCTCCGACGTGAACCAATTGTTCCGTTTGCTCAGCGGAGCGATGAGAACGCAACAACAAAACCTCGCGAAACCTACATCGGATGGCGAGATACCAAGGAATTTAGTCAAGCGGCGGTGTCGGTATGGAGCTGAAACGTGAAACAAGCAGTGCTCCTTCGATCAGCGAATGGATTTCTAAGAATCGCGATTTCGTCCCCAAAGCACTGAACTGGGTCTACGGGTGGTTTACCGAAAACCGGCATGCACCATACGGTCTTGCAGTCATGCGCATGTCGTCGGGACTCTTCATTCTGGGTTGGTTAATTGCCAACATACCAGTCGCAGCTAAGATCTGGGGACCTGGTTCCGAGTACCTTGAACCCTACCGTTCTGTACTTGGGTACCAGTGGCCTTTGGATATTCTGCGTGACGCGGGACTCGGGTTCTTCGTCTTTTGGTACGTGATGGCCATCGTGTTGGCAATCGCATTTGTAGTTGGTTGGCAAACTAGATTCGTCACGCCGCTCTTCTTCATTTTTTATACGGCGATTAACGCACAGAATACGCCGGTTTCGGATGGCGGAAATTATTTCATCCGTATCATGCTGATCTATCTGATTTTTGCTGACTTGTCCAAGCACTGGTCTGTCGATTCTTGGCTACGTAAACGCGCGAGGAAAACGAAGAAAGAATTCGAAGCCGTTACGGTGCTGCACAACCTTGCGTTATGCCTGGTCGTAGCCCAACTTTGTATTGTCTATCTTGAAGCTGGGCTGTACAAGGTTCAAGGCACTCTTTGGCAAAACGGTACAGCTATGTACTACCCGGTTAGTTCCGAGGCGTATGGTGTCTTCCCTTGGCTTAGTGATTTGATCACTACGAATTCGTGGATCGTTGCCTTGATCACCTATGTGACAGTGCTTGCTCAAATTGCATTCCCATTCATGCTGTTCCATAAGATCAGCCGGAGAATTGCGCTGATTACTATTCTTGGGATGCATATCGGCATCGCAGTTGTTATGGGCCTGCCTTTCTTCTCAGGAATTATGGCTTCCGCAGACGCCGTGCTGGTGTCTAGCGCGACCTGGTTGACGATTCAGCGCTGGTTCTCAGCGTTGTGGAGGGGTCGGTTCCGTGCGAAGAAGCCGTCGCTGACGGTCTCCGAACAGAACGAAGTTGGCGTGGGATCAGGCGAGAAAGTCTCTTCCAACGCCTAGGAGAAGAAGCACTAGAAAATAAACTTAGGGGCGAACCGTTTTGGTTCGCCCCTAAATTTATGTATCTCTTAGTTCAGGCAGCCGTTGCGGGCCTATCCAGATTATTCGCCTACGTAGAACAGGCGCTTGTTCACGAATTCGTCCATGCCCAGCGGGCCAAGCTCGCGGCCGAAGCCCGAACGCTTCACGCCGCCAAACGGCATTTCTGCACCCTCTGCGCTGGCTGCATTCACGTTGGTCATGCCGGACTGCAGCTTCTGAGCCACCCTGGAGGCACGCTCGACGTCGGTGGAGTGCACCGAACCGCCCAAGCCGTAAATGGTGTCGTTGGCCAGCTCAGTGGCTTCCTCGTCGCTGGATACCTTGTAGACCACTGCTACCGGGCCGAAGAGCTCCTCGTAGTAGGCACGCATCTCCTTGGTGATGCCGGTGAGCACCGCAGGGGAGTAGTAGGCCGAAGGGCCGTCGTGCAGCACGCCGCCGGCGTGCAGGGTAGCGCCCTTGGCCACGGCGTCCTGGACCTGCTCGTGCAGGGACTCTGCCGCCTTGCGGGAGGACAGCGGAGCGAAGGTGCCTTCGGCTTCCGCCATCGGGTCGCCAGGCTGCAGGCCTTCGGCACGCTTGGTCAGTTCGGAAACGAACTCGTCATAGATGTCTTCCATGACGATCATGCGCTTGTTCGAGTTGCAGGCCTGGCCGGTGTTGTCGATGCGGTAGCCCCAAGCGGTATCCACGATGCCCGGTACGTCATCGGAGTCCAGGACAACAAATGGATCCGAGCCGCCCAGCTCCAGTACGGCCTTCTTCAGGTTGCGGCCGGCCTGCTCTCCGATAATGGCGCCAGCGCGCTCCGAGCCGGTCAAGGAAACACCCTGGATCCTGGAATCGGCGATGATGGTGGAGATCTGGTCGTGGGTGGCGAAGAGGTTGTTGTAGACGCCGGCCGGTACTCCAGCCTCATCCATGATTTCCTGGATGGCCAGTGCTGAACGCGGGCAGGACTCGGCATGCTTCAAGATGATGGTGTTGCCCAGCATCAGGTTAGGTGCCGCGAAGCGCGCTACCTGGTACAGCGGGAAGTTCCACGGCATGATGCCCAGCAGCGGGCCAACCGGGCGCTTCTGAACGACGGCCTTGCCGCCGGAGAAGGACTTGATCTCCTGGTCCGCTGCCAAGGCTGGTCCCTCGGTGGCGAAGTACTCGAAGATCTCCTGGCAGAATTCAGCTTCGCCCACGGCCTCGGACAATGGCTTGCCCATTTCGGTGGTCATGATCCTGCCGAGTTCTGCTGCGCGCTCGGCGAAGAGCGTGCCTACCTTGGAAACAATCTTGGCGCGTTC
This sequence comes from Glutamicibacter sp. NPDC087831, assembly GCF_044742845.1. Classification (NCBI taxonomy): domain Bacteria; kingdom Bacillati; phylum Actinomycetota; class Actinomycetes; order Micrococcales; family Micrococcaceae; genus Glutamicibacter; species Glutamicibacter sp. NPDC087831. The sequence continues at coordinate 4,787 of NZ_JBIUVH010000009.1, forward strand.
GTTGATGTCAACGTCCTGCCATGATTCGTAGGCGCTCTGCGCGGCAGCCAGCGCCTGTTCGACTTGCTCATCGGTGGCCGCGGCGAATTCCTCGACGACTTCACCGGTTGCCGGGTTCGAGACCTTGTAGGTTGGGGCGCTCATCAATGCTCCTGTCGTATGCACAAAAGTGGTCAGCGTAAGCCGTGTGGATCTAACGCTAGCGGACTCCACGCAATAAATGAATGTAATTCACTTCATATTGCGTCTACTCCGAGCTTATCCGCAGAAACAACATTCAGCCACCAAGGAACAGCAGGTATTTGGCTTGAGTGGAAGTTGCAGACGGAAGCGAATGAAAAAGCCGCGGTTTCCAAGACTTGTCTCGGAAACCGCGGCTCAAGAACACAGGTATTACCTGTGTGATCAGTGGATTACTAGCCGATAGCGGAAGAACGCCACCAGTCGATTCCGGCATCGCCCTGGGCGATCTTGGCAATCTGGGCCAATTCCGCGTCGGAGAACTCAAGGTTGTCCAGCGCGCCCAAGTTCTCGTCGAGCTGCTTGGTGGACGAGGCGCCGATCAATACCGAGGTTGCCGCGCCATCGCGCAGCAACCAGGCCAGGGCCATCTGCGCCAGCGACTGCCCGCGCGTCTGCGCAACCTCGTTCAGGCTGCGGACCTTGGCCAGGTTCTGATCGGTCAGCTGGGCTTCGAGCGAACGGCGTCCGCCTTGGCGGACCACATCAGTGGTTTCCAGGTACTTATCGGTGAGCAGGCCCTGGGCCAGCGGGGTGAAAGCAATGGTGCCCATGCGTTCCTTTTCCAGGGTTTGCAGCAGGCCGTGCTCTACCCACGGGTTCAGGATGTTGTAGGAAGGCTGATGGATTACCAGCGGGGTTCCCAGGTCCTTGGCGATAGCGGCAGCCTCGGCGGTGCGTTCTGCCGAGTACGAGGAGATGCCCACGTAGGTGGCCTTGCCCTGGCGAACCAGGGTATCCAAAGCGCCGATGGTTTCTTCCAGGGGAGTCTTCGGATCGAAACGGTGCGAATAGAAGATGTCCACGTAGTCCAGATTCATCTTCTTCAGCGAGGCTTCGCAGGAGGCCAGCAGGTACTTGCGCGAGCCGAAGGTGCCGTGCGGGCCTGGCCACATGTCGTAGCCGGCCTTGGAGGAGATGACCAGCTCGTTGCGGTAGGGCTTGAAGTCTTTTTCCATCATGCGGCCGAAGTTCTCTTCGGCTGAACCTGCCGGAGGACCGTAATTGTTGGCCAGATCGAAGTGGTTGATGCCGTTATCGAAAGCGTGGCGCAGGATCTCGCGCTGGGAATCGAATGGACGGTTATCGCCGAAATTCCACCACAGTCCCAGGGATAGCGGGGGCAAGCGCAGGCCGGAATCGCCAACGCGGCGGTAGCCGAAGTGCTCATAGCGGTCTGCGGCAGCAGTGTAGGGACGGTGCAGTTCCGGGATGGACGGGAGGCGTTCGTATTCCACGAGGCACCTTTCTGCCAGGTCAAGCGCTGGCGAGCGGAAATCGATTTGACGTCAGTTTCCACAATAGGCCAGAGCCTGAACTAAATAAATAGCGCAAAGGTGAATCCGCTGTGTGCGTAAAGGTTTCGTGGGTTTGGATTAAATGATGAACCGACCCGCCAGGCCAAGGAGGTAACGCCTGTGCGGATCGGTTCATCTAGATCACTCGCACCTTGAGAAGGTAATAACCACACTAGGAGCTGAAACTTGAAAGTAGCTGAATGCGAGGTGTGCGGTCTCTTGGGAAAAGGCTTTTGCTAATAATTCGAGGGCGGATCCGAAGCCGGGAATGACTCGTCTTCCCACTCTTCGACGAGAGCTTCATCGTGCTCGTCATGGCGCTTCTTTTCTTCTGCGGCCAGTCGCAGCTTTTCCTCTTCAGCGCCACCGGGCTGCCCAGCAGCTGATTGTTCAGGCATGATCTTCCTCCCAACTTCCGTGGGCCACCCCCTGCGGATGACTGGACCCTGTGTCTTCAGTGTTCACCTATTAGCCGCGGATGTCGAGGGCGGCGGCCAACACTGATTTCGCCTTCACCGTCAATACAGGATTTAATCGAAGGCATGCCGATGATCAATAATCCCGCAGATGGTTCCGAAATCTTCTTTGACGATGACGGGGCTGCCGGGGAGCCGATTCTCTTCCTCCATGGCTCCGCCCTGTCCCGGTCCATCTGGAGAGGGCTCGGCTACACCAAGGCGTTGGGCCAGGGGCACCGCACCATCCGCATGGACCTGCGCGGGCATGGCAAGTCAGCCAAATCCCATGACGTAGCCGACTACACCATGGACAAGGTGGCCGGCGATATCCGCGCGGTGATGGATCACCTGGGCATCGGACGTATTCACATTGTCGGCTACTCTTTTGGCGCACGCACCGGGCTGCACATGGCCATGCACCACCCAGAGCAGGTGATCTCGCTGATCATGCTCGGCGGCACCTACGAAATTACCCCCGGCGAAATCGGGAAGCTCTTCTTCCCCGGCTACCTCGAGGTCCTGCGCAATGGCGACATCGAAGGATTCGTCACCGGGCAAGAAAAGAATGGACGCCTGGATCCAGCAACCCGCATGGCCTTCAAGTCCAACGACCCGCTGGCCCTGGCTGCCTACTACGAGGCCGCCGAGACCCTGCAGAACATCAACCTGTCCGAGTTGGCGAAGATCAGAATCCCGACCTTGCTGCTGATCGGCACCCGGGACCAGCCGCGCTTCGACCAGAACAAGATCATGGTCCGCACCTTGCCCAATGCGCGCATGGTGGCCTTGCCGGGGCGAACCCACGGCAGCACCCTGTTCCCGATTGAGCCTGTGGTCAAGGCCATCGAGTCCTTCTGGGCTGGACGCCAGGCATGAGTTCGGCCCGCTTCGACCTGAACAGGATTGCTTCAGGGCTGGCTTTCGGTCCCAGCAGGGAAGAACTCCATGAATCCTTGGTGGCTAATCCTGCCCAGCCGCTGGTGATCCAGGCGCCACCGGGATCCGGCAAGACGACGATAGTTCCACCCACGGTAGCCAACGCCCTGGACCAGGCAGGACTGGCTGGCAAGATCATCGTGACCCAGCCACGCCGTGTCGCTGCCCGGGCTGCTGCCCGTCGCCTCGCCCAGCTTGATGGATCGGTTCTGGGCCAGCGTGTTGGCTTCGCCGTGCGCGGGGAACGGCAAGCTTCGGCGCAGACCCGCGTGGAATTCGTGACCGCAGGCCTGATGCTGCGCAGGTTGCTGGCCGATCCGGATCTTGCCGGTGTGAGCGCGGTGATCATTGATGAGGTCCACGAGCGGTCGATCGATACGGATTTGTTGCTGGCGATGGCCAACCAGGTCAGCGAATTGCGTGATGACCTGTCGCTGATCCTGATGAGTGCCACCTTGCACGCCGGGGAACTCTCGGCGCTGCTGGCCCGTGGCCAGGCCGCTCCAGTGCTCAGCGCCCACACCGCGCAGTTTGCCGTGCAAGAAGCTTTCGACAGCTTCGCCGGAATCCGGAACACCGAACGCGGGCTGAACGATGACTACCTGCGCCACGTTGCCGCCGTCGCGGTACGCCACAGCGCGGCAGCCAACGCAGCAAGCGCAACCCCGGTGGACACCTTGGTGTTCGTCCCCGGGGTACGGGAAGTCGACCGCGTCTGCTCGCAGATTTCTGCCTCCGGAGTGCAAGTCCTGGCCTTGCACTCGCAGATCTCTTCCAAGGAACAAGACCGGATCCTCAGCGAGCCGGAGGCTGGCAGCGCCCCGCGGATCATCGTCTCCACCTCCATTGCCGAATCGTCGGTGACCGTGCCGCGCGTGCATCTGGTGGTGGACGCCGGCTACGCCCGCGAGCCGCGCCGAGACAGCTCGCGTGGTTTCTCGGGGTTGATGACCGTGGTGGCCAGCCGTTCCGCGGCCACCCAGCGGGCGGGCCGGGCAGGACGACTCGGGCCGGGCAAGGTGGTGCGGACCTTGGACCCCAAGTCCTTTGCCGCCGCCCCGGCGCACTCCACACCGGAAATCCGCACCGGCGACCTGGTCGCCGCCGGCTTGTCGCTCGCGGCATGGGGGACCCCGCGCGGCGAGGGGCTGGCCATGTGGGAAGCGCCGCCGGCTAGCGCCATGGCCAGCGATGAGCAGATCCTGCGCAGCCTGGACGCGGTTGACGGGACCGGGCAGATCACCGCCCTGGGCGAGCAGATGATGAAGGTTCCAGCAGACCCGCGTGCCGCCCGCGCGTTGCTCGAAGGCAGCCGGATTTTCGGCACCCGGGCTGCCTCGGATGCTGTCGCATTGCTGGCCAGCTCGGAACGCATTGCCAGTGCGGACCTGAATGAATTGCTTGCCGCGGTGCGCCGGAGTTCGCATCCGGCGCATCGTGCCTGGAAGCATGAAGCGCAGCGCCTGGAAAAGCTCCTGGGCAGTGCGGAAAACCGCACCGGGCGGCAGCCTGCACCGGCAGCTGCGGCCCTGGCAGGCGTGTGCGCTTTGGCCTACCCGCAATGGATTGCGCGCAAGGTCGGCCCGGAGGAATACCTGTTGGCTTCGGGGACCCGGGCAACCTTGCCGCGCGGCAGCCAGCTGATGCATGAGGAATTCCTTGCGGTCGCCGAGGTCTCCCGTGCCGGATCCAAAGCGGTGATCCGACGGGCCGTTGGCATCGAACTTGGCACTGCCGTCGACCTGTTGCCGCAGATGCACCAGAAGCGCGAAATGGCGGAGCTGGTTGACGGCAGGATCACCGCTCGCCAGATCGAGAGCTTCGGCGAGATCGAGCTGGCGGCCCATCCGGTCAAGGCCACCGCAGAGCTGGGCATGCAGGCTGTTGCCAGCGCCATAGCTACGCAGGGGATAGCCTTCTTCGGCACCCATGAAAAGTTTGATGCCTTGCGCCGGCGAATGGCCGTGGCCCATCGCCTGCTGGGCGAACCCTTTGCCGCGGTGGATGACCAGGCCCTGATTGCCTCGGCGGGCAACTGGCTGCAGCCGGTCTTGCGGCAGGTAGCCGCCGGCAAGAACGCGGCCAAGGTTGACCTGTATTCGGCATTGCGGACCTTGCTGCCGTGGGAGCATGCCCATGATTTTGATTCGCTGGTGCCCGAACGGCTCCAGGTGCCTTCGGGATCAAGGATTTCCGTGGCCTATCCCGAGGTCGGTGAAACCGGTCCAGCGGTCGTCGCCGTGAAATTGCAAGAATGCTTCGGGCTCGATGAGTCGCCGCGGCTGGTCAAGGGCAAGCTTGCCGTCCAGTTCCACTTGCTTTCGCCCGGTGGCCGGCCGCTGGCGGTGACCGATGACCTGGTTAGCTTCTTCAATGGGCCCTACGCCCAGGTGCGTTCTGAAATGCGCGGGCGCTACCCGAAGCATCCTTGGCCGGAGAATCCATGGGACCACGTGGCAACGGCAAAGACCAAGAACCGATTGGGCCGGCAGTAGGCAAAAGCACGCCGGGGCCGAGGCCCGGAAGAACGAGCCAGGTCCCGGCGTGCTTTCCGGCGCCCAGGTTCTAGGCGAACGCTGAGAAGCCGGTGATGTCGCGGCCCATGATCAAGGCCTGCACGGTTTCGGTGCCTTCATAGGTGTGGATTGCTTCCACATCAGCGAAATGGCGGGCCACGCGGTTGCTGGTCAGGATGCCGTTGCCGCCGAGCAGGTCGCGGGCGTTCGCTGCGATGGCGCGTGCGGTGCGGGTAGCGGTGTACTTGGCCAGCGACGCCTGCGGGCCGGTCAGCTCACCGGAAGTTTCGCGCTTGGTCGCCTGCATGACCAGAACCTGGATAGTAGCCAGTTCGGACTGCATGCGGGCCAGGCGCTCCTGGACGATCTGGCTGGCGGCCAGCGGACGCCCGAACTGCACGCGCTGCTTGGCGTAGCTCACGGCCGACTCGTAGCAAGCGGTCGCGTGGCCCACGGCAGACCAGGCGACACCCAGCCGGGTGGCGAACAGGACGCGCGAGGTGTCCTTGAAGCTCTTGGCTTCGGGCATCACATCGTGGTCCGGAACGAAGACGTTCTCCATGCGGATATGCGCCTGCCAGATAGCGCGCAGGGAGAGCTTGTTTTCGATGGTGGTGGCCTTGTAGCCTTCGGCATCCTGGTGCACGATGAATCCGCGGACCTTGCCTTCGTCGTCGCGGGCCCAAACGATGCTCACGCCGCCGACCGAGCCGTTGCCGATCCATTTCTTTTCACCGCTCAGGCGGTATCCGCCCTCGACCTTGGTGGCACGGGTTTCCAGCGAAACCGAGTCGGAACCATGAGTTGGTTCAGTCAGCGCGAAGGCGCCTGGAAGTTCGCCGCGCAGCATGGGGATGGCGTACTTCTTGATCTGCTGGGCATTGCCGCAGTACAGCACGGAGCGCAGAGCCAGACCGCCCTGGACGCCAACAATGGTGGAGACCGAACCGTCGCCACGGGCCATTTCCATGTTGACCAAGCCGGCAGCCAGCGGGCTCATTTCCTCGTAGCCTTCCAGGTTCAGGCCATCGCGCAGCAGATCCGCATCGCCGAGCTTCTTGAGCAGATGCAGCGGGTAGTCGGCCTTGTCCCAGTACTCGTGGATGTCGTCCTTGACCTCGTCGAGGATGAATGCGCGGGCCTTGGCTCGCCACGCGTTGTCCGCTTCGCCTACTTCGGCGAAGATTCCGGTCGGATCGATATTGACGTCTCCGGACCACAGGTCGTATTCGGGTTCGACAACGCCGGCGGGAAATTCAAAACCGGTCTCCAGCTGGGACATTTCAGATGCTCCTAATAGCTACGGTGAAAAAAGCTTCACTCCTAGACTAGTGGAACGCAGTGCCATGTCAAGAAACTTGGTTTCAGAAGTTGGGTGGAATCGATTATTTTCCGTGCTCTTTGAGCGCGCGGGAGACGGCCTGGAGAATCGCCTGCTCATCGGCGCCGGTATCCAAGACGGAAACCACCACGCTGGGGGCCGCCGGCTTGGTGGCAGTCGCTGCCTGTCCGGGGTCGAGCAGATCTGCGAAGCGGTTCAGGAACTGGCGCACATCGTTGGCCAGCTTGGTGCGGTCCGTGCTTTGCGCGTCTTTCAGCCAGCTGCGCAAATGATCGTTGTGGATCGCAACCAGGCCAGCGCTAACGCCCAGGCACAGCGACTTCTCCGTGGCGCTCTTTGCCAAATCGCGACGGTTCAGGAACCCGTAAAACGCCCGTTCGTAGCGGTGAGTGGAGACCAGCTCGCGCTCTCGCAGCGACGGCACCGAGGAGAGCAGCTTGTGGCGCAGCTGGGCTCCTTCGGGGTTGACCGTGTACTGGTCGAAAACCACATGTGCGGCATCGATGAGCGTAGTGATTGCATCAACCGACGAGGCGGCCAGCGTGGTCTCGACGTGTGTAATGATCATTTCCTGGTCGGCGAAGACCATATTCTCTTTCGACCCGAAACGGCGGAAGAAAGTGGAACGGGAAATGCCAGCGGCAGCTGCCAGCTCGTCGACGCTGGTGGCATCGAAGCCCTGGGTAATGAGTAGATCAAGGGCTGCTGGGGGTACTGCGGAAGAAGCGATCATGATTCACGAATTTAGCACGATTCAAGCTGGGAAATTCTTGGGTTCAGCTATGCGCGCCGCGCAAATGATTGTGAACTACTGCGCCCATGACTACGCTGAACATCAGGGCGTTCCATGCAGGAACGCCATTCTTGGACGAAATGAAAGAGAAGTGAGGGCCCATGGGAATCTCGATTGCAAACGCCGCGCTACGTTTGGTCAGTGGTGCGTTCATTCTCAACAGCGGCATCAACAAGTTGCGCATCGATGAAGCCAGCGCCGCAGGCCTGCAGCAGATGGCAGCCAACGGCGTGCCTCAGCTGGCCGAGCTGGAACCGGCAGTTTTCGGCAAGGCCGTATCCATCGGCGAGATCTCGCTGGGTAGCGCCTTGCTGCTGCCGCTGATCCCATCGCGGCTGGCCGGCTTGGGCCTGGGCGCATTCTCCGGTGTGCTGCTGGCTTCCTACCTGCGCACTCCGGGCATGACAGAATCCGACGGCATCCGCCCAACCGCGGATGGCACCGCCCTGGCCAAGGACGTATGGCTGGCAGGTATCGCTGTGGCATTGATTCTTGGCCGCAAGGGCGCCAAGAAGATCAAGAAAGCAAAATAAGCGGACGGAATCGCTTGAGCAAAACGTTCGGCAAGCCGTAAGTTGATCTTGGAGACTGCGGTTTTCAGCGGCCACATTTGAACTACAAGCTAAGAGGAGAACCAATGGGTTTCTTAGATGATGCAAAGAAGAAGCTGGGCGAGGCAGTCGAAAACGCGAAGGATTTCGCAGGCGACGCTACCGAGAACGTGAAGAACTTCGCAGCGGACGCCCAAGAAAAAATCGGCGAGAAGGTCGATGAATTCAAGAACGGCGATAGCAACGAAGAACCTGAAGACAAGGTCTAGCGACCACGAAGCCAGCGCCTGATCCAGCGACTTTCGAGTCCCGGACCAGGCGCTGGCTCCGTTAAGAGCTGCCTCTGGCTAGTGGCGCTGCGCCTTCTTGCCGTCGCTGAGGAACGCTACAACGAGCACAGCAGCCACGCCGATGAAGCCTGGCAGCATCAGTGCCTGTCCCAGGCCAACAGACGTGGCTTCCATGATCACCGCAGGATCCTTGGAATCTGCCTGCGCGATCTGTGCCGAAATGCGGGCATCCATCATCACCGCGATCAGCGCAGAACCAAGCACTGAACCGATTTGCCGGGTGGTGTTGTAAATCCCTGAACCGGCACCCGCATCACGCGCGGTCAAGTCCTTGGTGGCTGCCAGCGACAGCGATGGCCAGATCATGGCTGAACCGATGCCTTGAACCGCTGAAGGAATCAGCAGCATCCACAGCGGGATATCGGCGTGCATCATGAAGGCGTAGACCACCGTGGCACCGCCAAACAGGAAGAACCCGGGCACGGCCAAGATCCGCGGGCTGAGCTGATTGACCTTCTTTCCCAGCTGCGGCGCGAGGAAGATCGCCACGAAAGCCATCGGAGAAATCATCAACGCGGATTCGGTGGGAGTCAGGCCTCGGACATTCTGCAAGAAGAACACCATCGGCAAGGCGATGGTCGCGATGGTCAGGCCCATGAAGGTGATCGCGACATTGGCCAAGGAGAAATTGCGGACCTTGAACAATCGCAGCGGAACCAGCGGTTCAGACGTGGTCTTGGACTGCCACCAGATGAAGGCTCCCATCAGCACCGCGCCGATGATAATCAGATGCCACGAATTCAGCGGGCCAATGAATGGTTCCCAATTGGTGGCATCGCCTTCCTGGATGCCGAAGACCAAGCAGAACATGGCCAACGCCGAAAGGATGACGCCGAACCAGTCGAAGGAATGCGCTTGGGATTCAAGGGCTGGCACGAATTTGAAGACCATGGTCAAGCTGACTACCGCGATGGGCAAGTTGATGAAGAAGATCCATTCCCAGCCGATGGAGTCCACCAGCAGACCGCCGGCAATCGGACCGATCAGCGAAGCGATGCCCGCCACTGCACCCCATAGGCCCATGGCTGCACCGCGGTGCTGATAAGGGAAGAGGCGGGTAATGAGCGTCATCGCCTGAGGGGAAATCATCGAAGCGCCAAGGCCCTGGACGGCGCGCGCCGCCACCAGCGAGCCGAGGGAATCGGACAAGCCGCACCACAGCGAGGCCAGCGAGAAGACCACCATGCCGATGAGGTAGATATTGCGCGGACCGAAGCGGTCACCGAGGCGCCCGGTGACCAGCAGCGGCACCGCGAAGGTGAGCAGGTACGCGCTGTTGACCCACAAGATGCTGGAGATATCGGCGTCCAGCGACGTCATGATGGAGGGCATTGCGGTGGACACGATCGTGGTGTCCAGCAGGATCATGAAGAAGCCGATGACCAGTGCCCAGAGGGCACGCCAGGCGGCTTTCTTGTCGAAGTGTGTTTCGGGATTCGCAGTTTCAGGCACTTGTCAAGGCTAGTCCCTATCAGCCCTGTGCGGAACGGATAGCGAAACTATGCATAGGAAATCAGTCGAAACTCACATCGCCCGAGATGCGGGTGGCGACATCGCCACTGACCCAGACGCCTTTTTCGGTAGCTTCAATATGCAAGATCGCTTCGCGGCCCAAACGCGTGCCCTGGCGCACGGTATAGCGCTGGGGTGCATAACCGGTCTGCGTCAGCCAGATGCCGAACGCAGCATTCAGCGAACCGGTGGCAGGGTCTTCCGGAACAGCCTCGCCGGGAATGAAGGCACGGACCTCATAGTCCGCCGGAGGCTGCAGCACCACATTGCGGAAGCGCTCTTCGGAACGCTCAAAATCAGAGAAGTCCAGCGGACGCAGCTCTTCGCGGGTACCGGAAACGCGCGGCATGACCGATCCGCGCGGTTGCCACACGCTCTGCGAAACGCTGGCTGCGGTGTAGGGGCCGATGACGCCTACTTCCAATCCCTGCAGCGCCTCATAGTCAGGTTCGATGCCCAGCACGATATCGGCGTCACGCAGCACCAGGCCCGCAGGATGCGGACCGTTGACCAGCCACTGGTGGTCCACCACGTCTTCTTCGCGAATGCCCAGCCCGGCAATCGCCCATTGCAGGACATCTGGTTCCAAAGGGCCCGACCTGGTCAGCGGGGGTGCGAGGAAGGCCAAGCGCCGCGAGTGGCGGTCGCTGCTTTCCCGTTCCACACGCACCGGAATCAGCCCGGCACCGCATTGCTGGATCAGATGGCCTGCGGGACCAGCCTCGCCACCGGACTCCAGCCAAGCATGAGCCGCGCCCAGCGTCGGATGGCCAGCAAAGGGCAGCTCGGTGCTCGGGGTGAAAATGCGAATGGCGTAGTCCGCTTCCTCATCAGTGGGCTCGACGAAGAATACAGTTTCCGCAAGATTCATCCACTGCGCAAAGTGCTGCATCTGGTCATCGCTCAGGCTGTCGGCATTGAACACGACTCCCAGGCCATTGCCGTTGAAAGCAGTGGGTGCAAAGACATCAACCTGCTGATAAGAGAATGTGCGCGACATACTTAGCATGGTGGCACATTAATCAGCAGGTTGACCCGGTGTTACGTGGTACGTCACGCAAAAAGTTGCGAACGCATCAAGGAAATGAACCTTCTTTACCAATGGTGCGCAACATCGATGACCAAGCGTGAACCGTCGCCAGGTCCAGGCAGCGCGAACACGCGCATGGGCAGCTGTGCCCTGGTCGAGAGCCCCACTTTGGTTTGGCCTTCAAAGCTGCCCAGCCACACCAATTGGCGGAACGTCGTGTAGCCCAGAGTCTTCACTTCGGCGCCCGGCTTGAAATCCTCGGTTGCCGGGGCCTGCACCAGGATTTCCAGGTTGGCACCGCCAGTGGTGTCCACCTGCAGGCCGGAACCGATTCCGGTCAGTTCGCTGACATACCTGGCTGAATGGCTGGCAGCTGGTCCTGCGAGATCGATGACCAGCCGGTCAAAGCACAGGTGCCGTCCGGACCGAAGATTTTCCACTGCGGAATGCGTGGACAAGGAGCTGGTTTTGGCCAAGGATCCCCAATAAACCGTTGGGCAGGAAGCAGACGCGAGGGCGGCCGGAGCGGGGGCCGCCGCGGAAGCGGGCGTCATCACGAGCAAGGCTGCCGCCACCGTGCCTAGAACGATTCCAATTTTTCCGTGGCGCATATGGATCACCGTCTCTCTTGGTTTGCGCCCGCAGGCAGAGCGGACTGCCAGTGAATCAACTAAAGGCCTGGAATGCGGCAAGCGCAAGGGCAGAAAAGAATTGGAACCACTCTGAGACGCTTCTGCAATGGAGCCGGAGAACTCCCGGGCCGTAGGGCGGAAGGCAGGTTCCACACAGCATTTATTTAGCGCCATATGACATGCTTTAAACATGTCACCTACCCCCGTTGAACCCATCGGCGAAACCGTCGAGGAAGTCATTACAGCCTCAAGCTTCCTCCCCGAATCGTTGCAATTTTGGGTTGTCCTGCTCATCGGTGCGCTCGTAGCCGCAATCCTGGCGTTTGTTTTCAGCGGCGTTGCCCGCCGCGTGCTGCGCCGGATCGGCGTGGACGAAGCCGACGTGAAAGCCACCAGATTCCCGTTCTTCGGCCTGGTTACCTCGATTATTGCCAAGTCGGCCTTCGCGGTCTTCTATCGAGAACGCACTTGGTACAACCCCTGGCAGTTCGCCATCCTGATCATTCTGGTCTTCTTCCTCACCTGGTTCATCATCAAGCTGGTGCGCGTGATTGAGACCGGCATGATGGCACGCTTCGAGGTGAGATTCGGTCCAGGGCGCAGGCTGGCCAAGGTCCAGACGCAGGTCGGCCTGATGCGACGGGTACTGGTTGCGGTGCTCTGCATCATTGCAATCGCCGCGGTGCTGCTGACGATCGAGCAAGTCAGGGCGCTGGGCGCCGGCCTGTTGGCCTCGGCTGGCCTGGCTTCGGTGGTCGTTGGCCTGGCCGTGCAGTCAACCTTGGCGAACGTATTTGCCGGCTTGCAAGTGGCCTTTACCGACTCGATTCGCGTGGACGACACGGTGGTAGTCGAGGGGGAACGCGGCACGGTAGAGGAGATCACCCTCTCCTACGTCGTGGTGCACCTGATCGACGGGCGCCGGATGATCCTGCCATCGACCTACTTCACCACGACGCCGTTTGAGAACTGGTCGCGGCGCAGCACGGAGATCTCCGGAAACGTAGCACTGCAGCTGAAGCTCAATGCGCCGATTTCCTACCTGCGCCAGCGCAGCAGCGAACTGCTTGAAGCCTCCGACTGGTGGGATGGCCGGGACAATGAGCTGCTCGTGACCGACGCGCAAAACGGCTTGCAAACAGTGACCATTTATTTATCCGCGCGCAACGCCGGGGACCTGTGGAACCTGCGCAATATGCTTCGGGAGAAGCTGCTGGCCGAGCTGGTGGAAAACTACCCTGATTGCCTGCCGGATCCCCGGATGATTCCAAGCAACCCGGTCTAGCGGCATAACGGAAGCCGCTGATCCCAGTACTGTGAACTGGGATCAGCGGCTTTTGCCGTTTCCGGGGACTTAGAGCCGCAACGCAGCGGGTCCGTAGTCGTTGTAGCGCTCCTGGCGGGCCGTCGCTTCGCGCAATGCGGAGATGAGCGACTCGGCCTTGCCAATGAGATCCTGGATCAAATCATCGTCGCGTTCCACCCAAAGGTATTCGGGAACCGCGCGCACCGGCACGAAATTATCGTGCTCTTCCCAAACGAACAACGTGCGTTCGGCCCCGATCACATGCTGCTGCCAGAGCACCTGGCGCAGGTAGCTCTTGGGGATCTTCTTGAAGGGCTTGTTGGTGGTCTTGATTTCAGCCAAAACCGGAACTCCCGATGCATCGAAACCCAAGCCATCGGGAGTCGCCAGATGGAGTCTCGAATGCTGCGAGTGGAAGAGCTGGGAGGAGGGGAAAATATTGAAATTCTCTTGGACCCAGGCAGCGATGACCGGTTCGCGCTTGCGCCCGTGATCGGTGTAGGGATTGCCGGAGAAGCCATTGCCGTATAGCTTGTCCCATGCGGCGTTCTTGATGGACTTCTCGGTGGACAACTTGGCCACGTCCGTTGCGGTGATGCCCTGGGCCCGTGCGCGGAGCCACTCAATGCGGTTGGAAGAGTCGGCTAGAACACGTTCGAAGCATTCATGTTGGACGCCGGGCACAGTAATCACTTGACCTATTCTTCCCCATGAATGGGCAAGAACCGTGCACCTTGGGCTTCGAGCTGGCGTGAGACTAGTCGCTGGCTTCAGCGATAGCGCTCAACAGCTGATTGATAGTCGGTGTCTGGCTGGCACGGAATTTCTCCGTGCCTTCCTGCAATAGCCGAATGACCGGGGTGCTGGTGATTCCCATTTCCTCGCCGCGCTCCACCTGCTCCACGACATTGATCTCCTCGACCTCCAACGCGGGCAGCAGTTCCTGCACGCGGGCGACAGCCAGCCGCGTGCGCACGCACGGTGCGCAGAATGGTTGCGTATACAGTTCCAGCTTCATCTGTTGCCTACTGCTCCTGCTGTCGTCGTGAACTAGCTGCCGGCTGCTCCTACCGGGGGATGAGCCTGGCCGGAGGCTACTTGGAACCCTGTGCTGATGTGCGCGGGTGCCATTTGTTGAAAACATTGGATCATGCTTGAAAATTCCCTTGGCCAACCTCCCGTACTCGCCGCTCACGGACTCTACCGCAGCTTCGGTTCCACCACTGCACTGAACGGCGTCGATCTGCAGATTTCACTGGGCCAGTCCCTTGCCATCATGGGCCCCTCGGGTTCCGGAAAATCCACGCTGCTGCACGCCTTGGCCGGTATTGAACTTCCCGACGCCGGCAGCATCATGCTGAACATCCCGGGCCGAGCACCGGTGGATATCCAAGGGCTCAAGGATAAGGCGCGCACCAGGCTGCGCCGTGAATCCTTCGGCTTCGTCTTCCAATCCGGACTGCTGATTCCCGAGCTCACTGCCGAAGAGAACGTGGCCATGGCCTTGATGATCAACGGGGTGCCACGCAACGCCGCCATTTCCAGTGCCGGGGCCGCCCTGGCAGAACTGGGCCTGGCAGGAATGGAGCAACGCCGCATCGGCCAGCTCTCCGGCGGGCAGCAGCAACGAGTAGCCATCGCCCGCGCGCAGGTCACCGGGGCGATGATGGTCTTTGCCGATGAACCTACCGGCGCGCTGGATTCAACCACGGGCTTCGAAGTGCTGGAGATCTTGCTGCAATGCACCGTCGGTGCCGGAAAATCCCTGGTGATGGTGACCCATGATCCCAATGTCGCCGCGCGCTGCGACCGTGTAGTGCAGCTGCAGGACGGCCAGCTGATCAGCGACAGCCTGCACCCATCGGCCACCGTGGATGGCGGTGCCCAGAAGTGAATATCCTGCACCTGTCATGGATGCTTGGCCGGCCGGCGAAGTCCCGGCTGGCACCACAGGTCCTGACCGCCAGCGCCTACGCCATGGTCAGCGCGATCCTGCTGATCGTGCTGGGAGGCGCCTACTCCTTTACCAGTTTCGAATCCGCGGCCCAGGGGATGTACCTGCCATTGGCAGCCTTCGCCGTGGTGCTTCTGGTAGTCCCATTGCTGGTGCTGGGATCGGCCGCTGCCCGGCTCTCCGCGCGGTCCAATGACCGCGCCCTGTCGTCCTTGCGCTTGCTCGGCGCGACCGGGGCGCAGATCGGCCTCGTGGCCGTGCTGCAAGCCGCCGGCACGGCGTTGGCCGGCGCACTCGCCGGAATCGTGCTCTACCTCCTGGCCGCACCATTGGCTTCGCTGATTCCGTTCCAAGGTGCGCCGATCGGTTCGGCCATCTATTTGCCGCTGTGGGTGCTGGCGATAGCAGTAGTCGCTGTCGTGCTCCTCTCGGCAGGCAGTGCGGCTGCCGGCTTGCGCAAATTGGTGATCACCCCGTTGGCGGTGGCAACCCGCAGCACGGTGCCCACCCCCAGCTGGCTGCGCGCGGTGATCACCCTTGCCGGCATTCTGGTGCTGTACATGGTGTTCTCCAACATGGGCCAGTTCGTGCAGTCCATCGCCGCGATCATCGCAGTGGTGGTTGGCGGTTTCGGCTTCGGCCTGCTGGTGATGAACCTGGTCGGTCCGTATCTGGTGGCGAAGGTGGGCAAGGCCAAGCTGCGCAAGGCCAGAACTCCGCAAGAGCTGCTGGCGGCCCGCATGATCCTGGAAAGCCCTGCCGAATCCTGGCGCCAGGTATCCGGGGTTGCCATGGCTTCGTTCGTCGCGGTGGTGGGCGGCAGCGGGGCCGCCTTGATGGAGCTGACCGGAAGCGAACTCGATCAGGGCACCTGGCTGGAGCATGTGCCGGCCGATGTCACCACCGGCGTGCTGGTGACCTTGGCGATCAGCTTCATCTGCGTGGCCGCTTCGGCGGCGATCTCCCAAAGCGCCAGTACCCTGGATCGCGCTGAGCTGTATCGCGGGCTGAACCGGTTGGGCATGCCCTACGAAACGATGAATGCCGCGCGCACCAAATCGATCATGATCCCGGCGCTGGCTGCCTCGATCGGTTTCGCCATTGCCTCCACGGTGCTCGTGCTGCCCCTGGCCGGGGCCGCCATCCTGCTCAAGCCGCTGACGGTCATCACGGTAATTGTCTCCGTATTACTCGGCTTGCTGCTGGTGCGGGGAGCAATTTTGGTGGCTGATCCGCGGAAGCTGCTAGCAACTAGAGAATAAAGTCTCTGGTCAGCGCACCGAAAAAACCGCCCGATTTGGTTAGGGTCACTTCAGGGTCGGTGATTAGGGACGTTTCGTGTTGCGTAATGCGCAGAGAAACGCGTATCGTGGCATACGGCCCGGATAGGCTTGCCTAACCTAGCTAAACAAAACGTTGACAGAACCTCGCATAGTCTGGAATCACCGACCCATGAAAAATTCACGTCGCGCCGGAATTTTCGCCGCTTCAACTGCCATCCTCGCCTTGGGCCTGACCGCCTGCGGCGCGTCGAGCAACTCCGCGGATCCGTCGGCTGACACTTCAGCCAAGGCCGCAGAAGACTTCACTCCGGTCACCATCGAGAACATCTATGGTGAAACCACGATCGAAAAAGTCCCGGAACGCATTGCGACCATCTCGTGGGTCAACGCAGATACCCTGCTGGCTCTGGATACCGTGCCGGTCGGCATGGACACCGACACCTACGGCATGAACGAGAACAACTCCACCGCATGGAAGGACGCCGCTCTGGAAGAGCAGGGCGCTTCCATCGGCTCCGAGAAGGCGCCCGTGCAGTACAAGGTGGGCGATGACATCGACTACACCGGCATCGCCGCCAGCAAGCCCCAGGTCATCTTCGCTCCATACTCGGGGTTGAAGAAGGAACAGTACGAGAAGCTGCAGGAAATCGCTCCGGTCGTTGGCCCCATCGAGCCTAACTACCTGACCAGCTGGGAACAGGTCACCGAAGTTGCCGGCCAGATGCTGGGCAAGGAAGAAGAAGCCGACGCCCTGATCGAAGAGATCGAAGGCAAGCTGGCCAAGGTCGGCGAAGACAACCCAGCGCTGAAGGACACCACCTTCATCGCAGCTGACCTCTCGGCGCCGGATACCGCCTACATCTACTCCGAAGGCGACACCCGCCCGCGCTTCCTGAGCGCACTGGGCATGACCCAGGCCGACTACGTGCAGAAGAATGCCGCCAAGGACACCTTCTTCTTCACCGTGTCGCCGGAAAAGGTCAACGAGTGGGATTCGGACATCGTCTTCGCTTCGGCTGTTGCGGGCAACACCATGGAAGATGTCGTCAAGGGCCAGCCGCTCTACGGCCAGATCCCTGCCGCGAAGAACGATGCCGTGGCGCTGCCAGGCACCGATGAAGCAACACTGGCGATCTCCGCGGCTTCGCCGCTGTCCATCGAATGGGCACTGGATAACGTAGTTCCAGGCATCGTCAAGGCTGCTGAAAACGCAGCTGCCGCGAAGTAGCTCCGGCTAGGGATTCACTGACAGATAGTGCAATTGGGCTTCCAGGGAATGGGTAGCTGCGCCCACCAAGCGCGCATCGAGGTCGGGGTAGACATGCTCCAGCAATTCAGCTGGCTGCGTGTGGACCCCGGCCTTGCCGAGTTTCTGCAAAGCCGCACGCACCTGGTCCAGCCGCGCATGCCGATGCTTGATGTACATCTGCAGCAGCGGATGCGAGGAATCATGCTGCTCGCCGTGCGCCGGATGCAAAGCCATATCGGGCAGCGCGAGCAGCCGCTGCAAGGAATCCAGGTAGTCGGCCAATGTGCCGTCCGGGTGTTCCAAGATGGTGGTGCCCCGGCCCAGCACCGTATCCCCGGTGAACAAGTGGGCAGCCCCGCCCTGGCGGATGAAGCACACCGAGTCCGAGGTGTGGCCAGGGGTAAAAACCACCTGGATGCTGGCCCCGGCGGCGCTGATCGTTTCGCCATCGGTGAAGACCGGGGCATCCCGGCAGTACTGCTCCAGCATGGCACGCACCGGCGCACCGGTCATCCCGTAGAGCGCATCGATGCCTCCCGTGTGATCGGCATGCCGATGGGTAACGAGCACCAGCTGGATGTCGAAGGCCGCCAAGGCCTGCAGATGGTCCTCGAGCCCAGGGCCCGGATCAATCAGGACGACCGGAGTTCCAGGAACAAGTTCGTCCACAGCAGGGTCGAACAGCAGATAGGAATTAGTCCCGTCCAACGTCATTTCAGAAGGGTTCTGCGCGCGAAGCAGGCCGATGCCTGGAGCGATAATAGTGGGCAAGGGAAGAAGAGCCATAGCAATGAGTGTAGGAACCAATGACCGCGACTGAAAGTATTACGCGCCAAGCACCGGGGGCCAAGTCGCCAAAAGCCGGCCGGAAGCTCGGCGCCTTGCTGCTCCTTGCCCTGTTGCTCGGGCTGGCGCTATTCGCTTCGCTGCTGCTGGGCGCGCGAAACGTCTCGATGGGCACCGTGATCGATGCCATCTGGAATTTCGACCCGTCCAATGGCGACCAGGGCGTGGTCGCGTCCCGCTTCGCCCGCACCATCGGAGCCATCGTGGTTGGCGCTGCCCTGGGTTTGGCAGGCGCCGGACTGCAGGGCCTGACCCGCAACCCGCTGGCCGATACCGGGATCCTGGGCTTGAACGCCGGATCCTCCATGGCCGTGGTGCTGGCGATCGCCTTCCTGGGCGTCAGCTCCCTGGCTGGAATCATGGTGGCCGCCTTCCTCGGCGCTGCTGGGGTGATGGCCCTGGTTTATCTCGTGGCCAACGTGGGCCGTGAAGGCGCCACGCCCATTAAGCTTGCGCTGGGCGGTGCCGCCATGGCTGTGGGCGTGGGCGCGATTACCAATGCGATCCTGATGATTTCCGATGCCACCATGGACCGTTTCCGCATGTGGCAGATCGGCACGTTATCCAGCAGCGGCATCGACACCTTCCTCGGGGCCATTCCCGTGGTGGCCGCCGGCGCACTGATCGTGCTGTCCACCGCCAAGGTATCCAATGCCGTGTCCATGGGCGATGACACCGCGATCGCCTTGGGCTTCAACTTGAACCGCGCCCGGCTGATCGGCTCCATCGGTGTGGTCATTCTCGCTGGCACCGCCACCGCCGTGGCCGGGCCCATCGCCTTCGTCGGCCTGATGATCCCGCATGCCGTGCGCTTGCTGGTCGGTTCCGACTACCGCTGGCTGATGCCAGCGAGCCTGATCGCCGGGCCGATCCTGCTCTTGCTGGCTGATACGGTGGGACGAATCATCGCCCCGCCCAGCGAGATCCAAGTAGGCGTCATGTGCGCCATGCTGGGTGGACCGATCTTCATCATCATGATGCGCAGCGGCATGAAGTCGGTGAGCCTGTGAGCACGAGCGAAATGGCAGCAGCGAACATGACCCAGCCCCGCAGCACCACGGAAACGGCCGGACCGGCGACGGCCCCGGCCTCGAAAGCCGCACCGGCGCTGGCAGCCCGCCGCAGATCCCGGGTGCGCCGCACCGCCTTGTGGATGGCCCTGGCCCTGGTGCTCGCCGTGGCGGCCTACCTGTTCTGGGGGCGGGACCGCCTTCCAGCTGCCGAAGTCTTCCAGGTTCTCAGCGGTGAAAAGGTGCCGGGCACCAGTTTCATCATCATGTCCGACCGCCTGCCGCGCATCGCGGTGGGTGCCCTGGCCGGTGCCGGCCTGGGCATTTCCGGTGCCTTGTTCCAGCGCTGGCTGGGCAACCCGCTGGCCAGTCCCGACGTGATCGGCGTGGGCTACGGCGCATCGGCGGCCGCGGTTTTCGCGATGATCACCCTTGGCTATACCGACTGGAAGCTCAACGCCTTCGCACTGGCCGGCGGGCTGCTGGTCGCTGCATTGATCTACTGGCTCTCGGCCTCGGGCAAGCGGACCGGTCCCCGGCTGATCCTGGCGGGCCTGGCCATCGGCGCGATGCTCCAGGCGCTGATCCAGTACCTGCTGACCCAGGCGCAGGTGAATACGGCCAGCGATGTGATGCACTGGCTGACGGGTTCACTGGCCTCGAGCAACTGGGAGAATGCGCTGCTGCTTTTGGCGTCCCTTGGCGCCATCGGCATCCTGTTGCTGCCCCTGGTGCTTCGCCAACTGAAAATGCTGGAGCTGGGCGAGGACACCGCGGCGGCCCTGGGGCTGCACGTGGGCTGGGCCCGGTCGATCTTGGTCTTTGTTGCGGTGGCCATGGGCGCCTTGCCGATTGCGGTCACCGGGCCGATGGCGTTCGTTGCCTTCCTGGCCGGCCCGATTACTGCCGCGCTGACCCGCGGCCCGATCAACATCCTGCTTTCCGGCCTGACGGGGGCAACGCTGGTGACTGTTGCCAATTTCTTTGCCGCGAACCTGTTCGCGGATCTTTCGCTGCCGGTGGGCGTTATCACCGGCGCATTCGGTGCACCCTTCCTGATTTGGATTCTGGTGCGCGCAAACTCAACTGGAAGCGGGGCATAACCCATGGCCACTTTGCAGGCAAGCGATCTGACCCTGGCCTATGACAAGGTCACCATCGTCGACGAGCTGTCGCTGGATATCCCTGCCGGGCAGGTGAGCATCGTCGTCGGGGCCAACGGTTGCGGCAAGTCCACCCTGCTGCGCGCACTGTCGCGGTTGCTCAAGCCAGCCGGGGGCCAGGTGCTCCTGGACGGCGCGGACATCCACTCCAAGCCGGCCAAGGAAGTCGCCAAGACCCTGGGCTTGCTGCCGCAATCGCCCACCGCGCCGGACGGCATCACCGCCCGCGAGCTGATCAGCCGCGGCCGCTACCCGCACCAGGGCCTGTTCAAGCGCTTCTCTGCCGAGGACGAGGCAGCGGTTAATCGCGCCATGGAGCTGACCGGCACCACCGAGCTGGCCGACCGCTCGGTGGACGAGCTCTCCGGCGGTCAGCGCCAGCGCGTCTGGATCGCCATGGCCCTGGCGCAGGAGACCGACCTGCTGCTGCTCGACGAGCCGACCACCTTCCTGGACGTGGCGCACCAGCTCGAAGTCCTGGATGTGGTCAGCGAGCTGAATCGCAGCCGCGGGATCACCGTCGTGATCGTGCTGCACGATTTGAACCTGGCCGCCCGCTACGCCGACTACCTGGTGGCGCTGCGCCACGGCAAGATCTACGCTGCCGGCCATCCCAACGATGTGGTCACCGAAAAGACCGTCAAGGATGTTTTCGGCATGCCCAGCCGCGTGATCCCCGACCCGGTGGGCGGCACTCCGCTGGTGCTTCCCATTGGCCGCCACCGGGTGCTGCGCACCGAGCAGGTGCTGGCTTCCCAGGGCATTTTCCGTACCGAAGCTTCTGCGAAGAAAACTGCGGTGAAGCAGGCGGCAAATGTGAAGCAAGCTGCCCAAGCAGCCGCCGCGCTTGATCCGCAATCGGAGCGCCCGGCCCATGAGCATGTGCCGACGTTGGCCTTTGATACCACTGTGGTCAATAGCCAGCAGCTCGCGCCATCCTTCCGCCGGGTGACCGTCAGCGGCGAGGACCTGGAGTACTTCGGCACCAACAGCCACCCGCTGGATATGCGCATCAAGCTCTTGCTGCCACCGGCCGGCGGTACTGCGTTGACCGACGAGATCGCCTCGATGCGACCCGGGGCGATGACCAGTCCTGCCGAGCAGCAGGGCTGGTACAAGCGCTGGTTGTCGATTGATCCCGATACCCGCGGCCACATGCGCACCTATACCGTGCGGGCCTTCCGCGAAGCCGGGCACCGGGACAATATCGGGGCCACAGCCGAGCTGGATATCGACTTCGTGATGCACGGGCACATGGTTGACGGCCAGCTCCAGGGCGGGCCGGCTACGGAGTTCGGCGACCGGGCCAAGGTGGGCGACCAGCTGTTGCTGCTGGGCCCGAACAAGACCCTGAACGACTCCAGCTACGGCGGTATCGAGTTCCGCCGCGGCGAGGCAACCCGCGTGGTGCTGGCCGGTGACGAAACCGCCGCCCCGGCGATTTGCGCCATCCTCGAAGCCTTGCCCTCCAACGTCACCGGCCATGCGCTGATCGAGGTCCCGGAGACCACGGATATCCTCGGTGCCTCCACCCGCTCCGGCGTCTCGGTGCAGTGGCTGACCCGTGGCAGCCATGAGCACGGCGAATTGCTGCAGTCGGCATTGCGCCAGGTAGTCGCGATTCCAGCAGCCGGCGTGGTCCATACCAACGCCGAGCCGGAAGATATCGATGTTGATGCGGACATCCTGTGGGAGACGGGCCAGGAAAATTCCGCACCGTTCTACGCCTGGATTGCCGGTGAAGCCGGCACGGTCAAGGAAATGCGCCGTTATCTGGTGCGCGATGCCGGCGTGGACCGCAAGCAGGTAGCCTTCATGGGCTACTGGCGCCGCGGGAAGACCGAGAACTAGCCAGCAGCGGCAACCAGCGCGCGAGGCCCCGGCACGCATATGCCGGGGCCTCGGGTTCTATCCGCTAGCTGGCAGCTAGTTTTCTTTCGCCGGGTTCTTGCAAGCGCCGCGCACCGGCCGCGGGTTCTCGCGGTCCAGGATTGCCAGCAGCCGGGTGAGCTCGGCGCGGTCCTCGTCGCCGAGCTTGTCGAAATAGCCGTCCATGCTCGAACGGCGCAATTCGGCGAGCTCGCCGAGCTGGGCGCGGCCCGTGGCACTGAGCGCAATCAACGTGGCGCGGCGATCGGCCGGATCGGGGGTGCGCACGACAAGCTCCTTGGCTTCCAGCTGGTCGACTACCTCGGTGGTCGAGCGCGCGGCGATGTGCAGCTGTTCTGCGAGCTGCGAGTTGCGCAGCCCGATCCTATCGGCCCGGGACAGCAAGGTCAGCACCCTCGATTGGTGCGGAGTGATGCCCAGGGGAGTCAAGCTGTCCCTCCATCTGCCGCGAAGCATGCCTGAAGCGTGGAGGAAAAGATCTGCCAAGTCAGGCTTGGGCTCTTCGTTCTGCATATGTTCAAGGATAGTGTGTTTCTGGGAACAATTTCAAGATGCAACCACATAGTGAGGTTCCCTCTGTTATTCTGGACTTGAGATATCCAGAGGTAGAGGGGGAGTCCATGAGCGCAATGGGAATGCCGGGGCCGCATCCGGGCGGTGGCGGGCAAGGACGGTCCGGCAACGCCGCCCGGGACAAGCAGCGGCTCACCGAGCATCCGGTGTCCCTGGCGCGCATCGCCGCGCTCTTCCGGCCCCATCTGGGGTCGGTGATTGCGGTCATGGCGCTGATCGTGGCAGCGTCGGTCATCGGCCTGGCCCAGCCGTTCATCATCCGCGAACTCATTGATGACGCGATTCCCAACAGCAATATCCGATTGCTGCTCTTGGGTGCCGGGGGACTGGTGCTGATCTCCCTGGCTACCGCGATTCTGGAAGTCGTCCAGACCTGGCGGGCAACCCTGATGGGCCAACGCGTCATGCATGGCCTGCGGACCGGGCTGTTCACGCACCTGCAGAAGCAATCCCTGGGATTCTTCACCAACTCGCGCTCCGGGGACGTGCAGTCGCGCCTGGTCAACGACGTGGGGCAGATGCAATCGGTGATTACCAATTCGGCCACGAGCATTGCCTCGAACCTGACCACCGTTGTGGCCACCGCCTGCGCGATGGTGGCGATCTCGTGGAAACTGAGCTTGATCTCATTGGTCGTGCTGCCGCCAGCGGTGCTGCTTGCCAAGCAAACCGCGAAACTGCGCCGCGCCGTGACAGGAAAGCGCCAGCGCGAGATGTCGAACCTGGCTTCGCTGATCGACGAGCGCCTGAGCATCTCCGGGGTCCGCCTGGCCAAGATCATGGGCACCGGAGCCGCTGATGCGGCGGCCTTCGGAGAGTCCAGCCACAAGCTCATCGACCTGGAAATGAAAAGCGCTTTGGCCGGGCGTTGGCGCATGGCCACGATGAGCATCATTTTCGCGGCCATCCCCGCGGTGCTGTACATCGTGGCGGGGCTGCCCGCCACCGGGCAGGGAATGAGCATCGGCACCTTGGTGGCCTTTACCGGGCTGCAGGCCGGAATCTTCCGTCCGGTCATGGGCATGATGCAGATTTCGGTCCAGTGGGTCTCGGCCTTGGCCTTGTTCAGCCGCGTCTTCGAATACCTGGATACGGACCAGGCGCTGCCGGTACCCCAGCGGCCGCGAGCGGTCGAACCCGGGAAGCTGCGTGGCGAAGTGCAATTGCGCAATGTCAGCTTCCGCTACCCCGAGGCTGACCGCGCCACCCTGGAACAGCTGGATTTGACCCTGGAGGCGGGAACAATGACCGCGGTTGTCGGTTCCACCGGTTCGGGAAAGTCCACCCTGGGGTCCTTGCTGCCCCGGCTGCTTGACCCTACCGAGGGCCAGGTATTGCTCGACGGCATTGACCTGAAGGAATTCGATCCTGAAGGCATCGCCCAGGCGGTCTCCGTCGTTGCCCAGGAAAGCTACCTGCTGCATGCTTCGATTCGGGAGAACCTCCTGTGGGCAGCGCCCCAGGCCACCGAGGAAGAGCTCTGGCAGGCGCTGGAAGCCGCGCAGATTGCGCAGCTGGTCCGCAGCCTGCCGCAGGGCCTGGAAACCCAGGTGGGGCAGCGCGGCCACCGTTTCTCCGGTGGCGAGCAGCAGCGGCTGGCCATTGCCCGCACCATGCTGCGCAAACCCAAGGTCCTGGTGCTCGATGAGGCGACCAGTGCCCTGGATACGGTCACCGAAGCTTTGGTGCAGCGGGCGCTGGACGAGCTCGCACTGGGGCGAACCACCTTGCTGATCGCGCACCGGTTGAGCACCGTGATGCGAGCGGACCGCATCGTCGTGCTAGAAGCTGGCCGGATTGCCGAAGCGGGAACTTTTGACGAGCTGGTCCAGCTTGGCGGGCAATTCGCCCAGCTGGTAGCCAAGAGCGAACTGGCCGAACGAGCCAGCTAGCACTGGCCATCTTTCAGTCCCTGCTTTTCCAGCGAGGCCAGGATCTTCGGCAGCGCCGATTCCAATGCCGTGCGTTCGGAAGGGCTCAGGGAATCGAAAATGGTTTCACGCACGAAGCTCACGTGGGTTGGCGCGGCTTCCTCAATGGTCTTGCGCCCCTGGGCGGTGAGCGTAATCTGGTGCCCGCGCCGGTCGGTCTCATCTGAGCAGCGGCTGACCAGGCCCTTGGCTTCCATGCGGCGCAGCAGGTGGGAGAGGCGCGAGCGGTCCCAGCGCAATGCGGTCGCCACGTCGGCCGGGCGTAGACTTGGTTCGGTTGTTTCCGAAAGCACAGCCAGCACCGAGTATTCACCGGAGAGCATGTTCGAATCGCGCAGCAGCTGGCGATCCATGCCGCTGGGGAACTGCCAGAGGAACTCGCGTATGGTGCGCCAGAGGTCCTGCTCGCTGTCGGTGAGCCAGCGGGTCTCTTCGCTCTTCATTCTCTTTCCTAACCATGTTGTCCCCAGGGAGGGGCATTCAAAATATTGTTGACGTATCAATCATCTCCTGTATAGTGGGATTTAGCAAGAGAAGATGACGTGTCAACTACATTGTTGGCCGGAGAACTCCAAGGAGAGCAACTTGTCGAAGATCGCTATCGTTACCGGTTCCACCCGTCCAGGACGTGTCAACCAGGGCGTCGCCCAATGGGTGCTGGCCAGGGCCCAGGAATTCGGTGGTGCCGACTACGAGCTGGTGGACATCGTTGATTTCAACCTGCCGATGCTCGACGAGCCGTTCCCGGCCGCCTACCAGAACTACCAGAACGGGCACACCAAGACCTTCGCCGCCAAGATGAGCGAATTCGATGGATACATTTTCATTGTTGGCGAGTACAACCACTCCGTCCAGCCTGCATTGGCCAACGCACTGAGCTACCTGAATGCAGAGCTGAATAACAAGGCCGCCGGCATGGTCGGATACGGCTCCGCCATGGGCTCGCGTGCCGTCGAGCACCTGCGCGGGATCCTCTCTGAACTGCAGATCGCCCACGTGCAGAAAACCGGCATGTTCTCGCTATTCTCCGACTTCGAGAACTTCTCGGCTTTCGCTCCGACCGAACGGTCGGCCAACAGCGTGCAGCCCATGCTTGAACAGGTGCTCGCCTGGAGCAAGGCGATGCGCACCGTGCGCGAAGGCGCCACGGTCAACGCCTAGATCGGGTTGAAATCGGCGGGGAGTGGAAAAGTGCATTGTGCCATTTCCATACCTGCCCAACTGCCATAGTCTCGATGTGAATGGTTTATGCACGGGACTTCAAAATTCTTTGGAAGGAATGCGATGAGCGAGGAATATTCGACCAAGGGCGCCTACGTCACCGGCGGAGAATTCACCCGGGACACCAATTACATCCAGGACCGCATCGTCGCTGATGCCAGCGCCGAGCACTATGGCGAGGGAAACAGCCACAGCAAGATCGGGCATCCCAACGCGGGGCTTTCGGACGGGGCCCGGCTTTGGCCGGTGGAAGCTGGCCGCTACCATCTGGTCGCAGCCCGCGCGTGCCCCTGGGCCAACCGCACCCTGATCGTTCGCCGCCTGCTGGGCTTGGAAGACGCGCTGTCCGTCGGACTGCCCGGCCCAACCCACGACGCACGCAGCTGGACCTTTGACCTGGACCCCGGGGGCAAGGACCCTGTCCTGGGTACCGAGCGGGTCCAGGAGAACTACTTCAAGCGCTTTGCCGACTATCCACGCGGCATCACCGTGCCGGCAATCGTCGATATCCCCACCGGTGCGGTTGTCACCAATGACTACCCGCAGATCACCTGGGACATGTCCACGCAGTGGAAGGAGTTCCACCGGGAAGGCACCCCGGACCTCATTGCGCAGGACCAGCTCGATGAAATGCTTCCGCTGATCAAGCGGATTTTCACCGAGGTCAACAACGGCGTCTACCGTGGCGGGTTCGCCGGGGACCAGCAGGCCTACAACGATGCCTACGACCGGTTATTCGCCACCTTGGACTACCTCGAAGACCGGCTGGGCACCCGCCGCTTCCTGATGGGTGATCACATCACCGAGGCCGATGTCCGGCTGTTCACCACGCTGGTTCGATTCGACCCGGTCTACCATGGCCACTTCAAGGCCAACCGCAACAAGCTCATCGACATGCCGAACCTCTGGGGCTATGCGCGGGACTTGTTCCAGACCCCGGGTTTCGGCGACACCATCGACTTCGAGCAGATCAAGGCGCACTACTACGTGGTTCATGAGGACATCAACCCGACCCGGATCATCCCGAAGGGGCCGGAGTTGGCGAACTGGCTCGAAGCGCCGGGCCGAGATGAGCTGGCCGAGAACGGTCCGTTCCTGAACGGTACGGCACCGGGCGAAGTCCGGGCTGACGAGCGAGTCCAAGCCGGGCACAACCCGTTGTACCCCGCCTAGGCGCGCTGGCGATCCACGGCGGATCGGCTCAGGAGCCCGCTATTTCGAGGGGTCCTGGGCCGATCTGTCCTATTCGAAATCGAAGCCTTGCCCCTCGCAAGCTTCCTGGAAAGCGGCCAAGTCAATAATCCGGGGATCCCCCGATTCATCGGCGGCCACCGCAGCGCTGATCTGTTCGGTGGAAGCCTTCGCCCCATGATCAGCGGCTTTCTGCATATTCGTTGCGCCGATGCCCTCGGGGTCAACCAGGCCCCCGCCAAAATGCAAGCAGGCGGTATGGCCCTGGGGATCGAGTTGGCGCAGCTCGTCGACCGAGGGGCCAGCGCATGCGGACAGGACCAGAACCAGGGTAGCCAATACAGGCAGGATTTTCTTCACATCCCAATCCTAGGCCTGGACCTGGCTGGATGCTGTGATCCATTGTGCAAGTATTCGCTGGCGACATGGCCCAATGCATGGAACCGAGTGCGGGCGTCAACGTGGCAGGATTAAAGCATGACGATCATTGCAGCTGCGGATGGATCAGCCCTAGGAAACCCCGGACCGGCAGGTTGGGCCTGGTATGTGGACCAGGACAACTGGGCCGCTGGCGGTTGGGACCACGGAACCAACAACATGGGGGAGCTCCAAGCGGTGCTCGAACTCTTCCGGGCCACCGAGCACCTGCCAGAAGAAGAACTCAGAATCCTGTGCGATTCGCAGTATGCGATCAACTGCATCAGCAAGTGGATGCCGGGTTGGAAGAAGAAGGGCTGGAAAAAGGCCGACGGCAAACCGGTCTTGAACCAGGACATCCTCAAGGAACTTGACCGGGCCATTGCCGGGCGCAAGTACACCTTCGAGTGGGTCAAGGGCCATGCCGGACATGAGCTGAATGAAGCTGCTGACGGCCATGCGCGTGCGGCTGCGACCGCGCACCAGCAGGGCTCTGCAGTAGAGGCCGGACCGGGCTACACTGCCGGCGGCGGCCCCGTGGCTTCCAATGCTCCAGCGGCTTCCCATGCTCCAGCGGCTGAAGATGCCGTGCTGGCACCCGGCGGGCAAACCGCCGCCGCACCGGAACCCGGCGTGGACATCGCGGCCACCGTCTTCGAACTGGAACAAGGTTTCCTCGACCCGCAGATCCGCACCAGTTTCGCGGAACTCAACGACTTCCTGCATCCGGGCTACCAGGAAGTGACTCGCCATGGCGGCCTGCTGGATGTGGCCACGGTCCGGACCATGCTGGAATCCGGGGCGAGCCTGCCCAGCACCGGTGCGGTGCAGGTCCTTGCGGCCCGGGAAGTGGATGCGCAAATGGTGCTTCTCGCTTACCGCATGAAGCCTGCAGAGGGCCCGGTGCTCGTCGTATCTTCCTGGTGGCAGAGCACCGAAGGCGGCCTGAAGCTTCGTTTCCGCCAGGAAACGGTCGAGCAGACCGCGTAGAAAACACGCTTAAAGCAGTGATGCCCGCCAAATGGCGGGCATCACTGCGTTAACGGGCTGGGATCAGTACTGTCCCGGGCGGGTTTCGATGACGCCCTTCTTGTAGTTGATCCGGTTGACCAACCAGGTCACGGCCCACAGCAGCACGCCGATGACCAGCAGCAGGCCGGCAATCTCGTACTGGACCCAGTCCTCGCGGGCGCGAGCCCACGGGCCGGCAAGGAACAAGCAGAAGAACACGCCGAGGATCGGGATGATCGTTGGAGCGCGGAACGAATCGGGTTCCGGCTTGTCGCGGCGCAGTACCAGCAGGGCTACGTTGACTACGGCGAACACGCACAACAGCAGCAGCGCGGTCGTGCCGCCCAGCGAGCCGACAATGCTGCTTCCGTTGCTCAGGTTCACGTAGACCACCAAGGCGATGGCCAGTCCGGTGCTGAACAGGATCGCAGCCCATGGCGAGCGTCGGGTCGAATGCACCTTGCCCAGGAACTGCGGTAGCACGCCTTGGCGGGCCATGCCGTAGAGCAGGCGGCTAGCCATCAGCATGTTCATCAGCGCGGTGTTAACCACCGCGAAGACGGTCAAGAAGGGGAAGATCGCGTCAACCGGCAGGTTCGGCAGGCCGATGCGCACAACATCCAGCAGGATGCCGGCATCCGGGTTCTTAGGGTTCAGCAGATCGCCGGTCGGAATCACCATGATGACGGTGACGGCCACCAGCATGTAGATCAAGGCGCAGATGCCCAAGCCGATGAGCATGATCTTCGGGAAGGTCTTGTTGGGATTCTTGGTTTCCTCAACCAGGTTCACCGAATCCTCGAAGCCCACCATCGCGAAGAACGCAATGGCAGTACCCATGGTCACGGCGGCGAAGACGCTGCGGTCGGTCGGGGTCTCGAAGACCACCAGGCGGGAAATGTCACCCTGGCCCGAGGCGATCACCGCGAAGCCGATGCCGATGATCGCGGCCATGATGGCCAGCGAAACTATGGTCAGCACGAGGTTGAACTTCACGCTCTCGCCTACGCCGCGGAAGTTGATCACGGCGAGGATCACGATGATTGCAATAGCTGCCCACATGCCCGCTTCCGGGGTGTTGGGAACACCGTCGACAAACTGGCCAATGCCAATGAGCAGGTTGCGCCCCACCAAAGTGGCCGAGGTGGCGGCACTGGTGATGCCCGAGCAAGCCACGGTGAACGCCACCAGGAAGGTGACGAAGTGGATGCCGAATGCCTTGTGGATGTACAAGGCGGCACCGGCCGCGTGCGGGTATTTGGTCACCAGTTCGAGGTAGCTGAAGGCGGTGAGGGTCGCGATCGTGAAAGCGATCAGGAACGGCAGCCAGGCGGCTCCGCCCACCTGGCCGGCAACTTTGCCGGTGATGGCGAAAATTCCGGCGCCGATGATATCGCCCATGATGAGGAATAGCAGCAGCTTCGGGCCAATCACCCTGCGGAGTTCTGTTTCTTTGCCGTCGGTAACGGCCGTGTCACTGTTCACAGTCATGCGATCGAGATCATCTCCTTCAATTTTGTAGGCAAACATTACAACTTTAGGGTCAGCGCATGAAGTGGGCAAACCGGCTTCAAGGCTGGCTCACAGAACTTGGGGTCCAGCGGTAGTGAAATGTCGATTAGTGGCTTAAACAAGCCAATGCTGTGAGCTGACGTACCTATATGCTAGGTGTCGGGTCAGCGTGTGGAACTACCGGGCCATGGGATCGAAGCGGTTAGGGTTAGTTGATGAGAGACAAGCACTTTGAAGGATTTAGATGCAATCGGTGATCACTGAAGAGTTCGCGCCCCTGGCGGAAGCACTAGAGGCGCGAGCCGCTGAGGAAGAAGGCTATTCGGCGCAGCTGGCCGTGTACCACCGCGGCGAATTGGTGCTCAGCCACAGCGTTGGCGAGCACCTCTCTGGTGACGCGCTGACCTGCGTCTTCTCCTGCACCAAGGGCCTGGGTGCGCTGGTCGTGGCACTGCTCGTGCAAGATGGGCTGATTGATCCGAACGCGCCAATGGCCACCTACTGGCCGGAATTCGGGGACAACGGGAAATCCCAGCTCACCGTCGGCGAGGTGCTCAGCCACCAAGCGGGAGTGCTGGGCGTGCCCGGGGGCGTTCCCAGCGAGATCCTCCTGAACTCCGCCGAATACGCCAAGGTGCTCGCTTCCATGCCAAGCGTCTGGCCGCTGGGCCAGCACATTGTCGGCTACCATGCGATCACCCTGGGCGTGCTCATGGAAGAACTGGTACGCCGGGTCACCGGCAAGGAACTGAAAGACGTCTTCGAGGAGCGCATCCGCAAGCCGCTGGGAGCCGAAGCCTACATCGGCCAGGACCCCGCGCTGGAATCGCGCTACCGCGATGTACTGCCGGGCGCTGACGCCGCACCGGAATTCTTCGATCCGTTCTCCCCGGCCGGGCTTTCGGTGAACTCGGCCTCCGGTTTCGCGCTGGAAAACGGCCCGGTCTACAACTGGCACGAACTGGCCAACGCGCCTCAGGTGCGCGAACTGGGCCCCGCATCCATGGGCGCGGTCGCCAATGCCCAAGGCCTGGCCGCAATCTATGCCGCCTCATTCGGTGCCGTGCCGGCACTGGGCGCCACCCGCGGATTCCTCACCGCCGACACCTGGTCCCAGGTTTCCACCGAGCTGGTCTACGGCCATGACCGGACCAACGGGCTGCTGCAGGCCTTCGCCCTGGGGTTCATGAAGGCCTCCGCGCGCAACAACTATGGATCGATTTTCGCCTACGGCCATGACGGTGCGAATTCCTCGCTGGCCTTCGCCGATCCAGCCCACCAGCTGGGCTTCGGTTTCATTCCCTCGCGCAATGAAGGCGCCAAGGAGATCTCCACCGGAGTCAAGCTCAGCCAGCTGGCCCGCCAGCTGATCATGCAGAAGAACATGTCGGCCCAGGCTGCCGGCAGCAACGCGTAGTAAACCCATCGGGAATGGAACGAAGCAGGAGCGAAGTGAAGAAGTTTGTGGCACTAGGTGACTCGTTCACCGAAGGCGTTGGCGATGTGGATCCGACCCGGCCCAACCAGGTCCGCGGCTGGGCGGACCGGGTTTCGGAAGTGCTCTGCGCCGAAGGCGAATGGGAATACGCCAACCTGGCGGTGCGCGGCAAGAAGATCGGGCAGGTGATCAACCAGCAGCTGGACCAGGCGCTCGCACTGGCCCCGGACCTGGTCACCATCTATGCCGGCGGCAATGACATCCTGCGCCCGAAGGCGGACCTGGATGCGCTGATGCGCGGCTATGAAGGCATGGTGAGCCGCTTTGCCGAAGCCGGAAGCGCGGTCGTGCTGTTCACCGGTTTCGACACCGTGGAATCACCGTTGTTCTCCAAGACCCGTCCGCGCACGGCCATTTACAACGAGAAGGTTCGCGAAATCGCGGACGAGTACGGTGCGGTGATCGCGGATTACTGGCGGTGGCGAGAATTCTCCGATCTGCGCTACTGGGCGGTGGATCGGCTGCACATGAACGAGCTGGGCCACACGCTGATGGCTTCGAAGGTCCTTGACGTGTTCGGCACCCATCGGATCACCGAGGGAAACTGGTCCTCCAGGATCCAGCAGCCGTCCCTGCCGGAACTGGCCGTGAACTCGCGCGGCGAAAAGCTGAAGCAGGAATTGGGCTGGGCCAGAGAGCATTTGGCTCCGTGGGTCAAGCGCCGGATCACCGGCACCTCGTCGGGTGATTCCTTGTCAGCGAAATATCCTGATTACATCCGTTTAACTGCCGACGCCAACTGAACGCATTTATGACTTTTCCGGACCCCGCTCCTGTTTGACCTTGGGGGCGGGGCAGGTAACATGGTGGTGTGCTGCAGGTCTCCGGCCGGCAGCGCGCGCCATAGACGGATGGCGGGAGAGTCCCGTTCACACCATGGACGGGCGCCGTAGGAGCAATTCCTCCCCAGGAAACTCTCAGGCACCCGTACCGCCATCATGAGGCAACTCTGGAAAGAAACCGGCCCGTTCCGGTTCACCGAAGGTGCAAGTGCCCGGCTTGGTTTGCTGGATGCGTAAAACTCTCAGGTTATGCAACAGGGATGGGGAGGTAAAAAGACCTTCCTTTGGCATGCGCCAAGACAGATCCCATGGAGATACCAGCACCATGACCATCACGCAGACTTCGGCACGAGCGAATACTGAATTCGTTTCACGCCATATCGGCCCACGTCCTTCCGACGTCACCACCATGCTTCAGACCCTGGGCTACGACAGCCTGGAAGAACTGATCGACACCGCCGTTCCGGCAGACATCCGCCAGGACTCCGCACTGGATATCCCTGATGCTCTGAGCGAAACCGAAGCCCTAGCCCACCTGCGTGCGCTTGCCTCGAAGAACGTCATGAAGACCCAGATGATCGGCCAGGGCTTCTACGACACCATCACCCCAGCTGTGATCCGCCGCAACATCGTGGAAAACCCAGCCTGGTACACCGCTTACACCCCGTACCAGCCGGAAATCTCCCAGGGCCGCCTCGAAGCCCTGCTGAACTTCCAGACCATGGTCATGGACCTGACCGGCCTGCCCATCGCCAACGCGTCGCTGCTGGACGAATCCTCCGCTGCCGCCGAAGCCGTGCTGATGATGCGCCGCGCCAACAAGAAGAAGTCCAAGGGCAAGACCGTGCTGGACTCCAACATCTTCCCGCAGACCCTCAAGGTCGTGCAGGGCCGCGCTGACGCGCTGGGCTTCGAAGTCGAGATTGCCGACCTTTCCGCAGGCTTGCCAGAGGGCGAGATCTCCGGCATTGTCCTGCAGCAGCCTGGCAACGACGGCTCGATCGCGGACCACGCTTCGATCATCGCCGCCGCCAAGGAAGCCGGCGCCATGGTTACCGTGATTGCCGACCTGCTGGCCCTGACCA
The DNA here is from genome assembly GCF_044742845.1 of Glutamicibacter sp. NPDC087831. NCBI lineage: Bacteria > Bacillati > Actinomycetota > Actinomycetes > Micrococcales > Micrococcaceae > Glutamicibacter > Glutamicibacter sp. NPDC087831. The sequence continues at coordinate 38,367 of NZ_JBIUVH010000009.1, forward strand.
TGATCACCCCTCCGGGCGAGCAGGGTGCCGATATCGCCGTGGGCAACACCCAGCGATTCGGCGTGCCGCTGTTCTTCGGCGGACCGCACGCTGCCTACATGGCCGTGGCCGATGGCCTGACCCGTTCCATGCCAGGACGCCTGGTGGGCGTTTCGGCCGATGACGCCGGAGTCCCTGCCTACCGCTTGGCCCTGCAGACCCGCGAGCAGCACATCCGCCGCGAAAAGGCCACCTCCAACATCTGCACCGCACAGGCCCTGCTGGCCATCTGCGCTTCGATGTACGCGGTCTACCACGGCCCAGCCGGACTGAAGCAGATCGCCTCGCGCGCCAACAACCACGCCCGGGTGATCGCCAGCTCGCTGGTTTCCGGCGGCTACACCTTGGCTTCGGACTCCTTCTTCGACACCGTTGTGGTGAACGTCGAGAACGCCGATGCCATCATTGCCAAGGCCATCGAAGCAGGCATCAACCTGCGCAAGGTGGGCGAGACCCAGGTGGGCATCTCCACCGACGAGGCCACCACCTCGGGCGTAGTCAAGACCCTGCTTGAGGTCTTCGGCGCAGAGCTCTCGGCTCCGGAAGGCTTCGAGATCCCGGCAGGGCAGGTGCGCACCAGCGACTTCATGACCCACCCGATCTTCAACACCATCTCCTCCGAAACCCAGATGATGCGCTACCTGCGCCGGCTCTCGGACCGCGACCTGGCCCTGGACCGCACCATGATCCCGCTGGGTTCGTGCACCATGAAGCTGAACTCGGCCGCCGAAATGGAATCCATCACCTGGCCGGAATTCGCCTCGATCCACCCCTACGCGCCTGCAGCGCAGACCGAGGGCTGGCGCGAGCTGATCACCGACCTGGAAGGGCGCCTGACCGCAATCACCGGCTACGCTGGCGTTTCGATCCAGCCCAACGCCGGCTCGCAGGGCGAGTACGCGGGCCTGCTGGCCATTTCGGACTACCACCGTTCGCGCGGCGAAGGCCAGCGCGATCTGTGCCTGATTCCGGCCTCGGCCCACGGCACCAACGCCGCGTCGGCAGTGCTGGCCGGGATGCGCGTGGTGGTCGTGAAGACCGCAGCCGATGGCACCATCGACGCGAACGACCTGGATGCCAAGATCGAGGCCAACAAGGACGTCCTTGCAGCCATCATGATCACCTACCCATCCACCCACGGCGTCTACGACGCGGACGTGCGCGAGGTCTGCGACAAGGTCCACGCCGCCGGCGGCCAGGTGTACATCGATGGCGCGAACATGAACGCCATGGTTGGCTTGGCCCAGCCAGGCAAGTTCGGCGGCGACGTGTCGCACCTGAACCTGCACAAGACCTTCTGCATCCCGCACGGCGGTGGCGGTCCAGGCGTAGGCCCAATCGGCGTTGGCGAGCACCTGCTGCCATTCCTGCCAGGCGATGCTTCGGGCACCTACTCCGAGCGTGATGGCGTGCCGGTGGTGGCGACCGCTTTCGGCTCGGCCGGCGTCCTGCCGATCTCCTGGGCCTACATCGCGATGATGGGCGGGGACGGCTTGACCGAAGCCACCAAGCACGCGATCCTGAACGCGAACTACATTGCCAAGCGCCTGAACGAGCACTTCCCGGTACTGTTCACCGGCAACAAGGACCTGGTTGCCCACGAGTGCATCCTGGACCTGCGCGAACTGACCGCCAAGACCGGGGTCACCGCCGAGGACGTGGCCAAGCGCCTGATCGACTTCGGTTTCCACGCGCCGACCCTGTCCTTCCCTGTGGCAGGCACCCTGATGGTGGAGCCCACCGAATCCGAGGACCTGGCCGAGATCGAGCGCTTCATTGAAGCGATGATCACCATCCGCCAGGAAATGGACGAGGTCCTCTCCGGTGCCTACAGCATCGAGGAGTCCCCATTGCGCAACGCTCCGCACACGGTCTCCGCTGTGGTCAACAGCAAGTGGGACCGCAAGTACTCGGTCGAGCAGGCGGCCTTCCCGGTCCCGGCGCTGAAGTTCGACAAGTACTTCCCAACCGTGGGCCGCATCGACGGCGCCGGTGGCGACCGCAACCTGATCTGCTCCTGCCCGGCTCCCGAAGCCTTCGAAGACTAAGGAAGAGTTAGAGATGACTGAGACTACCCAAGCACTCAAGCACACCGCGCTGCACGCGCAGCACGAAGCTCTCGGCGCCAACTTCACCGACTTCGGCGGCTGGGACATGCCGTTGAAGTACGGATCGGAACTGGCAGAGCACAAGGCCGTGCGCTCCACCGCTGGCCTGTTCGACCTGTCCCACATGGGCGAGGTCTACCTCTCCGGCCCGGAAGCCGGCAAGGCGCTGAACACCGCCCTGGCAGGGAACCTGAGCATCATGAAGGTCGGCAAGGCGAAGTACTCGCTGATCCTTGACGCCGAGGGCAAGATCATCGACGACCTGATCGTCTACCGCCTGGAAGAGGAGAAGTTCCTCGTCGTGCCCAACGCCGGCAACGCTCCGGTGGTTGCCGCCGAGCTGGCTGCCCGCGCCGCCGGCTTCGACGTCGTCGTGGACGACGCTTCGGGCCGCCAGTCGCTGATCGCCGTCCAGGGACCGAACGCCGAGGCAATTGTGCGCAAGCTGGCCGCCGACGAGGCAACCGCCCAGGCGGTCACCGAACTGAAGTACTACGCTGCGGTGAAGGTGGTGCTCGGTGGCATCGACGTGCTGCTGGCCCGCACCGGCTACACCGGCGAAGACGGCTTCGAGCTGATCATCGAAAACGAGGATGCGGCAGCCCTCTGGGAAAAGAGCGTTGACGCCGGCAAGGACCACGAGCTGGTTCCTTGCGGCCTGGCCGCCCGCGACTCGCTGCGCCTTGAAGCCGGCATGCCGCTGTACGGCAACGAGCTGTCCCTGGAACGCACCCCGTTCGATGCCGGATTCGGCCCGGTGGTCTCCTTCAAGAAGGAAGAGGACTTCGTGGGCCGCGAAGCCCTGGAAGCGTTGCGCGGTGCGACCCCGCCACGCAAGCTCGTCGGCCTCAAGGGCCTGGGCAAGCGCGCCGGCCGCGGCGGCTACGCCATCGTCAAGGACGGCGCAACCATCGGTGAAATCACCTCCGGCCAGCCTTCGCCAACCCTGGGCTACCCGGTTGCACTGGGTTATGTCGACGCCGAATTCGGTGCAGTGGGAACCGAGCTGGAGGTAGACCTGCGTGGTAAGACTTTGCCTTTTGTCGTAGTCGAACTGCCGTTCTACACCCGAGCCAAGTAACGTTAAACATCAGTAGGGCTAAGCAAATCGCCCGCTAATTCCCTTGGGAGAGGAAATACCGTGAGTAAAGTTCTTTCGTCATTGCGCTACTCGGCCGAACACGAGTGGATCGATGCATCGTCCCCAGCAAAGATCGGCATCACCCAGGTTGCCGCCGACGCCCTGGGCGACGTGGTCTACGTCGACCTGCCAGAGGTCGGCGACTCCGTTACCGCAGGCGAGACCTGTGGCGAAGTCGAGTCCACCAAGTCGGTTTCCGACCTGTACTCGCCAGTGACCGGCACCATCGTTGCCATCAACGACGAGGCAGTGGACAACCCAGGCATCCTGAACGAAGACCCATACGGTGCCGGCTGGCTGTTCACCGTTGAGGTCGCCGAAGAGGGTCCGCTGCTTTCGGCAGCTGACTACGCAAGCGCGAACGGTGGAAACGTCGAGTAATGAGCAACCAGACTTTTGAATCCGTTGCCGCTGCAACGTTGACCCAGTCGCTGGCTTCGCTGGACCCGGAGATCGCGCAGCGTATTGACGCTGAGCTGGCTCGCCAGCAGCGCGGCCTGGAAATGATCGCTTCGGAGAACCACACTGCGCAGGCAATCATGCAGGCGCAGGGTTCGGTACTGACCAACAAGTATGCCGAGGGCTACCCGGGCCGCCGCTACTATGGCGGTTGCGAGGAAGTTGATGTCATCGAGACGTTGGCGATTGAGCGGCTCAAGGAGTTGTTCGGGGCGAAGTTCGCTAATGTGCAGCCGCATTCCGGTGCGCAGGCTAACGCGTCGGTGTACCACGCGCTGGTGCGTCCGGGCGATACCGTGCTGGGGCTGAACCTGAACCACGGTGGCCACCTGACCCACGGGATGAAGCTGAACTTCTCGGGCCGCTTGTTCAACATCGT
>NZ_JBIUVH010000010.1:0-19058 GCF_044742845.1 Glutamicibacter sp. NPDC087831
TGCAATGCCTCAAGCAAATGTTATGTATTCACCAAATAAAAATATTCGGTATCAACAAACTTGGCACACTATTGAGTTCTCAAACAACAAACACTTACCGGTTCTTTACCCACCATTCCAGGCGGTAATTTCGTCCAGCGTTATATTCATATTCTATAACTTCGAATTCCTGAAAGTCAAATCCATTGTTTGTGATTTGAACCAGTATTCTCAGTTCCCGTTCTTTTCAATTGTTGTCCACAAGACTGTAGAAAAACCTTGATTTTCTGGGGTTCTGCCGCCGTTTCACATCCGGTTATTTCTTCCGTTTTGTTCTCGGCGACAAGGAAAAACTATACACAGGTTTTGGGGGTCCTGCAAATCGGGTGGGTGGTTTTTGACGGTGACCGTGCACACTTAATTCCGGAGCGCCGATTAAAGCCCGGGTTCATGCGGTTCGGTGCTCGCAAAAATCTGTAAAACGCATAAAAATTCGTCTTAAAAGCCGGTAGCCGACCACCTCAGTGGCCGGCTACCGCGATTCAGCTAGTCCTCGACGATCTCTGCGTCAATGACTCTAGGATCATCCAGGGGCAGAGAGCTTGGCGCCACCGTGGGAATGCCGGCGAAGGCCACTGCCGCATTCTCGATCACGCGCTTGGCCATATATCGATTGCCTACGCCACCGATGGCCGCGCCGACCCCAAACGGAACCAAACGGCCGATGGTGCTAGCCGCTTGGGTGCCAATGATCTTGCGCAGGAACTTCTTCTGCATGGTGCGCTGCATTGCAGAGTAGATGCTCGTGGACTTGCTGGCACCGAAGGACTTGGCCCATCCCTGGATTGGACCCCCACCGCGACCTGCGGCCTGGGAAGTCAATCCGGCAATCATCGAGCTGCCCTCATCGCCCATCATGATGCCCATAACCAGGACTCGTGAACGATCCGGATCGTCGATGGCTATGCCGTGCAGCTCTGCCAGGCTTTGCGCATACAGCGCCGAGGCTTCCAGGAAGCCCAGGGTCGCAGTTATGGATAGGCCCAGGGCGATACCGGTACCAACAGCGGGAACGGCTGCGGTTCCACCCACGGCTGCACCGGAACCGGTAACTACGCGCAGGTAATCGCGCTCGACAATAGCTGCCAGCTGGGCAGTAGTAGCGTCAGGGTGCTTTTTGCGCAGCCGCTTGATGTAGGCAAGCACCAGCGGGCGCTGCACGCCGATGCCCTTCATGATGGCGTCCTGCACGCCGGAGCGCGGCTTTCCATCTTTGCCAATCAAAGTCATTGAAATCGGATCGTTTTTCATGATGGCTCCAGCTTAACCGCAAGACCCTGAGAGTTACCTTGGGCTTTGCGCTTTCAAGCAAGCGTCTTGAAAAATTCCTTGAAACTCCCCGACGCTGGTGCAAGAGTTGGCCTATGAAGAACGCTCAGGCCAAACGGTATAACCACGCCTTGAAAAGCGCCGGGATCTCGGAGCATCCGGTCGCGCTGCTCGATCTGGATGCCTTCGATTCCAACGTGATCGCCCTGCGCGAACGGGCCGGAGGTCTGCCGATTCGCATCGCGTCCAAATCCCTGCGTGTACGCAAGGCATTGGAACGGGTCCTGGATGAGCCCGGTTTCCGCGGCGTTCTCTGCTTCACCTTGGCCGAAGCATTATGGCTGGCCAGCCATGGCTTGAAGGACTTGGTGGTTGCCTACCCGCAAACCGATGCCGAAGCGATCAGCCGGTGGGCCGCCAGCGAACAGGCACGCGAAGAGGTAACGCTCATGGTGGATACCCAAGAGCAGTTGGATTTGATCGACAGGATCGCACCGGGGCACGGGCCGCTGAAGGTCGCCCTGGAACTGGATGCTGCCTATTACCCCAGCAGCAACCTCCGTATCGGCGCCGCGCGTTCCCCGCTGACCCGGCCGGAACAGGTCGCCGAACTGGCCGCCCAGGTGCACCGCCGGCGCAACTTCATCTTGGACGGGCTGATGGGCTACGAATCCCAAATCGCTTCGGTCCCCGATGGGGGTTTCAGCCCCAGGGCACTGATCGCCCGCAAGCTGCGCCAAGCCAGCGCCGCCGAACTGGCGGACCGCCGGGCCGAAACCGTGGAATTGGTACGGGAGCTCGGCGACCTGCGGTTTGTAAATGCCGGAGGTACCGGTTCGGTAGAAAGCACCATCCAAGAACCAGCGGTAACCGAAATCGCCGCGGGCTCAGGATTATTCGCGCCCGCGCTCTTCGATTCCTACCGCGCATTCCGCCCCACCCCTGCCCTGTACCTGGGATTCCCGGTAGTCCGCCGTCCCGATGAGCGAACGGTCACCATCCTTGGTGGCGGATGGGCCGCATCGGGCCCAGCCGGCAAGGACCGCTTGCCCACCATCGAGCATCCCAAGAAGCTTCGCTACCTGGCCATGGAAGGCGCCGGCGAAGTGCAGACTCCGCTCACTGGCCCCTCGGCGCATCGCATTGCCATTGGCGATACCGTGTGGCTGCGCCATGCCAAGTCCGGCGAACCGGCCGAACGCGTTAATAAGGCGGCGGTGTACTCCAAGGGCAGGATCGTCGAACAATGGCCTACTTACCGTGGAGAAGGGAAAGCATTCCTGTGAGTACTTTCAGGAATTTCGCACGCACCGTGGTCTCCCACCCAGCAGCTGTCCATTCTCCGCGCAGCATCGCAGAATTAGCACAGAGCCTGGAGCAGGCCGCCGACCAGCACCAGCCGGTGCGCACCGTCGGCGCAGGCCATTCCTTCACTCCGCTGGCAGATACCGACGGGATCTTGCTGAATCTGGATGGCTTTCGCGGCATCGAGGAAGTCGACGCTCGCACCCACGAGGTGACGTTCCGCGCCGGAACCCGGCTCTGGCAGATCCCCGCCCTGCTCAGGCCCTTCAACCTCGCGTTGGAGAATATGGGAGATATCGACAAGCAGTCGGTCGCTGGAGCAATCAGCACCGGCACCCACGGCACGGGCCTGGAATTCAGCGGATTCAGCGCAACGGTCACCGGAGTGCAGCTCATGCTGGCCGATGGGACCCATCTGCGCGCCAGCGCGCAGGAGAATAGCGAATTATTCGAGGCGTCCCGGCTTGGCCTGGGAGTACTGGGGGTGCTCACCCACGTCCGGCTGCGGTGCGTTCCCTACTACATGATGCGTGCGGCTGAATCCATCGAACCCATCGGGCAGATCGCCGAAAGCTTTGTTGATCGTGCCCGGCAAGAAGACCACCTGGAATTCTTCTGGTTCCCGGGCACCAGCAAAGCCCAGGTGAAGATCAATACCCGGCTCGACGGCCAGGTCCCTGCCGATCAACCGCCTGCGGTGGCCCGCTGGCTGAACGATGAGCTGCTCTCCAATGGCGCGTTGCAGCTGCTCAGCTCGCTGAGCGCAGCGGTCCCCCGGACCACTGCCAAATTGAATGAGGTGGCTTGCGCCGCCCTGCCGGAGCGCAGCAGCATCGCGCCATGGAATGAAGCTTTCACCAGTGCGCGACGGGTGCGTTTCACCGAGATGGAGTATGCGCTGCCGCTAGCTGGCTTCGATGAAGCTTTCGCGAAGGTGCGAGCGTATTTCAGGCGTTCGGGAATTGGAGTTTCCTTCCCTGTCGAGGTGCGTACCGCGGCCGAGGACTCCACCTGGTTGGGTACCGCCAGCGGCAGGCAGACAGCATACATTGCCGTGCACCGCTACATTCGGGATAAGGCTCCGGGATACTTCCCGGCCATGGAAGAGATCTTCCGTTCTTTGGGCGGCCGGCCGCATTGGGGCAAGGAACATAGCCTGCAAGCAGCGGATTTGGCGCAGCTCTACCCGAAATTCAGCGATTTCACGAGGGTGCGCCAAACTGCCGATCCGGAGGGACGATTCCTCAATCCTTATCTGCGGGGTTTGCTCGGCATCTAGAACTGGACATCGGTCCAGATCAGCGGGCTTGATGCTTTCACCAAGTCCGGCACCGTTCCTGGCAGGGGCTGGGAACTGCTTGGCGGATGCTCCTGGATGCGGCCCTGGCCCAATACCTGCCAAGTTGCGCTGGGGACCAGGTAGCTTCCGGAATCATTCAAAGCGTTCGCGCGCTTGAGCCCCTGGAGGAATGGTTCAACGCGATCTGCCGCGTTCTCCTGCAAGCCAAGTGCGCCGGCGATGACATAGCGGTCTTCGCCGACTCCTTCTGCTTGCTCGCCCTCATCGGTGCGAACGTAGTCCTCTCCGGCCAGGTAGCCGGTGAGAACCTTCAACTCATCAGCCTGGCGTGCCTTGGCGAATTCCTGGTCCTGTGCATCTGGCTGGGTTTGGGTCGCAAGAATATGCACCGGCTCGCCACGGTATTGGATGGGAATGTCCCACAGCCCGGTGCTCATCACCGGAATGGAGGCGGCCAGCACACCAGAGAAGTCGGTGTGGTGCATCATGTCGTTGGCAACGTCCTGCCACTTGAGCTGGGAAACGCTGGTGACCTGGTCTTGTGCAATCGGGTACTTCGATAGCACGACAATCGAACCCTGCTCGGCGAATGCGGCCTGGCCCCACGCATCCTCGGCGCCGCCGATGACGCCATCAGCGTTCAGATCGGCACCGCTTTGCAGGCCCTTGGAGCCCACGGCCAGGTAGGAATACCCGTATTCCACATCGGCGCGGGCATCGTCGGGATTGTTCAGATACTGGTCGTTCAGTGCATCAACCGCGTCCTGGGTGGCGTCCATATCTGTCAGAACCACCACGTCCGCATTGGCGCTGCTGATCTTGTCTGCAACCTGCGCCGCCTGGCGGTCGGATCCGCGCATCAGGTTCGCGGGCAGCTCCTGGGGGGTTTCGCCGCTGAGATTTGCCTGGATGGTTGCCACGCGAAGCGAGGTCTCGGAAAGCTGCGCTGCGCTGGCACCCGCCGAGTCGCCAGGGCCAGTGGGTGCAGCAAAAGCGCCGGTTGCGGGGAACATCAAAAGTGCCCCTAGACCCAGACTTGCTGTTCCGACTAATAACTTGCGCACTCAACCACCCTACGACGTTCGGCTACCGCTTGCCACCACCTTTACCGGATTGTAATGCCGCAGCCGCGGCGGCCTTCTTGTTCGCGGAAAGGACCTCGTCCATATAAGGAGCACGCACATGCATCGAGACACGGGCATCCACCAGGCACACGCCCCGGGCTCCGGCATCCACCCACTGCTGGACCCCGGCGAGGTCTTCGAGCGTGTCAACGCGGATTCCGGTGGCTCCCATGGCCTTGGCGATACCGGCGAAATCCACGGTCGGGATCAGCATCGGGTCTTCGTGCAGGCCGACGGATCCGTACTGGTGGATTTCCGCTCCGTACGCGGAGTCGTTGTAGATGACGATTACGCCACTTTCCACGGTGCGAACGATCGATTCGAGGTCCGCCAGGCCCATCAGGAAGCCGCCATCGCCGGCGGCCAGCACGACCGTGCGCCCCTGCGCCGCTGGGCCTGCGCCCACCATGGAAGCGATGCCCAGGCCGATGGACTGGTACGCGGTGCCCACGCAGCTCAAGGAGCGTGCACCGGAGGTCGACCAGTACATGGGCCCCCAGCCGATGAAGTGGCCGCCGTCTTGCACCAGCACGCGATTGGCCGGCAGGATCTTCTCCAGTTCGCTGGCCACGCGGCGCGGATCAAGCTGCCCGTCGGCGGCCAGGTCGTCACCGGCCGGACGGGTGCGCAGATTGGACAGGTCCAGGCCTGAACGCCATCCGCCCTGCGCCTGCTCCACCGCACCGAGCAGGTCCGCGGCGGCCAAGGCCGCATCGGCGGTGGCGAAATAGTCCACGCGCGGGTTGGTGGCGGCGCACCCCAGGTCGATCTGGATCAAGCTGGCATCCTGCGCGACCAGATCGCCAAAACGCATGGTGAACTGGTTCAACGAGGCGCCGAGTACCAATACCGTATCGGCCTGCGCGATGATGCGGGCGTTGGCCTCGGTGGAGAAGCCTCCGGTGATGCCCAAATCGAACTCGTAGTCCAGCAGGTCGCGGGCCAGCAACGTACCCGAGGTGGTGGCGTCCAGCTTCTGCGCCAGCGACTGGACCTGCGCGGCGGCATCGATCGCGCCGCGGCCATAGAGGATGTGGGTGCGCTGCGAGGCGTTGAGCTTTCCAGCGATCTGCTCCAGCTGGGTGGAGTTCAGCTGCGGTGCCGGAGGGGTGCTGCGCAGGGAGGCGAAATCAGGCAGCTGCTCTTCGAGCGAATCCACCGCGGCCAAATCATAAGGGATCGCCAAAACAACCGGCATCTGTTCGCGCAACGCCCGGGCGGCCGCCTCCAGAGCAGTGGCACCCGGGTTGTCGCGGTCAACGACGTAGCGCGGCGCTCGCACTGCTGTGTCGATCGCGGCCTGGTCGACGTCCCAGCCACGCAGGCCGGAAGTTGGCGCGTCGCCGGTGACGAACAGCAGCGGGGTCCGGGCCGCGGCGGCTTCAGCCAGTGCGGTGATGGTGTTGGTGTAGCCGGCACCGTAAGTGGTGGAGGCGATGGCCAGCTTATTGGAGATGCGGAAGTAGGCGTCGGCGGCCGAAACGGCGGCCGATTCGTGGCGCACGGCGGTGTAGTCGAAGCCTGCACGCACTGCGGCGTCGAGGAAGTGGGCATTGCCGTTGCCCATCAATCCGAAGATCCGCGGGGCCAGCGGCTTGAGGGCGTGGGCAATGGCAGCTGAAACGCTAGACATTATGGACTCTTTTCAAGAAATCGTGCTGAAGAAATTCCATATATGTCTGCCGTTACCGGTTGCTGGACCGCAACGGGTATCGCCCCTTTTGAGAGCGCCGGAACCTGGCGGGGCCATGTTCCTGACTCACTGATGATAAGGCAGGAACCGCGCCTGGCGCTAGGCCGCTAGTGCGCCTTCCCATTAACACTTCCCCCGGGGGCGATCTCGCAGCGTTCCGAGCGATGCGTCCACGCACCTCGGTCCTGTCCCCGCGCTTGGCTGCACCGGACGCCGAATGGCGCCACGGCGCCGTGCACGGGGCCAAAAGTTTCACCCGGGCTCGGTGTTCGAGGTCGAAGTGTCATCCGAAAGTACCATGTACAGCAATTTTCAGATTCGATACTATCGAAATAACACTTAGTTGACTTGATCTTTATATGACAACTACCGGACATTATCGAGAAGGAACGCATGCTGAAGTTCTTGGGAATCACCTCTGAAGCACCTGCCGACGGATCAATCCCCGCGTGGCAGGGCGTCTCCAAGAAACACCGGGGCATCGCATTCGCCATTTCGCTTGCGCTGGGATTGGCCACGTTCCTGGTAACCCGCTGGCTGCTTTCCGACCTGCCGCCAGAAGGCTACTTGCCGCTCGTTCCCTGGAACGCGGCCGCCGCCATTCTGCTCATCAGCACGCTGGTGGCCGAGCGCGGATTGATCCGCAACGCGCCCGCCGAAACCTGCGAAATCTAGGCGCCAGAACTGGGGGCGGTACGGAGAGCCGCACTCGCCCCCAACTTCGCGGAACTTCGCTGCTGCTCATCAAGCGCGGCGAACGGCGAATTCAGCAGCGCGACGGGCATTAAGCGCCCGGTGCGATCCGCCAGCCATTCGTCATGGACGAGGCCAGCGACCTGCCCGGCTACGGCGAAACTGCCGATGGAGCGCTCTTCGACTACGGCTTCGGGCTCAGCTACTAGCCACAAACGTCCCATCAACGCAGGAGGGCTTTGGCTGGCAAATTTGCCATCCAAAGCCCTCCTGCTTATTTCATGGAACTCACGGCCAGCCCCGCTGCTGTCCTAAATTTCAGCTCCGCCCGTTCCGATCCACTGCTATTTAGCCTGGACTAATGGCAGGACAGCCTTGTAGTCCCCCTCCTGGCGAGTCCAGAATTCGTCATAGTCGGTCGCATTTTGGTAGCTAGTTGCCAATCCGAGGTTTTCCATCTTTTCAACTACTGCCTCGTCTTCAATCGCAGTTTGCAGGGCAGCTTCCAGCTTCTTGCCCACTTCCTCTGGCAGGCCTTCTGGTGCCGCATAACCACGGGCAGTCGTCGCGATCACGTCGTATCCTTCTTCAGCGAATGTCGGTACGTCCGGCAGCGCGTCGGTGCGTTCGGCATCCATCACCCCGAGCACTCTGGCTTTGCCCTGATTCGCCAAGTCAACTACCTCGCTGATATTCCCGACAAGCACTTCCACGTGCTTGCCCAGGAAGGCGGTAGATGCCTGGGAAGCTCCCTCAGAGAAGTGCACTGGGCTGAATGCAGAACCAGTGGCCTCGTTGATCTGGGCAATCGCGAAATGCTCACCGCCCATCTGCCCTGTGGTTGTTGCATTTAGCGCACCCGGGGTTGCCTTGCTTTCTTCGATCAGATCCTTGAGACTCGAATATTTGCTGTCCGGCTGAACCGCAATCACCATCGGATCCACAACCTGGCGGCCCAGGGGCTGCAGGTCGCTGCGGGTGAAGGCCGCACCGCGGGATTCGTCCATGGGAATGACGACAATTGAAGGCGACCCAACGGCACCAATGGTGTAGCCATCAGCCTTGGCATTGGCCAACGCCGTATAGCCAATCTGACCACCGGCACCTGGTTTGTTTACCACCTCAACGTTGGTCCCGAGCTCTTTTTCGAGTATGGGCTGGATCAGCCGGGCAGCTGTGTCCACAGGTCCACCCGGCGAGAACGCTACTACTAGTTCAACGGATTTGCCGTTTTTGGGGAACTCTTCCCCTCCGCCACCTGATGCTGCGTTGCTTGATCCGCAGCCTGCTGCAGCCAAGGTGAATGCTCCAACGGCAAGAATCGAGATCATGCGTTTCATTGTGTTTCCTTCGGGTTGAGTGAATAGATTTTGCGTTGTCTAGCTTTCGGGGTCTTCAGCTGCCAGCACAGCTGGCTTACGCAATTTCAAGAGCGGACTGCAGACGATTGCCAAGGCGACGAGCAGCAACACCATCGTGATAGGACGATCAAAGAAGATCGCGAAGCTGCCATGCGAAATATCCAATGATTCGCGAAGGGATCGCTCCATCAACGGACCCAGGACAAGTGTCAGGACCATTGGGGCAAGGGGAATATCCAGCCGGCGAAGACCGAGGCCCACCAGTCCGAAGATGATCATCACGAAGACATCGAAAACGGAAAAATTGATCGTGTACGCCCCCACGACCATGAACATCAAGATCAGGCCTGCCAGGATCGGGTATGGAACCTTCAAGATGGAAGTCCACAAGCCGACAAGTGGAACGTTGAGAATAAGCAGTAGTACGTTGCCGATGAAAAGGCTGGCGATAATTGTCCACGCCAATGTGCTATGTTCAGCGAACAACGTCGGCCCAGGAGTCAGGCCTTGCTGCAGGAAAGCTCCCATCAGTACCGCGATCGTAGGCGAGGCAGGAATGCCCAAAGTGAATAGCGGGATTAGTGCCCCGTTGGCGTGAGCGTTGTTGGCAGTCTCGGGACCGGCTACCCCTTCGATGGCTCCTTGCCCGAGCTGGTGGCGGTACTTCGAGAATTTCTTCTCAGCCCCATAGGAAAGCAGGGAAGAAACCGATCCGGTCATGCCTGGAATGAGCCCCATGGCAAAGCCAATGCCTGTACCTCGGGCAAAGGCCGGCGTGCTGCGTGCCCAGTCCGTGCGCGATGGGAGCAAAGCTCGCAAGCCCGGGGCCTGCGCAACGGATTGATTCTTTCCCGGGCGGTAAGACAAGATCTCAGACAAGCCGAAAATGCCTACGATCACGGCCACGAATGACACACCGTCGAGCAATCGATCCATGCCGAAGGTAAAACGCGGAGCGCCCATGACCGGGTCAATGCCCACCATCGAAATCAGCAGGCCCAACGCTCCAGAAATCAAGGCCCTGACCATCGACTTCCCCGCTAGCGCCACCAGCAGCGAGATCCCGACTACAACGAGTGCGAAGAATTCTGGCGGGCCGATGAGCAACCCCAAGCTTCCCAGCGGCTTGGCCGCAATGACCAAGCCGACGGTGGCGATTGTGCCACCGACGAATGATCCGACAGCAGCGATAGTCAGTGCTACACCAGCACGGCCAATCTTCGTCATCTGATAGCCATCGATGGCGGTGATCGCCGAGGCTGCTTCACCGGGCGTATTGAGCAGAACGCTGGTTATTGTTCCACCGTAGGTAGTGCCATAGAAGATAGCGCACAGCATGATGATGGAACCAGCAGGATCGAGGTTCAGAGTCAGCGGGATCAACAATGCGATTCCCGCGACCGGCCCGATACCGGGCAGAACTCCGATAACAGTGCCCAATAGGCAGCCGACAAATGCGAACAGCAGGTTTTGCCACGTCATCGCCTCGGCAAAACCCATCATGAGTTCGTTGAGAACATCCATCTCAAAGTCCAATCAAATTCAAGGGCGGAACAGATGCCAGAGGAAGCGAAACGTGCAGGACCTTTGTGAACAGGTAGAACACGCCTACACTCCCGCAAAGAGAAATCACTACTGCTCTAATCCACCCGATCCGAGCTCGGAAGTTCAGGTGGTACATCAGGAAAGCCAGCATGCTCAGCTGGAAACCGAGAAACGGCAACGCTGCCGCCAGTACAACCAGGCTGGCCACAACCGCAAATACTTGCGCCCGCTCGAAAGCCTCAGCCTCACCCGGCTCCTGTGGCGCGGAACGCTCCTGGATGAACCAGACAATGGCTAGAACAACGAGGAACGCGCCGAGCACCGCAGGAAAGAACCCGGCACCCGGCCCCATGCTGCTCCATAGTCCTAAACTCACCGAACCTATAAGCGCGTACAGACCGACAAGGCCGATGATTGCTTGGCCGGCCACTACCGGCCACACGCCAGGAGGGTTCTGCCTCTCCGTTAGATCGCTCGACACGACTTCCTCCGATTACATAGTTCGTTCAGAAATTTCATACAGTAAAATTGTTTAGCGCTCCATGAAATAGTGACATGACGCACAAGTGGCAGTCAAGGAAGTGTGCCAAATTACAAAATAATTGCGTAGAATGAAATCATGGCGGTAGAAAAAGATAAGTCTGAAGCTCCCAACGGCATGAGGTCACTCACCCGGGCCATTGCCGTATTCGAGCAGATCCAGCGCTACGAACACCCCCGGCGACTCAGCGCAATTGCCGCCGACATGGGGATGAGCTCGCCTACGACCCTGCGCATCCTCAGGGTGCTGCAGGAAGCCGGCCTGGTCAGCCAAACTGACAAGAGCTACCGATTGGGTCCAGCGGTATTGCCTGCTGCCCGAGTTTTCCTGGAGAACGACCCCCTGCCCCGGGTGGCCCAACCAATCCTCCAGCAGCTCTCGCAGGCAACCAAGCTGACAGCGTCGCTCTACACTCGCCTCGGCAGCGAGCGCGTACTGGTTGAACGCGTGGTAGGAGAGACTTCGCTTGGGTACAACTTGCCGCAAGGCCGCCGCCTGCCGCTTACTGCCGGTGCTGCAGGGCGCATCCTCCTTCGTGGTGCCGATGATGACGAACTAACCCGGATCGCCGAATCTTCAAGGCGCCTGCAGTACGAAGCGGAGAATTTCGATCTTGAGGCCATCAGGGTTCGGACACCCCGCCTCGATTCGAACTACGCTATTTCCGAGGATGAGCGCGCACTGGGAATTATTTCCATCGCCGTGGCCGTCCCAGCTCGCCAAGGCCTTCCCACCGAAGCCCTCTCGCTGACCGGACCCATAGCCACGATCCCCCGCGACACACTGGAAGCCAAGGCCCCCGAACTACTCCAGGCAGCTCGACGCCTGTCCGATTTGCTGGCAAGCAGCGTCTACTAGCCGCCCACCAGATAACATCGCGCAAATTCCGCCTTTCGCGTCCGTGCGCCGCCTCGATCCTGCGCGCCATTAAATACCGCGGCACAGGCGCTAGAACCCTCCCGGAATCGCTTTGCCTGGAGCCACGCGCAGCTTGCGCCCCGCTCCTGCAAGGCTGAACCTTCGAAACCTCCCCGCGAAATCCTCCTTGACACTGTGATGCAGAACATGTCATGATTCCATACATCATCAATTAATTGCGTAGTGTGAAATCTAAGAACATATAATGAAATGTTCTCTTGTGAAATTCTGCGCCACAGGCCTTGGAATAGGTGACCAGTGAACCAATCGACTGAATACATACAAGTCAGCCAATCTACGATCGACCGGCTCACCGAGCTTCCTGCTGCCAACATCGGCGATGCCATGCAACGACTTGGAATCGCTTCGGCGGAGATACAAGCCGTCTGGGAAGGAGCCAAGTTGGCGGGTCCCGCCTACACCGTCTGGGTAGCCCCCGGCGACAATGCCGGGATTCATGAGGCGCTCAAGCACGTTCAACCAGGTGAAGTCATCATGGTCAATGGCGGCGGCTACACAGACCGCGCGCTGCTCGGTGAGCTGATCGGCGAACGCGCTGTTTCAAAGGGGGTCGCCGGCTTTGCCATTGATGGAGCGGTGCGAGACGCAGTGGATCTCGGAGAAATCCGCCTGCCAGTGTTTGCCCGTGCTACTAGCCCTGCCGGCCCATACAAGAATGGCCCTTTCGAAATTAACGGCACCATCGCGTTCGGTGGCGTTGCAGTGAGCCCTGGCGATATTGTCATCGGCGATTCGGATGGTCTGGTAATCGTTCCAGCCAGCCGTGCCGAGGAAATCGCCACTGCCGCGGAAGCCGTGCATCTCGACGAGAGCCAGCGCCGCGCGGCCATTCTTGCTGACCGAAATATCTCCCATTCCTAATTATCTAAGGCCCTAACACTATGAAATGTGCACTCATCGGACTAGGTGAAGTCGGGCAGATTTACGCTGCCGCGCTACTCGAAGCTGGACATGAAATCACCGGCTATGATCCTTTCATCAGCGACGCTCCGCAACGCGTGGAACTGGCCCGGTCAGCCGCGGAAGCAGTCAAGGATGCGGACGTCGTTTTAGTTCTGACCGCCGCTGGCGCTGCATCGGAGGTAGCCCAAGAATGCTTGCCCGCAATGAAAGCGGGCTCTGGTTATGCGGATCTGACCAGTTCTTCCCCCAAGATCATGGAAAAACTGGGCTCCACGTCGGGCCAGGTCAACTTCATTGACGTCGCGATCCTCGGACCCGTCATTGCACAGGGGGCAAAAACACCGTTGATGGCCAGCGGCCAAGGAGCGGAGGACTTTGCTGATCTTCTTAAATCTGTGGGAGCACCGGTTGAAGTCGTGGAGGGTGGACCGGGCAGCGCCATGGCTCATAAGCTGCTGCGAAGCGTCTTTACCAAGGGCCTTGCGTCCGTGGTGATCGAGGCAGTTCGCGCTGGCGCCGCTGCGGGACTTGAACCATGGGTCCGAGCAGAGATCTCCAAAATGCTGGCCGGCGACGGCCAGGCAACTATCGACCGCTTCTTGACCGGTACGGCCAAGCACGCAGTACGCCGTGCAGCAGAAATGCGTTCCACCGGCGGATATTTGGAAGACTTGGGCGTCCCCCGTGAAATGACCGATGCCTCTGCCAGTGCAATGGAGCGTATGGCAATCGATAATAGGATGACAGCTGGCTAGCGGCGACGCGGGCGAGCATCGGAAGGAACCATCATGATTGGCATCTGGGCGCTGGGCGTCTACCTCGCGGTCATCATCATTTGGACGGTCTTGCTACGCCGTAACGTCGGTGAAGCAATGATTCTTGGCTTCATCGTCGCCGCAGCATTCAGTGGCAAGCAGATGATGTCCGTTGGCTGGGTTGCGCTCTATGAAGCGCTCACCGATGAAATTGTCTATGCAACAGTGATCTTTGTGTTCATGGGTTACCTGCTCGAACGCGCAGGGGTCATGGAACGCATGATCAACCTGCTGGACTCGTTGATCGGCGGCAGCAAAGGCGGCGCCGCCTACGTGTCCACGGTGTCCTCGGCCGGGTTGGGCAGCATCGTGCATAACCAAGCAGCCATCGCCGCAACTGTCGGTTCAATTACCATCCCATGGATGGAACGATCAAAGATCGACCGTCCTACGGCGGCGACCATCGTGGCTGGCAACGCGGGCATGGGAATCACTTTCCCATTCAGTGCCTCGATGTTCGTCCTGGTGGGTTCCTCAACCGTCGGCCCATTGCTATCAGCAAACGAGCTCATCGTTCCGCTGATTTTTGGCGGGCTCTGGTGCGTTGCGCACCGCCTGGTCGTTACCTATATCTTGGTCCGCCGGAGCGGCGCACAATCAACACCGAAGGAACAACGGCAGCAGCTATCGGTCGCATTCAAGCAAGGATGGACCACGCTGCTATTGTTCGTCGGTGTCGCTTTTCCAATGATCATCACCAGCGGATTCATGGCCGAAGTACTGAGCGAGCATACGGAAACTGATGTGTCCAAAGCTGTCAGCCCGATTTTCTGGATTCCTATCGTATTGATCATTATGGGTTTGCTGCTCGGATTCAGTAAGCTGCCGCGAACGGCCAAAGAATGGTCGCAGATGATCGAGGCTTCCATCCCCCGTTTCGGCATCGTAGGAATTACCGTGCTATTCGCTTTCGCCGGAGCTAATGCCCTGGCAAGCACCGGCTTGCCGGAGCAGTTGACTGCAGTGCTGAACCAGCTTGACTTGCCGGTATGGCTGCTTGCCCTGGTGATTGGATTGATCGTGGTTGCAGTGGCTGCTCCGCTGTCATCAACGGCGACGATGGCCGCCGTGGGAACCGTGGGTGTTGCAGCGCTGGTTGCCGCCGGTGTTCCAGCACCAACTGCGGCGGTCGCAGTGCTGGTGTTCTCCTCTTGTGAAGCAGCCGTACCGCCGGGAGGAGCCCCGTTATACGTCGCGTGCGGCATCGCCGGCGTCAACCCGTATAACACCTTCCGCCGCATGATGCTGTTCTATGCTCTTCCATTGTTGGCAATCGGCGTGCTGATTGCTTCCGGAATCTTGCCGGTCTAAACCCACAGGGGGCCAAAATGTACCGATCTATACTTCGAAAAACCTTCGTCGCTTCCTTGGCCGTGGCGTTGTGTGGCGGAATCGTCTTCGTCCTATTGCAGCTGGTGGGGATTATTGCAGGCAATGCAATGCTTCTGGCCGCACCCAACACGGTATTCAAAACGATACTTTGCATCAGCGCGTCCGTCTCTTCGATTGCCGCGTATCTGATGCTCCATGTGGGCTCCACCCCGCTGGAATACGCGCAGGAGAACTCGTCAAAGTGAGCGATCAGAAAAAGTATCCTACTCGTGCCGAACTGAAACAACGTCCGGGCGCCCTTGCAGGTACTTCATGGGACCTGTTCAGCCCTCCTTCTGCTGGCGTTCCCCAAAAAATCGATGCGGCCAAACGAATTCAGGCGGCTGCTTCAGTTCGCCTGGGTGAAACCTTCGGGCTTGATTATCCGATCGATGCCTTTTCACCTGGGATGTCCAAAACACGTAGCGCGCCAAAGCACCATATTTTCGGCAACCATGTGGCCCATCGCGATGACTATCTGGACAGCTTTTACCTTCAGGGCTCGTCGCAGATCGATGGGCTGCGCCACCGGCGTTCTGATGAAGTGGGATTTTACAACGGTGTGCCCGATGAGAAGATCATCCCCGGAACCACCGAACTGGGCATCCAGTACTGGTCGGATCAACCCATTGTTACTCGTGGCCTCTTGGTGGACGTTGACGGTTTCACTAGAGCTCAGGGCCAAGACCTGGACCATGCAAATGGTGTGCCGATCCCGCTATCCCTGCTCCTTGCTGCCATGGAGCACCAAGGCATTGAGCTGGAACAGGGCGATGCGCTGCTGATTCACACCGGCTGGAGCGAATGGTTCTTGGGTCTGTCCCCCGAAGAAAAATCCAGGCAACGTGATTCCGGCAAGGCGACCGGGTTGGCGCAGTCCGAAGAACTGCTGGACATGGCGTGGGACTCGGGGCTGAGCATCCTGGCGGCAGATAACTTTGCCGTTGAATGCCTCCCGCCTGTAGCCGATTCCCCCTTCATCACCACAGCTCCGAATGATCGCGGGATGATGCACCAAGAGTTCTTGGCAAAACTCGGGCTTCCGCTCGGAGAGTTGTGGCGCCTGGGGCCTTTGGCCCGCCGGATGAACCAGTTGCAACGTTGGGATTGTTTTCTCGCCATCAAGCCGCTCAACGTCATTGGCGGAACGGGATCTCCAGCAAATGCCACCGCGATGATCTAGCGGTAGAATCGCTATCCTTCCGCCGTTGCCAAGAAGCGCAGGCGGCCATCTCCAGATGGAGCTCAGGTCTGGAGCAGCTGTTCAATGTCTTCCGCCGGCCGATCTTGGCAATACTAGCTAGGATCCAGCCCAGCCCCGTGTAGATCTGCCCCAAGAAGTGCACGTCATTTCCATGCGGTGCCCGGCAGACAGCGACAGCCATTAGGAGGCATTGTCGTTTCCGTCGCAACTGCGCGGGATGACCGCCGACCAGCGCGCCATACCTTCAGGGTAGCGTCGCCAGAAGCGGAACTCACTTGGCCCAAGGCCTCGCGCCGCTCGTGCCCGGCTGCTTTAATGGGCTCCGGAGTAGCGATTTAACCGCAGAGGCTATGTCCTCGTGTTCTTCGAGCATCGAGTGTTACAGATACTTGAACGTTTCGCTCACGCGATCCCCGATGGCCTGTTGCACCTGCTTAAAATGCGCGTCCTCACGTTGAAACTGAGGAAAATCTGCCCCGTTCTCCCCCTCGATCTTCTGTCACACGAGCTCCGCCAACGGGGTTCCCGCGGGTCGGGGAAGTCCGAATTGAGCTACCTGATGCTGTTCAGGCGCGCAGCTACTTTTCGTTTCCGTGGCTGGCCGCGTAGTCCTGCGCGCTCATCTGGCCCAGGCGCGAACGGCGCCGGCCGTAGCCAAGGTAGAGCGCTGCGCCGACGATCATCCAGATGATGAACACCAGCCAGGTATGCCAACCGAGCTGGCTCATCAGGAACAGGCAAGCGAAGATGCCCAGGATCGGGGTGAGCGGGTACAGCGGCACGCGGAAGGTGCGCTCGGCCTTGGGCTGGGTTCTGCGCAGGTAGATCACCGAGGCGCCGACCAGCGCGAAGGCGAACAGCGTGCCGATGCTGGTGGCGTCGGCCAGTGCGCCCAGCGGGATGAACCCGGCAGTGACCGCCACCAGGATGCCGGTGATCCAGGTGCCGGCGACCGGGGTGCCGGTGCGGGCCGAGACCTTGCCGAACACCGCCGGCACCAGCCCGTCGCGCGACATGGCCAGCAGGATGCGGGTCTGGCCGTAGAGCACGGTGAGCACTACCGAGGCGATGGCCAGCACGGCGGCGACCGCGAAGACCAGCACGAAGGCCGGCTGCCCGGTCAGTTCGCCGATGATCTGCACCAGCGGCGCCTGTGCGCCTTCGAACCAGTTCCATTCGCGCGCGCCGATCGCCGAAACGGCCACTAGCACGTAGCTGATGGTCACGATCAGCATGGAGAGCATGATCGCCCGGGGCAGGTCGCGCTTCGGGTTCTTGGCTTCCTCGCCGGCCGTCGAGGCGGCGTCGAAGCCGATATAGGAGAAGAACACGCTCGATGCCGCCGCGGTCACGCCGGCGGCGCCCATTGGCAGCAGCGGCTCGAAGTTGCCCGCATTGAAAGCGCTGAAGGCGACGGCCGAGAAGAAGAGCAGGATGCCGGCCTTGATGGCCACGACGATCGAGTTCACGATGGCCGACTCGCGCGCCCCGCGCACCAGCAGCAAGGTGGCCAGTGCGACGACGATCAGCGCCGGCAGGTTCACCACTCCGCCGTCGGCCGGGCCGCCAGCCAGCAGCTCGGGCAGCTCCATGCCGAAAGTGCGCAACGTTTCGTTCACGTACTGGCCCGAACCCACGGCCACCGCAGCCACCGACACCGCGTATTCGAGCACCAGGCACCAGCCGCAGATCCAGGCGATGCCTTCGCCCATGGTGGCATAGGAATAGGAATAGCTGGAGCCGGAAACCGGAACCATGCCGGCCATTTCGGCGTAGGACACCGCCGAAAGCAGCGCGGTAATGCCCGCGATCACGAACGAGATCCAGATGGCCGGACCGGCGATCGGCACGGTATCGCCGAGGATCACCAGGATGCCGGTGCCCATGGTGGCGCCGACGCTGATCATGGTCAGCTGCCACATGCCCAAGGTGCGGCGCAGCTGGCCTGCCCCTGCATTGGTTTCCGCTTCGGCGATCATATTCGTGATCGACTTGCGGCGGCGCAGCTGCGCGCCCAGCAGGGTGGCCGGACTGGAGCTCACGGACGGTTTGCGGTTCATCGCGGATCCTCAAGGGGAATGGTGGTGCTGCCTCGCCCCTGCCTAGGATGCGGCCGGGCGCTGCGCGTGGAAGTTCTGAACTGGAATATCATGTCATAATCCAGCTGGCCCCGACTTTTCAGGAATCCGGCGGGTTCACACTAATTCCCGCTTCTTCTTGGCATTAGCCGTATTTGCGCATCGCTCGGCAGCCAGCTTTTGAGATGGATTTCATGATCGGGAATGCATATTTATGCATTTTATTCCGCTTCGCGCACTCTCGCCTATCGAAAACCCCTGAAGTTTTCCATACCATTAGAAGACATATTCGAACAAGCGAAGTATAATTAGAACATGTCCGAAGCAAAGGCGCACGGAAACAGCCTCACCCCACCAGCACCCCCCGAGGAATTCGACCTCCACGTCCAAACCGTGCAAAACGACCTCTCCGCCCTCGAAGAACACGGCAGCAAAGCCGACTGCGCCCACGGCATCGAACTACTGGAAGCCCTCATCTCCGCAGCACGCTGCAAACAGGCCGGCCTCGCCCACCAAATCGAAAAAGAATACGTCCGCGACCACGAAGAACGCGGCATCCACCTCGATGACCAAACCCGCGGCGCAGCCGCCTGCGTCGCCCTGGCCCGCAAGCAATCACCGCACGGCATGCGCAACTACCTGGTCAATTGCCGCATCCTCTTCGAAGACACCCCGAACCTCGCCGCCGCCTGCGCCCGCGGCGAATTCACCGAAGCCCAAACCCAAGCCATCCTCACCCCGCTCCAAGACCTCAAACCCCAGCGCCGCACCGAATTCGACCACCTCTACGCCCAGAACCCGCACATGTTCGAATCCATGGGCACCACCCAAATCAAGGAAACAGTCCGAAAATTCGCCCTGGCCTACATCTCCGACCC
>NZ_JBIUVH010000011.1:0-956 GCF_044742845.1 Glutamicibacter sp. NPDC087831
AAACCTTCAGTGAAAAGTGATTGGCTGCCGGGTAAACAATCGGTAGATTCCGTGTTGTTTCCGTTCCGGCAACAGATAAAAACTATACACAGGTTTTCAGGGCTCCGCAAATCGGCAGGGCACTTTTGACAGTGATCGTGGTTACACTGTGGTGGCATAATCCGCGGGCGTACTCTGACGCCCTGACAGTTAAACAAATCTGCAGCGGAATCGCGACTGCTTTGCTCCTGCGGTTTACAGGATCTCTGTACGTTTATGGAGCGTATCCAGGAAGACGAACTTCTTCATTGCCCACCATCGGAAGATCATCCCAAATAACGTCCCGATAATTGGTCCGGCGATAAAGTCGGCGATCTCCTGGACGATAAAAGAAACGTGTGGTTCCGTGATTCCAAAGATCCAACGGGATACATAAACCGGCGCCGCAGTAATTCCAATAGCTACCGTAGACATGCCGACGAATTTGATGAACTGGATACGTTTGAGGCCATGGACGACATCCCCAAAGGTAAACCGTCGCGAGAGGTAGTAGGAAACTACCGTGGCCGCTGCATTAGCGATAAGAAAAGCTGAAGTTGGATGCGCCCCCAGAATCGTGAACTTCAATCCGTAATTCACTGCCAAGGTCAGGAGGAAGCAGAATCCTCCTATGCCCAGGAAGTAGAGAGCTCTCTTTCGTTCCCGATACTGTTTTGGGCGCGATGGATCCTGTGCGCCTTCATCGCTAAATGCTTTGGCTCTGCCACTCATGGATCAAGCATAAACATCCCAGGATCGGCGAATAGAAAATTGAAACTTAATCAGGGCGGTTCTTAGTTATCCATATGGGTCACCTTGCACAGCATGCTCAGATTGAAGCTCATGAGCTTCCAGCGATGTATGAGTCGGGCATTTTCGTGGCAGCGTCCAATAGTCAGGATGGCGGCAATGAGTTGTTATGCCCTGCGGCTCAACGG
>NZ_JBIUVH010000011.1:1051-6060 GCF_044742845.1 Glutamicibacter sp. NPDC087831
AACGGGCTCAACGGGCTCAACGGGCTCAACGGGCTCAACGGGCTCAACGGGCTCAACGGGCTCAACGGGCTCAACGGGCTCAACGGGCTCAACGGGCTCAACGGGCAGTTTCCCCTCACCCGCGCCAGACCTGCAACTCTGCGCCGTTACATTACTGACGGATTACCCTGCTTAAGGAGGTTGCAGCGGAAGCCGCTGTCGGTTCCGTAGAATCCTCGGTTTTTGGGCATAAAAAAATCGCGAAACATAAGTTTCGCGATTTTTGCTTTGGTGACCCCAACGGGATTCGAACCCGTGTTGCCGCCGTGAGAGGGCGGAGTACTAGGCCGCTATACGATGGGGCCGTATGCTGAAGATAAATCTTCAGCTCACCAAATCTCTTTGGTGAAGCGCTGGGATACCAGGACTCGAACCTAGAATGACGGAACCAGAAACCGTTGTGTTGCCAATTACACCATATCCCAATGTGACTTGCTATTCATTTGCTTCAGCAGCCGAAGCTGATCTGCGCTGAACGCCTTAGCACGAGATATAACTATACCTAAAAAATTCACGGATCGCACATCCTGGGGCAATATCCTCGAGTGATCTGCAGCTCGTTTATTGAAATGCCTGTAACAGACCTGAGCTTCGCTACACGTCAGCCGATAAATTGCCGCCGAAGGAGGCAGGTCCACTTGACCTGTCACTGCGTGCTGAGACGACTGCTTAATGCAAAAGAGGGAACCGAAGTTCCCCCTTAGCTGTGTGTCGGGATAACAGGATTCGAACCTGCGACCTCGTCGTCCCGAACGACGCGCGCTACCAAGCTGCGCTATATCCCGTGGTTACAACCATTTCACTATACACCCTGCAGAATTCCCATCAATGCCCGGCATAGCTACTCTTTTCTTTGCCGCCAAGTCCTTAGCCGGGCCTCGCAGCTTAAGACCATTAGATAGCTTTCCCAGGATTCAAGATATTCAACGGGTCCAAAAGGTTCTTGATCTGCTGTTGGAGTTCGATCACTTCTGTTGCTTGTTCCCATTGCAACCAATCTTTTTTGATCAACCCGACACCGTGTTCGCCAGTAATTGTGCCGCCTAGTTCCAGTGCAATACGTACGGAGCTTTCAACTGCACGGTCAAGCCTCGCTAGTGGCTCGTTGCCGTCTTCCGGTTCTACAGAAAACGTCGGATGCAGATTGCCATCCCCTACATGCGAAATCATCCGCATGTTTACGTTTTCCTCCCGCGCAGCCCGTTGAACGCGGTGCACGTATTCAAGCATCTTGCTTTTCGGAATGGCGACATCCTCTCCAGTCCGGTAAGCATCGTCTTTAGTATCACCCCGGCTGGTTCGGCGCATTTCGATCAGTTGCATAGCACTCGGATCTGCCGAATTGCTTAGCTGGGCATTGCGTTCTGCGAAAACACTGCGGAGAGCGGCTTCTTCACGCTCGGCGCCGTAGCCATCCAGTCGAGCCAAGAGCATGGCACCGCCGAGACCTGCGTAATTCGTCGAGTACTGTTCATCAAGAATGAGCAGAGTCGAATGATCGATGAGTTCCAAAATGGCAGGCTGAATTCTGGCTTTGGCAATCAGTTGAACGCCCTCGACTGCTTCCTCCAGGCTGGGGAACAATAGAGCTATGTCTCGTTCGTCTACCGGGAGATAGCGCAATCGGAGAACTGCGCGAACGACAACGCCCAGCGTGCCCTCGGACCCTGTGAAAAGTGCGGCGAGATCATACCCTGCTACACCCTTGAACGTATTCTTGCCAACGCGGATTAGTCGGCCGTCAGCCAATACGACGTCTAGGGAGAGCACTGCTTCTCGAGTCACGCCATACTTCGCGCACCGCAGGCCTCCCGCGTTGGTTGCGATGTTGCCGCCAATCGTAGACATCTTGTAGCTAGCAGGATCCGGGGCGTACATGAGGCCGAATTCGGAAACGGCTTCGTTCAGCTGATGATTGATGACGCCAGGTTCAACCACAGCGACTTCATCTTCCGGGCGGATCTCTAGGATTCTATTCATCTTGCTCAAGTTCAAGACGATGGCATCACCTAGTACGTGCACACCGCCAGAAACACCTGTGCCGGCGCCGCGGCTGATGACCGGTACCCTGTATTCGCCAGCCAAGCGTAGAACGTGTTGTACATCCGCTACGGAACTGGCGAAAACCACGGCCAGCGGTTCAATGGGATCCCCCGACAACTGCCCGAAGTCTCTAGAGTTTTCTCGAAGCAGCGGGCCCGATGATTCTATGGCATTCTCTGGTAATGCCGCGCTGAGGGCATCTAGAAATCCGGCATGGGTAGCGGCCATCTTTATCTCCACGGATCGTTGCGTGCAAGTGATTACCTGAGACTACGGCTTTTGAAGGTCTTTGCCGAACTTGATGACTTGGCAATTTACTAGTAGCTCGGTTCAACACTGCGTTTGCGCCCTCATGGCCAGCCAGTCCGGGGCCGGCATACGTCATTGCCCTATTATTTATCGGGCTAGGACCGTTCAGCTGCTGCATTTTCTTTCGATTGTGCTGCTTGGATTTCTGCTGGAAGAGCTTTTCCCCTGACGAATAGTCGATAACAGACGCCCAGGATTGCCACCCAGATTAGACCGGTAATGAGTGCACTACGCGTATCAGGAATAATGCCGATTAAGATGATCACGAAGATCATGAAGGCCAGCGCCAAGTAGCTACCCACTGGCCAAAGCGGAACTGGGAATGCAGAAGGTTCAAGATTATCTCTGTCTATCCGGTGCTTCATCCGAATATGAGAGATCAGGATCATCGACCAAACAACGACGGTGGCGAAAGTAGCCAATGCAGCAATGAGGAAGAAGATCTCATCTTCGAACCATATGTTCAGCACTACGCCAATCAGCAATGCGCCGATCATCGATAGTGAAGTCACCCATGGGACCCCGTTAGCCGTGGTCTTCGTGAATACCTGTGGTGCCTGGCCTTGTTTGGCCATACCGTGAATCATGCGTCCCGCGCCGAAGATGTCTGCGTTGATTGCTGAGAGTGCCGCAGTGATGACGATGAAGTTCAGGACATTTGCTGCTGACGAGAAGCCGATGCTGGAGAAGATCGAAACGAATGGACTTTCACTACCGTCAATCGTGTTCCACGGCTGAATGCACATGATGACGCTGAGCGTCAGTACGTAGAACAGCAAGATGCGCACTGGTACAGAGTTAATTGCCTGCGGAATGACTTTACGCGGGTTTTGCGCTTCGCCAGCGGTAATGCCGATCACTTCGGTGCCGCCGAAGGCAAACATGACAATCGTCAGGGAAGCGAGAATGCCCCAGACACCATGCGGCATGAAACCGTCGCCAGCAAAGAGATTGGATAGACCTGCAGCTCCTTCGCTTTGGTTGCCCAACCCGAAGACGATTACGAGAACGCCACCAGCGATCATTGCCATGATAGCGACGACCTTGATCAAGGAGAACCAAAATTCCAGTTCCCCGAAGACTTTGACCGAGAGCAGGTTCACGGCAGCAATGAAGAAAACAACTGCCAGGATCCAGATCCATCGTTCGACGTTGGGAAACCAGAAACCCATATATACGCCAAAAGCTGTCACGTCAGCCAGGGCCACCACAAACATTTCAAACGTGTAGGTCCACCCGGTTGCAAAGCCAGCAAAGCGTCCAACGAATTCAGTGGCATAGCTTCCGAATGAGCCGGAGGTCGGATTGCGGACTGCCATTTCTCCCAACGCACGCATCACCATGAACACCACTGCCCCACCGAGTATGTATGCCAACAGCACCGCTGGCCCAGCCATTTGAATGGCGCTTGCGGAACCATAGAACAAGCCTGTGCCAATAGCAGACCCTAGAGCGATAAACCTGATGTGCCGTGTGCTTAAACCACGTTTCAAGTTTTGACTTGTCTGGCTAGTACGCATGCTGCTCCTCCGAGATTCCTAACTGCATCAGAGGTTTGCCGCTCACTTTTCATGGTGTGCTTCAACCCCGACATCCATGTAATCGCAGTCACACGCATCTTGGAGCGGGGAAAAAGACAAGATAGTCCGGTACCTCAGACTCGTGGTGAAAAGAAGCTGAGATACCGGATGGCAATTCTTCCAACGGGTATCTCGGGACAGCGTGATGGGCATTCTGGAATTTCGACCACTCGCGAGCTGTAGATAGAAGTACACATCCCGGCATGCAATGCAGTCAGATACTCGTGAATCCAATTGAAGGATCATGCTGCGCGATCCTCACCAACGACCTTGAGAATGCTTAAATGTGCTTGCGCAATCCCTCGATATCGAGGCAGGATTCCGATACGGCTGGCTTCAAAGTGCTGCACGTCAGTGGTCAGCAGCCACGCCCGCCTGTGTCCGTCATGTTGTCCACCGGAAGTCAAAGCATCTGCTGTCCGTTAGCGTCCGCGTCTTCAGAAACATGATGCCGGTGTCTTCGGGCGGTGGATGACAGTATCTATTGCTTTCAAGGCTTTCCAAGACGAGGTCCACAATGACGTTCATTGGCCTGACCCGGTGAATTCTCGCAGTCTTGGTTCCCTTGGTCGGTCGAATCCCCTTACGCCGAGACCTGTGGTTGCCAGTTGCTCTCACCATTGCACGCCGGCAGGTGAATGTGGTGCAACTGCGGGAATCGTCTTCCGAAACGGAGCTGTCGCCTTGGTGCCTGAAACTCAAATTACGCAGTCGACCAGCTGGCATTTTTAGTCGATACCCGTCAGGGAACAAATATGGCTCAGCAAGGCTGGCTGGGCCGACAACCTGATCTTCAATTTGGATAAGAACTCCAGTGAATAATTCTCGGGTAACCTGGCCCTCGTCATCCGGTGCAAGCAACTGAGCCAGCCGGCAACCTTGGCCAACACAAATACCCTGGACGCACTGGTCGTTAAAGCAGGAGGGGAGGGGGAACCAGGCTGCACCAGCTGCCCAATTCCCCCTCCCCTGCACGGGTTAAACAGGTGAGGCCCCGGCACCAAACGGTACCAGGGCCTCAAACCATCTACTCAAGTT
>NZ_JBIUVH010000012.1:0-5533 GCF_044742845.1 Glutamicibacter sp. NPDC087831
GTATTTGCTGGTTAGAGGTTGTTGTCTCGTAACCGCATAGTGAACGCGAACAGCATTGAAATCATCAGTTCAAATATTGTTTTATTGTGTGTTGAAAGTCATCGGCCTATTAGTACAGGTCAGCTACACAAGTCTTTAGTCCTTGCTTCCACATCCTGCCTATCAACCCAGTGGTCTAGCTGGGGGCCTCTCACACTCAAGGTGCATGGAAATCTCATCTCGAAGCAGGCTTCCCGCTTAGATGCTTTCAGCGGTTATCCCTTCCAAACGTAGCTAATCAGCGATGCACTTGGCAGTACAACTGACACACCAGAGGTTCGTCCGTCCCGGTCCTCTCGTACTAAGGACAGCCCTTCTCAAATTTCCAACGCGCGCAGCGGATAGGGACCGAACTGTCTCACGACGTTCTAAACCCAGCTCGCGTACCGCTTTAATGGGCGAACAGCCCAACCCTTGGGACCTACTCCAGCCCCAGGATGCGACGAGCCGACATCGAGGTGCCAAACCATGCCGTCGATATGGACTCTTGGGCAAGATCAGCCTGTTATCCCCGAGGTACCTTTTATCCGTTGAGCGACGGCCCTTCCACGAGGTGCCGCCGGATCACTAGTCCCGACTTTCGTCCCTGCTCGAGCTGTCACTCTCACAGTCAAGCTCCCTTGTGCACTTACACTCGACACCTGATTGCCAACCAGGCTGAGGGAACCTTTGGGCGCCTCCGTTACATTTTAGGAGGCAACCGCCCCAGTTAAACTACCCATCAGGCACTGTCCCTGAACCAGATCATGGTCCGAAGTTAGGTGACCGGTACAGCCAGAGTGGTATTTCAACGATGACTCCACCTGAACTAGCGTCCAAGCTTCACAGTCTCCCACCTATCCTACACAAGCTGCACCGAACACCAATACCAAACTATAGTAAAGGTCTCGGGGTCTTTCCGTCCTGCTGCGCGTAACGAGCATCTTTACTCGTACTGCAATTTCGCCGAGTTCATGGTTGAGACAGCGGGGAAGTCGTTACTCCATTCGTGCAGGTCGGAACTTACCCGACAAGGAATTTCGCTACCTTAGGATGGTTATAGTTACCACCGCCGTTTACTGGGGCTTAAATTCTCAGCTTCGCATTACTGCTAACCAGTCCTCTTAACCTTCCAGCACCGGGCAGGAGTCAGTCCGTATACATCGTCTTGCGACTTCGCACGGACCTGTGTTTTTAGTAAACAGTCGCTTCCCCCTGGTCTCTGCGGCCCACACCCGCATCAGAGAAGCAAGTTCTCATCACGGGGCAGGCCCCCCTTCTTCCGAAGTTACGGGGGCATTTTGCCGAGTTCCTTAACCATGATTCTCTCGATCGCCTTAGTATTCTCTACCTGATCACCTGTGTCGGTTTGGGGTACGGGCGGACTTGGACCTCGCGCCGATGCTTTTCTAGGCAGCATAGGATCACCGAATCACCCCGAAAACGGGGCGCCTATCAGGTCTCAGAAACATGAGCGGCGGATTTGCCAACCACTCTTCCTACACCCTTGGACCAGGTCAATTCCATTGCCTGGCTCGGCTACCTTCCTGCGTCACACCTGTTAATACGCTGACCTCACTGCATCGGTTCCCACCACATCAACCAGCAAGATACCCGAAGGCACCAACAGCTAGCGTCAATCATGGTTAGCATCCACAGCTCAGTATGGGCGGTCCTTCGCCGGTACGGGAATATCAACCCGTTGTCCATCGACTACGCCTGTCGGCCTCGCCTTAGGTCCCGACTAACCCAGGGCAGATTAGCTTAACCCTGGAACCCTTGATCATTCGGCGGACGGGTTTCTCACCCGTCATTCGCTACTCATGCCTGCATTCTCACTCGTGTGGCCTCCACCGCTGGTTTACACCGCGACTTCACCGTCCACACGACGCTCCCCTACCCATCCAAACACCCAATCGAAACCAGGTTAATATTTGAATGACGCAACTTCGGCGGTGTGCTTGAGCCCCGCTACATTATCGGCGCGGAATCACTTGACCAGTGAGCTATTACGCACTCTTTCAAGGGTGGCTGCTTCTAAGCCAACCTCCTGGTTGTCACAGCAACTCCACATCCTTTTCCACTTAGCACACGCTTAGGGGCCTTAGTTGGCGTTCTGGGCTGTTTCCCTCTCGACTATGAAGCTTATCCCCCACAGTCTCACTGCTGCGCTCTCACTTGCCGGCATTCGGAGTTTGGCTAAGGTCAGTAACCTTGTAGGGCCCATCGCCTATCCAGTAGCTCTACCTCCAGCAAGAAACACGCAACGCTGCACCTAAATGCATTTCGGGGAGAACCAGCTATCACGAAGTTTGATTGGCCTTTCACCCCTACCCACAGCTCATCCCCTCCATTTTCAACTGAAGTGGGTTCGGTCCTCCACACGCTCTTACACGCGCTTCAACCTGGCCATGGGTAGATCACTTCGCTTCGGGTCTAGATCACGCCACTCAAACGCCCTATTCAGACTCGCTTTCGCTACGGCTTCCCCACACGGGTTAACCTCGCGACGTAACACTAACTCGCAGGCTCATTCTTCAAAAGGCACGCCATCACCAGGGAACAAGTCCCCAGCTCTAACGGATTGTAAGCGCACGGTTTCAGGTACTATTTCACTCCCCTCCCGGGGTACTTTTCACCATTCCCTCACGGTACTGATTCACTATCGGTCATCAAGTAGTATTCAGGCTTACCAGGTGGTCCTGGCAGATTCACACAAGGTTTCACGGGCCCCGTGCTACTCGGGTATCAACACTAGAACGGCAGACACGCATTACACCTACGGGACTATCACCCTCTATGGTCCGGCATTCCAACCGATTCACCTATACGCCTGCACCTCATCCCACCAGCAAGATAGCGCTGGTACATGCCGACCCCACAACCCCGGTGATGCAACGCCTATCCGCTATCACACACCAACCGGTTTAGCCCCATCCGCGTTCGCTCGCCACTACTAACGGAATCACTGTTGTTTTCTCTTCCTGCGGGTACTGAGATGTTTCACTTCCCCGCGTTCCCTCCACACAGCCTATACATTCAGCTGCAGGTCACACCACATAACATGGTGCGGGGTTCCCCCATTCGGAAATCCTGGTCTCAACGTCCGGTTATCGACTCCACCAGGCTTATCGCAGATTCCCACGTCCTTCATCGGCTCTTGATGCCAAGGCATCCACCGTGCGCCCTTAAAAACTTCAACACAACATCAAAGTCAAAAGATATGAGCAATAAAACAATCTAACAAAATCACGCAGACAAGACTCCAACACCAGGCAATCCAAGGAAAAGGACTACCCAGCTCATCTCATCTGCAAGATGCTCGCGTTCACTATACAGTTCCCAAACAACAACCCCGCACCCCCGCAACAACACCCCAAAACCAACACCAACCAAAGGCCAGCATCAATCCAACAGGACATCCTTGCAGCAAACACAGGACAAACACCGAAACACCAAGAACCCCTCACCCAAGCGAACACCACCAGGACCCTCCCCACAGGAAGAACCCCGGCAACCATTCACCAGGAAAGGAGGCTTGTTGCCTCAAAACCCAACAGCATGCCAAACCATACAAACCACACAACACCCACACACCGCATTCCAGCACCGCAAGAAGAAAACCCCCTGCAATGCGTACTAGCAGATGCCCAAGCACCACGCGGCCACAGCCAATACCCCGCACCAGCATCAGCCAGCACGTTTTCCGGTATTGAGTCCATTGATATTCCACCCATGAGCAACCCACCCGGACAACACTCGTGTCCAGCATGGGCAACCAATAATGGTTAGCTCCTTAGAAAGGAGGTGATCCAGCCGCACCTTCCGGTACGGCTACCTTGTTACGACTTAGTCCCAATCGCCAGTCCCACCTTCGACGACTCCCCCCACACAAGGTGGTTAGGCCATCGGCTTCGGGTGTTACCAACTTTCGTGACTTGACGGGCGGTGTGTACAAGGCCCGGGAACGTATTCACCGCAGCGTTGCTGATCTGCGATTACTAGCGACTCCGACTTCATGGGGTCGAGTTGCAGACCCCAATCCGAACTGAGACCGGCTTTTAGGGATTAGCTCCACCTCACAGTATCGCAACCCATTGTACCGGCCATTGTAGCATGCGTGAAGCCCAAGACATAAGGGGCATGATGATTTGACGTCATCCCCACCTTCCTCCGAGTTGACCCCGGCAGTCTCCCATGAGTCCCCACCTTTACGTGCTGGCAACATGGAACGAGGGTTGCGCTCGTTGCGGGACTTAACCCAACATCTCACGACACGAGCTGACGACAACCATGCACCACCTGTGAACCAGCCCCGAAGGGAAACCCCATCTCTGAGGCGGTCTGGCACATGTCAAGCCTTGGTAAGGTTCTTCGCGTTGCATCGAATTAATCCGCATGCTCCGCCGCTTGTGCGGGCCCCCGTCAATTCCTTTGAGTTTTAGCCTTGCGGCCGTACTCCCCAGGCGGGGCACTTAATGCGTTAGCTACGGCGCGGAAAACGTGGAATGTCCCCCACACCTAGTGCCCAACGTTTACGGCATGGACTACCAGGGTATCTAATCCTGTTCGCTCCCCATGCTTTCGCTCCTCAGCGTCAGTAAATGCCCAGAGACCTGCCTTCGCCATCGGTGTTCCTCCTGATATCTGCGCATTTCACCGCTACACCAGGAATTCCAGTCTCCCCTACATCACTCTAGTCTGCCCGTACCCACCGCAGATCCGAGGTTGAGCCTCGGACTTTCACGGCAGACGCGACAAACCGCCTACGAGCTCTTTACGCCCAATAAATCCGGATAACGCTTGCGCCCTACGTATTACCGCGGCTGCTGGCACGTAGTTAGCCGGCGCTTCTTCTGCAGGTACCGTCACTTTCGCTTCTTCCCTACTGAAAGAGGTTTACAACCCGAAGGCCGTCATCCCTCACGCGGCGTCGCTGCATCAGGCTTTCGCCCATTGTGCAATATTCCCCACTGCTGCCTCCCGTAGGAGTCTGGGCCGTGTCTCAGTCCCAGTGTGGCCGGTCACCCTCTCAGGCCGGCTACCCGTCGTCGCCTTGGTGAGCCATTACCTCACCAACAAGCTGATAGGCCGCGAGTCCATCCCCCACCGATAAATCTTTCCACCAACAACCATGCGGTCAAAGGTAATATCCGGTATTAGACCCAGTTTCCCGGGCTTATCCCAGAGTCGGGGGCAGGTTACTCACGTGTTACTCACCCGTTCGCCACTAATCCACCCAGCAAGCTGGGCTTCATCGTTCGACTTGCATGTGTTAAGCACGCCGCCAGCGTTCATCCTGAGCCAGGATCAAACTCTCCATAAAAAAATAAAAAGCCACCGGCAACCCCTTGGAAAATAAGGGCGAAGCCAATGAAGTCCTGGCGAATAATAAAACACTCAAGAACACTGCACGGGGGTGCAATGCCTCAAGCAAATGTTATGTATTCACCAAATAAAAATATTCGGTATCAACAAACTTGGCACACTATTGAGTTCTCAAACAACAAACACT
>NZ_JBIUVH010000013.1:0-2925 GCF_044742845.1 Glutamicibacter sp. NPDC087831
TTGTTCTCGGCGACAAGGAAAAACTATACACAGGTTTTGGGGGTCCTGCAAATCGGGTGGGTGGTTTTTGACGGTGACCGTGCACACTTAATTCCTGAACTGCCGATTCGGCACTTTCCATGTGCCCAATCGCTGGCAATTATTATTACCGAGCTAGGGCTGAGCGCGTAAACATTATTTCGCAGCTGCACAGAGCATCAGCGCCTGTACCTAGCGAGTTTATTGAACCCTTGAGAAGCGTACGCATATACGCGAACCCAATGAGTTGTGCCCACATCAGCCGATTAGACGATGCGGGCGCATGCGTGCGTCTGAGCAAGGCACAAGAAGAGAACGCACATGGCGAAACGATGCATCTGGAGGTTCCATGCGCGTGACGGCCAAGGCGGCATCAGCGCAATGACTACCTAGAGCAGTCGGCATTGATGCCGGCCCAATACAGGTCTTGCAGTGCTACGTAAGCACAACCCTCGGCTACGGTGAATAGCAGCGATATTTCGATCGCTGCCACTCCACTTGATGATCTACCGAATACAGGATGAAGTCTATGAAGTTCACGGCGTTGGAACGCTATTGCCACCTCACTGGGCAATCGTATGGCGAGGTGACTCCCGAAGAACAGCAGAGCGATTATCAAGCCGGGGTAACTGAGCTTGACGGACAGCGGTGGCGGATCAGGACCGCACGGATCACGCCAACAAAGCCAGGTGGGTTCGTAGCCATATGGCATCGGGACGAAACTGGGACTACTGCCCCCTACGAATCCGAAGAGGGACTGCGCGGAGTTATGGTCTTTATCGAGGAAGCCGGCTGTTTCGGCGTCTTCCGCTTTACTCAACAGCACCTCGAGGAGCTGGGCGTCTTCGCCTCAGCATCGGCTCCAGGCAAGCGCGGTTTCCGCGTCTATCCATCATGGACGGCTGGCCTTAAGGGGCAAGCGAAGAAAAGCCAGAATAGTCAGCTGCCTGCGTTCACGTTGCTCGCAGACTAACTTGTCCCGCTCAGACGCCTACTGCAGCTCCATGCGCCGGAACCTGAGTTCTCGTTGCGCACCACGCAAAGGTGAACCTTCAAAAGGCAACTCGCTGAGATCCACAGTCAATGCGGCTTTCAATGCCAACTGGTTCGCTGACTGCGTGGCCCGGTCAGCCAAGCCGAGCACCCTTGCAAGCTCCGCCCAGTGCTTCTTCTTCAGATTCTTAGCCTTGCCGGCAACAGTCAAAGCCATGGTGTCATCGCCGTAGACCAGGGTGCATGGGATGTCGTAGATGGGCGCTACATTAAACCGTCCATGCAAGTCCGCCAGAATCGAGACGTTCTTTCCATGCAAGTCGCCGTTGCCAGTTAGCCACGCAAAGACGAACTGCATGTATAGATTGCGCCTGGCGAGCACCGGAGCCTGGCACTGCAGCGCTAAGGCTTCAATAGCTTGTTCCGTGCTCACTGCATACTTGCTTGCCGGCGGAAGGTTCAATACCTGCATGGCATCTTCCAACGCCAAACGCGTGGGACTATCCGCCCCCTCGACACCCTCGCGATCGAACCTCTCGACCAGCAGCCCCGGACTCCCAGTGGAATCCAGTACTAGCCGATTGTTTGCGACCGGAAGTTTGAGCAATCGCGCTGCTTTCAGGTGCTGCGCCTCATTAACGACCAAATGCGGATGATCCCGGGGATCAAGCTTGAGCAGATAGGCGCTGTTCTTGAACTCCACTGGTGTTGTCAGCATGGTTGCGCTGATCTTGTCTTGCACGCCGGGGATCGAGTGGCGGTCCAAGGTGCGCGCGAGGACCGAGAAGTCGAGTTCGGCCGTGCTGCTGAATTCAGCAACCACGGGGGTTTGCTCCAGTGCTGATCCTTCCGGAACAACGCATACATTGCCTGGAGTATCGGCGCCCACTGCCATCAGCAGAGTCAACTCGTCAGAGATGCTGGTCTTAGTTGCGTCCTTGAGAACGGTCAGGCGATAGCCTTCGGGCAATAGTCCCGAGAAGAACGATGGCAACGCGCCCCCAGGCCCAACGTATGCCTCCGGAGAAGCTGGCAAAGATGTCGCAATGCCCGCGCCACCATGTGCAAGGTAGTCCTTGTTATAGCTGAAGGCCACGCTTCCGTCGGACTGTCTGGCTAGAGTGCCGGCGAGGTTTTCGTTGCAGTAGACGTCAGCCTTGGTAACAAGCTTGAGCTCTTGGAGTTGCGGCTTCATTTGGCCACGCGAATTCGAAGGCCGAGTACATTTGCGACGGAGAGCACCGCTTCAATGGAGGGGTTTCCCGCCCCTCGTTCTATGGAGCGCAGCGTACGTTCGGAGATGCCAGCTAATTCAGCCAGCTGTTCCTGCGTCAGGCCATTCTGTTTTCTAACGCGCTGCAATTCGGCCCCTAGCTCAGTCACTGAATTCATGAAGGATCCTCTTCCGGCAGCATTTCGCCGATTGGCGACATTCTGCTCATTATCATTCAGCATGGAGCAAGAATCGGCAACAAGTTACCGAAATGATAGCCAGGTGCAAGCAATCGATTGTCAGAGGCATCAAAAGGCAGGATCTTGCCGATTGGCGGACCGGAACCCATCGGATAAAGCACCTGCAACGGAGCGGGCGTTCTCTCCCGTAGTGAGCCGCGGAGGTCCAGGGCCACGCCGTCTGCTTAGTCGCTTCAAGCGCGTCCGACATCGGGACACAGCTTAGCCATGGCTGCATTCACAACCCCATGCCTGCCTGGTCGTTCCTTGAGCGGTCTGCGCTAGCGGCCAGCACTCAAGCTCGTTAAAGCAGGAGGGGAGGAGGAACCAAGCAGCACCAGCTGCCCAATTCCCCCTCCCCTGCACGGGTTAAACAGGTGAGGCCCCGGCACCAAACGGTACCAGGGCCTCAAACCATCTACTCAAGTTAAGTCCGGCGGTGACCTACTCTCCCACACCCTC
>NZ_JBIUVH010000014.1:0-1168 GCF_044742845.1 Glutamicibacter sp. NPDC087831
AACCCGCCACCGCGGTTGTCATCACGCTTGAAGCCGCCACCGCGGTTGTCATCACGCTGGAAGCCGCCACGGTTGTCATCACGCTTGAAGCCACCGCCACGGTTGTCATCACGCTTGAAGCCACCGCCACGGTTGTCATCACGCTTGAAGCCGCCACCGCGGTTGTCATCACGCTTGAACCCGCCACCGCGGTTGTCATCACGCTTGAAGCCACCACGGTCATCATTGCGGAAACCGCCACCGCGGTTGTCATCACGCTTGAAGCCACCGCCACGGTTGTCATCACGCTTGAAGCCACCGCCACGGTTGTCATCACGCTTGAAGCCGCCACCACGGTTGTCATCACGCTTGAAGCCGCCACCGCGGTTGTCATCGCGACGCTCGCCACGGAAACCACCACGGTCATCATTGCGGAAGCCACCGCCACGGTTGTCATCGCGACGCTCGCCGCGGAAACCACCACGGTCATCATTGCGGAAACCGCCACCGCGGTTATCGTCACGCTTGAAGCCACCACCACGGTTGTCATCACGCTTGAAGCCACCATCACGGTTGTCGTCGCGCTTGAAGTCACCGCCGCGGTCAGCATTACGGTCACCGCGGAAGCCACCACGGTTATCGTCGGTGCGCTTGAAATCACTACGGTCGTCGCGACGCTTGAAGCCATCGCGGGAGTTGTTGCGGTTTGAATCTGAGTTCCGGAAGTCGCCTCGTCCGTTGTCGGAGTTACGGCGGAATTCGTTAGACATCTAATGTCCCCTTCAGCGGCTATCTCAATACCGCAACCTTCGTGTTTGCCTTTGCAAATCACTTCACTATTAACTATTCAGCATGCCCTCGAGGCATGTACATCTAAATTCAAGTCTACGGGAGGCACGAGTCATACCATAGGGAAACGGGTCCAATGTGGCAAGACACTCAGTGGCGGCCCTAAGGTTGTCCCCCCAGCCATCGACGCATGCGTAGCCGATCGAAGCCCCTTGATAGATTCAACTCTTCTAAAAGGGGTTAACGACAAAAAGGGCCCAGCATGAAACTGAACCCATAGGCTGTAGCAAGTCGATTACCAGGGGACGGGTTAAACAGGTGAGGCCCCGGCACCAAACGGTACCAGGGCCTCAAACCATCTACTCAAGTTAAGTCCGGCGGTGACCTACTCTCCCACACC
>NZ_JBIUVH010000015.1:0-1167 GCF_044742845.1 Glutamicibacter sp. NPDC087831
GCGGAGAGGTCGTTTTGCACGGTTTGGACGTGGAGGTCGAATTCCTCGGGGGGTG
Source organism: Glutamicibacter sp. NPDC087831 (assembly GCF_044742845.1). Taxonomy (NCBI): domain Bacteria; kingdom Bacillati; phylum Actinomycetota; class Actinomycetes; order Micrococcales; family Micrococcaceae; genus Glutamicibacter; species Glutamicibacter sp. NPDC087831. The sequence continues at coordinate 56 of NZ_JBIUVH010000015.1, forward strand.
CTGGTGGGGTGAGGCTGTTTCCGTGCGCCTTTGCTTCGGAGATGTTCTAATTATACTTCGCGTGTTCGAACATGTCTTCGATTCTGAGAAATGAGGATAAGTATTTTTTCGCAGTGCATGGCATCGCTCCAGCGGTGAAGCCGTGGCTAGAGAACGGATCGCACCGACGTCTCGAAATGCACGATATGCTCCAGGGCCAACTCCTGTGCCAGCTGCGCGTCGCCGTCGAGGATGGCTTGGAGCAGCGAGATGTGTTCTTCAATGTGCTCGTCGATGCTCGGCAGGCGATCCAGGGCCATGCACCAGATGCGGGTGGCAAGGTTATCCAGGCGGATCAGTGTCTGCTCCAGGTGGTGATTGCCGGCCGCTTGGTAGATCAGCCGGTGCACTTCCAGGTCGTTCTCCATCAGCGTGCGCCGGAGATTCGCGCCCGACAGCTGGCTGACGGCTTGGAGCGTTGCCTCGATGCGACTGCGTGCACTGCCGCCATGCAGGGCTGCTGCCTTGGCCGCGGCGAGGGGTTCCAGGGCTTCGCGGACTTCGGTGATATCGGCCAGCTCCGTGATGTCCACGCGGGTGGCAAAGGTGCCGCGTCGCGGATAGGACTGCACCAGGTGGTCGACCTCCAGGCGCTTGAGCGCCTCGCGCAACGGCGTGCGGCCGACCCCAAGTTCGTTGACCAGATGGGCTTCGTTGATCGGGTCGCCGGGGGCGATGTCCATCATGATGAGCCGGTCTCGCAGAACCAGGTAGGCGCGTTCAGCCAGGGACTCGGCGCCCACGGGAAGCTGTGTGGCGAGTGTCATCTTGCCTCCGTTTTCTCTGTTCCATACTGCGTGATTGCTACACGCTGAAATAATTTCGGGCTACCCATTGACCGGGCTGTGACTTCCATCATACAGTGAATCGCAGATTGATATATCAGTTGTCGGCAATTCATACATTTAGGAATGGGCAATGGCACAAGCTTCAACTCTCTCGGCAGATTCCCTGACCGCAGACCTCGCGCATCTCGATCCGGAGATCGCGCAGCGTATTGACGCTGAGCTGGCTCGCCAGCAGCGCGGCCTGGAAATGATCGCTTCGGAGAACCACACTGCGCAGGCAATCAT